>JAPUEI010000026.1 GCA_027492675.1 Propionibacteriaceae bacterium | reverse complement strand
CCCCCCCCCCCCCCCCCCCCCCCCCCCCCCCCCCCCCCCCCCCCCCCCCCCCACGTCCATGATCTGACAGCGACGAAGGAGTGGGACGGATGGCGTACACGAGGGTCTTGCTCAAGTTGTCAGGCGAGGCCTTCGGGGGCGGTCGGCTCGGTGTCGACCCTGATGTCGTCAGCTCCATCGCCGCCCAGATCGCCGCCGTCGTCCAGTCGGGCGTCCAGGTCGCGATCGTCGTCGGTGGCGGCAACTTCTTCCGGGGCGTCGAGCTCCAGCAGCGCGGTATGGAGCGGGCCCGCGCCGACTACATGGGCATGTTGGGCACCGTCATGAACTGTCTCGCCCTGCAGGACTTCTGCGAGAAGGCCGGCGTGCCGACCCGGGTTCAGACGGCGATCACCATGGGCCAGGTCGCCGAGCCGTACATCCCGCGCCGCGCCGTACGTCACCTCGAGAAGGGCCGTGTGGTGATCTTCGGTGCCGGCTCGGGGATGCCGTTCTTCTCGACCGACACCGTCGCCGCGCAACGCGCGCTCGAAGTGGGCTGCGAGATCATCCTCATGGCGAAGCAGGGCGTGGACGGCGTGTACGACGACGACCCGCGCACCAACCCGAACGCCACCAAGTACGTTGACCTCACCTACGACGAGTACCTCGCCAAGGACCTCAAGGTGGCCGACGCCACCGCCATGAGCCTGGCCCGTGACAACCACCTCCCGATGCTGGTCTTCAACCTCGACGAGCCGGGCAACATCGCCCGCGCCGTGGCGGGGGAGCCCATCGGCACGGTCGTCCACGTCTGACCTGCAGTACCGTTCGAGCACCACCTGAGAAGGGACCCGAAGTGACCGCCGACATCGTCCGCGACGCCGACCACAAGATGGACTCCGCCGTCGAGTTCGCGCGTGAGGAGTTCGCCGCGATCCGCACCGGACGCGCCCACCCGGCCATGTTCAGCAAGATCATGGTCGAGTACTACGGCACCCCGACGCCGCTGCAGCAGCTCGCGTCGTTCCAGGTGCCCGAGGCCCGCACGATCCTCATCACGCCGTACGATCGCGGTTCGCTGGCCGCCGCCGAGCGCGCCATCCGTGACTCGGACCTCGGCGTGAACCCGTCCAACGACGGCAACACGATCCGCTGCGTCCTGCCGGTCCTCACCGAGGAGCGCCGCCGTGAATACACCAAGCTCGCGAAGGCGAAGGCCGAGGAGGGGCGCGTGGCCGTACGCAACACGCGCCGTCACGCGCTCGACCACCTGCACAAGCTCGTCAAGGACCACGAGGTGTCGGAGGACGACGGAGGTCGCACCGAGAAGCAGCTCGACGCGCTGACCAAGAAGCACACCGAAGCGGTCGACGAGCTCCTGAAGCACAAGGAGGCGGAGCTCCTCGAGCTCTGAGCCAGGTGGACCAGACTCAGCACTCCAGGTCTCACCTGGACAAGGCCCAGCAGCGGCTGGACAAGGCGGCAGAACGCGTGGACCGCGTCAACGCCAAGGCCGGACGCAACCTGCCTGCGGCCATCGCGGTGGGCGTCCTGCTCATCGGGTGGCTGGTTCTGTCCCTGCTGTACTTCGTGCCGGGCTTCGTCGCAATGGCGGTCATCGCCGCGAGTCTGGGCTCGATCGAGCTCCACACAGCGCTTCGCACGCACGGCCGTGGCTCGTCGGCCATCGTGCCGATCGTGATCGGCGGCGCGCTGGCCAGCGTCGGTGCGTACTTCCTCGAGGGTCGTCCCGCTCAGGACGCCATCCTGTTCGTCGTCGCCCCGCTCGGGATCTCTGTGGCGGTGGCGCTGGCATGGAGGTTGCGAGGGGGCACCGAGGGGTACGTGAAGGACGCGTCGGCCAGCCTGTTCACGATCGCCTACGCCGGGTTGCTGCCGCTGTTCCTCACGCTGATGGTCGGCGAGGACCACGGCCAGCTGCGGATCCTCGCGACGATCCTCACCATCGTGGCCAGCGACACCGGCGGGTACATCGCGGGCGTGCTGTTCGGGCGGCACCCGCTCGCGCCGGTGATCAGCCCCAAGAAGACGTGGGAGGGCTTCGGTGGTTCCCTCGTGCTCGCGGTGGTGCTCGGCTTCTTGACGGTCCACGTGCTGCTCGGCGCACCCATCTGGGCTTCGGTCGTGTTCGGTCTCGCGATGGTGGTCACAGGCACGCTCGGTGACCTCGTCGAGTCCATGGTGAAGCGCGACATCGGGCTCAAGGACATGAGTGGCTTCCTCCCGGGACACGGCGGCGTGCTCGACAGGGTGGACTCGATCGTGTTCAGTGCGCCGATGGCCTGGCTGCTGCTGTACGTGCTGGTGCCGCATGGCTGACGTACCGATGCCGCTGACGTTCGCCGCGCCCCGCAGGGGCAAGCCGCCGCGCCACTTCGCCGACCTGATGCCTGACGAGCGCGCCGCGGCCGTGACCGAGCTCGGCCTGCCGGCGTTCCGGGCCAAGCAGCTCTCCAACCACTACTACGAGGGCCTCAGCGTCGATCCGACCACCTGGACGGACATCCCCGCGGCCCAGCGCGAGTCGCTGCGGGAGGCGCTGTTCCCGCCGCTGCTGACGTACGTACGTGACGTCTCCTGCGACAACGGCGCCACGGTCAAGACGCTGTGGAAACTCCACGACGGCACGCTGGTCGAGTCCGTGCTCATGAGGTACGGCGTACGGCGTGACGGCACCCCCGGACCCAACGGCGTACGGTCGACGCTCTGCGTCTCGTCCCAGGCCGGGTGCGGCATGGCGTGCCCGTTCTGCGCGACCGGCCAGGGCGGGCTACAGCGCAACCTCAGCACCGCCGAGATCGTCGACCAGGTCCGGGCCGCCTGCGCGGCGCTGGCCTCGGGCGAGCTGCCGGGCGGCCCCGGGCGGCTCAACAACGTGGTCTTCATGGGCATGGGTGAGCCCATGGCCAACTACGGCTCCGTGCTCAAGTCCGTACGGGCGATCACCTCGCCCGCGCCCGACGGACTCGGCATCTCGGCCCGCGGGGTCACCGTCTCCACCGTGGGTCTGGTGCCGCGGATCGAGCAGCTCACCACCGAAGGCATCCCCGTGACGTTGGCCGTGTCGCTGCACGCGCCTGACGACGAGCTGCGCGACACGCTGGTGCCGATCAACACCCGCTGGAAGGTGGACGAGGTCGTCGATGCGGCCTGGCGGTACGCCGAGACCACGAAACGGCGCGTGTCCATCGAGTACGCCCTCATCAAGGACATCAACGACCAGGCCTGGCGGGCCGACCGGCTCGCGAACGTGCTGCAGGCGCGGGGCGATTGGGGCTGGGTGCACGTCAACCTCATCCCGCTCAACCCCACGCCGGGTTCCAAGTGGACCGCGTCGCGGCCCGAGGACGAGGCCGAGTTCGTACGTCGCCTCGAGAAGCACGGCGTGCCCGTGACCGTTCGGGACACGCGCGGTCGTGAGATCGACGGCGCCTGCGGGCAGCTCGCGGCGAGTGAGAGCAATCGATAGCGTCCCTCGGCCGGCGGCGGGCCTGCGAACTAACCTCTGGAGATTCCTGGAGCCGAGGACCTGACCACGAGCGACGGGATGAAGACGGTGGAGGAGTGGTGATGCTCCTCGTCTGACTCGTCCACCTCGCTGAGGAGCTGTCCCACTGCGGCGCGACCGAGGTCGACCATGGGCTGGCGGACAGTAGTCAGCGGTACGGGGGCGCTCTCGGCGATGGCGGAGTCGCCATATCCGACCACGGAGATGTCGGAGGGGACGCTGATGCCGCGTCGCGTGAGCCCACGAATGACGCCGATAGCAAGCTGGTCATTGATGCAGAAGACCCCGTCCGGAGGAACGGCCATCTCGGCGATCTGGCTGGCCGCCTGCTCGCCGTCAGCGAAGGACGTGTCCTTCAGATCGACTTCGACGTAGCTGTCGGGGTCCAGGTGAGCCGCCGCCAGGGCTCGGCGCAGGCCCTCGAGCCGGCCCGCGGCCTGAGGGACGAGTACGGGTCCGCTGACGAAGACGATCCTCCGGCGGCCCGACTCGAGCAGGTGGGTCCCGGCGAGAAGCCCGCCGCGGACGTCGTCGATGGATACCGAGCAGCCATCGTGTTCCGATGCCGCTCGGTCGATCAGGACGAGGTGCAGCCCGAGGTTTCGCAGGCGTTGAAGGCGACGCTCGTCGGCCTTTCTCGGCACGATGAGCGCTCCGGCCGACCGATGCCGGGCCAGCATCTCCAGCTGTCTGAGCTCGCGGTCTGGCTGATCGTCGGTGTTGAACAGCATGACCGCGTAGCCAGCCGCCTCCGCCGCCTCAGCCACGCCCTTGGTGATCTCCGCGTAGATCGGGTTCGTCACGTCCGGGATCACCAGGCCCAGCACTCGGCTCGTGCCGCTGCGGAGAGATGCAGCTCTCTCGTTCGGCACGAAGTCGAGCTTCTTGATCGCGGCGAGGACCTTCTTGCGCGTTCGCTCCGACACGGTGTGGGGGCGGTTGAGCGTGTTCGACACCGTTCCGAGCGAGACGCCGGCGGCCCGTGCGACATCACTGACGCGCACCTTGTCGCCGTTCTGCACGGTCACCTTCCCTGAATGAGGACGTTGGCCGCTCTGCCTCGCAGCGCGTGCCCAACGACAGCCTGATCAGGTCTGTCGGCCTTGAGCGGTGCACGTATCGCGCTCGACAAGGGCGGGTCTCCACCTGACACGACAGATCATAGCCCGGAACGGCCGTCGATGAAGCGATTCACAAAGAGCAGAGACGTCGGCGAGTCTCGCCGCGCTCGCGTTGAGGCATGGAGGCGACAAAGTACCTAGTCAGGGGACTCTTGACACCATGTGTCCGGCTCGCTAACCTCTGTGAAACGGTTCAAAAAGCGAGAGAGAACATGAGGTCGATGATGACCATCTCCGAGTCCGCGTCCCCCAAGGGCGTCAGCCTGGCCGCGGAGCAGTTCACCTCGACCGCTGGCAGGTTCCTGTCTGGCAGCCGCATGACCCAGCTCAGCTGGCGCTGCGTGCTACATCACGGATGGAGAGCCTGACCATGGGCGCCACGAGTGGACGGGTCGCCTTCGTCATGCAGGTGAGACCCGGACAGGAGGACGAGTACAAGGCTCGTCACGAGAACCCGCCCACTGCTCTGCGTGCGCTGTTCGCGGCGGTGGGGATTCGTCACTACAGCATCTTCATGGATGGAACGCGGTTGTTCGCGGTGCTGGAGTCGAAGGACTACGAGAATGCCCGCGCGCAGATGAGGCGTGACGACACCTGGCTCGCGTGGCAGTCCAGCATGGCCCCGCTCATGGTGGAGATGGACGACGAACATGCCACGAGCAGATTCATGGAAGAAGTGTTCTACCAGGAGTAGGCGCGCCCCCCCAGGGTGCCGCTAGATATCGAAACCGACGCAGTCAGAAGAGAAGTGGAGCACAAGGAATGGCGATCGAACGCCGGAAGCCACTGGAAGCCCGAGTGGGAATTCTCTCAGTGGGACATCACGTCTACTGGGGGCAGTTCGACGGACTCCTCGAAGATATGGAGGGGAAGGCTCGGACACTCGAGGCGAAGGTTTTCGCCAACGGGGTGGAGGTCATCAACTTCGGAATGGTCGACGATGCGCAGACCGCCTACGCGGCGTTGCCGAAGATCAGGGCCGCCGACCTGGACCTGTTGCTCGTCGACATGGTCACGTACGCGACATCGTCGACTTTCGGTGTCCTGATCCGTGCGCTGGACATCCCGGTGGTCCTGGTCGCCCTGCAGCCGCTCGCCGCGATGGACTACGGACACGCGACCACCTATATGCAGCTGTGCAATGACGACTTCTGTGCCGTCCCGGAGTTCGCGGCGACCGCCGTACGCATGGGCAAGCGACCGCCCGAGGTGATCCTGGGTCAGCTGCACGACGATCCCATCGCCGACGCGGAGCTTGCCGAGTGGTGCCAGATCGCGAAGGTCTACCACAGCCTGCGGAATGCGCGGATCGGTCTCATGGGCCACGTCCTTGAGTCGATGCTCGACATGCATACAGACCCGACAGCGCTCACCGCCACCTTCGGGAGTCACGTGGTGCTCTGCGAGCCCGAGGACATCCTGCGTCACTATGTGGACCAGGATCCGCGACTGGTGGAGGCGAAGCGGCACGAGATCCTCGCGTTCTTCGATACGCCGGACCCGGTCTCGGATCCCCTGACCCTGCGCCTCACCGAAGGTGACCTGACGACCGCCGCGCGGGCCGCTGTGGCCCTCGATCACTTCGTCGAAGAGAAGAACCTCGACGGGCTCGCGTACTACTACGAGGGGCTGCCTGGATCCGAGACGCGGACCCTCATGACGAATCTCATCGTGGGCAACTCGCTGCTCCAAGCGGCCGGGTTCCCTATGTGCGGGGAGTTCGACATCAAGACCTGCGTTGCCATGATGGTGATGGATCGTCTTGAGATCGGCGGCAGCTTCGCTGAGTTCCATCCCATCGACTACGAGCGGGATGCCGTACTGGTCGGGCATGACGGCCCGCACCACATCAACATCGCCGAGGGCAGGCCGGCCATCCGGAGCCTTCGCAAGTACCACGGCAAGCCCGGTGCCGGAGCCAGCGTGGAGTTCAACATCAAAGAGGGCCCGATCACCATGCTGGGAAACACGATCACGGCCAATGGGAAATTCAAGTTCGTCATCGCCGAAGGGCAGTCTCTGCATCTCCCGGTCCCGCCCACGGGGAACACCAATACCCTCGGCCGTTTCCAGCCTGACGTGCGCACATTTCTGAAGAGATGGGTCTCAGAGGCCCCGACCCACCACTATGCGCTCGGCATTGGTCACCACGCCGAGACCATCAAGAAGATCGCCAGCGTGCTCGATATTGATGCTGTGATCGTCGCTCAGGATTGATCAAAGACAACACCCAATACCACCACCAGTAAGGAGAAATCAACGATGCTATCTCTTACGCGGCGCCAGTTCGGCGCCACCGCCGTCGGGGTGCTGGCGACAGCCCTCACCGTGACGGGGTGCTCGTCGAGCAGTTCCGGAGGCGGGATCAAGCAGGTCACCGCGCTCATCACGCAGGAACAGGGCGCGGGCATGAAGCCGTTCTATGACGGCTTCGGCGCTTCCACCGGCTACGAGTTCAAGCCGACCACATCGGAGGTGAACGCGCTCGTCGAGCAGCTACGCATCCAGATCAACTCAGGGACGGCGCCCGACGTGGTTCGGGCATCGCTCGGCAGCTTGACCGTGGGTGTGCTCCCGCTGGCCAAGGAGGGGGCGCTGGCCGACCTGACCGACCAGCCGTGGGCGAAGAACATCCCCGAGTCGTATCGCGCGCTCCTCGCGTCGGATGGCAAGATCTGGGCATATCCGACCTCCGGTCAGGCGATCCTCATGTTCTACAACAAGGCAGTGTTCGCCCAGGTCGGGGTCAAGGCCCCCACAACCTGGAGCGACTTCCTCACCGTGTGCCAGACCCTGAAGGACGCGGGGAAGATCCCCGTCGCTCAAGGCCTCGGGACGCCGTCGATGTCGCAATTCATCCCGTACATGCTCGCGGCGTCGTTGGTGAGTGCCCGTGAACCCGACATCGACGCGAAGATGAAGGCCGGCACCACGAGTTTCGCCAAGGATCCGGGGTGGAACGAGGTCTTCACCAAGTACAAGACGCTCATGGACAAAGGCTACATCACCCCGAACTCGCTGGGCGTGACGCTCGACGGGGCCATGAAGCAGACCGCTTCCGGAGCCGCGGCCATGATCCCCCTGGTGTCGACGAACTCGCCGGCGCTCTTCGCGTCCTTCCCGAACAAGGCAGACGACGTGGGCGTCTTCGCGCTGCCGGCGACCGACAAGGCGGACGAGACCTACGTCCCGATCTCGCCTGAGCTGCTTGCCCTGAACGCGAAGGCGAAGAACCCGGCGGGCGCCAAGGCCTGGTTCCAGTACCTGGCTGACCCGACACGCACCGCCGACTACGCCAAGGCGACCTCGAGCATCCCGATCCTCACCGGCTCCAACGCCGTCTCCACCGAGCTGGGTGCGGTCGTGAAGCCGTTCATCGCCAACCAGCACTTCACCCCGTTCCCCAACCACCGGTGGGTCAACGGCGACACCCAGCAGGCATTCTTCAAGACGGCACCGCTGCTGGCGTCGGGCGAGATCACCATCGCGAAGGTCCTCGCTGCTCTCGACGCGGCCTACTCGAAGGGCTGATGAGGTAACAGCGACATGACGACGACCGCGGCACCCGCGATGAGAGCGGGCAAGAATCCCAAGAAGGGCAAGCATCCCACCAGACGCAACCTGTTGTGGTTTGCCCTGCCCGCACTCGCTCTGTACGGAACGGTGCTGATCTACCCGACCTTCGCGGGTGCCGCGCTCGCCTTCACGAACTCCAAAGGGGGAAGGCGGGCTGACTTCGTCGGCCTGGCCAACTTCCAGACACTCCTGGCCGACCAGGACGCGATCCGTTCCGTCGGGAACACGATCCTGGTGACGGCCTCCTTGGTTATCGTCCAGACCGCGCTCGCGCTGATGCTGGCGATCGGTCTTCACCAGAAGCTCAAGCTGCGCGGTGCCTTGCGCACCATCTTCTTCTTGCCGTTCATTCTGCCGTCGCTCATCGTGGGGGTGCTGTGGCAGTTCCTCTACAACCCGGGCGGCCCGATCGACAGCGTGCTCACCAGCCTCGGTCTGGGGTCGCTCATCCAGCTCTGGCTGGGCAGCACCTCCGTGGCGATCTGGTCGGTCATCGTCGCCCTGATCTGGCAGAACACCGGGTTCTCGATCGTCGTCTACCTCGCCGCGCTGGAGGAGGTGCCCGCCGAGCTGTACGAGGCGAGCGCCATCGATGGTGCCAATGCTCGGCAGAACTTCTGGCACATCACCCGGCCGATGCTCGGACCTGCCACGACCATCAACATCACGCTCACGATGGTCGGGGCGCTGAAGATCTTCGACCAGATCTTCGTCATGACGAACGGTGGTCCGGGCGTCGCCACCCAGGTCCTGTCCCTGGTGACCTACCAACAGTCATTCGTGCTGGGCAACTACGGGTACGGGTCGGCGATCGCCCTGGTGCTCACCATGATCATTGCGGCCGCCGCGTTCATCCAGACGTGGGCACGGCGACGGGCGGGGGCCAACTGATGAGACGACGTTACGGTGTGCAGAACCTTGCACTGGAGCTGATCTTCGCCGCCTTCGGGGTGATCGCGCTGTTCCCGATCTACATCCTCGTGGTGGTCGCCTTCAAGTCGCCCACGGACGTGGCGCAGTCCGCCCTGACCCCTCCCACCGAGCTCTACCTCGACAACTTCATGGTCGCCTGGGCGCAGGCAGATCTTGCCCGCGCCTTCGTGCAGACGATGCTCATCACCGCGGTCAGTGTCGCCGTGCTGATCTGCTTGGGATCTGCGGCGGCGTACGGGCTGGTGCGGGGTTCAGGTCGGATCAACCGGATCCTCCTCATGCTCATGATTCTGGGGATCTCGATTCCCATTCAGCTCGGCATGGTGCCGCTGTACCAGCTGATGCGCGACCTGGGCCTGCTCCAGACGCCGTGGTCGGTCATCATCTTCAGCGTGGGCGCCTACCTGCCGCTGACGGTGTTCCTGTACAGCGGATTCCTGGCCACCCAGCCGAGTGAGTACGAGGAAGCCGCTCAGGTCGACGGCGCGAACGCCTTTCAGAGCTTCTCGCGCGTTGTCTTCCCGCTGCTTCGACCGGTCACCGGAACAGTCGTCATCGTCACGTCCATCCATGTGTGGAACGACTTCCTCACGCCGTTGCTCTACCTGGGTGGCAGCGACGCTCGTACGCTCACCGTGGCGATCTTCTCGTTCAGGGGTGAGTACGCGACCGAGTGGGGCGTCGTCTTCGCCGGCATTCTCATCTCGATCCTGCCGATCGTCCTGGTGTTCTTCGTCTTGCAGAAGTACGTCATCAAGGGGTTCGCGAGCGGGCTCAAGGGCTAGCTGCGCGCCCCGCTGATCGGGGCCTGAGTGCCAGGGCCAGCCACGTCGTCCAAGTCAGGTCGTCAGTCGAGCGGGACCACGTCGACGGCCACCGAGAGCGTGCTCTTGGTGGCCTCGGTGAAGATCACGCCGCGCAGCGGGGAGACGTCGCGGAAGTCGCGGCCCCAGGCGGTGACGATGTAGCGGGAGTCCGCGAGGTGGTTGTTCGTGGGGTCGAGGTCGACCCAGCCCGCGCCCGGCGTGAGAACGGACACCCAGGCGTGCGTCGCGTCCGAACCGGCGAGCTTCTGCTCGCCGGCCGGGGGAGTGGTCTCGATGTAGCCCGACACGTACCGCGCCGGAAGTCCCATTGCCCGGAAGCACGCCACGGCCAGGTGGGCGAAGTCCTGGCAGACACCGGCTCTGGTGACGAGCACTTCGGACAGCGTCGAGTTCACGGTCGTCGCGCCCTTCGTGTACGTGAAGCCGCTGTAGATCTCGCGATAGAGGGCCTCGATCGCCTCGCCGAGCGGCCTCCTGTCGGGAATGGCCTGCTCGGCGAACGCCCGTACAGGCCCCGACAGCTCCACGTGACGGCTGGGCAGCGTGTACAGCGCGGTCTCGACGGGGTCCAGCGTGGAGTCGGCACGCAGCGTGCGTGCGGCGTCGGCCACGGTGTACTCGTCGAGGGCCGACAGGTCGACCTCGGGCCACTCCACCTCGACGGTGCTGTCCTTGACGACCTCGAAGCGCTCGTGGTCGGTGTGGATCTCGAAGTAGTGCGTGTGGTTCCCGAACAGGTCGCGGGTCTCGTCGACGATCCGCGGCGCCGGCTCGACGGTCAGCAAGTGCTCGAGCAACGTCTGCTGCGTGCTCGCGCGAGGGCGCAGACAGCCGCGCCCGTACGAGGTGGTGACGGGCAGGTCGTACGTGTAGGCCGTCTTGTGCACCACCTGGTAGCGACGCCTGCCATGGAGTTCGCTCATCGCCGGCTCCCCACGATGTCGGACATGGTGTACGAGCGGGAGGCCGGCTGGAGTTCGAAGTGGGTGGCCTCGATGAGGTCGGAGACGCGTCGGAGGTCCGCCTCGAGGTCGGCCATGACGTCGAACAGCCCGACGCGGTTGGCGAGGAACGAGTCGTCGGTGTCGATCGCCTCGAGCCGCGTGATGATCGCCCGTACAGCCTGCTCGATCTCGGCGTCCGGCGTCTCGGCGAGCGCGTCCAGCAGGCGCTGCAGCGACCACACCACCGACCGCGGGTTGCTCTCGTCGAGGAGCAGCAGATGGACGGCCTCGCCTGCGGGGATGCCGGAGCCGATGCCCGCAGCCATGCGCCGCCTGTACGTGATGAGGCTGTCGCCGACCCGCAGCACCGCCTCGGTGACCAGCGCCTCGGCGATGGGGGAGCGCTCGGCGGCGAGCGTGTTGCGGAGCAGCCTGACGGTCAGCTGCGCCCGCTCCATGCGTCGTCCGGCTTCGAGGAACGCCCAGATCGAGTCGCGGATCAGGCTCTCGCCGCCCAGGCCCGCCAACGCCAAGCAGGCCTCCATCGCGTGCGACGCGACGTCCTGGATGTGCACGTCGTCACCCTGTGTCCGCGCCTCCGCGAGCAGCGTCGAGAGGCGGTTCAGGATGCCGAACGTGTCCAGGCTCAGCACCTCCCGTACCTCCTGGGCGGCGCTCGTCATGCGACGAGCGTTGTACGCCAGGGAGCCGCGCAGGTCGGGGTCCACGAGCAGGCCGCGGAGCACCGGCAACGGGTCCGTACGACGCTCGGCGGCGCCCGGGTCACTGGCACCGAAGCCCGGATGCACCGTCGTCACCTCGGACAGGGCGACGAGCATGGCGACCATGGCGGTGTGCCCGGGGGTCTCCACGCGGGTCAGGTTGTCCTCGACGAGGTTCTCGACGACGTTGAGCAGGCGGGCGGTCGTCTGGGCGCGCTCGGAGTAGCGGCCCTTCCAGTACAGGCTGCCCGCGCCGCGTGGTGTGAGCCGGGGGAGCACCGTCTGGTGGCGACGCAGTCGGGTCGGCGCCGCGGACAGCACCATCGGGGGCGCGAGCGTCTCCGCCTCCACCACCCACACGTCCTTGGCCAGCGCGCCGGCGCGGTTGGTGACGACCAGCGAGTCCTCGGCGCCACCGACGCGCGCCATGCCGCCGGGAAGGAAGTGGTAGGCGCCCTCGTACGCCACGCCGAACGTCCGCAGCACCAGGCCCCGTTGCGTGAGTCCCGTTGGCGTCACGACGGGCGCGGTCGACGGGTCGACCGCCTCCTGGCCGGACCAGCGCCACGGTTCGGCGGAGATCTGGTCGCGAAGGGCGGCGAGACCGGCGGCGTCCAGCTCAGCCCCCACGTACGGCGCCGTGGTGACGCCCCGGGCGATCGGCTTCACGACCAGCTGGTCGAGGTGGGTCAGCACATGGTCGAGGCTCGCGGGATCGCCGCACCACCAGGTCTGAGGACTCGGCAGCCGGAGATCCTCGCCGAGAAGGGCGCGAGCGATGCCCGGCAGGTACGGGAACAGCCCGGGGTTCTCGAGCACGCCGGCCGTGAACGGGTTGACCACGCTCACCGTGCCGCGCGCCGCCGCGGCGACCAGCCCGGGCACACCGAGCCGCGAGTCGCCACGGAGGTCGAGCGCGTCGCACCAGTCGGCGTCGACGCGACGCTGGACGATGTCGACCTGGTGCAGCCGACCGGTCGTCCGCAGCCAGAGCTTCCCGTCGCGCATCAGCAGGTCGTCCGACTGGGCCAGCGGGTGTCCCAGCAGGGTCGACAGCAGCGCCTGGTCGTACGCCGTCTCACTCGTGGGGCCGGCCGTCAGCAGCACGACCTGGGGCACGTCGTCGGTCAGCGGCGCCGACTGCAGCAGCCCGAGGCGCATCACGTCGAAGAACGGGCGCAGGCGGCGCAGCGGCAGCCCGCGGTAGATGTGGTCGAGCGCCCGCGACACGATGCGGCGGGTGGCCATCGCGTACCCGGCCCCCGACGGCGACTGCGTGCGGTCGCTGATGACGGCCCACGAGCCGTCCGCCGTACGGGCCAGATCCGAGGACACCATCGGCAGCTGACGGCTGCCGGGCAGCAGGACTCGCGCAGCCGGCACGAGGAACCCCGGGTGGCCGACGACCAGCTCAGCGGGCAGCAGCCGCTCGCGGAGGGTGCGTCGCTCGGTGAGCAGGTCGGTGAGCAGGGCGTCGAGCAGCCGCGCGCGTTGCGCCAATCCCTGTTCGAGGTGGGCCCACTCGTCCGCGCCGATGAGGATCGGGATCGGGTCGACCTGCCACGGCACCTGTGCGCCGTCGGACGTCCCGTACGTCACGCCGTCGTCAAGAACCATCCGGCGCACGTCGCGCCGTCTGGTCAGCAGCCCGTTCGGCCCCAGCGCGTCCAGCGCCGTCTGCAGCGCGCGGCCCTCGGCCGTGGCCGACAGGCGTGCGTACTCGTCGTGGGCGTCCTGCACCCTGGAACTGTAGGGCCCTACGTGCCGTCCCTGGCCGACATCCTGCCCAGCCGTTACCACGCGTCGCGACGCAGATCGAGGGTGTACGGGAAGTCGCCGGGCTCGGGCGCGAGCAGCGCGCCGGGCATCGGCAGACGGCTCACGTCGACGGCTCCGCTGGTCTGGCCGGCCCGGAAGCGGCTCGCCCGGCGCGACTCGGCCTCGGCCGCGTTGACGGGGTACGTGTCGTATGAACGCCCGCCCTCGTGGACCACGTGGTACGTGAACCCGCCCAGCGACTGGCCCGAGGCCCTGTCGACGAGATCGAACCGCAACGGCGCATGGACCCCGATGGTGGGGTGCAGCGACGACGGCGGCGACCAGGCCTTGAAACGGACGCCGGCCACGCCGACCGAGCCGGTCCGTACGAGCGGGATGGGGACTCCGTTGCAGGTCAGCACGTGCCGCCCCTCGACGAGCCCCGTGGCACTGATCTGAACCCGCTCCACCGAGGAGTCGACGTAGCGTGAGGTGCCGTTCTGCGTGATCTCCTCGCCCAAGACATGCCACGGCTCGATCGCCGACCGGAGCTCCAGCTGTACGCCGCCGACCTCGGCCTCGCCCAGCAGCGGGAACCGGAACTCGAGGAACGGCTCGAGCCAGCGGGCGTCGAAGGGCGGCGCGCCCACGCGGGCGAGGTAGCCGTTGAGGTCGGCCAGCACCGCACGCAGGTCCGCCGCGGCGAACGACGGCAGCAGGAACCGGTCGTGCAGGCGGGTGCCCCACCGGACCAGGTCGCCCTCGTACGGCTCGTCCCAGAAGCGCGCGACCAAGGCCCGTACCAGCAGCGACTGGAGCAGCGACATCCGGGCGTGCGGCGGCATCTCGAAGCCGCGCATCTCCAGCAGTCCCAGCAGACCGGAGCGGCTGTCCGGCTGGTACAGCTTGTCGATGCAGAACTCGGCGCGATGCGCGTTGCCGGTCACGTCGGTGAGCAGGTGCCGCAGCAGACGGTCCGTGAGCCACGCGCTGGAGCGGTGCTGGCGCGCCGAGCGCTCCTCGGGGTCCTCGTCCCAACGTCTGTCGGCGGCGATGGTCGCGGCCAGGTCGTGCTCGACGTCGGGGTCGGCCATCATCCGCGTCAGCTGAGTGAACGCTGTCTCCAGCTCGTACAGCGTCTCGTGACGTCCCTCGTCCACCCGCGGGGCCTGGCTGGTGGGGCCGATGAACCGACCGGTGAAGACGTACGACAGGGACGGGTGGTGCTGCCAGTAGGTGATCAGCGACCGGAGCAGATCAGGGCGCCGCAGCAGGGGAGAGTCGACGGGCGTACGGCCGCCGATCGTGATGTGGTTGCCGCCGCCGGTGCCGGTGTGGGTGCCGTCGAGGTCGAACTTCTCGGTAGCCAGCCCGGCCGCGCGCGCATCCTCGTACAGCGTCGTGGTGAGCGTCTCCAGCTCGTCCCACGAAGACGTCGGCTGCACGTTGACCTCGATGACACCCGGGTCCGGCGTGATGCTCAGCGTGCGGACGCGGGGGTCGTGGGGCAGCGGGTAGCCCTCGATGACGACGGGCTGGTCGATCTCCGCGGCGGCGTCCTCGATCGCGATCAGCAGCCGTACGGCGTCGTCGAGGAGGTCCACGGGCGGCAGGAACACGAACACGTGGCCGTCACGCTCCTGGACGGCGACGGCCGTGCGGGGCGCCTCGGTGATCGGGACGACACGCGCCAAAGCCCGCGTCCTGCGGTCGGGCAGCGGACCCTCGGGCTGCTCGTCGGAGCGCGTGATGTCAGGCGCGTCGCCCCAGGCGACCGAGGCCAGGGGAAGACGCAGGCCGAGCGGCGACGTTCCTGGCACGAGGTACAGCGACCTGCGCCGCGGCTGCCAGCGGGCGGTCGCCCAGGCGCCGGGCTGCTGGGGGTCGACGAACAGCGGGATGACGTAACCAGCGGGGGTGTCGGGGGCGGCGACCAGTGCCTGCGCCAGCGTGGACGCGTCGTCGACCACCGGGCGCGGGCCCGCAGGCTGAGAGGCCTCGACGAGCGCCTCGGCGACCGGGTCCTCGTACGCCGGCACGACGAGGCTGGTCAGCACGCCGAGCTTGTCGGCGAGGGCGCGCGCGAGGTCGGCTGCCCGAGGGCTCGTCGTGGACGATGACCACGGGTCGGCCAGCAGCCGGGACTCCCTCCACAGCGGGTGACCGTCCACCCGCCAGGCGAGCTGCAGCTGCCAGCGCGGGAGTTCCTCGCCGGGGTACCACTTGCCCTGCCCGTGGTGCGCCAGGCCCTGCGGTGCCCATCGATCTCGGAGCCGGTCCGCGAGACGCGACGCGAGACGCCGCTTCTCGGGTCCGTCCGCGGCCGACTCCCACTCCGCCGCGGACGTGTCTCCGGCCGTCACGAAGGTGGGCTCGCCGCCCATCGTGAGCCGTACGTCACCGGCCTCCAGCAGCCCGTCGACGTGGCGCCCCAAGGTTCGGATCGCCTCCCACTCCGGCTCGCTGTACGGCTTGGTGACGCGCGGGTCCTCGCGGATCCGGGTCACGGTGTTGCTGAACGAGAACGTCACGTCCGTGATGCCCGTGGCGCCGCTGATCGGTGCCGCGCTGGAGGGTTCAGGCGTGCACGACAAGGGGATATGCCCCTCCCCGGCGAACAGGCCGGAGGTCGGGTCGAGACCCACCCAGCCCGCGCCCGGCACGTACACCTCGGCCCACGCGTGCAGGTCGGTGAAGTCCTCGCGTGGTCCGGCGGGGCCGTCGAGGGGTACGACGTCGGCGGTGAGCTGGACGAGGTAGCCCGACACGAACCTCGCCGCGAGCCCCAGTCTGCGCAGCACGGCGACGAGCAGCCAGCCCGAGTCGCGGCAGGAGCCGAGCGCGGCCGCGAGCGTGTGCCCGGGTGTCTGGACGCCCTCCTCGAGGCGGGTCGTGTACGCCACGTGCGAGTACACCGCCTGGTTCACCGCGACCAGCATGTCGACGATCCGCAGGGAGCCGTCGCGGGTGAGCAACGGCTCGACGGTCTCCGCGATCCAGGTGTCGAGCAGATCGGGCTCGCTGGTCTCCTGGTCGGCGGGGATGCGGTGCAGGTACGGCTGGAGGTCGCGCTCCAGTTCGGGCGGATAGGCGAACCCGAAGTGCTCGGCGTACTTCTCGACGAAGAAGTCGAACGGATTGACGATCGTCATGTCCGCGACGAGGTCGACGACGACCTTCAGCTCCGAGGCGGGCTCGGGGAACACCAGACGGGCGAGGTAGTTGCCGAACGGGTCCTGCTGCCAGTTGAGGAAGTGGGTGCTCGGCGAGACGGTGAGGCTGTACGCGGAGATCGGCGTGCGCGAGTGCGGCGCCGGGCGCAGCCGGATCGTGTGCGGGTGCAGGGTCACGGGCGAGGCGAACGTGTAGGTCGTCTCGTGCCGGAGGGCCACCTTGATCGTCACGCGCAGACGGTAACCCGGACACGTTTCTGCGAGGTAACGCCGCCGAAGTACGGAACGCCGGCGGGTTTGTTCTGGATGCGGACGAATAGACGAGAGAGCCGATAGCCTGAGCGAGGCGGGGGAGGAGAACGACGTGCGCACCGGCACCAGCGAGGATGTTCGACGCGACAACCTCACCGCGGTTTTGCGCGCGTTGATGGTGGGTGGCGCCACCTCCCGGGCGTCGCTCGGCCGCCTCACTGGCCGGAACCGTTCGACCGTCGCCAGCCTGGTGTCCGACCTGGTGGATCTGGGGTTGGTCGACGAGCACGCGCCCATCTCGAACGGCAGGGTGGGCAGGCCGAGTCACGGTGTCGCCCTCGGATCCACGGTGGCCGCCTTCGCCGTACACCCCGAGGTCGACGCGCTCACGGTCGCCATCGTGGGGCTCGATGCGACGGTCCGCCGGAAAGTACGTCACGAGTTCGACCGGATCCCGTCGATGCAGGACGTCGTCCACCTCGCCGCCACCGTGATGGCGGCCATGGGCGCCGAGGACTCCGGGTTCCGCATCTGCGGCGTCGGCGTCGCGGTGCCCGGCATGGTCCGTACGGTGGACGGTCTCGTGCGCAACGCGCCCCATCTCCAATGGCGCGACGAGCCGTTGGGCGAGGCGCTTGCGGCGGCCACCGGACTGCCCGTCATGGTCGCCAACGATGCCCAGCTGGGCGCGCTCGCGGAACTGGACTTCGGGGCTGGCCGTGGCGTCTCCCACCTCGTCTACCTCAACGGCGGTGCCAGCGGCATCGGCGGCGCGATCATCAGCGGGGGAGCGCTGCTCGGCGGAGCCCACGGCTACGCGGGAGAGTGGGGCCACACGCCGGTCAGTGGCGCGGTCATCAGGGACACGGTGGGCATCTCCGGGACGCTCGAGGCGGAGGTGACCCGCGAAGACCTGCTGCGACTGCTCGGTTCCGACCACATGTCCCCGGAGGCGTTCGACGCGGCCCTGCTCGCGGACCGCTCCCGGGCCATGGCCGCCGAGGTCGCCCGTCAGCAAGCCCATCTCGCCACGGCGCTCGGCACGGTCATCAACGTCGTCAACCCCGAGCGGATCGTGCTGGGAGGCTTCCTGTCGTCGGTGCTGGCCTACGACCCGCCGGCGCTGCGGCGCGCGGTCGAAGAGCGTGCGCTGAGTCCGGCGATGGAGGGGGTCGACCTGGTGAGCTCCCAGCTGGGGCCGAACCTGCTGCTCGTCGGCGCCGCCCACAGGGCCCTCGAGCCCGTGGTGGCCGACCCCGCGGCCGTACCGTGGGCCACGCCGACGAACGGGTGAGTCAGCCCGCGATTCCGAGCGTCGTCAACGCCTCCTGCCACGAGTTCACACAGGTCACGGACGCGGCCATCCCGCGCCCCTCCGCCAGCGCGGCGAGCAGCGGCCAGGCGGGCAGGGTGCTCGTCCAGTACGTCGTGTCGACGAGGACGAGGGGTGGCACCGCGGTGCCCTCGGGCGCGTAGTACGCCGGGGTGGCGGCCTGGAAGATCTCCTGTACGGTCCCGGCGGCGCCCGGCAGGTACAGCACGCCGCCTCCGCACAGCCTCAGCAGGGTGTCCTCGCGCAACGCGTTGGAGAAGTACTTGGCGATCGACGAGGCGAACACATTCGGCGGCTCGTGGCCGTAGAACCACGTGGGGATGCCGTAGCCGCCGCCGTCGGCGTGGCTCGCGCAGATCTCGAGCGCCGCGGACGCCCACGCATCGACGCTGGGCCGAAACGTGGGGACAGCGCCGAGCGCCACCAGCACGTCGGGCAGGGCGCCGGGGTCGGACGCCAGCCTGGCGCCGAGGTTGACGGCCTCCATCGCCCCCGGCCCGCCACCGGTGAGCACCGTCATGCCGGCCTGCGTCAACGCCAGCCCCAGCCGGGCCGCGGCCTCGTACGCCGCCGTGCCTCGCTCCACACCGTGACCGCCCATGACGCCGACGATGTGGGACGGGCGCTGGAGCGCGAGGGCGTCGTGGAGGGCGTTGTCGATGGCGTGATCGTGCAGGCTCATCGCGAGCGTGGCGCCGATGTTCGCCGGGTTGCCCTGCGCGAGCCGCCACGCGTTGCTGGTGGCGTCGACCGAGGCTGAGTACGAGGCGCCGCCGGCCACGTCGCCGTACAGCTCGGCGGCGGTGTACAGGCGGGCGCGGTAGGGGTCGAACGGCAGACCGGGGAGTTCGGGGAACAGCACCGCGCCCCGTCGTCGCAGCCGGTCCTCGACCTCCTCGGCGATGGTGCAGCCGAGGAACACGGCGCCGTGCGGGTCGGCGCTCAGCAGCGACTCAGACCGCTCCCGCAGGTCGACGTCCTGGACGAACCACCCCCTCATCGACCGGCTCGCGGACCTCAGCCTGTCGAACTGGGCCAGTGACTCGACCTCGATCGTCCCGACCGTACGTGGTGCCATGGGCCAACTGTGGCGCAGCGAGCGCCGTCCGCGACGCACCGGCGTGTGAGTGTCCTCACCTCCAGTGCCCCACAGGTCTGCAGCGGGTAGCGTGTTCTCGCGCACCCAGACCCATCGCGAAGGAGCAGTCGGCCGCATGTTGGATGTCGATCCGTCCCAGTTGGAGCACGCCGTACATGACCTTCAGTCGCAGTTGCGCGACGGGCTCGTCGCCGCGGACGTCCTCGACCTGACGACGGGCATCAGCCTCGTCGGGTTCAACTCCAACCCGCAGGCGTCCGCCCTGTTCACGCTCATGACCGAACAGGTGAACAAGATGCTCGAGGGCATCATGTACCCCGGTCTGCACCGTTACTTCCTACTGGACCTGCACAGCGACCACAGCGCCGTCGTGGTGCGTTCGGGCGAGGATCTGCTCGTGACGATGCTCATCGACAACACCAAGACGACATTGGGCATCCTTCTGGGCGTGGCGATTCCGAAGCTCCTGGCGACCCTCGACGCCGCGCGACGGTAGCGTTGGCCGACGTGCGCGACGTCATCCTTCTCGGCTCCACCGGGTCCATCGGGACCCAGACCCTCGACGTCGTCACCCGCTATCCCGACCGGTTCCGGGTGGTCGGCCTGTCCGCGGGTGGCTCGCGCATCGACGTCCTGGCCGACCAGGTGCGGCGGTTCTCGCCGGCCGTGGTCGCACTTCCGACCACTGACGCTGCCGACGCGTTGCGTGCAGAGCTCGGCACGGAGGCTCCCGAGCTGTTCGTCGGACCGGAGTCCTCGACCGTGTTGGCCGAGGCCGACTGCGATGTCGTGCTCAACGCGATCACCGGGGCTGCCGGCCTGAGGCCGACGCTGGCCACGCTGGCGGCCGGCACCACGTTGGCGCTGGCCAACAAGGAGTCGCTGGTCATCGGTGGCCGGTTGGTGACAGCCGCCGCCACCCCCGGACAGCTCGTGGCCGTCGACTCCGAGCACTCCGCGTTCGCCCAAGCGCTGCGCGCCGGTCGCGCCGACGAGGTGCGGCGCCTGATCCTCACCGCCTCCGGCGGCCCGTTCCGAGGCCGTACACGCGACCAGCTCACCGAGGTGACCGTCGAAGAGGCCCTCGCCCACCCGAACTGGGCCATGGGGCGCGTCATCACGATCAACTCCTCGACGCTGGTCAACAAGGGACTGGAGCTGCTCGAGGCGCACCTGCTGTACGACGTGGCCATTGATGACATCACCGTCGTCGTGCACCCGCAGTCGATCGTGCACTCGATGGTGGAGTACGTCGACGGCTCGACCATCGCCCAGTGCTCGCCGCCCGACATGCGGCTTCCCATCGGTCTCGCGCTGACCTGGCCGGACCGTCTTCCAGGAGTCACACCGCCGAACGCCTGGACATCGCCCACCGCATGGACGTTCGAGCCGCTGGACGAGGCCACGTTCGGAGCTGTCGAGCTCGCCCGTACAGCGGGCCGCGCCGCGGGAACCGCCCCGGCGGTCTACAACGCCGCCAACGAGGCCGCCGTCGACGCGTTCTGCGAGGGCCGGTTGTCGTTCCTGGGCATCACCGATGTCGTACGGACCGTGCTCGCGGAGCATCTCGCTACCGCACCCGGCCTACCATCGACAGCGGGTGCGGCACACGTCGCCGACGCGGACCTCACGGTCGACGCCGTCCTCGCCGCTGACACCTGGGGACGGCTGCGGGCCGCGGAGTTCATCGAGAGGGAGTTGGCGTGACCATCGTCTGGGCGGTGCTCGCCGGGGTCGGGTTCTTCGCGCTCATCATGGCGTCCATCGCGCTCCACGAGGTGGGGCACCTGGTGCCCGCGAAGATCTTCGGTGTGCGAGTGCCCAAGTACTTCGTGGGCTTCTGGAAGACGCTCTGGTCGACGCGCCGCGGTGAGACCGAGTACGGGATCAAGCTGCTCCCGCTCGGGGGCTACGTGCGGCTGATGGGCATGTACCCGCCTGCCAAGGAAGGCCGCACCGGCCGGCTTGCCGAGTTCGCCGACGGCGCCCGCGAGGCCGAGTGGGCCGACATCACGGCCACCGATGTCGCGACGAACCGGCTGTTCTACCAGAAGAAGTCCTGGCAGAAGCTGATCATCATGGCCGGTGGTCCGGCGATGAACATCCTGCTGGCCTTCGTGATCTTCCTCGGCATCAACCTCGCGTACGGACAGTCGCAGCAGACCCTCACGGTCGCCGCCGTCACGCAGTGCCTCGACGCGGCACCCGCGACCTGCGTCGCCCCACCGGCCAAGCAGGCAGGTGTCCAGGTCGGCGACACGATCCTCGCGCTCAACGGCACCTCCGTCTCCACCTGGCGTGACCTCGTCGTGCTGGTTCGCGCGCAGGGCGAGGGCGGGCTCACCTTCACTGTCGACCGTCCGGGCCAGGGGCAGGTCACGCTGCCCACCGTCCACGGCGTGCTGCGCCAGCTGAGCGATCTCGACGACCCGAACAAGACCGTCACCGCGGGCTTCGCGGGCATGTCGAGTACGACGACCGTCGTTCACGTCGGCCCTGTCGGCACGGCCCAGCAGATGTGGACGATGACCACTCAGAGCGTCAAGGCGCTGGCGAGCTTCCCGGTCAAGGTGTTCACGACGGCGTACGACATGGTCACCGGCAAGCCGCGTGACGTGACCGGGCCCCTGAGCGTCATCGGTGCCTCCGTCGCCGCCAGCGAGCTCGCCACCACGGACCAGCTGACCTTGTCGAGCCGCATCGCCTCGTACTTCTCCCTGCTGGGCGGGGTGAACCTGTTCGTGGCGATCCTCAACCTCGTGCCGCTGCTGCCCTTCGACGGCGGTCACATCGCGGGGGCGCTGTGGGAGGCGCTGCGTCGAGGATGGGCCAAGGTGTTCAGACGACCGGACCCCGGGTTCGTCGATACGGCCCGGCTCTTGCCTGTGGCGTATGTTGTAGGGGCCTTCCTGATGATCGCGGGCGCCGTCCTGGTGGTCGCCGACATCATCAGTCCGATCCGGATCTTCTGACCGAGGAGCCAACTCACGTGGCCGTGACCCTGGGGATGCCCAAGCCTCCCGTACCCGTACTCGCGAAGCGCCATCTCACGCGCCAGATCCGCGTCGGCAAGGTGCTCGTCGGAGGTGATGCGCCGATCTCGGTGCAGTCCATGACGACGACCAAGACGACTGACATCAACGCCACGCTGCAGCAGATCGCCGAGCTGACCGCGGCGGGTTGCGACATCGTGCGTGTCGCCGTGCCGAGTCAGGACGACGCGGACGCGCTGCCGATCATCGCTGGTAAGTCGCAGATTCCGGTGATCGCGGACATCCACTTCCAGCCGAAGTACGTGTTCGCGGCGATCGACGCCGGCTGCGCCGCCGTGCGGGTCAACCCGGGCAACATCAAGGCGTTCGACGACAAGGTGGGGGAGATCGCCCGCTACGCGCTCGATGCCGGTGTGTCCCTGCGGATCGGCGTCAACGCCGGGTCGCTCGACAAGCGGATCATGGACAAGTACGGCTCTGCGACGCCCGACGCGCTCGTCGAGTCGGCGCTGTGGGAGGCGTCGCTGTTCGAGGAGCACGGCTTCCGCGACTTCAAGATCTCCGTCAAGCACCACGACCCGGTCGTCATGGTGAAGGCGTACGAGCTGCTCGCCGAGCGCTGCGACTACCCGCTGCATCTCGGCGTCACCGAGGCCGGCCCGGCGTTCCAGGGCACCATCAAGTCCGCGACGGCGTTCGGCGCGCTGCTGAGCCAAGGCATCGGCGACACGATCCGCGTCTCGCTGTCCGCGCCCCCGGTCGAAGAGGTCAAGGTCGGCGTCAAGATCCTCGAGTCGCTGAACCTGCGTCCCCGCCACCTCGAGATCGTCTCCTGCCCGTCCTGCGGGCGGGCCCAGGTCGACGTGTACACGCTGGCCGACGAGGTCACCGCTGGCCTGGCCGGCATGACCGTGCCGCTGCGCGTGGCGGTCATGGGCTGCGTCGTCAACGGTCCCGGTGAGGCGCGCGAGGCCGACCTCGGCGTCGCGTCGGGCAACGGCAAGGGGCAGATCTTCGTCCGCGGCGAGGTCGTACGCACCGTGCCCGAGGACCAGATCGTCGAGAACCTGATCGCTGAAGCGCTCAAGCTCGCTGAGGAGATGGGGGAGACCGAAGGGTCGCCTGTCGTCTCGGTGGGCTGACGTGGGCCAATCCGTCCGGACGCTCACGAACGAGGATCTGCCTCGCGTCCAGGAGCTGCTGCTCCGCAAGCCGTACGAGAACGTGTTCGTCGGCTCCCGCATCCGTACGGGCGGGCTCGAGGCGTTCATGCTCGGCTGCGAGGTGTGGGGCTACGAGGAGGACGGCGAGCTCGTCTCGATCCTTCACCACGGCGCGAATCTGGTGCCGATCAACGGCACCCCCGCGGCGCTGGACGCGTACGTCAATCGCATCGGCCCGATCCGTACCTGCGCGTCGATCCTCGGCACGGCCGACGAGGCGCTCAGCATGTACGAGAAGCTGTGCCGTCGCTGGCCCGGCGGGTCGTGGCAGCGGCCGCGCGAGATCCGGGCCTGCCAGCCGCTCATGGTCATCAGCGGGCCGCCTGCCGTGGAACCCGACCCGCGTGTACGACGGGTGGGTCGTGCCGACGAGGTCAGCTACTTCGATGCCGCCGTGGCGATGTACACCGAGGAAGTCGGCGTCTCCCCGCTCGACGGGTCGAACGGCTACCGCTGGTACGTGGACAGGCTCATGGAGACCGGCTGCGCCATGGGCATCGTCGAGAACGGCGAGGTGATCTTCAAGTCCGACGTCGGCTCGTCGACCGCGACCGTGTGTCAGGTGGCGGGCGTCTGGCTGCGCCCCGACCTGCGTGGACGAGGGCTGTCGGCCCCTGCGATGGCAGCAGTCGTCGAGCTCTGCGAGCAGGTGTGGCCGCACGTGACGCTGTACGTGAACGACTTCAACGTCAAGGCGCGCGCGCTGTACAGACGGGTGGGCTTCGAGGAGATCGGGGCCTTCGCCACGGTGCTGTACTGACGGGCTCAGCGGCCCGTCAGCGGATGACGAAGAACACCAGGAACGCCGAGCCGAGGACCACGACACCGATCACGCCGAGCGCGACCCAGGTCCCGAGGGGTAGCGGCGTGGCCTTCTTGGGCGGCGTCGTGGTGGTCATCGGGCCATCCTAGGCGACCCGGTCCCGGCGGTCTCCGACGTGGGTCAGTGCAGCGCCCCCAGCAGCGGGATGAGCACGATGACCAGCATCACGGCGATGATGCCGAACAGCAGCCAGCCGCCCTTCCGACGCTGCTTCGTGAACCCCATGGAGCCGGTCTGGAACTGGGTCACGGGGGCGGCGTAGAAGACCTCGACCGACTGCCCCGGCTGCAGGACGACGTCGACCGCGGCCTGACCGTACTGGCGCAACCACTGGGCGTACGCGCTCACGTGGTACTGACCGGGAGGCAGCTGGTAGTCGTTCGGTCCGTACGAGGCGTGCACGACCTGGCCGTTGAGGCACAGCGTGGGCGTGATCATGCTGCTCGTCAGGACGCTGCCCTGGAGGTGGACGCGCAGGTGCGCGGGACCCACCGGGGCCCCGACGTTCTGGGGCCCGAAGCTGCCGACAGGCCCCTGCGTGTACGGCGGCAGGTGCCCGTAGGTCTGCGGGTACGGCTGCTGCGCAGGCGGGTACGGCTGCTGGCTATAGGGCTGTTGGGGGTACGGCTGTCCGGGCTGCGTCACGTCCCGGACACTATCGGCCCCGCAGACCACGTTCTTCCAGCTCACGCCGTCCAGTCGTGAGCTGTCGGCCGACCTCGATAGGCTGCGAGGAGCATCCGATTTCTCGACCAGGAGAGTGTTCGTGGCCGTCACGCACATGAGCCAGTTGTTCGTCCGCACCCTGCGGGATGACCCGGCCGACGCCGAGGTCCCCAGCCACCGCTGGCTGGTGCGCGCGGGCTACATCCGTCGTGCGGCGCCCGGCATCTACTCCTGGCTGCCGCTGGGCCTCAAGGTGCTCGCCAAGGTCGAGCAGATCGTGCGCGAGGAGATGACCGCGATCGGTGCGCAGGAGGTGCGGTTCCCCGCGCTGCTGCCCCGTGAGCCGTACGAGTCGACGCACCGCTGGACCGAGTACGGGCCCAACCTGTTCCGTCTCAAGGACCGCAAGGGCGGCGACTACCTCCTCGGGCCCACCCACGAGGAGATGTTCACCCTCATGGTCAAGGACCTGTACAACTCGTACAAGGACCTTCCCCTGACGCTGTTCCAGATCCAGACGAAGTACCGCGATGAGGCCCGCCCGCGCGCAGGCCTGCTCCGCGGCCGCGAGTTCATCATGAAGGACTCGTACTCCTTCGACATGGACTCCGAGGGTCTGCAGAAGTCGTACGAGATGCACCGCCAGGCGTACATCAAGGTCATGGACCGGCTCGGCTTCGAGTACGTGATCGTCAAGGCCCAGTCGGGCGCCATGGGCGGCTCGGCGTCGGAGGAGTTCCTCGCGGTGGCCCCCAACGGCGAGGACACGTTCGTGCGCTCGCCCGGCGGCTACGCGGCCAACGTGGAGGCGGTCACGGTCAACGCGCCCGCTTCCGTCGACGCGTCGAACACCCCCGCGCCCACGGTCATCCACACGCCCGGTGCCGGCACGATCGACACGCTCGTCGACGCTGTGAACGACGTCGCCCCGCGGGCCGACCGCGCATGGACGGGCGCGGACACGCTCAAGAACGTCGTGTTCATGCTGCAGCACCCCGACGGCAAGAAGGAGCCGCTGATCGTCGGCCTGCCCGGCGACCGTGACGTCGACGTCAAGCGACTGGAGGCGGCCGTGTCGCCCGCGGAGGCCATCGCGTTCGCCGAGGCGGACTTCGCGGCGCACCCGCTGCTCGTCAAGGGCTACATCGGTCCCGCGAAGGACGGCGAGGCCGTGCTCGGCACCGAGTCGCCTACCGGCATCCGCTACCTCGTCGACCCGCGGGTGGTCGAGGGCACGGCCTGGCTGACCGGGGCCAACCTCGCTGACCACCACATCGTGAACCTCGTCGCCGGTCGTGACTTCACCGCCGACGGCGTCATCGACGTGGCCGAGGTACGTGCGGGGGACCCGGCTCCCGACGGCTCCGGACCCTTGGAGCTCGCGCGCGGCGTCGAGATGGGTCACATCTTCCAGCTAGGCACGAAGTACGCCGAGGCGCTCGGGCTCAAGGTGCTCGACCAGAACGGCAAGCTCGCGACGGTCACGATGGGCTCGTACGGGATCGGCATCTCGCGCGCCGTCGCCATGGTGGCCGAGACGACGTGCGACGAGCGCGGCCTGGCGTGGCCGAGGACGCTGGCGCCGTACGACGTCATCGTCATCCCCGCCGGCAAGGAGCAGGAGCTCGTCGACGAGGCGTCGCGGATCGCGCTCGAGCTGTCCGGGGCAGGTCTCGAGGTGCTGCTCGAGGACCGCAAGGCATCTCCCGGCGTGAAGTTCACCGACGCCGAGGTGCTGGGCATCCCGACCGCAGTCGTCGTGGGCCGCGGGCTCGCGAACGGCCTTGTCGAGGTGCGAGATCGCACGGCCCAGACGAAGGACGAGGTGTCGACCGAGGACGTCGTCGCCCGCGTGATCCAGGACGTGCGCGGAGCGTGATCCTGGGCCTGCCGCTGACGACGTTGGCGTTGCTGGTCGTCGCCGCGTTCGCGGCGGGCTGGATCGACGCCGTCGTCGGCGGGGGAGGGCTGATCCAGCTTCCGAGCCTGCTCATCGGCCTGCCTCAGAGCACGCCGGTGGCCACGATCTCGGGCACCAACAAGCTGTCGAGCGCGGCAGGCACGGCCATCGCCACGGCGACGTACCTGCGCAAGGTCCGCGTCGAGTGGAAGATCGCCCTGCCGCTCATGGCCGCCGCGTACGTGGGGTCGACGACCGGTGCCCAGCTCGTACGTTTCGTACCCCGTCAGCTCTTCACCCCCCTCGTCCTCGTGGTGGTCGTGGTGGTCGGTGTCTACACGCTGCGTCGTCCGGCGCTCGGCCTGGAGACGAACCTGCGCCACGAGGGCCGCGCTCGTGTCTGGCGCGTCGCGGCGATCGGGCTCGGCGTGGGGCTCTGGGACGGTCTGGTGGGTCCAGGCACCGGCACGTTCTTCGTCATCCTCCTGGTCGCCGTCATCGGCTACGGCTTCCTCCAGGCGACCGTGCTCACGAAGCTGGCGAACCTCACCACCAACGTCGCCGCGATCGTGGTCCTGGGGCTCACCGGCCACGTGCTGTGGGGGATCGGCGCCACGATGGCCGTCGCCAACCTCACCGGTGGCGCCATCGGCGCGCGCATGGCCATCCGCCACGGCAACGGCTTCGTCCGCAAGGTCTTCCTCGTCACCGTCACCGGCCTAGCCCTCAAGCTCGCCTGGGACACGGTCGCGATGTTCGTGTAGCGCGGCCACCGCCCTACACGGACCGCGGCCTAGGTGAGGAAGCGTCGATCCATGTGCCAAGTCAAGAATTCTCCGTTGGGCTGGTCGGCGCGTTCCACCGGTAGTGCAATGGGCTCGCTCGATGACGCGCGGCGATAGAACTCTTCGCCGTTGCCCCAGTCTGAGCGCAGACGCTGGCTGACCAGCAATCGGCGACTTACAGGATGCACACCGAGGTAGCCCCGGTCGAACAGTGTGTGGACGTCCGAGCGAAGAAGCAGCCCGTTGTCGACCCGGTTTTCGCCATCGTCCGTGACCGGTCGGATGTGTGCCGCCTGGAGGACCGGGACGATCTTGTCTCCGGTGACGGCGCAGCGCCTTCCATAGGCTTCCTGTACCAAGGCCTTGAAGGCCGCTTGGCCGACGCGCGTGGGGGCGAGGTGAGGGTCGCCGAACACGGGGCCAGGCACGTTAAGCGGGGTCCTTATGCCGTCTTCCGTGCCAAGCCGGAGGATTTGATGAATGGCACTCTCCACATAACTACCGCTCGAGGAATCCAGGTCGTAGCTCTTGCCGCGCACAATGGGCCGAGACCAGTCAGGTGGCCCTTCCGGCGCGCGGTCGCTCGGGACGAACGTGATGTCGCGAAGCATGATGCATCCGACGATCGGGTCGTCGTTCGCCACAGCGGCAGCTCCGCGGTACTTGTGGATCCGTCGTCGCATCTCCCCCTCCGACGAACAGCCGTTGTCCTCGCCGAAGAACTCCCAGGCTTGAGACACGGGAAGGGCGGCCCACCCAGACAGATAGCCCACGCCCACCAGGCGATCGCCGTGTGCCCTGTGGGTCTTGAATAGGAATGGCGCTCCCCTGGGAATCGCGCGGAAACGGTCACCGCCACTGGGCTGCCAGAAGTTCGCCTCAGTAGCACCTCGGCGGCTCAACGACTGGTACCACTCCCAGTCCGTCACACCGACGTACGCTCGCACTCCATCATGGTGGCGCATGCGGACCCTCTGAGCGTGGAATGTCATATCGCAATCCCTACCCGCAACCGTCGCGAGTCCCGAAGAAGCACCGGTTATCGGCGTCTCTTCAGGGCCCCGGCGGGCCACTCCCGACGTTGCTCGGGTTACGGGGCTTAACGACAGGCCATATGCCCGGGACCGTCGGGGTTGCCCGCACTCCCCATTGCCTGGGCACTTCATATGCCGTGCAACGTCGGGACTCAGGTGTCCGGCCACCCCGGGTACTCGGCCAAGCCCATCCCCAGGGAGAGCCCGAGGGTGGACGCGGTCTCCAGGTCGGCGACCGCCGTGGCCGTCACCGTCGGCACGCTCGCCACGACGACGGTCGCCGCGGCGGTGATCGCCGCCAGCAGTCGAGCAGCCAGCGCGAGTGCCTGGTCGTCTGAGGAGGTCGCCGGCACCGAGTACGCTGCCGCGCCAGGTGCCGGGGTCTGCGATGCGGCCCGAGCTCTCGCCACGAGTGCATCCCGCTGGGTCTTCGTCGCGGTCGCGACGGCGCTGAGCTGCGCACGCCAGGGATGGGCCGACGACAGGCGTCCGAGGCAGGACTCGAGCCCGTACGCCGCCTCGTGGTAGCGGTCCAACAGCGCATCGGTGGCCGCGGCCGGGGTGGTGGCGGCCACCAGCCGGAGCGGGACGGTCGGCGTGACCGCCGTCACGGACAGCGTCAGTGCCGAGATCGTCTGTACGGCCGATGCCGCCTGCGAGGCCCAGAACGCCGCGGCCAGCCCGGTCGTCTGGGCCGCAAGGGCCTCGTGGGACTGCTTCAACCGCGTCAGCACGCTGGTCGCGGCCGCCAACGCCTGCGCGCGATCGGCCGGAGCGGTCACGGTCGTGCCCTCGACCTGTACGGCCTCGCGGCGGAGCGGGTCGGGAGCCGCCAGCACTGCCTGGTGTGTGCGGTGGATGCCGGCCAGCAGGGTGAACCTCGCGGCGTCGGCGGCGGCCCACGGGGAAGCCGCCATGCCAGCCAGTAGGTCGGCCACAGCCCCTTCGAGGCTCGCGAGTGCCGACGCGCCGCTCAGGGGGGCGAGGGGTGTGGGAGAGGGGATCGGGTCGGGCTTGCCCGTGATCCGCGGATCGGTGGCCATGCACCCCGAGACGCTCAGCACCCCGAGCCCGAGGAGGAAGGTCCGGCGCCGCATACCGGCCAACCTATCGTCGGCTGCCCTATGCTTGCCTGCACAACAGCTCGACCCAACTGGAGGACCGATTCATGGACGTCGCTGCGCTGCGCGCACTGCTGGAGCCGGTCCTTGCCGAAAGGGGTCTGGAGCTCGACGACCTGACCGTGACGGGCGCTGGCACGCGTTCCGTCCTGCGGATCATCGTCGACGGCGATGGTCCCAAGGGCCGCGGCCCCCTGCTCGACGAGGTCGCTGAGGCGACCCGCGCGATCTCCGATCTCCTCGACGAGTCGCCGCTCACGGGCACCCGCCCGTACGTTCTCGAAGTGAGCTCCCGCGGCGTCGGGACGCCCCTGGCGCGGCCCGCCAACTGGCGGCGCAACACCGGCCGGCTCGTGCTCGTGACTCACACCGACGGCACTCAGGTGACCGGCCGGATCACGTCCGCCACCGACGAGACCGCCACGATCACCGTCGACGGAGCCCCTGTCGAGGTCGCGTTCGCAGACGTCAAGAAGGCCGTTGTCCAGATCGAGCTGAACCGACCCCACGACCCCGAGCTCGATCTCGATACCGACGAGGAGTGACATGGACATCGACATGGCCGCACTGCGGCAGCTGGAAGCCGACAAGGACATCCCGACAGCCAAGGTGATCGAGGCGCTCGAGGACGCACTGCTCAACGCCTACGAGAAGACCGAGACCCACACCCCCGGCGCGCGGGTCACCATCGACCGCAAGTCCGGCAGCGTCCACGTGCTCGCACCCGAGCTGAACGAAGAGGGCGAGAAGGTCGGCGAGTTCGACGACACACCCACCGACTTCGGCCGGATCGCGGCCGCCACCGCCCGACAGATCGTCATGCAGCGTCTGCGCGAGGCCGAGGACGACCAGAAGTACGGGCACTTCGCGGGCACCGAGGGCGACATCCTGCTCGGCGTGGTCCAGCAGGACCGCCACAGCTCCACCGTGCGCGTCGATCTCGGCAAGATCGAGGCGATCCTGCCGCAGGCCGAGCAGGTGCCGGGCGAGGACTACAGCCACGGACGCAGGCTGCGGGTGTACGTGGTCGCGGTGCGCCGCGAACTGCGCGGTCTGCAGGTCGTCGTGTCCCGCACCCATCCCGGGCTCGTCGAGAAGCTGTTCAAGCTCGAGGTGCCCGAGATCGAGCAGGGCGTCGTCGAGATCAAGTCGATCGCCCGCGAGGCCGGCCACCGTACGAAGCTGGCTGTCCGAAGCACCAACCCGGACGTCTCCGCCAAGGGCGCGTGCATCGGCCCGATGGGCCAGCGCGTACGGGCCGTCATGCACGAGCTGAGCGACGAGAAGATCGACATCGTCGACTGGTCCGAGGACCCGGCGTCGTTCGTCGCCTCGGCGCTGTCGCCCTCACGCGTGCTGAGCGTGGAGATCGTCGACGCCACCACCAAGTCGGCCCGCGTCATCGTCCCCGACTACCAGCTCAGCCTGGCGATCGGCCGCGAGGGACAGAACGCCCGCCTGGCCGCACGCCTCACGGGCTGGCGGATCGACATCCGCCCGGACGTCACGCCCGCCGGCTGACGTGTCCTTCGGGGAGCGGTGATCGGGTGACTGGACCGGAGCGCACGTGCGTCGGCTGCCGCACGAAGGCGCCCGCGTCCGAGCTCGTACGCGTCGTGGCCGATCTCCCCGGCGTGGCGGTCGACACGCGACGTCGGCTCCCGGGTCGAGGCGCGTGGGTGCATCCGCGCGCCGAGTGCGTCGAGGCGGCGACTCGCCGGAAGGCGTGGGCCAGGGCACTGAAGGCGCCGGGGGTCACGGTCGACGCCGCCGAGCTCGCCCAGCGCGTGGCCACGGAGAACACGGTTTTCTGACGTGGGGCTGTTGCCCCTAGACTTGGGGGCTGACTGCCCGCTTGGGGCAAGTGACGACCAGAAAGTGGGCTCACGCTCATGACCACTCGATGAGTACGCCGCAATGAGCAACACCACCAACTAACCGGTCCGACGCGCGCGTAGCCGACGGACCTGAAGGAGATCATGGCCAAGGTCCGTGTCTGGGAGCTCGCTAAGGAGCTCGGACTGGAAAGCAAGGAACTACTCACCACCCTGAAGGACATGGGCGAATTCGTCCGGTCCGCGTCCTCGACGCTCGAGGCCCCGGTGGTACGCAAGGTTCGCGAGAAGTCTGCCGGGGACGCCCCCGTCGCCAAGGCGCCTGTTGCGCCGGCGGCCGCCGCTCCGGCTCCTGTCGCTCGTGCACCCCGCCCCACGCCCGCAGCGCCGGTGGCTTCGGCTCCGGCCGCACCGGTCGCCGCCCCGACGGCTCCGACCCCCGCAAGGCCCTCTGCCCCCGCCGCTGCAGCCCCTGCTGCTCCGGTGGCCGCACCGCCGACCTCGCCGGCCCCGTCGGTCGAATCGCCGGCTCCGGTCGCGCGTCCCGCTGCGGCTGCGCCTCGTCCCGGTGCGCCGTCCGCGACCCCGCGGCCTGCTCCGGCTCCCGCTCCCCGTCCGGGTGCGCCTCGTCCGGGCACGCCGTCCGCTGGCGCCCCCGGTGCCGCGAACCGTCGCCCTGGCGCGCCTCGGCCCGGCAACAACCCGTACGCCTCCTCGCAGGGCATGGGCGTCCGTCGTCCGGCTCCGCGTCCCGATGCGGCCGGGGCCGCTCCGGCTCGTCCGGGTGGCTTCGGTGGGGGAACTGACTCCCGTATGCCTCGTCCGGGTGGCTCGGCCGGCCCGCGTCCCGGTGGGATGCCCCGTCCGAACCCGGGCATGATGCCCAAGCAGGCGTCGGGCGCCCTCGGTGGTCCGTCGACCCGTGCCCGCGCTGGTGGCCCTGGCGGCCCCGGTCGTGGCCCTGGTCGTGGTGGCGTCGGCACCGGTGCGCCGGGTCGTCCGGGTGCTCCCGGCGGCGGCGCTCCCGCTGGTGCGGGTGGCCGCGGTGGCCGTGGTGGCCGCGGTGGCTCCGGCACGCAGGGTGCCTTCGGCCGGGCGGGTGCGCCGGGTCGGCGTGGACGCAAGTCGAAGAAGCAGCGTCGTCAAGAGTTCGACCAGATGGAGGCCCCGACGATCGGTGGCGTCCGGATCCGTCCCGGTGACGGATCCATCGTCCGGCTTGCTCGTGGCGCCTCGCTGACCGACCTCGCCGAGAAGATCGGTGCGGAGCCGGCAACGCTCGTACAGATCCTGTTCAACCTCGGCGAGATGGTCACCGCGACCCAGTCCGTGGCTGACGGCACCCTCGAGGTGCTGGGTGCTGAGCTGAACTACGACATCCAGGTCGTCTCTCCCGAGGACGAGGATCGCGAGCTTCTCGAGAGCTTCGACATCGAGTTCGGAGAGAACGAGGGCGGCGACGACGATCTCGCCCCGCGCCCGCCGATCGTCACCGTCATGGGTCACGTCGACCATGGCAAGACGAAGCTCCTCGACGCGCTGCGCCACGCGAACGTCGTGGCAGGCGAAGCCGGTGGCATCACGCAGGCCATCGGTGCCTACCAGGTCGAGACCGAAGTCGACGGCAACGAGCGCAAGGTGACCTTCATCGACACCCCGGGCCACGAGGCGTTCACCGCCATGCGTGCTCGTGGTGCGAAGTCCACCGACATCGCGGTGCTGGTCGTGGCCGCCGATGACGGTGTGATGCCGCAGACGATCGAGGCGCTCAACCACGCGAGGGCCGCTGAGGTTCCGATCGTGGTGGCGATCAACAAGATGGACAAGCCGTCCGCTGATCCCGTCAAGGTCCGTGGCCAGCTCACGGAGTTCGGGTTGGTCCCGGAGGAGTACGGCGGCGACACGATGTTCGTCGAGGTTTCCGCGACGGCCAAGACCGGCCTGGCGGAGCTTCTCGAGGCGATCATCCTGACGGCCGATGCCGAGCTCGACCTTCGGGCGAACCCGGACATGCCGGCTCAGGGCGTCGCGATCGAGGCGCACCTCGACCGTGGCCGTGGCCCCGTCGCGACCGTGCTCGTCCACCGTGGCACGCTCCACGTCGGCGACTCGATCGTGGCCGGCTCGGCCTATGGCCGTGTCCGCGCGATGATCAACGACCAGGGCGACACCATCGCCGAGGCTCCGCCGTCGACACCGGTCCAGGTGCTCGGCCTGACCTCGGTGTCTGGCGCCGGCGACAACTTCCTCGTTGTCGACGACGACCGCAAGGCCCGTCAGATCGCCGAGCGTCGGGAGTCCCGCATGCGGGCCGCTCTCCTCGCGAAGTCCACGCGTCGCAAGACGCTCGACCAGCTGTTCGAGCAGCTGGCGAAGGGCGAGATCCAGGAGCTCAAGCTCATCCTCAAGGGCGACACCGCCGGTTCGGTGGAGGCGCTGGAGGACGAGCTGCTCAAGATCGAGGTCGGCGACGACGTCAGCGTGCGGATCATCGACCGTGGCGTCGGCGCGATCACCGAGACGAACGTCTCGCTCGCGTCCGCGTCGGATGCCGTCATCATCGGCTACAACGTCAGGCCGCAGGGGAAGGCGACAGAGCTCGCCGACCGCGAGGGCGTGGACATCCGTTACTACTCGGTGATCTACCAGGCCATCGACGAGGTCGAGGCTGCCCTCAAGGGCATGCTCAAGCCGGAGTTCTCCGAGGAAGTGCGGGGTCAGGCGGAGATCCGCGAGATCTTCCGCTCGTCCAAGATCGGCGTCATCGCGGGCTGCATGGTCCTCGACGGCACGATCCGGCGTCACGCCAAGGCCCGGCTCCTGCGCGACGGCATCGTCGTCGCGGAGACCGAGATCAACACGCTCCGTCGCGAGAAGGACGACGTGGTCGAGGTGCGGGAGGGGTTCGAGTGCGGCATCACGCTGCACAACTACTCCGACATCCACGTCGGCGACGTCATCGAGACCTTCGAGATGGTGGAGAAGCCTCGCGCTTGAGACGTACGGTTGCTCACCGACCCCGCTGTGGGGGCGGTGAGCGACCGCGTCGGAAGGGATAGTCATGACCAGCCCGCACGCGCTCAAGCGCGCTGAGCAGATCAAGCACATCGCCGCCGAGATGATCGAGAAGCGGGTCAAGGACTCGCGCCTCGGATTCGTCACGATCACGGACGTGCGGCTCAGCAAGGACAACCACGAGTGCAGCTTGTTCTACACCGTGCTCGGGACGCCGGAGGAGCGCGCTGACACGGGTGCGGCCCTCGAGTCGGCCCGCGGCCAGATCCGTACCGCCGTGTCGCGCAAGCTCGGCATGCGGTTCGCGCCGACGATCACGTTCATCGAGGACGCGATGCCGGAGACCAGCGCCGCCATGGAGGGCCTGCTCGCGCAGGTCCGCGCCGGCGACGCCGAGCTGGCCGCCAAGGCGGTAGGAGCCACGTACGCCGGCGAGGCCGACCCGTACAAGAAGCCGGCCACCGACGACGAGGACGAGTGACCCCCGAGGTCACCGGCGTCCTGGTCGTCGACAAGCCACTGGGCATCACGTCCCACGGCGTCGTCGCCAGGATCCGGCGTCTCGCCGGCACCCGGAAGGTCGGCCACGCCGGCACGCTCGACCCGCTGGCCAGCGGCGTCCTCGTGATCGGGGTCGGCCGCGCGACGCGCCTGCTCGGCCACCTCACGCTGCACGACAAGCGCTACCTGGCGACCGTACGGCTGGGCCAGGAGACGAACACCGAGGACGCTGAGGGCGAGGTCACCGCTGCGGTCGGCGCCACCGGTCTCGAGGTCGCCACCGTACGTACCGCAGCTCTCCGCTGGCTCGGGGAGATCGACCAGGTCCCGAGCTCGGTGTCGGCCATCAAGGTGAACGGCGTCCGCTCGTACAAGCGTGTCCGGTCCGGCGAGGAGGTCGAGCTCGCGGCCCGCCGCGTCACCATCAGCCGCTTCGACGTGGGCACGGCGACGCCAGCCGTCGCGGCCCACGGCACCCCAGTGCTGGACGTCGAGATCGACGTGGAGTGCTCGTCCGGCACGTACGTTCGAGCGCTGGCTCGCGACCTGGGCAACGACCTCGGCGTCGGCGGCCATCTCGTGGCTCTGCGTCGCACGCGCGTCGGCCCGTTCACGCTCGACGACGTGGGCATCGGGCCCGACCTCGACGTGCCGAGCATCGAGCCCAGCGCCTGGCTGACTCCGGCCGCTGCCGCGCGCCGCTGCTTCGACAGCATCGAGGTCACCCCCGCTGAGGCGGTCGACGTGGCGCACGGCCGATCGCTCCAGCGCACCCTCGACGGTCTCACCGCCGTGATGGGTCCCGCAGGGAAGCTGCTCGCGTTGTACCGTCCATCGGAGAACAGCGCGGTTCCCGACACAGTCTTCGTCGATGGGGAGGGTCAGTGATTCTGGGCGGACCGACGGTGGTGGCTATCGGCAACTTCGACGGGGTCCATCAGGGCCATCGCGAGGTGCTCGCGGTCGCGCGGGCCACATCTCCCGGGTTGCCCGTGGTCGCGGTGACGTTCTGGCCACATCCGATGCTCGTGCTGCGTCCCGACGCCGCGCCGGAGCTGCTGTGCGACCTGCCGGAGCGGATCGAGCTGTTGCGGGCCGCGGGCGCCGACGAGGTGCGTGTCGTCGAGTTCACCAAGCGGACGGCCGAGTGGTCCCCGGAGGAGTTCGTCGAGCGCGTCCTGCTGCCGCTGAGACCGGTGGCCGTCGTGGTGGGGGAGAACTTCCGTTTCGGCCACAAGGCCGCCGGTACCGTCGAGACGCTACGGAAGCTCGGTGAGGGCACGTTCGAGGTGAACGCGCTTCCGTTGGTGTCCGACGACGCCGCGTACTCGTCCTCCCGTGTCCGCCGGGCGCTCGACGACGGTGACGTCGAGCTGGCCGCAGACATCCTCGGCCGACCGTTCCGCTACACGGGCATCGTCGTGATGGGGGACCAGCGGGGTCGCACCCTCGGCTATCCGACCGCCAACCTCACCGTGCCCGAGACCCATGCCTGCCCGGCAGACGGGGTGTACGCGGGGTGGCTGACCTGCCTCGACACGCCCGGCGCGCAGCCGATGGCGGCGGCGATCTCGGTGGGCACGAACCCGACGTTCGACGGATCCGAGAGACGCGTGGAGACGTACGTCATCGACCGCACGGACCTTGAGCTGTACGGCTGCCGCATCGGCGTCGACTTCGTCCACCGCCTGCGCGGCCAGGTGAAGTTCGACTCGCTCGACGACCTCATCGTGCAGATGAACGCCGACGTCGACGCGACGCGCCGACAGCTCGGTACGGCTCGGGGCTGAGCGGGCTCAGAACTGGCGCAGCCGCTTGCGGTAGATCGCGTCGTGGAAGACCTCGCCCGGAAGACCCTCGGGGGAGTCTCCGCCGACGATGCGGTGGTTGCCGGTGGGCTCGTAGCCGAGCGACAGGTACAGGGGGATCGCCTTGTAGTTGTCGGGATCCACGCCGAGGAAGAGCTCGTCATAGTCGAGGTCCCGCGCCACCTGCTCGACGAACTCGTCAAGCACCCGGCCGATGCCCTGGCGACGCGCGTGCTGGTAGACGTACATGTTGCGCAGCTCGGGCAGCAGGGGGCCGGGCTTGAGGTCGAGGACGACCGTGCCGAGCAGGTCGGTGCCCCGTACCGCCACGTAGTAGTGGGACGACCCCTTCACCGCATCGGCGAAGCGCAGATCGCACACGAAGCCGTCCGTACGGTCCTCCATGGCACGCAGCGCCGGAAGGTCGTCTGAGGCGACCAGACGAACTTCGATGTCGGTGACGTCGGTCATCGTGACCTCCTTGTTGCTCTCGTATCGATCAGCAACCTAGCCCATGTGTGTGTCGGCCATGTATCGAGACCAGAGGCGGGGACGTGAACGGCAGATGGCCTCGGTGGCGACGATTTCGCCGCCTTCTGCCGTTACTGGTAACCTCGGAACGCCGTTCGATCGGCCGCGACCGCCCAAGAGCCCCGACAGCACCAGCGACTGGGGCATCGCGCAACGGGAAACCCGAGAGGAGTGCACGTCATGGACGCTGCCACCAAGAAGAAGATCATCGAAGACTACGCGCAGGCCCCCGGTGACACCGGTTCGCCCGACGTGCAGATCGCGCTGCTGACCAAGCGCATCTCGCACCTCACGGAGCACCTGAAGATGCACAAGGGCGACCACCACAGCCGCCGGGGCCTCATGCTCCTGGTCGGCCAGCGTCGTCGGCTGCTGAACTACGTCGCCAAGAACGACATCGAGCACTACCGCAAGCTCATCGAGCGACTCGGTCTTCGCCGGTGATCACAGGGCTCGCCCACTCGTGGGCGGGCCCTCCTCACTTCCCGTCCGGTTCGCCGGGCACAACTCAACACATCCCTTGCGAGCCCCGGACGGGCGAAGAGGCGGTCCTCGGTAGTGGGGCACGGGTGGCAGTCGCACCCCGCGTTCCTCGATCGAAGACCGGATCCGAATCGCCGGCGGGGTGACGATCACGTCACGTAGCTCGCTGTACGCGAAAGGAATCCCCATGGAGGGACCCGATCTCCAGTTCACCGAAGCCGTTATCGACAACGGCTCCTACGGGCGTCACGTCGTCCGCTTCGAGTCGGGCCTGCTGGCCCGCCAGGCCGCCGGCTCCGCCGCGGTCTACCTCGACGACGACACCATGATCCTCGCCGCCACCACGGCCGCGAGCAGCCCCCGCGACGCCATCGACTTCTTCCCGCTGACGGTCGACGTCGAGGAGCGCATGTACGCCGCGGGCCGCATCCCCGGCTCGTTCTTCCGCCGTGAGGGTCGTCCCGGCGAGGGCGCGATCCTCACCGCCCGCCTCATCGACCGCCCGCTGCGTCCCTGCTTCGTCAAGGGCCTTCGCAACGAGGTCCAGGTCGTCGCCACCGTCATGGCCCTCAACCCCGAGGTGCTGTACGACGTCGTGGCCATCAACGCCGCCTCCGCGTCCACGACGCTCGCCGGCCTCCCGTTCTCCGGTCCGATCGGTGGCGTCCGCGTGGCGCTCATCGGCAGCACCTGGGTCGGCTTCCCGACGGTCAAGCAGCTCGAGGACGCCACGTTCGACATGGTCGTGGCCGGTCGCGTCATGCCCGACGGCGACGTCGCGATCATGATGGTCGAGGCTGAGTCCACCGAGGCCACCTGGGACCTGGTCCGCTCGGGCCGTACCGCCCCGACCGAGGAGGTCGTGGCCCAGGGTCTCGAGGAGTCCAAGAAGTTCATCAAGGCGCTCTGTGACGCGCAGGCCGAGCTCGTGTCCCGGTTCCCGAAGGCCACCCGTCAGTTCCCGGTCTTCCTGGACTACGAGGCCGACGTGTTCGCTGCGGTTGAGGCCGCCGGTACGGACCGTGTCCGCTCCGTGCAGTCGATCGTCGGCAAGCAGGAGCGCGAGATCGCGACCGAGGAGCTGCTTGCGGCCCTGAAGTCCGAGCTCGGCGCCCAGTTCGAGGGTCGCGAGAAGGAGATCACCGGCGCGTACCGCTCGCTGACCAAGAAGGTCGTGCGTCACCGCACGCTGACCGAGAAGGTTCGTATCGACGGTCGTGGCGTCCGCGACATCCGCACCCTGTCGGCCGAGGTCGGCGTGCTCCCGCGCGTTCACGGCTCGGCGCTGTTCATGCGCGGCGAGACCCAGATCCTGGGCGTCTCCACGCTGAACATGCTCGACATGGAGCAGAAGCTCGACACGCTGGCGCCCGAGACCACCAAGCGCTACATGCACAACTACAACTTCCCGCCGTACTCCACCGGTGAGACCGGCCGCGTCGGCTCGCCGAAGCGGCGCGAGATCGGCCACGGCGCTCTCGCTGAGCGCGCCCTGGTGCCGGTGCTGCCGAAGCGCGAGGAGTTCCCGTACGCGATCCGTCAGGTGTCCGAGGCCCTCGGCTCCAACGGCTCGACGTCCATGGGCTCGGTCTGCGCATCGACCCTGGCGCTGCTCAACGCCGGTGTGCCGCTGAAGGCGCCGGTCGCGGGCATCGCGATGGGCCTCATGAGCGAGGAGATCGACGGCAAGACGTCGTACATCGCGCTCACCGACATCCTGGGCGCCGAGGATGCCCTCGGTGACATGGACTTCAAGGTCGCCGGCACCCGCGACTTCGTCACGGCCCTCCAGCTCGACACCAAGCTCACCGGCATCCCCGCCGAGGTGCTGGCCGGCGCGCTGCTCCAGGCCCGCGAGGCTCGGTTCACCCTGCTGGACGTCATGGCTGAGGCCATCGAGGGTCCGGACGAGATGAGCCCCTTCGCGCCGCGGATCATCACGGTCAAGATCCCCGTCGACAAGATCGGTGAGCTCATCGGTCCCAAGGGCAAGGTCATCAACCAGATCCAGGACGACACGGGCGCGAACCTGTCGATCGAAGAGGACGGCACCGTCTACATCGGCGCCGACAGCGGCGAGGCGGCCGAGGCTGCTCGCACCCTCGTCAACGCGATCGCCAACCCGACGATGCCGGAGAAGGGCGAGCGTTACCTGGGCACGGTCGTCAAGCTGACCGCGTTCGGCGCGTTCGTCTCCCTGCTCCCGGGCAAGGACGGCCTGCTCCACATCTCGAAGCTTCGGCCGCTGGCCGGTGGCGGACGGGTCGAGAGCGTCGAAGACGTGCTGTCCGTGGGCCAGAAGCTCACGGTCGAGATCTCCGAGATCGACGACCGGGGCAAGCTGTCGCTCATCCCCGTGGTCGAGGAGACCGCTGCAGCGGAGTGATCCATGCTCGACGACGAGCCGCCCGGTCCCACCGGGCGGCTCGTCGCATGTTCGCCCTCCCGACACACACCGCGTCCCAAGACGCTGTCGGATCGTGGGAGTCGTTGTCTACGCTGTCTGCTAATCAATCAGGGGAGTTGAGAATGCGCGTTGCAGTCTTCGGAGTGAACGGTCGCATGGGTGGTGAGGTGTGCCGGGCAGTGATGTCCAGTCCCGACCTCGAGCTCGTGGCGGGACTCGACGTCGGGGACAACCGGAACGATGCGCGCCGCGCGCAGGTGGTTGTCGACTTCACTCATCCCGACGCCGTGATGGACAACCTGAAGTGGTGCATCGACAACGGCCTTCATGTCGTCGTCGGCACGACCGGGTTCACGGAGGAGCGCTACGAGCAGGTGCGGACCTGGCTCGGCCCGGAGCCGACCGTGGGCGTTCTGGCGGCCGCGAACTTCTCGATCGGTGCCGTGCTGATGATGCACTTCGCCTCGATCGCCGCGGCCCACTACGCGAGTGCCGAGATCATCGAGCTGCACCACCCGACCAAGGCCGACGCCCCGTCGGGCACGGCTGTCGCGACGGCGCACATGATCGCCGAGACCCGCGAGAAGGCGGGCCTCGGTGAGGTGCCCGACGCCACGGTGCAGGAGATCCCCGGCGCCCGCGGTGCGGTCATCGACGGGATCCACGTGCATGGGGTACGGCTCGGAGGCCTGCTGGCGCACCAGGAGGTGCTGTTCGGGTCGACGGGGGAGACCCTGACGATCCGTCACGACTCGATGGATCGGGCGTCCTTCATGCCCGGCGTCGTGAGCGCGGTCCGCTGGATCCCCAGCCACCCCGGCCTCACGATCGGCATCGGCCCGCTGTTGGGACTGAATGGCTGATCGTCCTGCACCGCGCCGCCGTCGTACGGTCTGGGCGCTGGTCGCGCTCGCCGTCGCCGTCGTGCTGGTCGGCGCGCTGCTGATCGTCGGCAACACGTACGGACGCCGCTACGTGGAGAACAAGGCCGCCCAGGCGATCCTTGCCCACTCGGGACTCGTCTCCGAGGTGAGGATCACCGACAGGCTCTTCGTCGTCTCCCTGGCGCGTCAGCACTTCGACCACGTCACGATCGCGTTCCCGGCCATGCCGATCAGCGCGGGCTCGGCATCCCTGACGCCGAAGGTCGACGTGTCCCTCGACGACGTGGTGGCGATGGACAACTACACGCGCTTCGTCGCCGGCCGCGCCACGGCCGACGCGTCGCTGACGTGGAGCCAGGTGTCGACACTGGCGGGCTACACCGTGTCGCCGAACGGCTCGGGGATCGTGGTCGACCTCACCTACAACTTGTACGGGATCAAGCTGGCCGCCAGCATCACCGCGACCCCAGCCATCGTCTCGGGGCAGCTGGTGCTGCGCGACACGGCGCTCAAGGTGATCGGCGTGGACGTGCCGAAGTCGATCACGGACTACCTGCTCGCGACCGTGACAGCGCCCATCGACCTGGGCCTGCCCAGTCCTCTGGTGGCCACCGGCGTGAGCGTCCGCCCCGACGGGCTCGTCATCACTGCCGCAGGCACCGACGTGGACGTGACCGCGCTCGGCTAAGCGCTGATGTCCGTGTGCAGGCGGACGAGCTTGAGCGTTCCCGTAGGTCCCTCGGCGCTGGCGTGTACCCCGTCCGGCGCCCAGCCCATCGCCTGCACCCAGGCGCGCAGCTCGTCGGCCGTGGAAGCCACCCACCAGGTCGCGCGGCTGAAACCGTCGGCACGCATCGTGTCCACCGCGGCCTGTACGAGCCGGGTCCCGTGACCGCGTGAGCGGGCGTCGTCGCTCACCATGAGCTCCAGGACCGCCCCATCATCGGCGCCGGCGTCCTCGTCCTCCGACGGACCCACCGCGGTCATGCCCACGACGGTGTTGCCCTCGGTGGCGACGAGCACCCTGTACGAGGCCAGCGGCGGGCGGGTGATCGATCGGTGCCAGATCGCGGCGAGGTCATCGACCGACACCTGCTCGTGCAGCGCATGCATCAGGTGTCGGGGATCAGCCATCAACGCGTACTGCAACGCGGCGATGTCGTGGGCCTCGCGGGGGAGGGCGAGTCGTACGAAGCCGGGTTCCTGAGCGGTCACCGGCCGGAGCCTACCTGAGTGTGTGGACAGATCTCGGACGGGCTGGACCCGGCTAGGGTGTGGTCGTGCCTAACGCTGGACTACGAACCCCTCCTCCCCTCACTCCCGACACGCTGCGGGTCATCCCGCTCGGTGGCCTCGGAGACGTGGGCCGGAACATGACCTGCTTCGAGATCGACGGACGGTTGTTGCTCGTCGACTGCGGTGTGCTGTTCCCCGAGGACGACCACCCGGGCGTGGACCTCATCCTCCCCGGCCTCGACGCGATCGCCGACCGGCTCGACGATGTCGTGGCGCTCGTGCTGACCCACGGCCACGAGGACCACATCGGCGCCGTCCCGTACCTGCTGAGGCAGCGCACCTCCATCCCTGTGTACGGCAGCCGCCTCACGCTGGGCTTCCTGCGCGAGAAGCTGCGCGAGCACCGCCTGCGCGACACGGAGTTCCATGAGGTCGCCGACGCCGAGCGCCTGCGTCTGGGCCCGTTCGACCTCGAGTTCCTGGCCGTGAACCACTCCATCCCGGACGCGCTCGCGGTGTGCATTCGCACGGCTGCCGGCACGGTGCTCCACACGGGCGACTTCAAGATGGACCAGCTGCCGCTCGACGGCCGGATCACCGACCTGCGTGGCTTCGCCCGTCTCGGCACCGAGGGTGTCGACCTGTTCATGACCGACTCGACGAACGCCGAGGTCGGTGGGTTCACGCCCTTCGAGCACGACGTGGAACCGGCGCTCGAGCGCGTGTTCGAGACCTCGAAGCAGAAGCTCGTCGTCGCGTGCTTCGCGTCGCACGTCCACCGCGTCCAGCAGATCATGAACCTGGCCGTCGCCCACGGGCGCAAGGTCTGTTACGTGGGTCGCTCGATGGTCCGCAACATGGGCGTGGCCAGAGACCTCGGCTTCCTCAAGGTTCCCGGCGACACGCTCATCGAGCTGGGCGCGCTGAAGGACTTCCCCGAGGACAAGGTCGTCATCATCTCCACCGGTTCCCAGGGCGAGCCGCTGTCCGCGCTCGCGCGCATGGCCAACCGCGACCACCCCCACGTACAGCTCGGGCAGGGTGACACGGTCCTGCTCGCGTCGTCCCTCATTCCTGGCAACGAGAACTCGGTCTACCGGGTCATCAACGGGCTGGCCCGCAACGGTGCTCGCGTGGTGCACAAGGGCAACGCCCTGGTCCACGTCTCCGGCCACGCCAGCGCCGGCGAGCTCCTGTACTGCTACAACATGGTCAAGCCCCGCAACGTCATGCCGATCCACGGCGAGATGAGGCACCTCATCGCGAACGCCAACCTGGCCGTCGCCACTGGCGTCCCTCGGGACCGGGCGATCGTGGTGGAGGACGGCGATGTCGTCGACCTCTCCAAGGGCAAGGCGCGCATCGTCGGCCGGATCGACGCGGGCTACATCCTCGTCGACGGCGCCAGCGTGGGAGGCCTCAGCGAGGAGGCCCTGGCAGACCGCAAGATCCTCGGCTCCGAGGGCTTCATCACGATCGTGGCGGCCATCAACCTGCACGCCAAGCGTCTGGTGTCGCTGGACATCCACGCGCGCGGGTTCGTCGAGGACGACAGCCTGTTCGACGACGTACGGCAGCAGCTGATCGACGAGCTGCGTCGCGCGCTGGACGACGGCGTCGAGGACCAGCACCAGCTGCAGCAGCTCATGAGGCGCATGATCGGCCGCTGGGTCTCTGGCACGCACCGTCGTCGGCCCATGATCGTGCCGGTCGTCGTCGCGACGTGACCGAGACGCTCGTACGGCAGGGGCCGGGCGTGCTGCTGGGCCTCATCGTCAACGCTCTCCTGCTGTACGGAGTCGTGGCCTGGGGCTGGTCACCGGGGAGTGTCCTGCTGATCTTCCCCGTGGAGAGCATCGGGATCGGCCTGGTGATCGGCAGCATCATCGCCCGCAAACCGGCTGGCGAGTTCTCCGACCCTCGCCTCAACACCGTGGTGTTCGGCTCCATCTTCGGCATGTTCACGCTCGTACAGGCCGCCCTGACCGTCGTGCTCGCCCTCAAGGTGGGCATCGTGGCCGACGTCCCCAACTTGTGGCTGCCGCTGGGTCTCGTCGTGGCCAAGTTGGCCTTCGACGCGTGGGACAGCATGCGGCGCTCGCCGGGGATCGGCGAGTTGTTGCCGCCGGCGATCGTGCGTGTGGCCACCTCTCAGGTGGTCGTGATTCTCGGGCTTGGCCTGGTGACGAGCAACGCTGTCGACGCCGTGCAGTACTCCGTGGCCGGACACGCCGTCACGACGGCGATGGCTCCCGTCGTCCTTCTCGTCGTGGTGAAGTCCATCGCCGAGATCGCTGTGCTGCTGATCGTGGCGTCGATCACCTGGGGCTGGCGCACCCTCGGCGACCCACCGGTCGCGCCTGCCCGCGATTAGCCTCGGCCGGACTCGTACGGTAGTCTGTCCGGGTTGCGGGGTGCCGTCACGGTGCCCGTCTCCCCACAGTTCATGTTCAACCCAGTTCGAGGAGTGTTCCATGGCCGCCGTGTGCGACATCTGCGCCAAGCGCCCCGGTTTCGGTCACAACGTGCCGTGGTCGAAGAAGAAGACCAACCGCCAGTGGAGCCCGAACATCCAGCGCGTGCGCGCGGTTGTCGAGGGCACTCCCAAGCGGCTCAACGTGTGCACCGGTTGCCTGAAGTCCGGCAAGGTCACCCGCTGACCTCAGCAGACATACGCAAAGAGCCCGCCGATTCCGGCGGGCTCTTTGCGTATGTGTGGGGTAGTGCGTGTTCAGCGTGGGGGTGCTCGTGGTGCGGGGGCGCGGCGTTCAGGAGACGGCGCGCCGTGGGGCGCAGAGCTCCTGGAGCTTCAACTCGCCAGCGAGAACGTCATCCAGGTCCTCGCGGAACAGATCGTCCTCGGCTGCCGCCCGTGCGGCCTTGAGAACCGCTCGTACGCGTCGTTCTGCCGATGATCCCAACACCTCGGGGGTCACCCGTGCGGTCTTGCTCGCCGAAGCGGACATGGTTCACCATCCGATGCTCGTCGACCCCGAGAGGTCGGTGGATCCGGTTGCCCGGGGGGAAGTTCCACACGGCGTCACCACCGCTTGGCGCCGACAGTAGTGGCGCGACGCGCCGAACGCGTGACGACACGGCGAACAGTGACAGGGATCGTGACCAACGCCGATGTCCGAGGTCGCCTCTAGCGTGAGACCCGTGATCACGACGATGGCAGTTCACGGATACAGGTCGCTGCGCGACGTCGTCCTCCCGCTCGGGCGGCTGACCGTCGTGACCGGGGCGAACGGCAGCGGCAAGTCGAGCCTCTATCAAGCGTTCCGCCTGGTCTCCGACGCGGCCAACGGTCGGCTGGTGTCGTCGCTCGCCCACGCCGGTGGGCTCTCGTCAGTGCTCTGGGCGGGGCCTGAGGTGATCTCGGCGGCGATGAGGGCCGGCACGGTCCCGGTCGAGGGCACTGGGTCGCGCACGCGGCCCGTCTCGCTGATGCTGGGGTTGGCGACCGACTCGTTCTCGTACCTGGTCGACGTAGGACTGCCGACTCCGAGCGACTCGCTGTTCGCCCGCGATCCCGAGATCAAGCGCGAACTGGTCTGGGACGGCCCCGTGCTCAGACCGGCCGCGTCATTGGTGTCGCGCAAACGGACAATGGTGAAGGTCAACGGTGACGCGGGGTGGGACACCGTCACTGAGACGCTCAGCACGCGGGAGTCGGTGCTGTTCGCGCTGACCGATCCGCGGGGGTTCCCTGAGCTGGCGCAGATACGGGCAGAGGTGGCGTCGTGGCGGTTCCATGACCAGGTACGCACGGACCCAGACGCGCCGGCGAGGAAGCCGCAGGTCGGCACCTGGTCTCCCGTGCTCGACCATGACGGCCAGAACCTGGCTGCTGCCGTGCAGACGATCCTGGAGTCGGCGTGGGCGTCGCTGCTGGCAGGTGCGGTCGCCGACGCCTTCGACGGCAGCCTGCTGGAGGTCGAGGAGTCCCAAGGGCTGTTCCTGCTGCGCCTGCGGCAACCGGGGATGCTCCGGCCGATGGGCATCTCGGAGGTGAGCGACGGCACGTTGCGCTACGTGGCGCTGGCGGTAGCGCTGTTGAGCCCTCGGCCGCCGGGACTGGTGGTGCTCAACGAGCCGGAGACCAGCCTTCACCCGCAGTTGACCGGTGCGCTTGCGCGACTGATCAGCGCGGCCGCTGCCTGTACCCAGATCGTCGTGGTCACCCATTCCGCGGCGCTGGTGGAGGCGCTGGACCACACGGAGCCCGACGTCGTACGGCACGAGCTGGTCAAGGAACTGGGGGAGACGCGCGTGGCTGACCAGGGGCTGCTCTCCCGTCCGACGTGGAACTGGGGGAGCCGATAGATTTCGCCCATGGCATCGACCGACACACCCGCTGGGCCACCGCTCGCGAAACTGGCCCTGGGCCTCCTCCTGATGATCGGGCTGGTGCGCACGGTGCTGCTCGGCGTCACCGGCGGTGTCACGTTCTTGGGCGCCACCATCGCGGGCAGCCCCCACCCCGCCACGCTGGCGGTCGCGGGCGCCAAGGTCTGGCTCGTCGGGATCGACGTCCTTACCGTGCTGCTCGTGGCTCGGCTGCTCATGCGCGAGTCGCAGTCGGTGCGGGAGCTCTATGTGTGGCCGACCGCGGGCAGGACGGTGCTGTACGTGCTGGCAAGCGTGGTGGCCGTGTTCTTCGCCCTGAAGCTGGGCAGCTTCATGGGCAACTTCCTCATCTACTACGGCGCGCCCACCGCCACTGACACCGTGATGCCGCCGGTCTGGGTAGGAGTGGTCCGTGCGGTGGTGGCGCCCGTCACCGTCGCCATCGCGGAGGAGACGATCTTCCGCGGCTACCTCATCCCGCGGCTCCAGCGGCACATGGGACGTGTCGGCGCGGTGATCGTCTCTGCCCTGCTCGCCGCCTCCCAGAGCTTCGCCCTCAACCTCGGCAACGTCGACGCGATGTGGGCAGGGTTCGTGAGCGCGTTCTTCGTCGGGCTGGCGTTCGGAGCCCTCTACCTATGGCAGAAGCGGATCACCCCGCTGATCATCGTCCACTGGTTCTTCGAGGCCATCGCGGGAGCGGTGGTGCTGGCGACGGCCTTGCACGGCTAGTCAAGCGTCCTTGACATCATGTAAAGACCGCTTTACATTACGGGCATGACAACACCCCGTACCGCCACTCGACGCTACGCACTCAGGTTCGGTGCCTCCATGACGTCGTACGCCGTCCTTCTCGTTCTCGGCATCGTCTGGGCGAAATCCGTGGGGGACTCCCCGTGGCGCTTCGTCGCCATGGCGCTGCCTGTCCCGGCGACGATCGGCGTCGTCTGGGCGGTCGCGACGTACCTGCGGGAGGCCGACGAGTTCCAGACGAAGTCCGTGGTCGAGTCGCTGGCGGTGGCGTTCGGCGGAGGCTCGCTCACGACGTTCACGTACGGGCTCATGCAGTTCGTCGGGGCTCCGCCGCTCAACTGGACGTTCGCCTGGGTGGTGTACGCCCTGTGGTGGGTCGTCGGCGCCGCCGTCGTGCGCAGGCGGTACCGCTGATGCGCAACCGGTTGCGTGAGTTGCGGGCCCGGGACGGTCTGACGCAGGCCGACCTCGCCGACCGCCTCGACGTGTCGAGGCAGACGATCATCGCGCTGGAGTCGGGCAAGTACGACCCCAGCCTGCCGCTGGCGTTCCGCATCTCGCGGACGTTCCAGCTCCCTCTCGAACAGATCTTCGATCCCGACGCGGACTGAATGGCGCCGGCGCTGTCGGTGCCGGTCCATAGGCTAGGGCGCGTGGTGGACGTGTGGCAGACCCCGTTGTTCCGGGCCCTCGAGGAGCCGGTGACGCGCTTGGTCGGTGACAAGACGGGCAAGGCCTTCGAGGTGCTCGGCATCCGCACGGTCCACGACGTGCTGCGTCACCTTCCACGCCACCTGATGAGCGGCACGGACACCACCGACCTGCGACAGCTCATGGACGACTACCGGCGCGGCGTGGTCGACGACTACGTCGCGGTCGCCGCCAACGTCGCGTCGCTGGAGAAGAAGGGCACCGAGCCCAGACAGCGCCTCGAGGTGAAGCTCACCGACGGCACCGGCTACCTCGACGTCACGTTCTTCGGGAAGAAGCACGCGCTCGACTACTGGCAGAAGCTGCTCAGCAGACCAGGCAGAGGGATCTTCGCCGGCAAGCTGGGGTGGTTCCGGGACATGCCGCAGCTGGCGCACCCGGCGTTCGTCATCGATACGGCCGACGGGTTCGTGGGCAGCGCCGAGAGTCAGCGGGTGGCGCGGCAGGTCACCCGGTCCAGCTACCTCGGCCTCTACCCCCAGTCGGCCAAGCTGCCGACCTGGACGATCTCCGAGTGCGCCGAGCTGGCCGTCGCCCAGATCGCCGGGCTCCCCGACGCTCTGCCCGAATGGATCCGCGACGAGGCAGACGTCATCGACTTCGAGGCGGCCTGCCGCGCCGTCCATCTGCCCACCAGCCGCGAGGAGCATGCGGCCGGCCGCCGGCGGCTCATCTTCGACGAGGCCTTCGCCACGCAGGTCGCCATGGCGTACAGGCGTGCCGACGCCCGGACACACCTCGCGAAGGCGAGAGGACGACGTACGGGCGGGCTGCTGGACGCGTTCGACGCCCGGCTGCCCTTCGTGCTCACCCCGCAGCAGGTCGCCGTCAGCGACGAGCTGTTCGCCGAGCTCGACCGCACCCGCCCGATGCAGCGGCTCCTGCAGGGCGAGGTCGGCTCGGGCAAGACCGTGGTGGCGCTGCGGGCGATGCTCGCGGTCGTCGACAGTGGGGGACAGGCGGTGCTGCTGGCGCCGACCGAGGTTCTCGCGCAGCAGCACCTGGCCACCGTACGAGAGCTGCTCGGTGATCTCGGTGCCGGATCCACGCTGGGTGCCCCAGACGACGCGACTGACATCGTGCTGCTCACCGGGTCGACACCGGCCGCCCAGCGCCGCGGTGTCCTCGACAAGATCGCCTCGGGCGAGGCCGGCATCGTCATCGGGACACATGCGCTGCTCGACACGCGGGTGGAGTTCGCCGATCTCGGCCTCGTGGTGGTCGACGAGCAGCACCGCTTCGGCGTGGAGCAGCGCAACGAGCTCGGCAGCAGAGCCGACCAGCACCCCCACGTACTCGTCATGACGGCCACCCCCATCCCGCGGTCCGTGGCCATGACGGTCTTCGGCGACCTCGACGTGTCGACCATCACCGAACCCCCGGTCGGACGCGCCGACGTGTCGACCACCGTGGTCGACCAGGTGGCTCGCCCCGCATGGGTGGACCGGGCCTGGCAGCGGGTCGCCGAGGAGGTCTCCCACGGGCGACAGGCATTCGTCATCACGCCGCGCATCACCGCGACGGAGGGGGCGGGCGCGTCGGTGGAGGAGCTGTACGAACGACTGTCGACGGGGCCGCTGGCGAGCCTTCGGGTCGCCATGCTGCACGGGCGGCTGTCGGCCGACGAGAAAGCCGACGTCATGGGGCGCTTCGCGGCGGGTCGCATCGACGTGCTCGTGGCGACGACGGTCGTCGAGGTGGGTGTTGACGTGCCGAACGCCTCGATGATGGTCGTCTGCGACGCGGAGAGCTTCGGCATCTCCCAGCTGCACCAGCTGCGCGGCCGGATCGGGCGGGGGAGCCATCCGGGGGTGTGCCTGCTGCTCACCTCGGCGGCGATCGACACCACGGCCCGCGACCGGCTCGACGCCGTGGCGTCCACGCGGGACGGGTTCTTGCTGTCGGAGGTGGACCTGGCGCAGCGCCGGGAGGGCGACGTGCTGGGCAGCAGCCAGTCCGGGTCTCGCACCAGCTTGCGCCTGCTGCGCGTGCTCGACCACGCGGAGGACATCGCGATCGCCAGGACACTGGCCGAGCGGGTGGTGGCCAACGACCCCGACATGTCGGATCCGGGCATCAGGGACTACGTCACGCAGATCGAACGCCTCGCGCAGGGCGAGTGGCAGGAAGCGACCTGAGGTCGTACGGACTAGATGGGGCGCTTTCCGTACCGGTACTCCAGCAGCGGATCCGGCCCGAACTCGAAGCGGCGGCCCGTGACCTCGGCCGGCGTCACGCGGACGAAGTTCGTCTTCACGGTGGGCACCCAGGGCCTCAGGGGCAGGGCTTCCGCCTCGGACAGCTCCTCGCCGGTCGGTATGACCGCAGCGGTGCCCTTGACGAGGACGCTCCAGCCGCCGTTGTCGGTCCAGCCGTCGACCTCGAAACAGACATGGGAGTTGATGACCAGCTCCAGGAGTTTCGAGCCCTCGGCGGTGCGGAACACGAGGCTCTCACCGTCGACGACGAAGTTCACGGGGAAGATCTCGGGGGAGCCGTTCACGGCCGTTGCGAGCCGACCGACCTCCTGGCTGGCGAGAAGATCCCAGCAGCGACTCTCGTGGAGGACGGTCACAGGGTTCGCGGAATCAACCATGGCTCATTCAAACACGCCTCTACCCTGAACCTGTGGGCAGGGTCATAGGTGGACGATTCAAGGGGCAACGACTGGCATCCCCGCCGGGCGACAAGACCCGGCCGACGAGCGACCGCGTGCGTGAGGCCGTGTTCTCGTCGATCGTGTCGTGGTTCGGCACGGGCGACCGTGCAGCCGACGAGGCACTGGACGGCGTGAGCTTCCTCGACCTGTTCGCCGGCAGCGGCGCGGTCGGGATCGAGGCCGCGAGCAGGGGCGCCGGGCCTGTACGGCTCGTGGAGCGCGACGCGAAGGTGGCTGTCGTCGCTCGTCGGAACGCCGAGCATGTCGGTGCCGCGGTGGTGGCCACGACGGCGACCGTGGCAAGCCTGCTGGCCGGGCCGGCTGACCGTGCCTACGACGTCGTGTGGTTCGACCCCCCGTACGCGCTCGGCAACGACGAGCTCGGTGACGCAGTCGGTGCGGTGCTGGCGAACGGATGGCTGGCCGAGGACGGTCTACTCGTCGTCGAGCGGTCGAGCCGCACCCCTGACCCGGAGCTGCCCCCTGAGCTGGCTGACGTCTGGTCCCGCCGGTACGGTGAGACGACGATTCACTACGCAACCAGGAAGGCCGACCAGTGAGAGCAGTCGTGCCGGGCTCCTTCGACCCGATCACGAACGGCCATCTCGACGTCATCCGGCGGGCCCGTGCGATCTTCGACCACGTCGTCGTGGCCGTGGGAGCGAACTCGAGCAAGCGCTACCTGTTCGAGCCCGACGAGAGACTCGACCTGGTGAGGGCCGCGACCGCCGACCTCGACGGGGTCTCGGCCGAGCCGTTGAGCGGGTTGCTGGTGGACTTCTGCCGCGCCCACGACGCCGCGGCGATCGTCAAAGGCGCCCGCGGTGCGACCGACTTCGACTTCGAAGTCGGCATGGCCCGGATGAACCACAGCCTGATCGGTGTGGAAACCGTGATCCTCCCCGCGTCAGCTGCTTGGTCGTACGTCTCGAGCACTTTGGTGCGCGAGGTCGCCATACTGGGCGGCGACGTGGGACCCTACGTCCCAGACGTCGTGGCAGAGCGACTCGCCACCAGGAGGAATGCATGAGCGAGACCAACCCGGCCCCGGCCGCCGACGCGGGCGAGGTCTCTGAGACCGAAGCTCGCCTGGCTCGGCTGCGGGCTGTGGTCGTCGACGCCCGCCAGGTGCCGATGTCCGCGAGCTGCATGGTGAACCGCGCCGAGGTCGTGGCGATGATCGACGCCATCGTGGCCGGTCTTCCCGAGGAGATCGAGCGCTCCCGTACGGTCATCAGCGAGCAGTTCACCGCCCATGCCCATGCCCGCGAGCAGGCCGCTCAGATCATCGAGCAGGCGCGCACCGAGGCCAAGGAGATCGCCGGAGTCTCGGGCGTGGCGCGCGAGGCGAACGAGTACGCGGCCGCCACGAGGCATCAGGCGGACGATGAGGCCCGACAGATCCGGATCGAGGCCGACACGTACGTCGATTCCCGACTCGCCGAGTTCGAGGCATCGCTGCAGAAGACCGCCAGCCAGGTCGTCCTGATGCGCGAGCAGCTGTCGAAGCGGTCCAAACTCGACGAGACCGACGTCCAGGCGTTGCCGAGCATCTAGCGTCCTGCGTGCGAGGGGCCCTGGTCAGTCGACAGGCGCCCGCGCATCGCGCCGATTGGTACTTGAGCGCGTCAGCCCGGTAAGGTTGCCGGTTGGTGTCACCAAACCCGTCCGACACGCCGAAGGGGTTCTCACTTGCCTCACCGTCGTCTGCCTGACTCGCGCTCGGATCTCGTCATCGAGACCCATGAGCTTGCGCGGTCTGCAGGTGCGCTGAAGGTCGTGAGCCGAACCGCTGAGGCGCCGGAGGATCTGGGGATCGGTGTCATCGGTGTACCGAAGGGCTCACCGATCGCCTTGGAGCTGCGGCTCGAGGCGGTGGGCGAAGGGGTACTGGTCACCGGGACCGCAGTGGTCGAGTTGGCAGGGGAGTGCACACGCTGCCTGAGGCCGATCTCCGATTCGTCGGAGGTCGACATCCAGGAGCTGTACTACTACCCGGGCAACGCGCCCGACGACGAAGCGGCGCGGATCGAGGGAGAACGCATTGACCTCGAGCCCGTCATCCGCGACGCCGTGGTGTTGGACTTGCCGTTCACGCCGCTGTGCACCGACGATTGTCTAGGGATCTGCCCGACGTGCGGGGCCGATCTCAACGACGATCCTGACCACGATCACACCGAGCAGGTGGATCCCCGCTGGGGTGACCTGCAACAGTGGTCGGCCACCACCGAGTAACGCGCACCGCCAGGCACACCGCCTGGTCCAGACGAGGAGTGACAGATGGCAGTTCCGAAGCGGCGGTTGTCGCGCAGCAACACGCGCTCTCGCCGGTCGCAGTGGAAGGCCACCGTGCCGACCCTCGTGACCTGCAGCAATGCGGCCTGCAAGGCCCAGCACCTGCCCCACAACGCGTGCCCCACGTGCGGCCAGTACGGCGCAAAGGGCGCTCGTCGGCAGGTGCTCGAGGCCTGAGCCTCGGGCGATGAGCCGGGTGCTCGCCGTCCTGGATGAGCTGGGCATCGATAGTGATGCCCAGCTGTACCGGCTTGCCGTGACCCACCGCAGTTGGGCGTACGAGAACGGTGGCGTGCCCACCAACGAGCGCCTGGAGTTCCTCGGTGATGCGGTGCTCGGCATCGTCGTCACCGATCAGCTGTACCGCCAGTTCCCCGACGAGCCCGAGGGCATCCTCGCGAAGCTGAGGGCCGCGGTCGTCAACGCGCAGTCCCTCGCCGCGGTCGCTCGGAGCCTCGATCTCGGCGAAGACCTTCTGCTCGGTCGCGGCGAGACCTCCACAGGGGGTCGCGACAAGGCGTCCATCCTCGCGGACACACTCGAGGCCGTCATCGGCTCGGTGTTCCTCACCCACGGGATCGAGGCGGCGGGTCTGTTCGTCCACGCCCTGTTCGACCCGGTCATCGATGACGCCGCCACCCGAGGCGCGGGCCTGGACTGGAAGACGAGCCTGCAGGAGCTGTCCGCGAACCTCTCGCTGGGCGTTCCCACCTACGCGCTGAGCGAGTCGGGTCCCGACCACGACAAGCGTTTCGAGGCCTTCGCCCTCGTCGGTGATCATCGCTTCGGCCCGGGCCGCGGCCTCAACAAGAAGCAGGCCGAGCAGGAGGCCGCTGCCTTCGCCTTCACCGCACTCACCGAGATCGCCAGCGCCCCGGCTGCTGCGGCCGGCGGTGCGGGTGCCTGAACTGCCCGAGGTCGAGACCGTACGGTCCGGCCTGGCAGGCATCCTCAGCGGTCGCACGATCGTCGCGGGACGCGTCCTGCACCCCCGTCCAGTACGCCGCCATCTCGGCGGCCCGTCCGATTTCGAGTCCGTGCTCGTCGGGCGGACGTTCGCCGAACCCCGTCGACGCGGCAAGTTCCTGTGGCTCCCGTTCACCGACGGTGACGCCGTGGTCGCCCACCTGGGCATGAGCGGCCAGTTCCGCAGCAACCTTCCCGACGCCTCGCTGGAGCCCAACACCCGGGTGCTGTGGGACCTCGACGACGGTCGGCAGGTACGGTTCGTCGACCAGCGGATGTTCGGGGGCGTGTGGCTCAGTCCGGGTGGCGCGGAGCTTCCGACGGAGGTGGCGCACATCGCGCTCGACCCTTTCGACCCGGCGTTCGACCCGGTCGCCGTGGCGCACCGCATCGTCGCTCGTCACGCCGGCATCAAACGGCTCATCCTCGACCAGCGCATCGTCTCCGGGATCGGCAACATCTACGCCGACGAGTCCCTGTGGCGGGCGCGGCTGCACTACGACACGCCGGGCTCCGACCTCACCGTACGGAAGGTGGCCGGCCTCCTGCGGCACGCGACCGAGGTGATGGCTTCCTCTCTGCGCCAAGGTGGCACCTCGTTCGACCGCCTGTACGTCGACGTGAACGGGTCCTCGGGATACCACGAGAGGTCGCTGGAGGTGTACGGGCGGGAAGGCCTCCCGTGCAGTCGGTGCGCACGAGCGATCGCGAGAGAGGCGTTCGCGAACCGCTCGTCGTACCTGTGCACGACCTGCCAGCGCCGGACCACTAGGCTGGGCCGATCGTGACCGAGACTCCGCGCCCCACCGCGCCGTACGCCCGTTACCGCCGAACGCTCTGGCAGTTCGCGCGGTTCGGCATCGTCGGCGGTTCCGGCATCGTCGTGAACATGATCGTCGCGGTCATCATGAACAAGCTCAACGGTGGCACGAGAAACGCTCAGGAGATCCTGTTCGGCGTCGCAGGCATCCCGTACAACTTCAGGTTCACCAGCCTGGTCTGGATCGTGGCCTTCCTCATCGCCAACGTCTGGAACTTCCAGCTCAACCGCAGCTGGACGTTCAAGTCCAGCAAGCATGCGACGTGGTTCTCGGAGTTCTGGCCGTTCCTCGCCGTGGGGAGCGCCGCCGCACTGGTGGGGCTCTTCCTCAAGGTGGCGTTCACGAACCCGACGTCGCCGGTGTACCTGCCTGAGCCTTACTTCCACGAGAACGCGGGGCTCCAGTCGCGCGAGTACTGGAGCCAGCTGATCACGATCGTGCTCACGATGCCGATCAACTTCGTGGTCAACAAGCTGTGGACGTTCCGCGCGGTGCGTGGTCACCGGCTCGCCAGCGCTGCGGAGCAGGTCGGGGCCGACACCGGCCCGAACACCGAGGGCTGAGCCCGATGTACCTCAAGAGCCTGACGCTCCGCGGGTTCAAGTCGTTCGCGTCCTCGACCACCCTGAACTTCGAGCCGGGCATCACGTGCGTCGTCGGACCCAACGGGTCAGGCAAGTCGAACGTCGTCGACGCTCTCGCCTGGGTGATGGGCGAGCAAGGGGCCAAGTCGCTGCGCGGCGGCAAGATGGAGGACGTCATCTTCGCGGGCACCGCGAATCGCGCCCCCCTGGGACGCGCCGAGGTCGTCCTCACGATCGACAACACCGACGGGGCGCTGCCCATCGAGTACAGCGAGGTCACGATCTCGCGCACGATGTTCCGCAACGGCGGCAGTGACTACGCGATCAACGGTCACAACTCTCGACTGCTGGACGTGCAGGAGCTGCTCAGCGACTCCGGCATCGGCCAGGAGATGCACGTCATCGTGGGCCAGGGCCAGCTCGACGCGATCCTGCAGGCGACGCCCGAGGGCCGGCGTGGCTTCATCGAGGAGGCGGCGGGCGTCCTCAAGCACCGCAAGCGCAAGGAGAAGGCGCTCCGCAAGCTCGAGTCGACCGAGGCGAACCTCCAGCGATTGCAGGACCTCGTCGGAGAGATCCGACGCCAGCTGAAGCCGCTGAGCCGCCAGGCGGAGGTGGCGCGCAAGGCCTCGGTGATCCAGGCCGAGCTGCTCGACGCCAAGGCCCGCTTGCTGGCCGACGATCTCGCGCAGGCCATCGCCGCGCTCGACGCCGAGCTGGCCGACGAGGCGGCGGTGGTCGCCGAGCGGGCCAGGGTCGAGCAGGAGCTGAACGAGGCCAGGGAGGCGGAGGAGTCCGCGGAGGAGCAGCTCGCAGCAGCCCAGCCGAGGTTCGCCACGGCCCAGGAGACTTGGTACGGGCTGGCGGCGCTGCGTGAGCGCATCACGTCCACCATCTCCATCGCGGGGGAGCGCATCCGCCACGCCGACGAACTGCCGATCGACGGTCGCCCCGGGCGTGACCCCGACGCCCTCGACGCGGAGGCCGCGACCGAGGCGCGCGCCGAGGAGGGCTTGCGGGCCGAAGTGACGCGTCGCGAACGGGCGCTCGTCGAAGCCACCGATCGCCGGGTCGCGGCCGAGCAGGCGCACACCGAGTCCGAGTCGCGCTTCGCCGCCCTCGTACGCGCTGCCGCTGACCGCCGAGAAGGCCTGGCCCGGCTCACCGGACAGGTCGGCTCGCTGCGCAGCCGTACGGACAACGCGGCCGAGCAGCTCACCCGCCTGAACGCCGCGCGCGATGCTGCCCTCGCCCGGGCCGACGAGGCCACGCACGCCTTCCAGTCGCTGGAGTCCACCGTCGCGGGCCTCGACGAGGGCGAGCTCGGCCTGGACGCCGAGTTCGAGGCGGCGGAGTCGGGTGTGACGGACGCGACGCACGAGATCGAGGCCCTGCGCGACCAGGAGCGGGCAGCGTCCCAGCGCCGAGCAGCGCTCGCGGCCCGCGTGGACGCGCTCACGCTCGGACTGGAACGCGAGGGGGCTTCGAGCCAGCTGCTCGCTGCCGCCGGCTCAGTCGGTGGGCTGCTCGGTTCGGTGGCTGCCCTCGTGACCGTGGAGGCGGGCTACGAGGCCGCTGTGTCCGCCGCGCTCGGGTCGGCTGCCGACGCGGTCGCCGTGGCGGACATCGATGCGGCCTTGGGTGCTTTCGCTCACCTCAAGGCGGAGGATCTGGGCCGCGCCGGGCTGCTCTTGGGTGGCGCCACGAACCCCGCCGAGACCTGGCCGACGCTGCCGGGTGGTGCGCGGTACGCCATCGACGTGGTCACCGCCGACGAGCACGTACAGGCGGCGCTGAGACGGCTGCTCCGCAAGGTGGCCGTGGTCGACGACCTGCACGCCGCCCGCGCGCTGGTGCGCCAGCTCGCCGACGTCACGGCCGTGACCCGGGACGGCGACGTACTGTCCGAGTGGTTCGCGAGTGGCGGCTCGAACGCGCGCCCGAGCCTGATCCAGGTGCAGGCCGCCGTCGACGAAGCGGCCGAGCAGCTCACCGAGGCTCACCACGAGGTGGAGCGGCTCGGGTTCGCCGTCGTGGCGACCACCGCGACCCTGAACGAGGCACAGCGCAGGCTCGACGTCGCGCTCGCACGGCTCCACGAGTCGGACGCCCAGCAGAACGCTCTCGCGGAGCAGCTGGGCCAGTTCAACCAGTCCGCGAGAGCGGCTCGCGGCGAGGCGGAACGGTTGGACGCCCAGATCGCTGAGACCGATGCGGCGCGTGCCCGCGACCTGGCTGCGCTCGAGGAGATGTCCGCACGGCTCGAGTTGGCGTCCGTACAGGGCGAGACGGCAGAGCCCGACGCCACAGAACGGGACTCTCTGGCCGACGCGGCGCGCAAGGCCCGGTCCAGCGAGATGGAGGCCCGGCTCGCCCTGCGCACCGTGGAGGAGCGCAGCCGCGCCGCCGCCGGCCGCGCCGAGTCGCTACGCCAGGCAGCCCAGGCGGAACGCCAGGCCAGGGCCCGCGCCGAGGCGCGCCGCGAGCAGCTCCGCCGAGAAGGAGAGACTGCCAAGGCCGTGCACGCGGCGGCGTCGTACCTTCTGCGGCGCCTCGACGTGTCCCGCAGCGCTGTCGCCGCCGAACGTGACGCCGCCGACCGTGCGCGGATCGAGGCGAACGAGGTGCTCGGACATGCCCGAGCGTCCGTACGTCACCTCACCAAGGAGCTCGAGGGGCTCGTCGACTCGGCCCACCGTGACGAGTTGGCCCGCTCGCAGCAGCGCATGCGCATCGAGGCGTTGGGGGAGCGCGCCCTCGCCGAGGTGGGTATCGAGACCGACACGCTGCTCAGCGACTACGGACCCGACCAGCTCGTGCCCGTCCTGGTGACCGACGACGGCCTCCCGCTGGCCGGCGACGACGAGACGCCCGAGCCCGTGCCGTACGTGCGTGACGAGCAGCTGCGCCGCCTCCGGGTCGCGGAGCGCAACCTGCAGGTGCTGGGCAAGGTCAACCCGCTGGCTCTGGAGGAGTTTGACGCCATGCAGGAACGGCACTCGTTCCTGTCGAACCAGCTCGAGGACCTTCGCCGCACCCGTCAGGACCTTCTGGAGATCGTGGACGAGGTCGACACCCGGGTCCGGGAGGTCTTCGCCACGGCCTACGAGGATGTGGCCAGGGAGTTCGAGTCCGTGTTCGCCCGGCTCTTCCCCGGTGGCGAGGGCTCACTCGTGCTCACCGAGCCGGGGGAGTGGCTGACCACCGGCGTCGAGGTGGAGGCACGCCCAGCGGGCAAGAAGATCAAGCGGCTATCCCTGCTGTCGGGTGGCGAGCGGTCTCTCGTCGCCGTCGCCTTCCTGGTCAGCCTGTTCAAGGCCCGGCCCAGCCCGTTCTACATCCTCGACGAGGTCGAGGCCGCGCTGGACGACACCAACCTGGGCCGTCTCCTCGAGATCTACGAGGAACTGAGAACAACCTCACAGTTGTTAGTCATCACCCACCAGAAACGTACGATGGAAGTCGCCGACGCGTTGTACGGCGTGACCATGCGTGGTGACGGGGTGTCGGCGGTCATCTCTCAGCGGCTCCGCGACGACAGCGACTAGCTCTCGGCGTGGTGCCCCTCGGGCCTTGGATCCATGCGCGACACTCGAGTCACGCTTCCCCTGCGAAAGGTTTTGCCATGCTCTCCGCACTCGTCACGATGCTCGTTGTGCTCGTGATCATCCTGGGGCTCGCCCTGGTGGTGACGGTCGGCATCGCAGGCAAGGGCAGCAACCTCATGGGCACCCGCTTCTCGAACCTCATGGAGCGCACCGCCGATCACCTCAACGGTGACGCGGAGCCCCCGCAGGCGCTGATGCGCCTTCTCGACGCCCGGCACTGACGCGAGAGGCGTCCCCGGCTCCGTCTAGAGTGACCGCGTGGATCCCATCTTCTGGCTGCTGATCGCGTGCGCGGTCGCCATCGTGGCCGTCCTGGTGACAGCCGTTGTCGTACGGCGCCGTGGCATGGCACTGCCGCCGCGCGTCGAGCGGCCCGAGATCCCCACCGCGCCGACCGAGCCAGCGCACACGGCGTCCACGACGCCTTCGCTTCCCGGCCTCGCCCACGAGGCTGACACGAGTGCGCTGGACGTCCCTGAGGCTCCGGCTTCTCGGCTCGTACGTCTCCGTCGCCGACTGGCCGGCAGCCAGAACGCGCTGGCGCGTGGACTGGCCGACCTTCTGGCCAAGGACCGGATCGACGCCGCCACCTGGGATGACTTCGAGACCACGCTCATCACCTCCGATCTCGGCGTGGGGCCCGCCACAGAGTTGACGACCGCGCTGCGGCAGCGGCTCGCGATCGACGGCATCGTCGACTCCGTCCAGGCCCACGCGATCCTCCGTGAGGAGCTGATCCGGCTCGTCGGTCCGGACGTCGACCGCACCGTCCACACCTCGGGGATCTCCGACCCTGATGCCGAGGACGTACCTGGCGTGGTGCTGGTCGTGGGCGTCAACGGCACCGGCAAGACCACGACCGTGGGCAAGCTCGCCCGCGTGCTCGTCGCCGAGGGCAAGACCGTCGTCCTCGGAGCAGCCGACACCTTCCGTGCCGCCGCCGCGGACCAGCTCACGACCTGGGGCGACCGGGTCGGTGTCGAGACCGTACGGGGCGCGGAGGGCGCTGATCCCGCCTCGGTGGCGTACACCGCTGTGGCTGCGGGCCGCGACTCCGGCGCCGACGTGGTGCTCGTCGACACGGCCGGCCGACTCCACACGAAGACCGGCCTCATGGACGAGCTCGGCAAGGTGAAACGGGTCATCGAGAAGATCGCCCCTGTGACCGAGGTGCTGCTCGTGCTCGACGCCACCACCGGCCAGAACGGTCTCGTGCAGGCACGGACGTTCGCCGAGGTCGTCGACGTCACCGGCATCGTGCTGACCAAGCTTGACGGCTCCGCGAAGGGCGGCATCGTCGTCCAGGTCCAGCGCGAGCTCGGCGTACCGGTCAAGCTCATCGGCCTGGGCGAGGGTGTCGACGACCTCGCGCCCTTCGACCCGGCGCAGTTCGTGGACGGTGTCCTCGGTGACTGACGTACGTGTGCGACCGGCGACGCCGAGGGACTTGGCGGCGATCACGGCCATCTACAACGACGCGGTGCTGCACACCACGGCCTCGTGGGACGAGGAGCCCGTCACGGTCGAGAACCGTCGTGCCTGGCTCCACGAGCACACCTCGGGACGGAACGCGGCGTTCGTCGCCGAGATCCACGGCGAGGTCGTGGGCTTCGCCGGCTACGCGCAGTTTCGCGTCAAGTCCGGCTACGACGACACGGTCGAGCACTCGGTGTACCTGGGCCCCGGGGCGCGCGGTCGGGGGATCGGGACCACCCTCATGAGTGCCGTCATCGACTCGGCCCGCTCCCAGGGCTTCCACGTCCTCATCGGCGGGCTGTCGGCCGACAACGACGCATCGCTCTCGCTGCACGGCAAGCTGGGTTTCGTCGAGGTGGCGCGGATGCCGCAGGTGGGGCGGAAGTTCGGCCGGTGGCTGGACCTCGTCTACCTACAGCTCACCCTCGACGAGCGCGCTCTCCCCGGAGACCCCCTGCCGACCGAGTAGGATCGGACGGTCCCGTCACCGTACCCAAGGACGACCTGTGTTCGACACCCTGAGTGACCGCCTGTCGGCCACCTTCCGTACCCTGCGCGGCAAGGGACGACTCTCCGACGCCGACATCGACGAGACCCTGCGTGAGATCAGGATCGCCCTCCTCGAGGCCGACGTCAGCCTGACCGTCGTCAAGGACTTCGTCGCCGCGATCCGCGAGCGCGCCAAGGCCGAGGACCTCAGCAAGTCCCTCAACCCGGCCCAGCAGATCGTGAAGATCGTCAACGAGGAGCTCATCGAGATCCTCGGCGGTGAGACCCGTGTGCTGCGGTTCGCCAAGAAGCCGCCGACGATCATCATGCTCGCCGGCCTCCAGGGCGCCGGAAAGACGACGCTGGCGGGCAAGCTCGCCGTCTGGCTGAAGGCTCAGGGACACACCCCGATGCTCGTCGCGGCCGACCTCCAGCGACCGAACGCCGTCAACCAGCTCCAGGTGGTCGCCAAGCAGGCCGGCGTCGCCGCGTACGCACCGCAGCCGGGCAACGGCGTCGGTGATCCGGTCGCCGTCGCGCGCGAGTCCGTACAGGTGGCGCAGCACCATCTCCACGACGTGCTCATCGTCGACACTGCCGGTCGGCTGGGCGTCGATGACGAGCTCATGCAGCAGGCGGCCGACATCAAGGCCGCGGTCAACCCCGACGAGGTCCTGTTCGTCGTCGACGCGATGATCGGCCAGGACGCCGTCAACACCGCGAAGGCGTTCGAGACCGGTGTCGGCTTCGACGGCGTGGTGCTCACCAAGCTCGATGGCGACGCCCGCGGCGGAGCGGCTCTGTCGATCGCTCGCGTCATCGGCAAGCCGATCATGTTCGCGTCGAACGGTGAGAAGCTCGCTGACTTCGACCTCTTCCATCCCGACCGGATGGCGGGTCGGATCCTCGACATGGGGGACATGCTCACCCTCATCGAGCAGGCCGAGCGTCACCTCGACAAGGAAGAGTCGCAGAAGGCCGCGAGCAAGCTTCTGGGCTTGGGTGGCGGCGAGTTCGGGCTGCAGGACTTCTTGGGCCAGATGCAGGCCGTACGACGGATGGGCCCGCTCTCCAAGGTCTTCGGGATGCTCCCGGGCATGGGGCAGATGCGTGACCAGCTGGACGCGATCGACGAGAGCTCGATCGACCGCATCGAGGCGATCATCCACTCGATGACCCCGGCCGAGCGCGCCAACGTCTCGATCCTCAACGGCTCACGGCGCTCCCGCATCGCGAAGGGCGCCGGCGTCCAGGTGAGCGAGGTCAACAACCTGGTCACCCGGTTCGTCGAGGCCCGCAAGATGATGCAGTCGATGGGCGGCATGATGACTGCCGGTGGCCCGGGAGCCCGCAAGGGCCGTCAGGCTCCTGCGGCCAAGAAGAAGGGGCGCGGGGTGTCGGGCAACCCGGCCAAACGCGGCCAGGCGGCGATCGCGTCTGCTGCCGCTCCCGTGGCGCCGGATCCGTCGGTGTTCGGAGCGGGCAACATGCCCAGGACCGAGGCCGAGCTCGCCGAGGCGATGAAGGATTTCCAGCTGCCGCCGGAGATGCAGCAGTTCCTCAACCCCAAGAACAAGGGTCCGCAGCGCTGATGTCCGGCGTCCCGATCCACAGCCACGAGTTGTTGGGCGGGCTGTTTCACACGCACAGTCACGACGGCACCACTCACACGCACGCGGGCGACGGGATTGTCATCGACGAGCCGTTGCATCTCCACGGCACCCTGCTGCCGTCAGGCGAGGTCACCGACCTGTGGGTCGTCGACGGCCGGGTCACGTTCTCCAAGCCCTCGTCCGCTCGTACGTTGGGCCGGGACCTGTGGATCATGCCCGGACTGGTGGACGCGCACTGCCACGTCGGCCTGGGACCGCGTGGCGAGGTCGACGCCGAAACGGCCGAGACGCAGGCCCTCACCGACCGCGACGCCGGCGCTCTGCTGCTCCGCGACGCCGGGTCGCCCGCCGACACCCGCTGGATCGCCGACCGCGACGACCTGCCCGAGGTCATCCGGGCCGGCCGGCACATCGCCCGTACAGCCCGCTACTTGCGGAACTTCGCCGACGAGGTGGAGCCCGAGGATCTCGTGGAGGCCGTACGGACCCAGGCTCGGCGCGGTGACGGCTGGGTCAAGCTCGTCGGCGACTGGATTGATCGCGACACGGGCGATCTGTCGCCTAGCTGGCCCGCCGAGGTGATGGGCGAGGCGATCGACGCCGCGCACGCCGAGGGCGCCAAGGTGACCGCACACTGCTTCGGCGAGCAGTCCGTCGCCGAGCTGGTGGCCGCGGGCATCGACGGCATCGAGCACGGGACCGGCCTCGACGACGCGACGATCGCGGTGATGGCGGAGCGCCAGGTCGCGCTCGTACCGACCCTGGACAACCTCGAGATCTTCCCCGGCATCGCCGACCAGGCGGCCGAGAAGTTCCCCACCTACGCCGCGCACATGCGCGATCTGTACGGGCGGCGGCACGAGACGTTCGCCCACGCGTACGAGGCTGGTGTGCCCATCTACGCCGGGACGGACGCGGGCGGTGTCGGTGCCCACGGCCGGATCGGCGACGAGGTGGTCGCGTTGGGCCAGATCGGCGGCGCGGACTTCGCTCTGGGCGCCGCGTCCTGGCGGGCCCGCGACTGGCTGGGTCGCCCCTGCCTCGCGGAGGGCGAGCGTGCCGACCTGGTCGCGTACACCTCCGACCCTCGCCAGAACCTGGCCGTCGTGAAGCATCCGCGGTACGTCGTGCTGCGCGGACGCGTCGTCGTCGACACCGCGTCCTAGACAACTTCTGGCTTCTCGTCGTCGCCGACCGGCCACTGGCTAGGGTCGACAAGGACTAGGAGGTCTCATGGACTACACGCACCTCGGCCGCAGCGGACTGATCGTCTCCAGGATCTGTCTCGGCACGATGAACTTCGGGCCGGAGACGTCCGAGCCCGATGCGCACGCCATCATGGACGGCGCCCACGACGCCGGGATCAACTTCTTCGACACGGCCAACGTGTACGGCGGGGTGGTCGGCGAGGGCATCACCGAGCAGATCCTCGGTCGCTGGTTCGCGACCGGTGGCGGACGTCGCGAGAAGACCGTCCTGGCCACCAAGGTCTTCGGGAACATGGGGGAGTGGCCGGACCGGCGCTACCTGTCGTCGCTGAGCATCCGGCAGGCGTGCGACGCCTCCCTGAAGCGGCTGCAGACCGACTACATCGACCTGTACCAGATGCACCACATCGACCGTTCCACCCCGTGGGAGGAGATCTGGGAGGCCATGGAGGTGCTGCGGCAGCAGGGCAAGATCCTGTACGTCGGCAGCTCCAACTTCGCCGGCTGGAACATCGCCCAGGCGCAGGAGGCCGCGAAGGCGCGCCACTTCCTGGGCCTCGTGAGCGAACAGTCCATCTACAACCTGCTGTGCCGCTGGGTGGAGCTCGAGGTGTTGCCGGCCGCCATCGAGTACGGACTCGGCGTCATCCCGTGGTCCCCGCTGCACGGCGGCCTACTGTCCGGCGCTCTTCGCAAGGAGCGCGAGGGTGGCGGCGTCCGGACGAGCAAGGGTCGCTCCGTCGAGGGCCTCGAACAGCACCGGGGGGCCCTGACCGAGTACGAGGCGCTGTGCGCGCAACTCGGTGAGGACCCCGCAGACGTGGGCCTGGCCTGGCTGCTCAGCCGCGAGGGGGTCACCGCGCCCATCGTGGGTCCGCGTACGGCCGCTCAGCTCGCCGGTGCCGTCCATGCGGCGGAACTGGTCCTGGACGCCGACACGCTCGAGAGGCTGGACAAGATCTTCCCGGCGCCCGGACCGAACGGGTCCAAGCCGGCGCCGGAGGCGTACGCCTGGTAGTCAGGGAACCAGCCAGGTGGCGAGCAGCACGAGGTTGAGCGCCACCACGATGATCACGACCGCCCACGCAGCGACGCGCAGCGCCCCGGTGATCCGCCAGGCTCCCATGATCGACTCGCGGGAGCTGAGCAGGGCCAACGGCGCGACGGCGAATGCGATCCCGAAGCTCAGCACGATCTGGCTGGTCACCAGGACGGTCGTGGCGGGGAGTCCACCCAGCAGGAGGAGCACTGCTGGGCCGATCGTGAGCGCGCGGGTGATCAGCGGGTTCACGGTGGTGGGCAGCACGTCGGCGGCGATGCCCGATCCGGCGTGGGTGCCGACGACCGCGGAGCCGACGCCGGAGGCCAGCAGCCCCACGCCGAGGAAGGCGGCCGCCACGGGACCAAGAGTCTCGCCCAGCATCCGGTGGGCGTCGTTGATGGTGTCGCCGGAGAGACCCCTCAATGCGGCCGCCGCGTACAGCAGCATCGCGATGTTCACCGTGCCCGCCAACGCGAGAGCAGCGACCACGTCGATCCGCTGGATGCGCAGCAGGCGGTCGATCGAGGCCACCGGCCGACCATCACTGTGGTACCGCTCGACAGCCAGCGCGGAATGGAGATAGATGGCGTGCGGCATGACCGTGGCGCCGAGCATCGCCGCGGCGAGCGCCCACGCCTGACGGTCCGGGATCTGGGGCAACAGCCCTGCCAGAGTGCCGAGAGGGTCGGGCGGGGCCCACACCAGGCCTGCCAGGAATGCCACGGCGATGAGCACTGCGACGCCTGCGACGGCTCGCTCGAACACGATCTCGCCGCGCGATCGCAGCACGGGCAGGAGGACCAGCGTGCCGAGGCCGACGATGAGACCGCCGAGCCACAGCGGAACCCGGAACAGCAGGTGCAGGCCGAGGGCTCCACCGATGACCTCCGCGAGATCCGTCGCCACCGCCATGACGAAGGCCTGGGAGGCGTACGCGATCCGCCAGAAGCGATGCCGTACCGCCAGCCTGTCGGTGACCAGACCGGTCAGCGAGCGGCCGGTGACGATGCCGATCCGGGCGGACAGGTACTGCACCACCAGGGCGATCACGCTGGACAGGACGAGCACCCAGACCAGTGCGTAGCCGTACGTGCTTCCGGCACTGAGATTGGCGGCGACGTTGCCCGGGTCGATGTAGGCGATGGCGGCGACGAAGGCAGGCCCCAGCAGTGTCATGACGCGTGGCGCCCGGATGCGACCGGGTTCTGTCATCGGGTCACCGCCCCTCCTTGTACGCCCGCCACACCGGCGGTTTCCTCGAAGCGGGGTCAGTCTGGCAGACTTGCCCCCGCATCCGTTGTGGGCGTGCCCTCTCATCACGTGCATGACGGATCCCTCGGAGGCCCGGCCGCGACCCCACTCGCGCCTGAGGCATCCACCCAGACCGCCTGGGAAGTCCAGGCACGTACGCACAGGAGAACCACACACGTGGCTGTCAAGATCCGACTGAAGCGGCTCGGCAAGATCCGCTCGCCTCACTACCGCATCGTCGTCATGGACTCTCGCGCCAAGCGCGACGGTCGTGCGATCGAGGAGATCGGGCTCTACCACCCGAAGAACGACCCGTCGGTCATCCGGGTCAACTCCGAGCGGGCCCAGTACTGGCTCGGCGTCGGCGCTCAGCCGACCGAGGCTGTCGTCGCTCTGTTCAAGCGCTCTGGCGACTGGCAGAAGTTCAGCGGCGACACGTCGCCGTCGGGCATCGACCCGCAGCGTGAGCCCCGGGACAAGGCCGCCATCTTCAACAAGGCCCTGGCCGAGGGCGACGGCGCTCCCGCCGCCGAGGCCATCTCGACGACCCGCAAGAAGACCGCCAAGGCTGCCGAGGCTGAGGTCGTCGCTGACGAGTCCGCCGCGGTGAGCGACGATGCGGCCGAGCAGGCCTGACGTGCTGGCTGACGCTCTCGAGCACCTGGTCCGAGGCATCGTGTCGAACCCTGACGACGTGCTCGTCAAGGACCTCGACCTGCGACGTGGCCGGATGCTCGAGGTGCGTGTCCACCCCGAGGACGTCGGCAAGGTGATCGGTCGCCAGGGTCGTACGGCGACGGCGCTGCGCACGGTCGTCAGCGCTCTCGGTGGGCGCGAGCAGGTTCGCGTCGACTTCGTCGATGTCGATCGTCGCCCGGGTCGTACGGGTACGGGTGGCCGCCGGCGCTGATCCCGGCCGGACCGGCGGTGACCGTCTTGAGGTCATCGTCGGTGTCATCGGCCGGGCCCACGGCCTTCGCGGCGATGTCGCCGTCGAGCTGCGCACCGACGAGCCGGAGATCCGGTTCGTTCCTGGTGCGGTGCTCGGCGTCGAGGGCTCGAAGCAGACCTTGACGGTCGACACGGTGCGCGATGGAGCGGGCGGACGTCTATTCGTCCGCTTCGCCCAGGCATCCGACCGCACGGGCGCCGAGGGGCTGCGTGGGCGGGTGCTCACGGTGTCGGTCGACGCGTCGGCTCGGCCGGACGATCCCGAGGAGTACTACGACCGGCAGCTACGCGGCCTCCGCGTCCTGGATGCGTCCGGAACCGAGGTCGGTGTCGTGGCCGACGTGATCCACCTGCCGTCGCAGGATCTGCTGTCCATCACCACTGAGACCGGCGAGCGGCTGGTGCCGTTCGTCTCCGAGCTCGTACCCCACGTCGACCTCAGCTCTGGCACCTGCCGGCTCGCCGAGGTGAGCGGGCTCCTCGAGGACCCGGACGAGGCATGACCGGCGACGCGCCGCTGATGCGCCTTGACGTCGTCTCCATCTTCCCCGACTACCTGGCGCCGCTGTCGCTGTCTCTGGTCGGCAAGGCCATCGCGTCCGGTGTCGTCGGGCTTGGTGTCCACGACCTCCGCGACTGGACCCACGACCGACACCGGACCGTCGACGACACGCCGTACGGCGGTGGCGCGGGCATGGTGATGAAACCCGAGCCCTGGGGCGAGGCTCTCGACGAGATCCTCGGCGAGGACCTGGAGGGCACGACGCTCGTCGTCCCGACACCCTCAGGCGATCCGTACAGGCAGGCGATCGCGGCCGACCTGGCTACTCGGCGTCGGCTCGTCTTCGCCTGCGGCCGCTACGAGGGCATCGACGCCCGCGTCATGGCCCACTTCCGTGAGCGGGTCGAGGTGCGCGAGCTCTCCCTGGGCGACTACGTGCTCAACGGAGGAGAGGTGGCCGCGCTGGCGGTCATCGAGTCGGTGGTACGTCTCCTGCCAGGGGTGATCGGCAATCCCGAGTCACTGGTGGAGGAGTCTCACTCGCCTGATCTCGACGGACTCCTGGAGTACCCCGTCTTCACCAAGCCGCTCGAGTGGCGCGGGCTCACCGTGCCAGACGTACTGCTGTCGGGGCATCATGCCCGGATCGCCGCGTGGCGGCGCGAACGGGCAGTGGAACTGACTGAGCAGAGGCGTTCCGACAGGGCCTGAACTAGGCAAGCGCTATCACATCGCTTCCGCGAAACAGACGTCGGGGTAGTGCCGCGACGAGGGGCGACGTCGGGATATGGTGTCGCTCGTGGCGACTCAAACACTCACCGTTCATCAGAAGGCAGTGCGTTCATCGGTCGCGATGAAAGCACTGATGGCTGTTACCGGCATCATCCTGATCCTGTTCCTCCTCATGCACATGTGGGGGAACCTCAAGGCTTTCATCGGCGCCGAGGCCTACGACCACTACGCCGAATGGCTCAAGAGCGACATCCTGTACCCGCTCGTCCCCAAGGGCTGGTTCATCTGGATCTTCCGCGTCTTCATGGTCGCGTCCATCGTGCTGCACATGTTCTCCGCCTATGTGCTCACGATGCGCTCGCGCGCCGGCCGCGGTCGGTACCAGCGCACTGAGCGCAGGGCACAGACGTTCGCAGCGCGCACGATGCGCTGGGGCGGCGTGATCCTGCTCGCGCTGCTGCTGTTCCACCTGGGCCAGTTCACCATCAAGTGGTTCGTCACCGGCTTCACGGCGACATCGACGCCGTACGAGGCGATCGTGCTGACGTTCCAGCAGTGGTACATGGTCGTGCTGTACGCGCTGTTCGTCGGCACGGTCTGCCTGCACGTCCGTCATGGCGTCTGGAGCGCGTTGACCACCCTCGGTGCCAACAGCAGCCCCAAGGCCCGTCGGGTCCTCAACATCACCGCTGTGTTCGTCGCCGGACTGTTGTTCGTCGGGTTCATGGCCATGCCGATCGCCGTTCTCCTTGGAGGGATCAAGTGACCACGACCGCCCCAGCCTCGAAGACTTCCGTCACCGAGCAGAGCGATCCCGCCCTGGCGTACTACCGCCTCGGCGACGAGATCTCCGACACCAAGGCGCCCGACGTCCCCATCGACAAGATGTGGCCGACGAGGCAGTTCCAGGCCAAGTTGGTCAACCCGGCCAACCGCCGCAAGCTCACCGTGATCATCGTGGGCACGGGCCTCGCCGGTGGCGCGGCCGCTGCGACGCTCGGCGAGGCGGGCTACAACGTCCTCAACTTCTGTTACCAGGACAGCCCGCGACGCGCCCACTCGATCGCCGCCCAGGGTGGCATCAACGCGGCGAAGAACTACCGCAACGACAACGACTCCGTACAGCGGCTGTTCTACGACACGGTCAAGGGTGGCGACTACCGCGCTCGCGAGACCAACGTCTACCGGCTGGCCTCGGTCAGCGCGAACATCATCGACCAGTGCGTCGCGCAGGGTGTTCCGTTCGCCCGTGAGTACGGCGGCCTGCTCGACACCCGCTCGTTCGGCGGCGTCCAGGTGCAGCGCACCTTCTACGCCCGCGGACAGACGGGTCAGCAGCTGCTGATCGGCGCCTACCAGGCGCTCGAGCGTCAGATCGCCGCGGGCACCGTGAAGATGTACGCGCGTCACGAGATGGTCGAGGTCATCGTCGCGGACGGCAAGGCACGCGGCATCGTGACCCGCAACATGGTCACCGGCGCGGTCGAGTCCTGGTTCGCGGACGCGGTCGTACTCGCCACGGGTGGCTACGGCAACGTGTTCTTCCTGTCGACGAACGCGATGGGCTGCAACGTCACCGCATCGTGGCGCGCGCACCGCAAGGGCGCCTACTTCGGCAACCCCTGCTACACGCAGATCCACCCGACCTGCATCCCGGTGCACGGCGACACCCAGTCCAAGCTGACGCTGATGAGCGAGTCGCTCCGCAACGACGGCCGCATCTGGGTTCCCAAGAAGGCCGAGGACTGCACGAAGGACCCGCGCCAGATCCCCGAGGCGGACCGCGACTACTACCTGGAGCGGATCTACCCGGCGTTCGGCAACCTGGTTCCGCGCGACATCGCGTCGCGTCAGGCGAAGAACATGTGCGACGAGGGCCGCGGCGTCGGCCCGGCGATCACCGAGCGGGACCTCGACGGCAACGTCCGCGAAGTACGTCGTGGTGTCTACCTCGACTTCTCCGACGCGATCAACCGTCTCGGCCAGCCGGCTGTCGCCGGCCGGTACGGGAACCTCTTCGACATGTACCTGCAGATCACGGGTGAGAACCCGTACGAGACGCCGATGCGCATCTACCCGGCCGTCCACTACACGATGGGCGGGCTCTGGGTCGACTACGACCTCCAGAGCTCGATTCCCGGGCTGTACGTCGCCGGAGAGGCCAACTTCTCCGATCATGGCGCGAACCGGCTGGGTGCCTCGGCGCTCATGCAGGGACTCGCCGATGGCTACTTCGTGCTGCCGAACACGATCAACGACTACCTCGCTGCGGCGCCGTTCTCGAAGGTCGACGCCACCCACCCGGCAGCCGTCGAGGCGCTCGAGTCGGCCAAGGCCCGCATCGAGAAGCTCCTCAGCATCCAGGGCGACCGCTCAGTCGACTCGTTCCACAAGGAACTCGGGACGATCATGTGGGAGTACTGCGGCATGGAGCGCACCGCCGAGGGCCTGCAGATCGCGATCGATCGCATCCGCGCGCTCAAGGAGGAGTTCTGGACGAACGTCCGGGTCACCGGCGTCAACGAGGACTTCAACCAGGCGCTCGAGCGTGCCGGCCGTGTCGCCGACTTCATGGAGCTCGGTGAGCTCATGTGCATCGACGCGCTGCACCGCCGCGAGTCCTGCGGTGGACACTTCCGCGCGGAGAGCCAGACGGAGGAGGGCGAGGCACTGCGTCACGACGACGAGTTCGCCTACGTCGCTGCCTGGGAGTACGGGGGCGAGACCGGCCCGGTGCTTCACAAGGAGCCCTTGGAGTACAAGTTCATCGAGCTGAAGCAGCGGAGCTACAAGTGAAGATCACACTCAACATCTGGCGTCAGGCCAACGCGAAGGCGAAGGGTGCTCTCGAGCGTTACCACCTGTCGGACGTCTCCGAGGACATGAGCTTCCTCGAGGCGCTCGACATGCTCAACGAGCAGCTCACGGCCGAGAACAAGGAGCCGGTGGCGTTCGACCACGACTGTCGCGAGGGCATCTGCGGCATGTGTGGCGTCGTCATCAACGGGTCGGCTCACGGCCGGTACAGCTCAGCTGTCCCGACCACGACCTGCCAGCTCCACATGCGGAGCTTCGCGGACGGTGCCGAGATCACGGTGGAGCCCTGGCGCGCCGGCGGCTTCCCGCTGATCAAGGACCTCGTCGTGGACCGCTCCGCGTTCGACCGGATCATCCAGGCGGGCGGCTTCATCAGCGCGAACACGGGATCGGCCCCCGAGGCCCACTCCGTGCCCGCGCCGAAGCTCGAGTCGGACAGGGCGTTCGACAACGCCACCTGCATCGGCTGTGGCGCCTGTGTGGCGTCCTGCCCGAACGGGTCGGCGATGCTGTTCACCGCTGCCAAGATCACGCACCTGGCGATGCTGCCGCAGGGCCAGCCTGAGCGATACAGCAGGGTCAAGAGCATGATCGCCCAGCATGACCACGAGGGCTTCGGCGGGTGCACGAACATCGGTGAGTGCGCCTCCGTCTGCCCCAAGCAGATCCCGCTCGAGTCCATCGCTCAGCTGAACCGCGACCTCATGAAGTCGCTGTTCCGTCGCGAAGGCAAGTAGCACCGATCCACCAGCCCATGCCACGGGCTCTCCGATTCGTCCGAACCGGAGAGCCTGTGGCAGACTTGGGCGCTGTTGTCCCGGGTTTCGCGGACCACCTGCCACAGGGGGAAGATCGCGTCCGGGTGTGAATCCACTTCGGTGTCCTGTGGCACCAGGCGAGGAAAACTCATGAACGATGTCATCAAGACTCTCGACGCCCAGGCACTGCGCGACGACATCCCCGACTTCCGTCCGGGCGACACCGTCCGGGTGCACGTGAAGGTCGTCGAAGGCAACCGGTCGCGCGTCCAGGTCTTCACCGGCCCCGTGATCTCCCGGACCGGCGGTGGCATCCAGGAGGCGTTCACCGTTCGCAAGGTGAGCTTCGGAGTCGGCGTAGAGCGCACCTTCCCGCTGCACTCGCCGATCATCGACAAGATTGAGGTCGAGCGTCGGGGCGATGTGCGCCGGGCGAAGCTCTACTACCTGCGCAACCTCCGCGGCAAGAAGGCCAAGATCAAGGAGAAGCGGGAATTCTGACGACGGTCGCTGGGTAGCTGATCGTGGAGGGAACTCCCCAGGAGGCCGGTCCGGCTCCGGAGGCGCAGCTCGCGCCGGCCAAGAGGTCGGCCGAGCGACCCACGCCTCCACGCGACCAGCGCAGCGCCGGCCGACGGCTCGTCGACGGCATCCGCGAGTTCGTCATCATCGTCGTCGTCGCTTTGCTGGTGTCGACGTTGCTCAAGACGTTCGTCTTGCAGATGTTCATCATCCCGTCGCAGTCGATGGAGTCGACCCTCGAGATCGGCGACCGGGTGGTGGCGATGAAGATCGTCAGCTACCAGCGCGGCGACATCATCGTCTTCGAGGACAAGCTCAACTGGCTGCCACCGGCGCCACCTCCCAGCCCCACCCAGAAGGTGCTCGAGTTCGTAGGCGTACTGCCTGCCTCGGGTGACCAGTACCTCGTGAAGCGGCTCATCGGACTCCCGGGTGACCATGTGGTCTGCTGTTCGAAGACGGGTCACGTCACGGTCAACGGCGTCGAGCTCGAGGAGTCGTCCTACCTGTTCGCGAACCCCGACGGGTCCCTCGTGAAGCCGTCAGAGGTGGACTTCGACATCATCGTGCCGGCCGGGCGTGTGTTCGTCCTCGGCGACCATCGGAACAAGAGCGCCGACAGCCGATACCACCTCTGCGACAGCAGCGGGGGCGTCAAGGGACTGGCCGCCTTCCCGGAGATCACGTCGATCCAGGGTCCGGTGAAGGCGACGGCGTACCCGTTCTCTCGAGCGCGAACGTTCGCGGTCCCCGCCACGTTCGCAAGCGTTCCGGCCGCCACATCCGCACCTCCTGCCACGCCGCAGATCACCGCGGCGAACTGCTGACGCCATGGCCGTGGTCGTACGGTCCGGCAGTGGCCTGTACGCCTACGAACGCGCGCTCGCTCGCGCGGGGCTGACCCCTGTCGCGGGGGCCGACGAGGCTGGCCGCGGAGCCTGTGCCGGCCCGCTCGTGGCGGCGGCAACGATTCTCTCGGAGCGCAAGTCGCGTCAGATCTCCGGGCTCCGGGACTCCAAACTGCTCACCGAGCGCGCCCGAGACCAGCTGTACGACGAGATCCTCGACAAGGCCGTCGCGGTGGCCTGGGTTGAGGTATCCCCGGCCGAGTGCGATCGACTGGGCATGCATGTTGCCGACATCACGGCGCTCCGCCGGGCCGTACTGCGCCTGGAGACCACACCCGCGTTCGTGATCACCGACGGGTTCCCTGTCGACGGTCTGGGCGTCCCTGGCGTGGCGATGTGGAAGGGCGACCAGGTGGCCGCCTGTATCGCCGCCGCGTCGATCATCGCCAAGGTGACCCGCGACCGGATCATGGCGGCGTACGAGCAGACGCATCCGGGGTACGAGTTCGCCGTGCACAAGGGCTACTGCACGCCGCTGCACCAGGAACGTCTCGACCGGCTGGGACCGTGCGACATCCACAGGATGCGGTTCGAGAACGTCAGGCGAGCCGGTAAGGTGGAACAACCATGAGCGCGGAAGACCTGGAGCAGTACGAGAGCGAGCTCGAGCTGGCTCTGTACCGCGAATACAAAGACGTCGTCGGCATCTTCACCTACGCCGTCGAGACCGAGCGTCGGTTCTACCTGTGCAACGCGGTGGATCTCAAAGTGCGCACCGAGGGTGGCGACGTCTACTACGAGGTCTCCATGGGCGATGCGTGGGTCTGGGACATGTACCGGCCGGCTCGCTTCGTGAAGTCGGCGAAGGTGCTCACGTTCCGTGACGTGTCGATCGAAGAGATCGCCCACTCCGAGCTCCAGGTGCCCGACGCCAAGTAGTTCCGGCGGGGCTGTGGAGAACGTCCAGCCCCCGGTTATGCACAGGCACTGAACTTTCTGACGATTTCGCGTCGCCTTGCCCACAGTCGTGTGCGGAGGTGGCTCATGGATCGACGACGAGACACAGGGGCGCTGGGCGAGGAGATCGCCGCGACGCATGTGATCGGGCTCGGCTGGAAGGTGGTCGACCGGAACTGGCGGTCGGGGAGACTCGGAGAGCTCGACCTGGTCGCACTGCAGCCGGGGCCGGGGAAGCTGGGCACGCTGGTGTTCTGCGAGGTGAAGACGCGGCGAGGGCTGGGGTACGGGGATCCGCTCGAGGCCATCACGTACGCGAAGCTGGGGCGTCTCCAGGCCCTCGCGTTGTCGTGGCTGAAGGCTCACGACGTGCGCTGTGACCGGGTGCGAGTAGACGCCATCGGGGTGCTGCTGAGCGACGGCGCGGAGCCAACGGTGCATCACATCCGCGGAGTGACGTCATGACCGTCGGGAGAGCCCACTCGGTGGCGCTCGTCGGCCTCGAGGGGACCGTCATCGAGATCGAGGCCGCGTTGGGTGGAGGGCTTCCGAAGACCGTGCTCGTGGGGCTGCCGGACACGTCGCTGAACGAGGCCAAGGAACGCTGCAAGGCCGGTGTGGTGAACGCAGGCCTTCCCTGGCCCGATCAGAGGGTCACGATCAACCTCATCCCCGCGACCCTGCCGAAGGCGGGTTCTCACTACGACCTCGGCATCGCGGCAGCGGTGCTGGCGACGAAGGGCATCGTGCCGCCGACGCTCCTCGACGACACCGTGCTTCTCGGGGAAGTGGGCCTCGACGGACGCGTACGACGATGTCGCGGGATCCTTCCTGCGCTGCTCGCAGCCTCGAATGCCGGCTACTCCCGAGCCATCGTGGCGGCCGACCAGGTCGCGGAGGCCCGACTCGTGGAGGGCCTGACGATCTGGGGCATCAGCAGTCTGATCGACATGGTCGAGGTGCTACGCGGCAATCCCGTCGCCGAACCCGCGCCCGTACGGAGCGAGACCGCGCCAGCGCCGGACCAACCGGACCTTCGTGACGTGGTGGGCCATGCCGAGGCGCGCTGGGTGATGGAGGTCGCGGCAGCGGGTCGCCACCATGTGTTCCTCCACGGCTCGCCCGGGGTGGGCAAGACGATGCTCGCGGAGCGGATGCCCAGCATCCTGCCTGACCTGACACCGTCCCAGTCACTCGAGGTGACGGCGATCCACTCCCTGGCGGGCGCCGACATCGGTGGCGGCCTGATCCGACGCCCTCCCTACACCGCGCCTCATCACACGGCGTCGATGGTGTCGCTCGTGGGCGGCGGGCCCCGGGCCAGCCAACCCGGGTCCCTGTCGTTGGCGCACCTGGGTGTCTTGTTCCTGGACGAGGTCACGGAGTTCCCGCCGAGCCTCGTGGACGCGCTGCGGACGCCGCTGGAGGCCGGGTCCATCCACATCGGCAGGTCGGGAGCCCAGGTGCGTTATCCGGCCAGGTTCCAGCTGGTGATGGCCGCGAATCCGTGTCCATGCGGCGGCTACGGGGTGGCGTCGCGTCAGTGCAGCTGTCGCCCGGATGTGGTCCGTCGGTACCAGTCACGCATCTCCGGGCCGGTTCTCGACCGGATCGACCTGCACCATCACGTACGTCCCCTCACGCGCTCGATCCTGTCGGCGCAAGGGCCGGGGGAATCGTCTGCGACAGTCGCCGCGCGGGTGGCCGAAGCGAGGGACCGTCAGACGCGGCGTCTGGAGGCCACGCGGTGGCGCACCAACGGGGAGGTGAGCGGGGCGTGGCTGCGCAAGCAGCTCCCGTTGCCCGACGGCCTGACGCCGGTCGACGACGCCGTGAAGCAGGGGAGGCTGTCCTCGCGCGGTGTGGACAAGGTGCTGCGATTGAGCTGGACCTTGGCCGACCTTGCGGGGACCGACAAGCCGACGGCCTCACACGTGCGGACGGCGCTGGCGATGCGCCGCGGCGAGGATCTGGGAGTCGTGGCATGAGGAACGACGAGGCCCTCGACGTCATGGCGCTCGCCTGCGTGCTGGAACCCGGTCAGGGGCAGTGGGCGCTCGCAGTCGAGGTCGAGGGCGCCGGGGCGGTGTGGCAGCGCCTGCTGGCGGAGGACACACCTGTGGGGGAGCGCGCCCGTCGACTCGACGTCTCCGTCGTGGCGCGCGAGACGGCGGCGCGCGGCTTCCGGTTCGTCCACCGAGGCTCGGACGAGTGGCTCTCGGGACTGGACGACCTCGACGGGGCGCGTGGGGTGGCCGACATCCATGGCGGCAGCCCAGTGGGGCTGTGGCTGGCAGGAAGGCTCCGGCTCGACGAGTTGGGCGCGTCCGGCGTCGCCATCGTCGGGGCGAGGGCAGCGACCGAGTACGGGGTGACGGCGGCCTCCGAGCTTGCTGCCGGCCTGGCTGAGGCGGGCACGGTGGTCATCTCGGGGGGCGCGTACGGCATCGACGCGGCCGCCCACCGCGGTGCTCTCGCGGTGGACGGCGCGACCGTAGCCGTCATGGCCTGCGGGCTGGACGGCCTGTACCCGAGTGGCAACGACGCCCTGCTGCGCCGGATCCGGTCCGAGCATCTGGTGGTCAGCGAGTACCCGCCGGGGTCCCGGCCTGCCCGTCATCGGTTCCTCACACGGAACCGGCTCATCGCCGCCCTATCGTCGGCGACGGTCATCGTCGAAGCGGCCTCGCGCAGCGGCGCCAAGAACACCGTGGCGTGGGCGCAGGCTCTTGGGCGACCCGTGCTGGCGATCCCAGGCCCCGTGACGTCCGCGCTGTCCGTGACTCCCCACCGACTCATCCGGGACGCGGAGGCGGCTCTGGTGACGTCCGCCGCCGACGTACTCGCTGAGCTCGGCCCTCTCGGAGTCCTGCAGCCACCTCTGGTCGACCCGCACGGGCGTCCCACGGACGATCTGGACCCGGCCGAGCTGGCGGTGAGGGAGGCGTTCCCTGCCCGTCGCCCGTTGTCCGTGGACGAGCTCGCGTTGCTGGCGGGTGTGGCCATAGGAGAGTGCCTGGGAGTCCTGTCCTCGTTGTCCGCACGGGGTCAGGTCGAGCCGTTGGGCGACGGGAGGTGGAGATTGGCCAAGGCGCCGACATGAACTGGTGACCTGCTCGGTCCGCGTGCGATGTGCCGCTATCGTCTGGGCCGAGAGGAGGCTCGATGGCCGTGTATGCGAAGCCCTCGTGGCGGTTGGTGGGGCAGGTGATCGCCGACGTCGCGACAGTGGGCGTCAGCGTGGGGTCGTACCTGGCCGGCCGAGCCACGTACACCGCGATCTGGGATCTCACCAACCCTCTATCGGGGACCGCCTCGACGCTGTCCTCGCTGCAGGGCAAGCTCTCCGAAGCTGCCGCCAAGGCTGGCCAGATCCCCGCCGTGGGCGAGTCGCTCCGGGCACCGCTGGCCGACATGGCCAACCAGGTGGGCACGGTGATCAGCCAGATCGGGGACCAGGTCGGTCTGATCCAGCGAGTCGCTGGGCTTGCCGGACTCGCGGTCTTTCTCGTGCCGCTCGTCGTGTGGTGGCTGATGTGGCTGCCCGCACGTGTCCGGTTCGCCCGGGAGTCGAAGGCGGCGACGAAGATGCTCGCCGCGGGCGTCGGGCTGGACCTGTTCGCTCTGCGAGGGCTGGCGCACCTGCCCCTGAGGACGCTCTCGCGGGTCGCGTCCGATCCCGTGGCGGCGTGGAGGGACGGCGACCAGAAGGTCATCAGCGCTCTGGGCCGCAAGGAACTGGACCGGTTGGGCGTCAAGGCGCCGAAGGGGCTGTGAAAGCTCTCGCTCGCTGACCGGCTGAGGTCACCGATCGGGTGTCACCAGCTCGGTGTCGACGGCTCCGGATCGTCGGGCTCGGTGGGCGCGCTCCGACGTGGTGCGCGGGGGCGGAACAAGTCGGTGACGCGTGACCCGAGGCTCCCCAGCCCGTCGAGCATGTCCTTCAAGGCCTTGTCGATGGCCTGTTCGGCCTTGGCGAACTGGTCGGTGTACGAGGCGGCGGCTGCTGCGGTCTCCTCGCTGAGCTTGGCCTTCGCGTCGTCTTCGCGACGGGGGTACGAGCCGTCCAGCACGAGCGCGTACTCTCCGCTGGAGACCCAGCGGCGCAGTTCACCGGCCCGCGCGACGGCGAATGGGTGGCTCATCGTCTCGACGATGAGCGCGCGCAGGATGAGGTCCCGGATGTCCTCGCTGTCGTGGTAGTCCGCCGCCTGCTCGAGGAACGACTCGACGCTGAGCTGCGAGGCGTGGCCTCCGCTTGCGAACTTCATGTGCACTCGCAGCGCGGCGTCGGGGTCCTGGCTCGCGAGCAGACCGGCGCGGTCGCCCGACAACTCGGCCTTGCGCGACCATTCGCTGAGTGCCGCCATGATCGCCCGTAGCCCGAGCGCGCTCAGCGGGATCGACAGCAGCGTGGTCGACAGGCTCGTCAGCAGCAGAAGGATGGTGCGGTAGACAGCGTGGCCGCTGCCGACATGGCCCAGCTCGTGTCCCAGCACGAAGCGGAGCTCGGCGTCGTCGAACGAGTCCAGGACAGCGGAGTTGACCACGATCACGGGCTTGTCGAGGCCCAGGGTCTGGGCGTTGAGGAACGGGTTCGCCACCACGTACAGCTCGGGCAGCGTCTCGACGTCCAGGGCCAGGGCGGCCTCGCTGTACAGCTCGTACAGGCGCGGGAACTGGTGGGCGTCGACCCGCACGGCGGACCCCAGGAGCATGAGCCGCAGCGCCGGCTCGGTGAACATGCTCGAGAGGGCCTTCACGACGGTGTCGAAGCCGCGGAGCTTCCTCAGGGCAACGAGGGCACCGCGATCGGCGGGGTGCTCCCACGCCCGAGAGCTGATGCCAGTGAGGGGGACGCGGCCGGTCGGGCTGTCAGTCATGACTCCAGTGTGCCCGCACATCGGCGCAGCGGCAGGACGTCGATGGTTGGGCCCGGGCGTACCCTGGCCCGAACCCGGGGAAGCGCGGGCATAGCCACGCTCACAGGGTGGACCTGCTCACCCCTTCAAGGGTTTCGGATCCAGCACCACACGTACACCATCGATGCTGCGGTGACGCTCAGGAAGCGTCAGCCCTGAGCACAACGCAGCAGCGGCCTTCGCCGGGTTCCAGGCTCGCGCGTACGCCGCCTATCTGCTCGCACGCGCCGTCGAGCAGGGCCTTGTTCATGCTGCACACCAGCCGGGGGTGGGCCGCGGCGAGTGCATGGAACGGGCAGTTCGCCAACTCGATCACGGTGTCGGCTATCCGGGGCTCGAACCCGTACTCACGCAGGGACTCGGCCGCGACCTGGAGCGCGTCGAGGTGTGGCGTCGACGCGACCTCGATCTCCGCGCCCCACCTGCGGGCAACCTGCTCGAGCGTCTCGGCGACGGGGACGTTCGTCGACGAGGCCTCGTCGATGGCCGCCGCCATGAGGTTTCCGGCCAGCGCGTAGGCACGGTGGGGTAGCGAGACCGAGATCTCCCGGTCGGGCCGGTAGTACACCTTCGACGGGCGACCGGCCCCGGGGCCCGACCTGCCGGTGAGCCGTACGTACTCCGACTCGAGCAGGCCCGCGTCTTCCAGCCGGTCGAGGTGGAACTTGGCCTGGTGGACCGGGATGCCGAGCTCTGCGGCCGCCTGTTCACGGCTGACGGGGGAGGGCTGCGCGCCCACGAAGGCGTACAAGTCCCAACGCGTCGGGTCGTCGAGCGCGCTGATCCCCGCGATGTCCCGGGCGACGTCGGTCATGATCTCCTCGTACGAACTGGGCTCGATGTCTTGAAACTACCGGATTCTGTCTCTAACGTACACACATGTCTGCGTTAGAAAAGCCCTGGTCCGACGAGAGCATCGCGGTGCTGCCCGCCGGCCGTCTGGCAGCCGCCCCTGACCTGGAGGCCGCGACTGCGGCGGCTCGGCAGTTCCTGGCCGCACTCGGTGTGCCCTGCGACCTCCCTGGCACGCTGGACAGTCCTCGACGCATGGCTCACGCCTACGCGGAGATGCTCACAGCCCGCGAGCTCGAGCTCACGACCTTCGAGAACGACGAGGGGTACGACGAGCTGGTCATCGTTCGCGACATCCCGGTGCAGTCGGTCTGCGAGCACCACCTGCTCCCGTTCACCGGAGTCGCTCACGTCGGCTACCTGCCGGGTGAGCGCATCCTCGGGCTGTCAAAGTTCGCCCGCGTCGTGGAGCTGTTCTCACGGCGACCCCAGGTGCAGGAACGACTCACCAAGCAGGTCGCCGACTGGCTCGACGAAGAGCTCGGGGCTCGGGGAGTGGGGGTCGTGATCACCGCCGAGCACACGTGCATGAGCTTGAGAGGGGTACGGGCGGCCGGCTCGACCACGCGGACGGTCGCCCTGACCGGCGCCCTGAGGAACGACAGGTCTGTGCGGGCTGAGTTCTTGGCGGGCGTGGACGGTCGGGTCGCGTCATGACCAGCCGCGGGCTGGTGATCGTCGGAGCGGGCCAGGCAGGGACCAGGGTGGCGTCCACCCTCCGCGAGGCGGGCGATGACCGACCCGTGACGATCATCGGCGAGGAGCCCTTGCCGCCGTACGACCGGCCCGGGTTGTCCAAGGGCGTGCTGCAGGGTCGCGACGAGCCCGCATCGCTGACGCTCCATGACACCGGCTGGTACGTCGACAACGAGATCCGCCTGCTCTCAGGCGACCCCGTCGTGGCCCTGGACCTGACGGCCCGGTCCGTACGGCTCGCCTCGGGCGCCGAAGTACCGTACGCCGATCTCGTGCTCGCCACGGGCGCCCGCTCGCGGACCCTCGACCTCACCGGAGCAGGCCTTCCGGGCGTCCACACCTTGCGCAGCCTGTCCGACTGCCTGGCGCTGCGCGACGCTTTTGGTCCCGGACGACGCCTCGTCGTCATCGGCGCAGGCTGGATCGGACTCGAAGTCGCTGCCGCCGCTGTGCAGGCAGGGATGTACGTCACGGTCCTCGAGCACGCCGACGTACCGCTCCGTGCGGCGCTGGGGGACCGCATGGGCACGTACTTCGCCGAGCTCCATCGAGGTCACGGCGTCGACCTCCACACAGGCGTGTCGATCACGGCGATCGAGGGACGCGACGCTGTCACAGGGGTGCGCGTCGGCGACACCGTGGTCCCGGCCGACCTCGTGCTCGTCGGAGTCGGGGCGATTCCGAACGCCGAGCTGGCCCACGAGGCGGGGCTCCAGGTCGACAACGGGATCCTCGTGGACGACCAGTTGCGCGCCCGTCCGGACGTGCTCGCTGTCGGGGACGTCGCCAATGCCGAGAACACGCTTCTGGGAGCGCGGTTGCGCGTCGAGCACGTGGACAACGCGAACCGTCAGGGCAGGCTCGCCGCGAAGGTGCTCCTCGGCCACGACGCGCGGTACGACTGGTTGCCGTTCTTCTACACCGACCAGTACGACCTCGGGATGGAGTACGTCGGCCGCGGCGCTGCTACCGACGAGGTCGTCGTGCGGGGGAGCCAAGACTCGGGACAGTTCATCGCGTTCTGGCAGCGCCAGGGTGTGGTGACGGCCGCGATGAACGTCAACATCTGGGACGTCAACGACCAGCTGAGGATGACCGTCGGCCGCAGGATCGACCCGTCGCGCCTCATCGACGAGGGGATCGACCTCGCCGAACTGTGACCGCCGGTTAGGGAGAACCCCTTGCGTCCACGCAACGGGGAGACAGGGCAGCAGGGGAGACAGAGCAACAGGGCCGTGACGAGGAATCTTCCTGGTCACGGCCCTGTCGGATGTGTCCGAGAGAGGACTTGAACCTCCATGCCCTTTACGGGCACTAGCACCTCAAGCTAGCGCGTCTACCTATTCCGCCACCCGGACGAGTGCTCCGGTGTCTCCACCGGCCCGGATGACTATAGCAATCTCGCCGACCGGATGCGATTCAGCCCCTCGACCGCTGGGCCGTGGCTTCGAGCCGCTCCACGTACGCCGTCCACCAGGCCGCGTCGCCCGGCGGCAGGTTGCGGTTGTCGGCCCTCAGCCCTACGGATCCGTCGATCAGTTCGCGCACGATGTCGGCGTGGCCGGCGTGGCGCGCGAGGTCGTACTGGAGGTGAACGATCACCAGCCCCAGCGTCACCGGGTTGCGCTCGGCAGGCCACCACGGCACGTACCCCTCCGCGTCGATCGGGAGCGCCGCGATGGTGGCGTCGGCGTGCGCACAGGACCGCGTCCAGAGGGCCTCGATGTCGGCGCGCGTCTCGTCGGGGAGCGCCCACATGTCGTCGTTGTCTCCCGCATCGGGTCCGAAGCAGGCCGGCGGATCAGGGAACGGTCGGCCCATGCAGTCGCCGAGATAGCCCGCCTGCACGACCGCGGCGTGTTTCACGAGCCCCAGCAGGTTGGTGCCCGTCGGCGTCATCGGCCGTCGTACGTCGTAGTCGCTCAGACCCTCGAGCTTCCACGTCAGCGCATCGCGCGCGGCCGTGAGGTACCGCGCCAGGGTGTCCTTGGTCGTCTCCGTCATGCGCGTCAGCCTGCCACCGGCCGCCGCCACTTTCGACGGGTTACTCCGACTCAGCCTCGACGCGGCCGTAGTTGGGCCCACCGGACACGTCGTCAAGGGCCTGCGCGATCGGCAGAGGAAGCTCCGTGTCCTCCACGTCGAGGTACGGCTGCAGCTGGCCGATGGTCCGAGCCCCGAGCAGGGGAGCGGTGACACCGGGCGCGTCCCGCACCCACAGCAGGGCGATCTGCGCGGGGGTGAGGTCGAGCCCTTCAGCAGCCTTGGCCACCGCCTCCACGACGCCGGCGGAGCGGGGCTCGAGGTAGGGCTCGACGAACCAGCCGAGATGGTCGGTGGCGCCGCGTGAGTGGCGCGGCGTGCCCGTGCGGTACGCCCCCGTGAGCACCCCGCGTCCCAGCGGTGACCAGGGGAAGAAGCCCAGACCGAGCGCTCGTACGGCAGGCAGGATCTCGACCTCGGCGCGCCTCGCCAGCAGGCTGTACTCCACCTGCGTCGACACCAGCGGGACCCGCCCTGGCACGGCACGCTGCCAGGTCACCGCCTGCGCGGTCTGCCAGCCGACGAAGTTCGACAGACCCACGTAGCGCGCCATGCCCGTGGTCACCGCGTGGTCGAGGGCGGCGAGCGTCTCCTCGATGGGGGCGTCACCCCAGGCGTGGACCTGCCACAGGTCGACAGCATCGGTGCGAAGGCGTCGCAGAGAGCCCGCGAGATCGTCCAGCAGGGTGCGGCGCGAGGTGTCGACCACCCGCGCCCCGTCCCGTACGACGAATCCTGCCTTGGTCGCGATCGTCACGTCGTCGCGGCAGCCGGCTTTCGCCACGATGGCGCCCAGCAGGCTCTCGACCTCTCCGTGCCCGTACGCCGCCGCGGTGTCGACCAGCGAGCCGCCTGCCGCCCGGAACGCGCCGAACAGGGCGTCAGCGTCGCGGGTGGAGGTGTCGCGGCCCCATGTCATCGTGCCGAGGCCCAGTCGGGACACGCGCAGACCCGAGGTCCCGACCTGCCGTGTCCGCATGGCTCGACCCTATCGAGTGGGGGCGGTTGGGCGTGGTCAGCGCGCGGTGACGACTCCGGCGAGCAGGAGGCCTGCGACCGCCACGCCAGCAAGCACGCGGTAGATGACGAACGCCGTGAACTTGTTCGACGCGACGAAGCGGAGGAGCCAGGCGATCGATGCGTAGGCGACCACGAACGCCACCCCCACACCGACCACCGTCGGGCCCCAGCCCACCGTCGCCGAGATGTCCTTGGAACCCTTCACGGCCTCCAGAGCTCCCGCACCGAGCAGCGCCGGGATGCCGAGGAAGAAGCTCCAACGGGTGGCCGTGACACGGTCGATCCCGCGGAACAGCGCACCGGAGATCGTCGCGCCCGATCGCGAGACCCCCGGAATCAGGGCGACACACTGCCACAGCCCGAGAATCAGGGCATCGACGATCGTGAGCGACTCCTCGCCGCGGGCGATGGCACGCTTCCCCGTGGTGCGGTCAGCGAGCCAGAGCACGACGGACCACAGGATGAGGCCCGCCACGACGACCCAGAGGTTGCGCAGCGTCCCCTCGATGACCTTCTGCAGGGTCAGGCCCACGATCACAATCGGGACGGAGCCCACGATGACGCCCCAGCCGAGCCGATAGTCGGGGTTGGTCCGGGCGTCCGCGGAGAAGAGTCCCTTGAACCAACCCACCGCGAGTCGAACGATGTCTTTGAGGAAGTACAGCACCGCGGCCAGGATCGCTCCGACCTGGATCACAGCGGTGAAGGCCGTGATGCCCTTGTCGTCGATGGGATAGCCGAGCAGCTTCTCCACGACCGTCAGGTGGCCCGTGCTGGAGATCGGCAGGAACTCCGACAGGCCCTCCACAATGCCGAGGATGATGGCGTGCCACCAGTTCATGAGTCTGTCCCTCCGTTGCCGAGCCCCGTCAGGCTACCGGCTGTCCTTGTGATCGGTACGCGAGCGCGCAGGTCCCATAGGTACCGCACGTCCGTCATCACCCCGCCCAGGACGGGGGTCGTTCGGGTCAGGCCGTCCTGTACTGCACCGGCCCGGGCGTAGAACGTACGGCCTCTGGTGTTCGCTCCCAGCACCCAGACCAGGGCCGCTCGGTGCTGCCCCGCGAGCCGGCCGAGCGCGGCGTCGAGCAGGGTCCGGCCCACGCCGGTCGACCGATGGGCCTGATCGACCCACAGGTCCCAGATCTCGCCGGCCGCCGTGGCGTCCGGGTCCGTCGAGGGGCCCGCGGAGACGAAGCCGGCCACGTGACCGCCGACCTCGGCGACCAGCACCTCGAGCGGCGTCCCCTCGTACATCGCGCTCGTCCAGCGGCGCACGCAGGCGTCGTGGTCGAGCGTGTCGAGGTACGCAGCGGGCAACAGGCCGCTGTACGACTCGGTCCAGCCGCGGTGGTGGATGTCCGCCACCGCGACCGCATCCGCCGGCGTCGCCGGTCGGACCACCGCGTCAGAGCGGGATGTTGCCGTGTCCGCCGGAGTATCCGTGGTCGTTGTCGCGCAGCGCCTTCGCGAGGCGAGAGCGGGTGGTGTCGGGGGTGATGATCTCGTCGACGACACCGATCTGTACGGCCTTGTCGACCCCTCCCGCGATCCGCTCGTGCTCGACGGCTAGCTCGGCCTCGACGGTGGCCAGCAGGTCGCTGGGCACCTCCGCGAGCTTGCGACGGTGCAGGATTCGTACGGCCGCGACGGCGCCCATGACAGCCACCTCCGCGCCAGGCCAGGCGAACACCGTGGTGGCGCCGAGGGAGCGGGAGTTCATCGCGATGTACGCGCCGCCGTACGCCTTGCGGGTGACGAGCGTGACACGCGGCACCGAGCACTCGGCGAACGCGTGGAGGAGCTTGGCCCCGCGTCGTACGACGCCGTCCCACTCCTGGCCGACACCCGGCAGGTAGCCCGGCACGTCGACGAGCACGACCAGCGGCACACCGAACGCGTCGCACATCCGCACGAAGCGCGCGGCCTTCTCGGCGCTGAACGAGTCGAGGCAGCCGCCCAGACGCAGCGGGTTGTTCGCGACCACTCCGACCGTACGCCCGCCCAGGCGTCCGAGCGCGACGACGAGGTTCGGAGCCCACTTGGCGTGGAGCTCGACCACGGAGCCCTCGTCGAGCAGGCCGTTGACGAGCGGGTGTACGTCGTACGCGCGCTTCTTCACCTCGGGCAGGAAGTTCTCGAGGTCGGTGTCCGGCACCTCGGCCGCGACCTCGCCCTGGTCGGCGAACAGCGAGACGAGCTTGCGGCCGCGATCGAGCGCATCGGCTTCATCGTCAGCGGCGATGTGGACGACGCCGGAGCGACGGCCGTGCACATCCGGGCCGCCCAGACGGAGCTGGTCGACGTCCTCACCGGTCACCGACCGTACGACGTCGGGTCCGGTCACGAAGATCCGGCCCTCGGGGGCCAGGATGACGATGTCGGTCAGCGCCGGTCCGTACGCGGCGCCGCCGGCCGCCGCGCCGAGCACGATGGAGATCTGCGGGATCCGCCCGGACGCCTTGGTCATCGCGTTGAAGACCAGACCTACGGCGTGCAGCGAGAGCACGCCCTCGGCGAGCCGAGCGCCGCCGGAGTGCCAGATGCCGACGATCGGCAGGTTGTTCTTCATGGCCGTGGCGTACGCGCGGACGATCGCGTCGCAGCCGGCAACGCCCATCGCGCCACCCATGACGGTCGCATCCGAGCAGAACGCGACCGTACGGTTGCCGTGGATGGTGCCTGTCGCGCACAGGATGCCGGAGCCGTCGTCAGCGGTCAGGAGCTGCAGGCTCCCGGCGTCGAAGAGGTTGGCCAGGCGGGTGTTCGGGTTGCGGGGATCGAGCTCGCGGGGGAGCTTCTCCTTGGTCGCGGTCATGCGGACCTCTCAGACTCAGCTGGCGTTGGCGTTGGTGACGACGACGGACACGTTGTGGCCGCCGAACCCGAAGGAGTTGTTGATCGCGGCGAGGTCGCCGGCGGGCAGCGGCCGAGTCGCGTTGGCGGCGATGTCGATGCCGAGACCCGGCTCCGGGTTGTCGAGGTTGATCGTGGGCGGTACGACCCGGTCCTGGAGCGCCTTGACGACCGCGATCGTCTCGAGTGCGCCCGCCCCGCCGAGGAGGTGACCGGTCATCGACTTGGTGCTGGTGACGACGCAGGAGTCGACCGCGTCGCCGAGCAGCTCACGGACAGACGCCGCCTCGACCGGGTCGCCTGCCGGCGTCGACGTGCCGTGGGCGTTGATGTGACGAATGTCGGCGGGCGTGAGCCCGGCCTCGACGAGTGCCTTCCTCATCGCGATCACCTGGCCGCGCTGTCCCGGAGCGACCATGTCGGCGGCATCGGAGGTGGTGCCGGCGCCGGCGAGCGTGCCGTAGATGCGCGCACCGCGGGCCTGGGCGTGTTCGAGGGTCTCGAGGACCATGCAGGCCGCGCCCTCACCGAGCACGAAGCCGTCGCGGTCGACGTCGAAGGGACGCGAGGCCTTGGTGGGCTCGTCGTTGCGCTTCGAGAGCGCCTGCATCTGCCCGAACGCGCCGACCGGCAGCGGGTGGATGACCGCCTCGGTGCCGCCCACGACGGCGATGTCGGCCCGGTTGAGCCGGATCAGGTCGAACGCCAGAGCGATGGCTTCGTTGGAGGATGCACAGGCGGACACCGGCGCGTGTGCACCGGCCCGGGCGCCCAGCCGTACGCTCACGTTCGCTGCGGGCGCATTGGCCATGAGCATCGGGATCGTGAGCGGGGACACACGCCGTACGCCCTTCTCCTTCTGCACATCCCAGTTGTCGAGCAGGGAGTGCAGACCGCCGATGCCCGTGGCCAGGGAGACGAGGAAGCGGTCGGGATCGACGGTGTTCTCCTCATCGAGCCCGAACCCTGCGTCAGCCCACGCCTCAAGCGCGGACACCATCGCGAACTGGGCCGACCGGTCGAGCTTGCGGGCGGCGATCCGATCCATCACAGAGGCCGGGTCGACCGCGGCCTGCCCGGCAATGCGCGTGGAGAGCTCGGCGGCCCACGGCGCCTCGATGGTGCTGACACCGCTGGTGCCGGCGAGCATGGCCGACCAGGTGGTGGGCAGGTCACCGCCCAGGGGCGTGCTGGCGCCGTGGCCGTTCACCACGCCTGTACGCTTGTTGTCCCTGCGTGGGTTTGGGTTGGGGGGGGGGGTGGGGGGGGGGGGGCGGGGGGCGCCCCCCCCCCCCCCCCCACGGCAGGCTCAGGCCTGGGCGCGCTCGATGTAGGCGACGGCGTCGCCGACGGTGCGGAGGTTCTTCGCATCCTCATCGGGGATGGAGACGCCGAACTTGTCCTCGCAGGCGTAGATGATCTCGACCATCGACAGGGAGTCGACATCGAGGTCCTCGGTGAACGACTTGTCGAGCTGGACGTCCTCGACCGCGACACCCGCGACGTCGTTGACGATCTCAGCGAGAGAAGCGCGGATCTCTTCGGTGGTGGCCATGTTTCTTTCTCCTTGGGTTGGGTCTTCTGTTGAGAAGTTCGGTGGTTACGGAAGGACGACGACCTGACCCGCGTACACGAGCCCGGCGCCGAATCCGATGATGAGCGCGGTCTGGCCGGATGTCGCCTCTCCGCTGCTGAGGAGCTGGTCCATCGCGATGGGTACGGACGCGGCGGACGTGTTGCCGAGGTGCTTGATCGTGCGGGCCACGACGACGTGCTCGGGGAGCTTGAGGTGGCGCAGCATCGAGTCGGTGATGCGGTTGTTGGCCTGGTGCGGGATGAAGACGTCCAGCTGCTCGGGCTCCAGGCCCGTCTGCTTGAGGATGTCCTTGGCCGCGTCCGCGATGAACGTGGTCGCCCAGCGGAACACCGGCTTGCCGTCCATGTACAGCGTCGGCATCTGACCGGTCGGGACTGCGTCGCGGAAGTCGGCCGTCTGGGTGATGACATCAGCCTGCGTGCCGTCCGAGCCCCAGACCACGGGCCCGACGCCAGGGGTGTCGCTGCCCACGACCACGGCAGCGCCCGCGCCGTCGGCGAACAGGAACGCCGTCGACCGATCGCTCTTGTCGGTGAGGTCGCTGAGACGCTCGGCGCCCACGATGAGGACCGCGTTGGCGGCGCCTGCACGGATGAGGGCGTCGGCCTGGGCCAGCGCGTAGCAGAAGCCGGCGCAGGCAGCGGAGATGTCGTACGCGGCGGGGTCCTTGAGGCCCAGCTCCGCGGCCAGCATCGGCGCGAGGGCCGGCGTGGCCTTGAGGTGGGTGACGGACGCGACGATCACCGCGTCGATCTCGTCGGTGGAGACGCCCGAGTGCTCGATGGCGTGGCGGGAGGCCTCGGCGATCATGACCGTGAGCGGCTCGTCGTCGCTGGCCCAACGCCGCTCAACGATGCCGGTGCGCTGCTGGATCCACTCGTCGCTCGAGTCGATCATCGTGCACATCTCTTCGTTGGTGACGATGCGCCTGGGCAGGAACGAGCCGACACCGGCGATGCGGGATCCGACCCGACCGGCGCGGATGGTGAGGGGAGCGGTCACGCGAGATCCTCCTGGACCTGGTTCTGGGACGGGTGGAGGCGCAGCAGCGGCTGGCCGGGGGAGACGGGGTCGCCGTCCTCGACGAGCCACTCCAGGACGACGCCGCCCTGGGAGGCCGAGACGGGGACCTCGTCGCGAAGGTTCTTCACCGAGCCGATGCTCGTACTGCCGTCGAGTCGGTCGTTGACCTTCACCGACGCGTCGCGGATGAAGCGGCCCTTGCCGGGAGACACGACCAGGCGCCAGGTCGGCGTGGTCGAGAGGTCCTGGTAGGCCGACTCGGCGTGACGGTCGACGAAGTCGCGGGCCTCATCGAGCTGGTCGGGGGTGTTGAGGCTGAACAGCTCGACGCCCTTGAGGTTGCGCTTGGCGATGCCGGTCAGCGTGCCGGCCGGCGGCAGCTCGAGGAGGCCGGTGACGCCGAGCTCGGCCATCGTCGCCATGCAGAGGTCCCAGCGGACCGGGTTGGAGATCTGCTTGACGATGCGGCGCAGGTACTCCGAGCCACTGTGGATGACCTGGCCATCGGCGTTGGACAGCAGCCGCGTGCGCGGGTCCTTGGTGGAGACGGCCTGGGCCAGCGTCGTCATGTGCGAGACAGCGGGCTTCATGTGCACGGTGTGGAAGGCGCCCGCGACGCTCAGCGGTACGACCCGCGTGCGGTGAGGCGGGTTGGCGGCCAGCTCAGCGAGCTGCTCGACCGTACCGCCGGCCACGATCTGGCCGGAGCCGTTGTCGTTGGCGGCGGTGAGCCCGTACTTCTCGATCGACGCCATGACCTCGTCGCGATCGCCACCGATGACGGCGGACATCGACGTGGGCCACGCGGAGCTCGCAGCGGCCATCGCGCGGCCCCGCTCGCGGACCAGGACCATCGCGGCCTCGACGCTCATCACGTTCGTGCCCGCGGCCGCCGTGATCTCGCCGACGCTGTGACCGGCGACCACGCCGACCTTGCCGAAGGCGGCCGAAGGGGAGGGGAACAGCTCGAGGGCCGCGGTGATGCCCGCAGCCACGAGCAGCGGCTGGGCGATGGCGGTGTCCCGGATGGTCTCGGCGTCGGCCTCGGTTCCGTAGTGGGCGAGGTCGAGACCGGTGACTGCCGAGAGCCATGCCAGCCGGGTGGCGAACGTGGGGACCTCGAGCCATGCGGACAGAAAACCTGGAGTCTGGGCGCCTTGGCCCGGGGCGACGATTGCGAGCACGGGATCATCGTTTCGTGAGGTTGCGGCAAAGCGCGTACCGGACGCGACGAAGTTCTCGGCGTGTCGTTGTAGGAAAACTACAAACGGCGCGTGAGAACGGCTCAGGAGGCGAAGAGCCTGCCGACGGTGACGGCCAGACGAAGGACGTACGCGTCCCGCGGTGCGGTCGGGTTGTAGCCCGTGACGTCCTGGATGCGACGAAGGCGGTAGCGGACGGTGTTGGCGTGCACGTAGAGCGCCCTCGAGGACGCCTCGATCGAGCCGCCGTGGTCCAGGAACGCGACCAGCGTGCCGAGCAGTTCGCCGCCTGCGCGACCCAGCGGCTCGTACACGTCCACGGCCAGGGCGCGTCGCGCGTGTCCGTCGCCGGCGAGCGCGCGCTCGGGGAGGAGGTCGATCGCCGACACCGGTCGGGGGGCCTCAGGCCACGCGACCGCGCTGCGGCTGCCGGAGAACGCGGCCCGAGCGGACAGACCGGCGTCGACCAGCTTCTCGACCAACGGTCCGACCACGATGGGCCCTTCCCCGAACAGGCCCTCGAAACGGCGTACGACGGCGACCACGCCTTCGGTGCCCTTCAGGTCGCCGCCGAGGACGACGACCAGCCGGTCGCCCTGCGTCGACACCAGGGCGTCGAGCCCTGCCCGGGAGGCGGCCTTGCGGATCTGCTCCACGGCAGACTCGGTGCCGGGCGGCGAGATGCCGACGACCACGGCAACGGACTCGGGGGAGTGCCATCCCAGCGTCGAGGCGCGGGAGACGAGGTTCTCGTCGGCCTCGCCGCGCACCACGGCGTCGACGACGAGACTCTCGAGACGGGCGTCCCAAGCGCCACGGGTCTCGGCCGCCGTCGCGTACAGCTCGGCCGCGGCGAAGGCCACCTCACGCGAGAAGTAGACGATCGCCGTCGAGAGCACCGCCCGATCGCTGCGCGGCATCTGGGCCACGGTCTGCTCGACGACCTCGACCGTCGTACGGACCAGCTCGACCGTCTGCTGCAGCGTGATCCGCCGCATCACCGATCGGGGTGCGGCGTCGAAGAGTCCTGCAGGCGACACCGGTTCATCGCCCTCGTCGGCCAGCCAGGCGACGAACAGGTCGATGCCGGCGCGCGCCACGATGCCGATCCAGGACCGATGCTCGGGCTCCATGTCGCTGAACCAGGAGTGTCGTGCATCCATCTCCGCGAGGATCGCGGTCGTCATCTCTGCGGACTGGGCAGACAGTCGGCGCACCATTCCGGACCGGGCGCGGCTCGACGGGACGAGCGTGCGGCCGCTCACCCTCGGCACCGCGTTCGATCCACCCCTGGCCATGACCCTCAGCGTAGGGTGTCGAGCGTGCCGAACCCCAGTACGTCGCCACCGGCGTCGCCTGCCGCCGCGCTCCGCGAGATCTCGTACTGGCTGGACAGGGCGCGCAGCGACTCTCGGCGGTCCTCGGCCTTCCGCTCGTCCGCGACGATCCTCGACCGACTGAGCGCCGAGGAGTACGGGGCGCGGTCCCGGTCGGGGAGCTGGTCGGACATCGCCGGGATCGGTCCGAGTTCGGCGACCGTGATCACCCAGGCGCTGGAGGGCAGGGTGCCGGACTATCTCGCGAAGGTGCGGGCGTCGGCGAAGCCCCTCGCCATGCAGGGCCAGGAACTGCGGGCGCTGCTGCGCGGCGACCTCCACAGCCACACCGAGGAGTCGGACGGGAGCGCGCCGATCGAGGAGATGGTCGTCGCGGCGGCAGCCTTGGGCCACGAGTACCTCGTGGTCACCGACCACTCGCCACGCCTCACCGTGGCCCACGGCCTGACCGCGGAACGCCTCGCCGACCAGGGACGACGCATCGATGATCTCAACGAGGTCTCGCCCGTAAGGGTCCTCAAGGGGATCGAGGTCGACATCCTCGACACCGGCGCACTCGACCAGAGCGCGGCCGCGCTGGATGCCCTGGATGTCGTCGTCGCCAGTGTTCACAGCAAGCTCAACCAGGACGCCGAGTCGATGACGCACCGCATGGTGGGGGCCATCGCGAATCCGCGCACCAACGTGCTTGGCCACTGCACGGGTCGCCTCGTGGAGGGGGAGCGCGGGCTACGCAACGAGTCCCGCTTCGATGCCGAGGTCGTCTTCGAGGCGTGCCGGCAGTTCGGAGTCGCCGTCGAGATCAACTCGCGTCCGGAGCGTCGGGACCCGCCGACCAGACTCCTGGCGCTCGCTCGAGACATCGGCTGCCTGTTCAGCATCGACACCGACGCCCACGCCCCCGGCCAGCTCGAGTTCCTTGACTACGGGTGTGAGCGGGCGTTCGCCGCCGGGATCGCCCCCGAGCGCATCGTCAACACGTGGCCCGTGGACCGATTGCTCGACTGGGCGAAGGGCTGAGAGTCCGGGCAGCCTTCTCGCGCAGAGCCCCTCGTCTGTACATATCGGGCAGAGGGACGCCGCATGGCAGCTCGTGGTCGACGGCGGGAATGCGGTGTTGCGCCCCGTAGTTGCTGCACGGGGAGAGTCCGGACGCACTTCGGAGTTGGCGTCGGACATGACAAGATTGGCCCACTGGCGAGCACGACGAAAGGCATCAGGTGATCCCACGCGACGAGGGTGGTCCCGTTCTCAACGGACTTCCCACGAACCTTCCGGACACGGACCCCGACGAGACGGGCGAGTGGATCGAGAGCCTGGACGGGCTCATCGAGAAGGGTGGCCGCAACCGGGCCCGGTACGTCATGCTGCGCCTGCTCGATCGGGCGCGCGAGAAGCAGATCGGCGTCCCGAGCCTCACGGCCACCGACTACGTCAACACGATCCCGAAGTCGATCGAGCCGGCCTACCCCGGTGACGAGGGCCTCGAGCGCGGCTACCGCCGCCTGCTCCGCTGGAACGCGGCCATGATGGTGCACCGCGCCCAGCGCCCCGGCGTCGGCGTGGGTGGCCACATCTCCACGTACGCCTCGGCGGCGTCGCTGTACGAGGTGGGCTTCAACCACTTCTTCCGCGGCAAGGACCACCCCAGTGGCGGCGACCAGATCTTCTTCCAGGGCCACGCGTCGCCCGGCATGTACGCGCGGGCGTTCCTCGAGGGCCGCCTGAGCGAGGACCAGATGGACGGGTTCCGCCAGGAGCACAGCCATGTGGTCAACGGCAAGGTCGAGGCCCTGCCGAGCTACCCGCACCCGCGGCAGATGCCGAACTTCTGGGAGTTCCCGACGGTGTCCATGGGCATCGGCCCGATGAACGCCATCTACCAGGCGTCGTTCAACCGCTACCTCCACAACCGTGGGCTCAAGGACACCTCTGACCAGCACGTCTGGGCGTTCCTCGGCGACGGCGAGATGGACGAGCCGGAGTCGCGCGGATTCCTGCAGTGGGCCGCCTACGAGGCGCTCGACAACCTGACGTTCGTCGTCAACTGCAACCTGCAGCGCCTCGACGGTCCCGTACGTGGCAACGGCAAGATCATCCAGGAGCTGGAGGCGTTCTTCCGCGGGGCGGGCTGGAACGTCATCAAGGTCCTCTGGGGCTCGAACTGGGACCGTCTGCTCGAGGACGACGACGAGGGTGCCCTCGTCAACCTCATGAACACGACGACCGACGGCGACTTCCAGACGTTCAAGGCGAACGACGGCAAGTACGTACGAGACCAGTTCTTCGGCCGCGACCAGCGCACCGCGAAGATGGTGGCCGACTGGAGCGACGACGAGATCTGGGCGCTGCGTCGCGGCGGTCACGACTATCGGAAGGTGTACGCGGCGTACAAGTCGGCGACGTCGTTCAGCGGCGCGCCGACGGTCATCCTCGCCCACACCATCAAGGGCTACTTCCTCGGCAGTCACTTCGCGGGTCGCAACGCGACGCACCAGATGAAGAAGATGGCGATCGACGACCTGCTCGCATTCCGCGATCGTCTTCAGATCCCGATCAGCTCTGAGGTGCTCGAGGAGAACCCGTACCAGCCGCCGTACTTCAACCCGGGGCCGGACGACGAGCGCATCCGCTACGCCAATGAGCGTCGTCGTGCACTGGGTGGCAACCTGCCCGAGCGTCGCAATTCGCCGAAGAGGCTGACGCTGCCCGACAAGACGGCGTACGAGGGTGTCAAGAAGGGCTCCGGCCAGCAGCCGATCGCCACCACGATGGCTTTCGTACGTCTGCTCAAGGACCTGCTGCGGGAGAAGTCGTTCGGCGCGCACGTCGTGCCGATCATCCCTGACGAGGCCCGTACCTTCGGCATGGACTCGTTCTTCCCGACGCTGAAGATCTACAACCCGCACGGGCAGAACTACACGCCGGTCGACAACGAGCTGATGCTCGCCTACCGCGAGTCGACCGCCGGGCAGATCTACCACACGGGCATCAACGAGGCCGGCTCGCTGGCCGCGTTCACGGCTGCGGGCAGCGCGTACGCCACCCATGGCGTGCCCATGGTGCCGGTGTACGTCTTCTACTCGATGTTCGGCTTCCAGCGCACGGCCGACTTCATCTGGGCCGCCGCGGACCAGCTGACGCGTGGCTTCATGATCGGCGCGACAGCGGGCAAGACGACGCTGACCGGCGAGGGCACGCAGCACATGGACGGGCACTCGCCGCTGTTGGCGCTGAGCAACCCGGCGGTGCTGCACTTCGACCCGGCGTTCGCGTACGAGATCGCGCACATCATGGAGTACGGACTCGAGCGGATGTACGGGGAGAACCCGGACAACGTGATCTTCTACCTCACGGTGTACAACGAGCCGATGCCGCAGCCGGCGGAGCCCGAGAACGTCGACGTGGAGGGCATCCGGAAGGGCATGTACCTGCTCAAGGAAGGCTCGACCGAGGGCATCGAGGGCGATCCGAAGCGGGCCCAGCTGCTCGCCTCGGGCGTCGGCGTGCCGTGGGTTCTCGAGGCGCAGGAGTTGCTGCGTCGCGACTACGGGATCGTCGCCGACGTGTGGAGCGTGACGAGCTGGAACGAGCTCGGCCGCGACGCGATCGCTGCGGAGAAGGCGAACTTCGTCGACGGCGGCGACCGCGTGCCGTACGTGACGCAGCGCCTCACCGGGCGTCCTGGCGTCGTGGTGGCGGTCTCCGACTACGCCACCGAGGTCCAGAACCAGATCGCCAGCTATGTCCCGGGCTCGTTCCGGGCACTGGGTGCCGACGGCTTCGGCTTCTCCGACACCCGGGCGGCGTCGCGTCGCTACCTCAAGATCGACGGTCCGTCGATCGCGGTGGCCGTGCTGCGGGAGCTCGCCGAGACCGGCGATGTGCCGCGCAGCCTGGCTGACGAGGCGTACGTGAAGTACCAGATCGACAACGTCACCGCCGGAAGTTCCGGCTCGGTGGGCGGCGACTCGTAGGAATCGAGAGATGGGTACCGAGACTGCGTCGTTGGGCGACGTGCTGGGGTTGCGTCCTGGGCTTGTGGTTCAGGAACTGGGTTGGGATGCGGATGTCGACGAGGAGTTCCGTACGGCGGTGATGGATGCCGTCGACGGAGACCTCGTCGAGGAGACCGACGACGCGGTCGACGTCGTGGTGCTGTGGTGGCGCTCGGAGGACGGCGACGTGGTCGATGGCCTGTTCGACGCCCTGCGGGACCTGTCCGGCAGTGGCTGTCTGTGGCTGCTCACTCCGAAGGTGGGTCGTCCGGGCCACGTCGCGCAGGCCGACCTCCAAGAAGGTGCCGTGACCGCCGGCCTGGCGCTCACCACCAGCCCGACGGTCTCCAAGACCTGGGCCTGCCACAAGCTCGTACGCCCGAAGGGTGCGACGCGTCGCTGAGTCGAAGTCGCCGCCGGGCCGCCTGCTCCACTAGGCTGGTCCGGCTGCGGGCGCATAGCTCAGTTGGTTAGAGCACTTCCCTTACAAGGAAGGGGTCGAGGGTTCGAGTCCCCCTGCGCCCACCCAGGTGAGAATCCCGTCGGCTTTGTTCGACGAGCAGCCCGTTCGTGACGGCCCCGGTGTCGCACGTACCAACTTCTGCCGGCAAGTCCCGCGACTGGACAAGGCGGACGGGGTGCTGTCACAGCATGACGTCGTGTGCGGGGCGACGGGGACTGGGCAGCGCGGTCGCGGTCGGATACCCGATCCGGAAGGTCATGATCGCGTGGGTCCCCGACGGAAGCAGGACGGCCATAGCGCGGGTGATGTCGGTCGATAGTCCAGCGGACGCCTCTCGGTCGATGCGTTCGGGGACCTGGCACAGCGGCTGCAGTGCCAGGCCGTCGATGGTCGCGGAGAGGTGCATGCGCTGCCAGGCGCGTCCCGTGGCGAGTCGGCTGGTGCGGTCGGCCGGGTTGCGGACCACCATGGCACCGAACGCGGCCGCGGTCGGAATCTCGAACGTACGCATCCCTTGGAGCCACCCGTCGTTGTTCTGCTGCTGGGAGACGGGAACGATCTTTGAGAGGGCGCGGATCAGGGATGTCTGGCCGGACGTGTCGATGGTGATGCCGTCCTTCTTCGTCTGGATCTCGTCCCAGCTGTTGCGGTACCAGATGTAGTCGTCGGCTGACTGCTGTCGGTCCGCGATGATGGCCTCGGTGGCACGCAATGTGAGGGTGCCGAAGGCGGACTTCTCCGCGTCCGTGGTGAACCACACGAGTCCCACACCGGGATCGTCTATCAGTGCACCCAGCGCGTCGAGCTGTGCCTGGGCCACTGGCCGGGAGGTGTCGTACGCCCCCCGGTTGGTGTGGCGATGGGGGATCGCGGCGTACAGCGGTGACACGGCCGCATCGGTTTCGGTGAGGTCGATACGGGCGATGTGGGTCGGGTCGCTCGGCTCGGGCAGAAGGGCCACGGTAGTTGCGGTGCCCTGGGTGGGGCCTGCAAGAACTAGGTTCTCCAGCGCGCATCCCAGGCTGATGTCCAGTTCGCGCCCCAGTGGGTCCATGGCACCGATGGTGCGTGTCAGGTCAGCGAACAGGTCGATGCGGTCGGGGGTCCCTCGGAATAGCCACGGCTGGGTGTTGTGGGCGTTGGCGGCCAGGACCGCCGCGTTCACCAGGGCCATCACGCCGTCGCCGGGCGCGTCCAGCGTGTCCCAGGCGGCGTAGGCCGGGCCGGTTCCTGTGGCGAATACTCCGCCCTTGACTGACTTCCAGGTCAAGCCGCCGACGCCGGCCACGGCCAGCGTGCCCACCCCGAGCCCGACCATCCCCAGCAAGCCTCGTCGACCTAGCAGCGGGCCGGGTCTCGCCTCGGGACTCGATGTGGTGGTCGGGGGTTCCTTGCTCGACTGCTTCGCCACTATGGGCACTCCTTCGTTGGCTGCTACGCAGGATCAAGGGGCGTCTTGCAGAGGCGCTCCCGATCAGGTTAGGTACTTTACTCTAATTAGAGTTACGACTCTAACATGCGGCAGATGTAGACCTGTAGATGACGAACCGGACCGTGCTGCCGTGCTCTCTCGCCACGGCGTCAGGTTGTCGCTGCCGGCGGAGTAGTGCTTATGCTCTAGGCATGTTGCGCATCCCGACCACCAGCAGTGCACGTCGAACGCGTGACCGGATCCTGGACGCGGCCCTGGAGCTGTTCAACGAGCGCGGGACTTCCGCGGTGACCACTAACCACGTGGCCGCCCAAGCTGGCATCAGCCCCGGCAACCTGTACTACTGGTTCAGCGACAAGGACGAGATCATCCGGGAGCTGTACGAGAGCTTCGCGGGAGCGTACGAGGAGATGTGGAGTGGCGACGAGGCCGACTTCATGGATGTGACCCCAGCGGAGATCTTGAGGCGATTGGCGGCTGGCGCGGCCTTGTCTGATCGCTACGCGTTCCTGAATCGCGAGTTGCTCGGGTTGCTGCACGGCGATCCAGTCCTGGCTGCCGGGTACCGCACGGTGCGGGCGCGCCGCACCGCAACCTTCATTGCCCTCGCGCAACGGTGGCGGTCGGCCGGTGTCATCCGCCCGCTGGACGACCAAGGCATCGCCGACCTCATCCAGGCGTTGTGGGTGATCGCCGAGACATGGCTGGCCGTGGGCGAGCTGTCCGGAGCCTCCGCTGAGTCGGCTGACGGCGAACGTCTCCTGAGAGTGGTGCTCGAGCCGTATCTTCTCCCCGGCTTGTGTGAGGACTGCAGCCACGACCGCGAGGACCCGGCCTGGACACGGGCGGGTCCTCAGTTGCCACCCGTAGCCGAGACTGCATCCCGAGGTCAGTCGTCTGCCGTGTAGTGGCAGCGTCGCCTATGCCGGGAGTGGCTCCGTCCTGGGTGCGCTCACCCGAACCACCTGCCACACGCCCAAAGGTGGAAGCGTGGCAGTCGCGTGATCCCCATCGACCTCCACGTGGCAGTCGATGAGTCGCCCTCCGGCATCGGGATCGGCCACTTGTACGCGTGGTGCGACAGGTCCCCACAGCCGCACCTGGAGGGTGCCAGTGACCGTCGAGACCGGGACTCGAGGAGCGTCCCAGAGCGTGTCGGTCTGATCGGTGAGGTTGATCAGATGCACGATGTGGTCGCCTTGATCGGTCTCGACGACGCGGCGCCAGACTCGGCCGGCCATGGGCTCCCAACTGGTCTCGGCGCCCGTGAAGGTCACGTCGATGTCGTCGTTGTACGGAGACGCCATCGAGCCCGTGACCTCGACGAGGTGGTCGGCGAGCAGGAGTTCGGTGTGCTCGACGAGGAAGTCGTACCAGCGGCGCAGCATGGCCGCCGTGGAGGGCTCCATCGGGTGGCTGCGGACGTAGTAGGGGTCGACGAGGACCCGCTCCGCTTCACCGCACAGGAGGTGAGTCGCGCCGTGGCTGAACAGGCTGGCCATGGTGAAGCGCGCGGCGGTGTCGGCGCTGTCAGCGGGGGCGATCGAGTAGACGCTCTGATAGGCGGACACGACGACCGGGCGACCGTCGGCGATCGTCCTGGTCCGTGTGGCGAGCCCGGCCAGGTCACCCAGCGTCTCGTGTGGCGGCCAGACCTCGATGTAGAGGGCGTCCTGAGGGCTCGCCGCGGTTCGATGGGTCGGGAAGTCGTTGACCTGGTTGAAGACGAGCCGTGCGTTGGGCAGCCGCAGGCGCAAGGCGGAGAGCATCGCGGTGAAGGACTCTGCGACGTCAACGAAGGTCCCGTCGCGGCGAGTCGCTGCTTTCGGCCACCCGTACTGGTCGAGGTGGAACCCATCGAATCCGACGCTCAGGGCCTGGTCGAGATCATCGCCGTAGTGGGCGAGCCAGCGCGGGTGTGCAGGATCGATGACCCAGAGGAAATCGCCGAGGGTGAAGGGCGACCCGTCTGGCCGCAGGAGCTCCAGGTCGTTCCAGGTGTCTCGATCCTCGGCCCCCACGCCGTAGACAGCGCTGTAGCCGAGCGATCGGGCACCGGCCTGGCGGTATGCCTCGCAGAGCGCCGTGACCGTGGCCAACGCCACCGGTTGGTCGAGGGGGTCGGCGTAGATCGCTCCTCCGCCGAGGAGATCTGCGTGACGGTAGGCCCAGTCGTAGAACTGGATGTCGGTCAGGTGGAGTCGGCGGGCGAGGTTCGCTCTGGCCGCGACGTCCGTGGTCGGGCCGAAGCTGGTGACGAAGCCGTACCGCATGGACGTCCCGCCGACCTCGACAGCAGTGCGCGCGATGATGCGGCCGTCCGTGGTGACGGCTTCGATCCCGTACGCACCCGGCGCGAGCAAACCTAGATCCGTCTGCCCGGGCTCCGTTCGCTGGATCAGATCTCCCAGTTGGAACACGTCGAGCCGGAACGGTTGATCAATACCGCGGCCCTCCACGGCCACGGTGTCGCCGGGCGCGTAGCGCGCCCGAGTGGGGAGGATCTCAGGCCCCCAGGTGTCACTGCTCATCGTCTGGTCCTATCCCTTCAACGCGCCTGTGGTCAGGCCCTGGACGAAGTACCGCTGGAATGCGAAGAACACGGCGATGACGGGGATGATGGCGATCGTCGACGCCGCAAATACGAGGCCCCACTGGGTGGCGTTCTGCCCCTGGAACAGCCTGATGGCGACGGGCAATGTCCGGTTGGTCGGCGTGTTGATGCTCGTGGCCGCCCAGGCGAACTCGTCCCAGCAGCCAAGGAAGGTGAAGATCGTCGTGGTGGCTAGAGCTGGCGTCGACAGGGGCAGCATGAGACGCGTGAAGCGCTGCCACGGATTGGCGCCGTCGACCTCCATGGCCTCCTCGAGCTCAATCGGGATGCCCTCGAAGAAGGCCCGAAGCAGGAACGTGTTGAGAGCCAGGCTGCCGGCGATGTAGAAGACGATCAACCCCTGCAGGTTGTCCAGCAGGTTCAGCGACTTGGCGAGGACGAACTGAGGGATGATCAGCATCATCGCTGGGACCATCAGCCCGAGGAGGAGAACGCGGAACAGGAGCGTCCGGCCGGCGAACCGGAAGCGGGCGAAGGCGTAGGCCATCATGGCCGAGACCAGCACCGAACCAGCGGTCGACAAGGCGGCCACGACGAGCGAGTTCACGAAGTACCGGCCGAAGTCCTGGGTCAGCCATACGCGCACGTAGTTGGCGATGGTGGCCGGCTCAGGGATCAGCTGGGGTGGATAGGACAAGACGTAGGCCTGGTCCTTGAACGACGTCGAGACCATGTAGATGAAGGGAAGGGTCATCAGGAGCCCTCCCGCCGAAAGGACGATGTGGCGGGCGATGGACGCGGTGGCGTGGTGACGTCTCATTGCGCCCCCTGCTCGGTTCGGAAGGCCTTCATCTGGATCACAGCGAGGATGAACACCAGGACTGTCAGCAGCATCGCGATGGCTGAGCCGTAGCCGAAGTCGAGGTTTCCGAAGGCCACGTTGTACATGTAGGTCAGGAGGACCTCGGTCTGCTGAGCAGGGCCGCCACCGGTCATCAGCAGCACGGAGATGAACACGTTGAAACCTCCGATGACGAGCATGATCAAGACGAATGCCATGGCCGGCCAGATGGCCGGAAGGGTCACGACGAGGAACTTCTGCCACCGGTTCGCCCCGTCCATCTCGGCCGCCTCCTCGAGGACGACGGGCACCCCTTGGAGCGCGGCGAGGAAGATCATCATCGACCAGCCGACCCCCTTCCAGATGCCCAGTGCGCAGATGGCCACCATCGCGGTGAACCTGCCCGACAACCACGAGATGGGCACTGCGTCAGCACGGCCGAGGGTCAACAGCCAGTTGATGACGCCCTGGTCGGCGAACAGGTACTTGAAGAGCAGGGACACCACGACCCAGCTGGTGACCACGGGAAGGTAGAACAGGAAGCGGTAGACCGGCTGCGCCGGGCTGCGCCGCTTGAGGAGCATGGCGACGCCCAGTCCGATCACGATCTGCGGTGGGACTGTGAGCAGCATGTACAGACCGCTGTTCGACAGCGCCTGCCAGAAGATCGGGTCCGCGAACGCCTTGGAGTAGTTGCCCAGGCCGACGAACACGCTCCGCTGGGGCAGCATGACGTTCCAGTGGAACAACGAGATCTGCGCCGCACGGATCATCGGCAGCCCGATGAAGCACACGTACATCACCATCCCTGGAGCCAGGAAGAGGTACGGAGTGAGCCTTCTCACCAGAGTTCGGCGACGTGTCGCCGTCGCGGTGCGTCGGAGTGGCGCGGGGCCGCCAAAGATAGAAGCCACCGCGCCACCTTCCGGAGCTGTTGTTGCCACGTTTCTGTTATGCCTTCAGTAGCGGGTCGATCTGTGATGCCGCGGCCGTCAACGCGTCCTTCACCGACTCTGAGCCGTTGAACGCCTTGGTCAGCTCAGTGTTGAGGATCGTGTCGACCTGGCCCGCATCGGGGATCGGCAGTCGCGCCTTGGCGGTCTGGAGCTGAGTCGCGAAGACCGAGTAGTACGGGTGTGCCGTCGCCGCCTTCGTTCCTGCTGTGGCGACGACGGGCATCTGGCCCGCATCCGCCATGCCGAGCTGGAAGTCGTCGGACAGGGTGAACTGGATGAACTTGAGGGCGGCGTCCTTGTGGGTCGACGTCTCGCTCATCACCATGCTCTCCCCACCCACGACGGAGACCGAGCCTCCGGGACCCGCAGGGACCTGGCTGAACACCGGCTTGAACGACGGGTACTGCTGGCCCCAGATGTCGACCATCCATGGACCGTCCAGGATCGTGGCGTACTTGCCGCCGGGGAGCCCGTCAGACGTCGAGGTGCCGCCCTGGTTGCCCGTGATGAGGTTGGGGATCTGCTTGGCCTTGTAGAGGTCCACCAGCATCTGCACCGCAGCGACGGACTTGTCCGAGTTCAGGTAGCCCGTGGCCTTGGTCACGTCGGCATCCGTGATGTCGCCGCCGCCGGACCAGATCCAGGGCAGGACGTTCCATCCCTGGAGCCCGCTGTCAGCGAACAGTTGGGTGCCGGCCGGCAACTTGGCGGCCATGGCCTTGAAGTCGTCAAAGGTCGCCGGCGGGGCGGTCATCCCGGCCTTGGCGAGGACGTCCGGGGAGGTGACCAGTACTCGGGTGTTCGTGTCGAGCGGCATGCCGTAATAGTGGCCGTTGTACTTGTTCGCGGCGAGAGTGCCGGGGTACGTGGACTTGGCCACGTCTCCGAAACCGGGCATCTCGGTGTCCAGCGGGGCGAACGCGCCCAGCTTGCCGAACTGCGCCACCCAGCCGATGTCGGACCGCAACACGTCAGGCAGTCCGCCGCCTGCAGCGCTGGTGGTCAGCTTCTGCTTCAGCTGGTCGTAGGGCATGTCCACGTAGTTGACCGTGATGTTGGGGTTGGCGGACTGGAACTTCGTGATCAGCTTCGCCAGGGCTTGAGTCTGAGCGGTGTTGCCGCCGTTGCCGTACGTACCCCACATCGTCAAGGTGACGGGCGCCGCGTCCGCGGCGGACGAGCTTGCCGTGGACGCTGCGGTGGTGGAAGTGCAGGCGGCGGCACTGAGAAGCGCCGCAGCCAGTGCAGCGGTCCTAAGGTGAAAAGCGCGCTTCATTACGCGACTCCTTTCGGGTCTGACACGGGAGGACCGTGCGGGGATGATTCTAAGACGAAAGCAACTCACCGTGTCAAGGGCTTGTCAGGCACCCGTTTCACCTGATTTGCTTCCTGTGTGAAGCAACAGAGCCCCCCGATGACCAGCGAGCGTCACTCAGCCCCTCCGCGGTGGCCGAGTGATGGCGGCGCAACGCAGGCGGTCGCCCTGGAGGTGCTCCTCCATGGGCCCATCTCCCGGACCGAGCTGGCTCGGCGGTTGAACCTGTCACAGGGCTCTCTGACCCGCCTCGCAGCGCCGCTCGTCGCGTCGGGGCTGCTCATCGAGGGCAGTGAACAGCCAACAGGCCGGGCCGGCCGAGGAAAGCGCCCACTCGACGTCGCTGCTGACACGCACCACTTCGCCGGCCTGAAGCTCACCGGGAGTGAGGTCATCGGCGTGGTCACCAACCTCAGGTGCGAGGCCAAGGCGACCACCCGCTCGCCCCTGTCTGGAGCAGACGTCGACACCGTCGTGGCGGACATCGAGCGCGTCGTCCGGGAGCTGCAGGAGGCCGTGCCTACTCTCTCGGCGGTTGGCATCGGCCTGGCGGGGCGGGTGCTGGACAACGCCACCGTCGTCAGCAACCCCTTCCTCGGTTGGCGCGATGTGCCACTGGCCAGCCTCGTGGAAGCACGAGTGGGGCTTCCTGTCGTCATCGAGAACGACCTCACGGCGCTCACCCAGTACGAGCACTGGTTCGGCGATGGCGTCGGTCTACGCAATCTCGCCATCATCACGATCGGTGCGGCCGTGGGCTATGGCGCCATCGTGAACGGAGACATCGTCAACGGTCCCGACTCCGGACTCGGACTCGTCGGACACTGGCCGCTCGATCCCCTTGGACCCGTCTGCGCTGAAGGTCATCGTGGATGCGCGCAGGCGATGCTCTCGATGCCGGGCATCTGCCAGTCGGTCTCCTTGGCGCTCGACCGACGCGTCACGTACGACGAGGCGATGACGATGGCCGAGGAGGGGGTCCGCGGTCCCAGGGCGATCATCGACCAGGCGGGTCTGGGGCTCGGAAGACTCATCGGCGCCGTCAGCAGCCTCATGCTGCCGCAGCTGGTCGTCATCGGGGGCGAGGGGGCGCGACTGGCCGCAGTGGCATCACGGGCCATCCAGGCCGGAATCGCCGAAGCCCGGCACCCCGATGCCACCCCCGTCGCGCTCGCGGTCAACCAGTCCGACGACGTCCTCTGGTGTCGAGGCGCTGCAGTTCCGGCCATACGGAACCGTGTGAGCCGCTGACACCCGATGAAGGAAGCCTCGCGGCCGCAGGTGGCGCGCGCCCCCGGCGGCCCCCCGGGGGCCGCCCCCCGCGTTGTCCCGTAGGCAACGTGGGGGGGGTGCCGCCCGGGGTTTGGCCCCGTGAGGTTGGGGGGGGGCGGGGGGGGCGTGGTGCGGCCACACCGCCCGGGGGGCGCCCCTCCCCCCGCTTTGTCCCCCCGCGGGCGCCGGGGGGGGGCGCCCCCCCCCGGCGGCCCCGAGGTCGCCGCCTACAGCGTTCTCCAGTACGCAAGGTGGTGGCGATGCAGCCAGTCGTTGACCCAGGTCAGGTTCGGTTCGGCTGGAAGGTCGGACGATTCAGCCGCCGCGCGCAGCCTCTCCGTCACGTCGGCGACCATGTCCACGACGTCATCGCGGGAGTACTGCCCCGCTCGAACCGCACGCAGCACAGAGAGATCAGGCTCTCGCACTGGCAGCGACAAGGTGCCAGTGCTCAACAGCTCGATGCCCTGAAGCCCGAGCCTGACCGCGTGCATGGCGTACTTCGTGTCGTACCCGTAGTGCGCGACCAACTCGGGCCGGTTGGTGCGTGCCAGCCCGAGCATTCCCCGCCGCTGAGACTCCAGGTACCCGAGGAATCTGTCGGCGACCCTTCGTGAGAGAAACGCGGAAGCGTTCGTCCGGAGCTCCTCGCCCGCAGCCGAGCAATAGACGGTCTCGGACTCGGGAACGAAGAGGAGGAGCAGCACGGTGGGGTTGCCGTCGAGGGCCAATCGGCACCACTTCCTGGCGGTGTAGATCACCACGTCGAGGTCACCCGCGCCCGAACGTCGAGACAAGCCGCCGGGAAGGTCCCAGGCCGTGTGACGTTCGTACTGCTCGAAACGGACGGTTGCCGTCGTTGCGCCGGTGCCCCGCGGAACCCGCGACAATCCCGTCACGTACTCCGGCGGCTCCAAGCAGATCCCCATCTCGTCTCGGTCATCGCTGCCTGCGACGGCAGTTCCATGGACTCCAGACCCGACCTGGGCGCGGAAGACCATGCCCTGTTCGGCCAGGCGTCTGGCTTCGTCGGACGCGTGAGCATGGGGATATCCCCTGGGCAGTGCTGTGGCTGAGGTCATGGCTTTCCTATGAGGTCTGGATTTTCCGACAGCCTAGGTTGAGCCTCAGGGTCGCTGGGGGGCATTTTTCGGCGTCCGTACGAGTCCTCGACCGGTTTGGCGTCGTGGTCGTCGGGTACGGGCTCATGATGAGTGAAGTCATCGAGACGATCGACGTGGCGGTGCCGGTGCGCACCGCGTACAACCAGTGGACCCGGTTCGAGGAGTTCCCGCGCTTCATGGAGGGCGTGGAAGAGGTGACGCAGGTCACCGACGCCCTCACGCACTGGCGCATCACCATCGGCGGCGTCGAGCGCGAGTTCGACGCCAAGATCACCGAGCAGCACCCGGACGAGCGGGTGGCGTGGACGAGCACCAGCGGCACCGATCATGCCGGCGTCGTCACGTTCCATCGCCTGGGCCCTGATCAGACCAGGGTCACCCTGCAGCTCGCAACGGTCCCCGAGGGCTTCGTCGAGACGCTGGGCGACAAGCTCGGGCTCGTGAAGCATCGCGCCAAGCAGGACATGGAGCGGTTCAAGGCGTACATCGAGTCGCAGCCGGTCGTCGACGAGGGCTATCGCGGCGACATCTCCTGACGCGGACGACCGACCCACGGTCCCCGAGCTCCCCAGGAAGCTCGGGGACCGGCCGCGTCACGTGGTCTCGGGCTCGCCCAGACTCAGCATGAGCCGGTTCGCCCAGTTGAAGAACGCGCCGGAGTTGATGACGTCGAGCACCGCCGCGTCGTCGAGACCCGCCTCGTGCAGGGCGGCGACATGAGCGGCCCCGAATCGTACGGGCGTGGCTGTCAGTGCGACGACCGCGTCACGTACGGCGTTCCAGACGTCGTCGCCCAGGTCAGCGCGTACGCCTTCGTCGAGCAGACGCTGCACGTCGTCGCCGCGCTTGGAGTAGTGGGTCGCGAACCCCGAGTGCACCGACGCGCAGTACACGCACCCGTTGGAGCGCGACGCGACCGCGGCTCCGAGTTCACGCTCGGCCCGCCCCAGCCCGCCAGCGGTGTTGTAGAAGATGTCGAGATCGGTACGCGTGCGGGCAGCGAGCACCTCGGGATCGCGGGCAAGCAGGCGGAAGTACGGGTTCTTCGCCCGCTGCGGTTGCACCAGACCCTCGTAGTGGCGCTCGGTGAGCTCCTCCTCGGCGAGCGGCTGGACCCACGGCACCCAGCCCAGCGAGTCCTGGGTGAAGCGGGGTGGCGAGGAGACCTCGGTCGGCGTGGTGAGTGTGGACATCAGCGGCTCCCTTCGGCCACGAGCACGGACAGACCGGCGACAACACGTACCTGGAAAGCAAGGAAGCTCACGAGCTGTGACAGCGTGACGATGCCGTCCGCGGACCAGCCAGCCTCCACCAGGGGCTCCAGCCGTTCGCGCGAGGAGTCGCGCGGATGCAGCACCAGCATGTGGGTGTGCTGCAGGGCCGCGGTCAGACGCGCGCCCAGCGCGTCGGCGAGGTGGGGGAGGAGGACCAGGTCAGCCCCGGGCTGGGACTCGGCGGCGAGGTCGCCCGAGAACGACCCGTACGGTCCCGACCCGCGTCCCAGCTCGACCGCTTCGGCCACAGTCGCGGCGAGGCCGGCATCGGTGAAGGACAGCAGCGTCGCGTAGTGCTGCTCGGCCGCGGGCACGTCGAACAGGGCAGCCGCGAAGGAGGCGACGGCGTAGCGCTCCACCAGCGAGATCGCCGAGGCGTCGACGGGGGAGAACAGCGCGTCGTACGTGGCCTGCGCCTGCTCGCGAGCCTCAGGTCGTCTCGACCGCAGCTCGTCGAGGCGTGACCCGGGGGTGATCCCAGACAGCGTGTCGATGACGTCCATGGGCCTTCTTCCGGTGGGGGATCGTGGCCGGACGCATCCTGAGACCGGCGCGAGGGCCACCACCGTAACCGGTAGAAACTTCAAGTGACCTCGGCATCCACCACGCGTACACCCACGCTGGTCCTCGTCGGCCTCGGCCCTCGCGGGATCATCAGCATCGAGCGCCTCGGCGCCCTGCTGACGGGTCGCGAGGAGTGTCTCGACCTCCATCTCGTCGAAGAGTGCGAGCCTGGCGCGGGAAAGGTCTGGGCCACCGACCAGCACCGTGACCTCTGCATGAACACCCTTGCCGGCGCGGTGACGTTGTTCACCGACGAGTCGTTCACCGGGCCAGGGCCGATCCTGCAGGGGCCCTCGCTGTACGAGTGGTGCCTGGGCGTCCGTGAGCACCTGGCGGGTCGCGCCTGGACCCTCGACGCGCCGCTGCGGGACGCGCTCGTGAACGGCGGGTACGAGGCCGAGCTCGGCGACGTCCGACCGGAGTCCCACCCGAGTAGAGCGCTGTACGGGGAGTACCTCGTCTGGTGCTACGAGCGCGCCCTGAACCGGCTGCCCGACTCCGTCACGGTCCACGTGCACCGCGCGCGGGCGACGGCGATCGACGAGACGGACGGTCGTACGGTCGTGGTCCTGTCGACGGGAGAGCGTCTGGCGGCCGACTCCGTCGTGCTGGCGACGGGGTGGCTAGACGTGGGGCCGAACGTCGCGGACACCGCCCTGGGGCGTGCCGTGGTGGGCAGCAACCTCACATGGGTGCCCCCGGACAGCCCGATCCTGCAGGACCTCTCCGGGATCCGGGCGGGCGAGCCCGTGATCATGCGCGGCCTCGGCATGGGCTTCTTCGACACCATGGCGCTGCTCACCATCGGGCGCGGCGGCCGATTCGTGCCGTCCGACGCGCCGGGCGGGCTGGCGTACGAGGCGTCCGGCGAGGAGCCCGTCCTGTACGTCGGCTCCCGTCGCGGCGTGCCGTTCCGGGCGAAGTCGCTGTACGGCGGGCTGCCGCCCGCCGCCC
>JAPUEI010000025.1:20405-23041 GCA_027492675.1 Propionibacteriaceae bacterium | reverse complement strand
AACTGGTTCTTCGACACCGAGGTGCTGGTGCTGGCGCAGCGCGCGGGGCTGCGGATCCACGAGGTTCCGGTGGACTGGATCGACGATCCCGGCACGACCGTGAACATCGTCTCGACCGCGACCGAGGACCTGCGCGGCGTGTGGCGGCTGCTCCGAGGCTTCGCGACCGGGCGGATCCCGGTGGCGCGGGTGCGCGCGGAACTGGCGCGGCCGTCGATCCCGCCCGCCGTACCTGGGGTGCCGGCAGGGCTGCTGGGCCAGGTGCTGCGGTTCGGCGTCGTCGGGGTGGTCTCGACCGTCGCGTACTTCGTGCTGTACGTGCTGTTGCGCGGCCTTCTCGGGCCGCAGTCGGCGAACTTCGTGGCACAGATCGTCACGGCGGTCGCGAACACGGCCGCGAACCGGGCGTTCACGTTCCGGGTGCGAGGCGGACAGGGGCTGCTCAAGGATCACGCGACGGGTCTGTTGGCCTTCGGGATCGCGATGGCGCTCACGAGCGGGTCTCTCGTCGTGCTGCACGCGGCCTGGCCGGCGGCCGGGAAGTGGGTCGAGGTCGTCGTGCTGACCGTCGCCAACCTCGTCGCCACGCTGGTCCGGTTCCTCGCGCTGCGGCTGGTGATCGGGCGGCGAGCCTGAGATCGGTACGGCAGGTGCGGGGGTAGGTCGCGGGCCCGGCGCGCGGGCGTGTACGGTCCCAGCATGACAGTGACGCGCGCCCAGCTGGCACGGATGGTCGACCACACCCTGCTCCGCACGGATGCCTCGCACGCCGACGTGCTCGCCCTCGTGGCCGAGGCCGTCGACCTGGGGGCGTACTCCGTGTGCGTGTCCCCCTCGATGCTGCCGGTGCCGGACCTGCCCGACGTACTGAAGCTCGCGACGGTGTGCGGCTTCCCGTCCGGCAAGCACACGATCGCGATGAAGGCCGCCGAGGCCGCGGAGTCCGTCCGGCTGGGGGCTGACGAGGTCGACATGGTGATCGACCTCGGGCTGCTGAAGTCCGGCCGCGACCGGGACCTCGTGCGCGAGATCAAGGCTGTACGAGGCGAGGTCCCGCTGCTCAAGGTGATCATCGAGTCTGCGGCGCTGACCGACGAGGAGATCGTCGTGGCGTGCGAGGCATCCGCCGAAGCCGGCGCGGACTTCGTGAAGACCTCGACGGGCTACCACCCGGCCGGCGGCGCCTCCGTACACGCCGTGACCCTCATGGCGTCGACGGTCGGCGGCAACCTCGGGATCAAGGCGTCAGGCGGGATCCGTACGTACGAGTTCGCCGCCGCCCTCGTCGCCGCCGGAGCCACGCGTCTGGGCATGTCCGCGACCGCCGACGTGCTGGCGGCCGCCCCGGAGTGAGGCCGGTCAGCCCTCGATCTGCGTGCGGTGGAAGTTGAGGTGGCTGCGGCTGGCCGTCGGGCCGCGCTGCCCCTGGTAGCGGGAGAGATTCACGGCCGCGCCGTACGGGTTCTCCGCCGGGCTGGACAGCCGGAAGAAGCACAGCTGGCCGACCTTCATCCCTGGCCAGAGCATGATCGGCAGCGTCGCCATGTTGGACAGCTCGAGCGTGATGTGGCCGGTGAACCCGGGGTCCACGAACCCGGCCGTCGAGTGCGTGAGCAGCCCCAGCCGACCCAGTGACGACTTGCCCTCGAGGCGCGCGGCGAGGTCATCGGGCAGCGTCACCGCCTCGTACGTCGCCCCCAGCACGAACTCGCCCGGGTGCAGGATGAACGGCTCGTCGGGGCGGCACTCGACCAGTCGCGTCAGCTCGGGCTGCTCCACCGACGGGTCGATGTGCGGGTAGCGGTGGTTCTCGAAGACGCGGAAGTAGCGGTCGAGACGTACGTCCACGCTGGACGGCTGGACCATCGAGGGATCGTACGGGTCCAGGACCACGCGTCCAGCGTCGATGGCCGCGGTGATGTCACGGTCTGAGAGCAGCACGCGGCTGAGACTACAACGCCCGCAGCCCGCCGGACGTCGCGCGCACGGGGTGGGAAAGTCTCTCGGCAGCGGACCCAGAGTCTCTCCTCAAGGGGGCCAAGGTCTCTCCTCAACGAGAGGGGCGGTCACTGGGACTGGCGGCGGACCTCGAGGTAGCGGTCACCGAAGGACACGATCTGGCCTTCTCGCACGCGGACCGGGTCACCCGGCGCGCACGGCTCGAACTGGCCGCCCGCGTTGGCGATCGCGGTGCCGTTCGTGGAGCCGCGGTCCATCACGTACAGACCGCGGTGGTCCAGCCCGACCGCGAGGTGGGTCTTCGAGACCATCCGGCTCTCGACACCGGCCGACACCAGCTGCGCCTGCTCGGACCCCTGCGGCTGCGGGCTGCGGCCGATCAGCACGAGCCCGTCCACGGTGATCAGGCGACCGTCGTCGAGCCGCAGCTGCCAGCCCTCGGTCGCCTTCCTCGGTGCCGCCGGTGCCTTGCCCATCGGCGCGAGGTGCGTGCGCGTCATGTCGTCGTCCTCGGGCACCACGGGTGCTGGCTGGGGCTGCTCGGCCACCGGCTGGGCGGACGGCTGCTGCGGCAGCGGGTAGCCGACCGGGGCGCTGGCCTGCGGGTACGTGTTCTGCGGCGCACCCCCGTACGGCATCTGGCCCTGCAGCTGGTACGGCGCGGGCTGCTGCTGCGG
>JAPUEI010000025.1:7309-20305 GCA_027492675.1 Propionibacteriaceae bacterium | reverse complement strand
GCTGCCTGGCCCTGGCCCGGCGCGGGCTGCGCCGCACCCCACTGGTCCCAGGGGACGGCGGCCTCAGCCCGCTGCGGGCTGACGGCGGACGGGCCCTGCTGGGAGGGGCGGGCGAATTCGGGCAGCGCCGCGATCGGGCCGCCCACGGGGTCGGGCGCGTACTCGACGTGCGACGGCGGCGGCACGAACGCGCTCGGGCTGAGGTGTGGCGGCAGCCCCACCATGTTGGCCGACGCCACGGTGGGGCGCTGGATCGGTGTGGTGTCCTCGTTCTGGGCGGGCCGGTCGGCGCGCACCACCACCGACTTCCCGGCGAGGTCGTGCCAGCCCTGACGCCGCGGATGGACGATCATCATGACCACGAGCACGACCCACACCACGGGGAGCAGCATCGACGCGTACCAGACGAGCCCCCGCAGGAAGAACGCCCCCCAACCGAGCATCCGGCCGTCCGCGAGCCGCAGCACCCGGATGCCCAGCAACTTCGCCGCCGGACTCTGGCCCCTGGTCGCGTAGCCCCACCAGAGAAAGACCGCCCAGCCCAGCGAGAGGATGCTCGTCGCGATCGTGGCAACGAGCACGGCAGTCGGGGCGACGCGCCCGTCGAGGACCGAGACCAGGATGCCCAACAGGGACGGCGGCAACAGGTCGAGGACGTTGACCAGCGCTCGCGCGCCGAGGCCCGCGATCGACACGCCCGTCGGCATCGCCCCGTTCTTCGCCATGTCGCCCTTCCCGCTCAACAGCCCCGCCCATCCTTCCATGTCGCGAGGGCAGGCGGTGGCCTCCCGAGACGGTCAGCGCCGCGACCCCGGCCTGCTCGGTGTCAGCGGTAGCGGCGGAACGACTTGACCGACAGGGAGCCGAGGATGCGGCGCATCACGGACACCGAGCGGTTGAGGCCGCCGACCGCGTCGTCGACGGTCGACCAGTACGTCGTGGCCTGTCCGGGCGTGATGGTGTCCGGCGAGAACACCGTCATGTCCGCTTGCCGGGCGAGGACCCGCGGGTCAGCCTTCTCCGTGACCCGGTCGAACGCGGCGACGAGCTGCTCAGCCTGCTCCGTACGGGTGGCGGAGGGTGTCGGCGACCGGCCCAGGTCTCGGGCGCGATCGACGATCTCGGACCAGCCGCCCACGACGCTGGCCACGAGGCTCGCCTCGCTCATCCTCGCTCGCCGTCGCCGCATCTTGAGCCCGATCACGAGCGCGATCGGCAGCACGATGAACACGAGCGGCACCCCGCCGTACAGCAGGCCCGTACCGATCGCGGCCCACGGGATCCGGAACGCCGGCTTGTCAGGCGTCGGGGTGCTGCCGGGCGGCGTCTCGTCCTGCTGCAGCGAGCCGGGCTTCTGCGGCGGTGGCGGCGGGTTCTCGACCTGCGGCCTCGGCACGCTCTGCGGTTCCGTGCTCAAGGTCTTGAGCCGACGGTCCTTCGCCGGGGTGGGGTCGAAGACGACCCAGCCGTAGCCCGACAGGTACACCTCGGTCCACGCGGTCACGTCGCTGCCGTGCACCTGGCCGTCATCGCTCGACAGCTGGTAGCCGTAGCCGACCCGTGCCGGGATCCCGGCGGACCGGGCGAGCAGGGCGAGCGCCACCGCGTACTGCTCCTCGTCGCCCACCATCTGGTCGGGATTGTGGAGCAGCTCGACGATCCGGCCCGCGTTGTGGCCTGCCCAGGACGCCGTCTCGTCGGGGTCGATGCCGTGGGAGTAGTAGCCCAGCTTGAGCTGGTCGACGTACGCCTGGATGATCGCGCCCGCGTTCGCCCCGGTCGCCGTCCCTGCCCACTTGCCGGCCAGGTCACGCACGGTGTCGGGGATGCCGGAGACCTCGGGGAGCCGCACGGTGCCCGAGGACGCCGCACCGATCTGCTGCGAGGTGGGCTGGGCGGGCAGCACGGCTACCGCCGAGTACGTGTCTCCGCTGGCGATGGTGCTGGTCACCAGCGCCGTACCGCTCGCCTGGTTGTAGTGGAAGGAGTCGTCGAGCGCGACGCCGCGGCTGCCCTCGAAGGTGATCTGCAGTGTCTGCCCGACCGTGGGCACCCACACGCCGGAGAGCTTGTCCACGGTCACCGTCACGTTCACCTGGGAGCCGCGCGTGTCGTCGCTCACCCGGGCGCCGATGCGTCGGAAGGTGCCCGAGTCCGCGCCAGGAGCGGTCGAGTTCGAGACGGTGTACGTGTAGCCGTCGTAGCCGTCGAGGGTCGCCACCCGGATCCGCGTGCCCACGGGGACACCCTTGATCGTGAACAGGGCCGTCGTCTTGTTGTCGGTGAGGTTGAGCCGGAAGCTCTGCAGCGGGCTCGCGTACTGCTGGACGTCGAGCGGCTGCGCGACCAGCTCACGCACGGTGTGCCGAGCGTCGGTGGAGAGCAGCAGCGGCCGGGCCACGGTGACGACGCCCGACACCAGACCGATGACCAGGGCGCCGGCCACCAGCTGCGGCCAGCGCACGATCGAGCCGCCGATGACCAGGGCGCGTCGCTGCTGGGAACGGCGGTACGCGGTCCACACGGTCACCAGGAAGAGCGCGGCCAGTCCCGTGACCAGCGGTTGGTACGTGGTGTTGACACCCATGAGGTTGGCCAGCACGAGGGCGGCCACCATCGGCACCGGCGCCGCGACCGGCCTGGTCGAGCGGAGGGAGACCGTCACGGAGGCAAGCATCGAGAGCAGGCCGACGATCACCACGGGCACCATCAGGTAGCCCGTGTCACCGATCGGCGGCTCGACCGTGAGCATGGCCTTCCAGCCGAGGATCGGGCCCTGCACGAGACCGACCAGGGAGCGCAGCGTCGGGATGACGCTGTACAGGCCGGTCGACGGCATGGCGAGCAGCGTGCCGAACAGGAAGTACGCCGCGGCGGCCAGCCCACCCGTGCGGAGGGCGTCCCATCGGCGCACCGAGGTGAGGATGCCGATGGCCGCACCCAGCGCCCCGGAGCCGAACGAGGCCACCCAGAGCCAGCCGTTGCCGTACGTCGGCAGCCAGGCGACCGTCACCAGCGCGAGCATCGCGAACGCGGCGACGGTGTCGATCACGACCCACGCGATGCGGCCCTGGCCGTGGACGGTGTGGATCGTTGAGGCGGTACGGGGGCGGCGGCGCGCCGAGACCGGTTCCGGAGCCCCCTGGCGGAGGTTGGTGAGCCGCTCCGCGAGGTCGAAGCGCCGGTCGTCGATCCAGTCGAGCACGTTCATGCGGCCGACCTCCGCACCGCGCGCGGCAGGTCATCGAGGCTCGGCAGCTGGATCGAGGTGACGTTGGAGACCGTCTCGACCTGCAGCGCGCGGCGCGGGTCGAGTCTGACGAGGATCACGCGGGTGTCGATGCCCAGCAGCGTCGCCGCGCGTCGCAGCCTGTCCGTACGGACGCGCGACCCCGTGACCAGCACGACGATGGAGGCCGTGGCCTCGCGGTCGCGGACCAGCCGGAAGAGCTCGGTGACATGGGTGCGGTCGAGGCGCTCCACACCGCTCAGCTCGTTCATCGACCGGGTCGCCGTGAGTCCGCGGTGAGCCTCGACGTTGGTGACGAGGCTGATCGGGTTCTCCTCCCGGTACGCCTGCTGCACGAAGCTCGCCGCGACCGAGACGGCCTCCTCGAACTCGTCGTCGCCGCCGTACGACTGGTCGGACAGATCGATCGCGATGGCGATCCGCGACTGCCGCGTCTCCTCGAACTGACGGACCATGAGGTCGCCGGTGCGCGCCGACGAGCGCCAGTGGACGTGGCGGAGATCGTCGCCGGGAACGTACTCGCGCAGCGCGTGGAAGCTCATGTCCGAGTTCGACAGCTTCTGGGTCGTATGGCCCTCGAGGTCGTGGACGAAGCCCGTCTGGCGACCCGGCAGGTTGACGGTGCGCGGGTGCACGTACACCTCCTGCGCCTCGGTCCACAGCGACTCGCGCCCGGTGAGCCCGAAGGGGTCGCCCTGCACCGACAGCGCAGGGCCGATCTTCACCACCGCGCGACGGTCGGTGGGGATGACGAAGGACTGACCGTACGAGGCGTTCGTGCTGAGCGACGGCATGCCGAGCGAAGCCACCTGATCGCCGATCGGGAGATCGACGCGGGCGGGCAGCGTGCGACGGCCGCCGACGTTGGTGACGAGAATGTCGCCGGTGACCCTCTGCCCGACGACGACGTGTCTGGCAGGGACTCCGACAGCGACGGCCAGTGTCGGGCGGCCCAAGGTGAACAGCAGCGCCACGCCCACCAACGCGAGCGCGGCGACTCCGGCGACCCGGAGTTCGGTCCAGGCGAGCAGCCAGCCGGCGAGCAGCAGCACCACGGCCGCCGCGACCATCACCCACCCCGACGTGCGCATGCCGAGCGCGCGAGCCACGTTCTGGGCCACCACCCGGACATCGCTCCAGCGGGGCGGCGCCACGGCGTCGGGAACCCGCCACTGGTCCACGGGCGGCGCGACGACCGACCCCTCCTCGCGCATGCTGGGGCCGGCCGTCTCCCTGACGGCCCGGGCGGCGACCTCGTGCGAGGGTGCGGAGGTCACGCTCACACTGTGCGCTCGGTCGGAGGCTGGACCTCGCTGATGATCCTCACCATGACGTCGGTCGCGGTGACACCGTTGAACTCCGACTCGGGGTCGAGCACGATGCGGTGCGCGAGGCACGGGATGGCGAGGATCTTCACGTCATCGGGCACCACGTAGTGGCGTCCGAGCGACGCGGCCCAGACACGGGCGGACCGGGCGACGGCGAGGGCGCCACGGATGGAGACACCGAGACGTACGTGCTCGGCGGTGCGCGTGGCCTCGACGAGGCGGGCGATGTAGTCGAGCACTGACGGCTCGACGTGCACCGACTGCCCGAGCTGGCTCATCTCCGCGATGGCCGCGGTCGTGATGATCGGCGCGAGGGCGGCGGACTGCGGCCGGGAGCCGCCCGTCGTCAGGATCCGCAGCGACGTCTGCCGATCCGGGTAGCCGAGCGTGGTCTTCATGAGGAACCGGTCGAGCTGGGCCTCGGGAAGCCGGTACGTGCCGGCCTGCTCGATGGGGTTCTGGGTCGCGATCACCATGAACGGCGTGCCGACGTCGTACGAGACGCCGTCGACGGTCACCCGGTGCTCCTCCATGACCTCGAGCAGGGCGGACTGCGTCTTCGGTGAGGCGCGGTTGATCTCGTCGGCCAGCACGATCGAGGCGAAGATCGGGCCCTGGTGGAACTCGAAGGAGCTCGACTTCTGGTCGAAGATCGTGACGCCGGTCACGTCGCTGGGGAGCAGGTCGGGCGTGAACTGGATGCGGCTGTGCGAGCCCTGGACGGTCTGCGCGATGGAGCGCGCCAGCGTGGTCTTTCCGGTGCCGGGGAAGTCCTCGAGCAGCAGGTGTCCCTCGGCGAGCATGCAGGTCACCGACAACCGGATCGCCTCGGTCTTGCCGAGGATCGCTCGCTCGATGTTCCGCACGATCGACGCGAACGTGTCGGAGAACCAGCGTGCCTGGTCGGGCGTCATCGCCATGGTGAGGGGTGTCCTTTCAACGGGCTCAGGGAATCGTGGTGGTCGCGGTATAGGTGTCGATCGTCGCCGACGTGGGGCCGCACTTCGCGGTGATGGCGAGGCCCGGGGTCCACGTGACACCGGTGAAGTTGAACGAGTAGTCGGTGAGCCGGCCGTTGTCCACGCCCGTGGCGGAGCCCGCGACCGGTGCGCCCGTGGTGACGACCGAGCAGACCAACTGGGAATCGCTGGTCGAGTTCACGTGGAACGTACGGGTCGCGGTGTCGATCCAGATCAGCCTGCCCGTCGCCACCTGGGTCGGGGTGCTGGTGAGGCCGCTGTCACCTGCGACCTCGACAGCGGTGACCGTGCCGCCGCCGTACGGGATCGGCACCACGGCGTACCTACCGGTGACCGGGATCACCGTGCCCTCAGGAGAGGTGACCACGACCGAGATCGCGGCGGGGTCGTTGCCGTTGGCGCTGCCCTCGGTGACCTCGTACTGGATGAGGACACGCTTCGACCCGTCGCCCATCGTCATGGTTCCCTGCTGGGCGTTGGGCGTGAGCGTCGGCGCCAGCGGCTTGCCGTGGGGCGTGACCTGCGCCGACGGGTTGCTCTCCTCGCCCTGCTTGATCCTGCCGTTGCCCGACTGCGCCAGAGGGATCCCGGTGACGGTCCACGAGGTGTCGAAGCTCTGGGGGTACTGCGCGGGGATGACGATGTCGTAGTCCACGCTGCCGTCGGCGTTGACCGGCACGCCCGTGTCTGACATCGAGATCTGCCCGCCGCCACTCACCCGGTACGCCGTGAAGATCCATCCGACGATCGTGGCGCCGTTGGGCGGGACGGCCTTGTTCATGTGGACGTGGATGACCCGGTCGCCCGCCGCCACGGTCGGCACGATGTTCTTGTCGAGCACCGGCATGGGGTACGCCATGGCAGCGTTCGAGACACCGGGATCCGATGAACCGCCGGCGTTGATCGCCCGTACGGACACGTAGTAGTTCACGTTGTTGTCGACGCCCGAGATGGTGGTCGACAGCGTGTCACCGCTCACCGTCTCCTGCGGGGTGTCGGTGTACGAGAAGGAGTTGGTCTTCGACCAGTTGATGGCGTAGCTCTGCACGTCGTCGCCGTTGGTGGTGGCCGGCGGGGCCCACGTCACGTTGAGCGTGCCGCCGTCCCTGGCGCCGCCGTCGCCTGCGACCACGGAGGTCGGCGGGGACGCGGGCGCGGAGGGATGCCCGTGGCCGAGCGCGGAGAAGCCCGACGGGCCCGCGGCGTTGATCGCCTGGACCGTGAACGAGTACTCGGTGCCGTTCGTCAGGCCAGGCCACTCGAGCGTCAGCGTGCTGCCATCGGTGGAACGGACCTCGCCGCCCTCGATCCGCACGTCGTACGCCGTGATCGGCGTTCCCCGGTTCGTCGGCGCCGTCCAGGAGATCACGAGCTTGCCGCCTGTACGACCGGTGGCTCGGACGACAGTCGGTGCGGCCGGCACGTCGGGGGTGACGTTCGGCATCATCGGCGCCGACTCGGGCGACCAGTCGCTGGGGTTCACCTCGTTGATCGCGGCGACCTTGAGCGTGTACGTCACGCCGTTGGTGAGGTTCCTCAGCGTGCACGTCGTCGTCTCGCACGTGTCCGTGACCGTCGTGCCGTTGTTGCCCATCGCCTGGACGCTGTAGCGCAGGATGGGCACGCCGCCGGTCTGCAGCGGAGAGCTGAACTCGAAGCTCACCTGACCGTCACCCACTGAGGTCATGACGGGCGTCCCGGGAGCAGACGGCTTGCCGCGCACGTTGACGACGATGCGACCGTCGACGCGGCGGTCCGCGTCGCGGGTCGCGTCCTCGACCGTGTAGCGCACGACCATCGTGCCCGTGAAGGCCTTGTCCGGGGTGACCACCACGGTGGAGGCGTCGCCGACGCGGGCATCGCCGGAGCCCGGTGTCTCCACGACGGCGCTCACCACCGTGAGCGTCGCGTCCTCGAGCGATGACTTGTCGTTGGCCGTCACCGGTACGGAGACGGGGATGCCCTGGTTGGCGTCGGTGGCGTCCTCGATCGCGACCGTCAGCGGACGCGTCGACGCCACGACCAGGATGGTCACCGGGACGGTCGCCTGAGCGCCCCGCACGTCCGACACCTTGACCTGGATGACGGCCGAGGTGCCCTTCGCGACCTGGGTCTGCGCGCCCGCGAAGATGTTCGATCCCTGCATCGTCACGGTCACGCCGTCGGGGAGCTTGCCGTCGAAGCCGCCCACGATGATGGCGTCGCCCTCGCGGTCGGCGAGCATGCTCTGCAGGTTCTGCTCCGTCGGCGGCTCGCCCTGGCCGGTGCGGATCTCGATGTTCGACGGCGCGTACGGGGGCTCGTTGAGGGCCTCGCCGCCGGGGCCTGTCGAGCTGTTGCCGCCCGCCTCCTTGCGCGGCAGCACGTTGATCCTGATCGTCAGCGTGGCCGAGCGGGCGTCGGTGACCGACGGGTCGACGTCCTCGATGACGTCGAACGTGATCGCCGCCGGGCCGACATCGTTGAGGCCCGGCCTGTACGTCAGGTCCGTCGCGCTGTCCCGCAGGCCCACACCGGGCGCGCCCGTGACCTTGTCGGCGGACGCCACGATGACGTTGCGGCCCTGGGTGCCGGACACGTACTGGGCGACGGGGATGTGACTCAGCTCGCCCGCGACCATCGTGATCTCGACGGTGGGGTCCTTGAGCCACGGCGTGGCGTCGGAGCGCCCCGGGATGGTGATGAACGCCGAGCTCGAGAGCCCGTCGGCGTCGGTGATCGTGTAGCGCACGACCTTCATCCGGTCGCCGATCGGCACGCGCACCTGCCAGCCCTCGGTGGTCTGTACGGCGACGGCGGCGGGGCCACCGGCCGTGTCGTACGCCGGGACGCTCACGGTGAGGTCCGTGCGCGCGCCGTCGGGGTCGAAGTCGTTGGCCAGCACCGGCACGTCCACCGACTCGCGCTGGAAGACCTCGCGCGCGTCGACGAGATCGTCGAACGCCTTCGGCGCGAGCAGCGGAGCCTGGGGATCGGCGGTGACGACGATGTTGCCGGTGCTGATGGCGCCGCGTGAGTCCTGGATCTTGTACGTGCCGAACCAGGTGCCCGCCTCGTTCGGCACGGTGATCTGGATCGCCGACACGTCGACGACCTGGGTGGGCAGCGAGAACGTCACGGGGTTCGTCGCGACCAGCGAGATCTTGTCGCCATCGGGGTCCGCGTCGTTGGCGAGCGGCTGGACGTACACGGTGCGGCCCGGTCGCGTGAGGACCACGTCCTGGTTCGCGGTCGGCGGAGTGTTCGAGATGCTGGCCGGCACGACGCCGACGCGGATCTCACCGCTGGCCTTCGCGCCGTACGCGTCGACGACCGAGTACGTGAACGAGTCCGTACCGGCCTGGTTCGGGAACGCCTGGTACTCCAGGTAGGTCGCGCCCACCGTGAGCACGCGTCCGCGGTGCGGGCCACTGCCGAGACCGAGCAGACGTACGGAGTCGCCGTTGGGGTCGATGTTCTCCAGCGGGATCTGGATCCGCTGGGTCGTGCCGGCGAGCACGCGACCCGTCACGAGCAGCGGGTTCGGCGGCTGGTTGACGATGTCGGGCGAGATCACGTTGAACCGGATCAGCGCCGACGCCGTACGACCGAGGCTGTCGGTGACCTGGTAGGTGGCGGTGACGCGGCCGGGAACGGCCGGGGCGACGAAGCGGACCTTGTCGCCGTCGATCCAGGCGCCGCCTGGGTTGTCCACCAGCTTCGTGCCAAGGGAGAGGTCGAGGCCCACCGGCGAGTAGTCGTTGTTCAGCGGGTTGACCGTCACCGAGTCACCGACCCGCACGTTCACGTCGTCGGCCACGGCCACGGGCCGTACTTCGCCGACGGGGTCCGAGGGGGTGACCACGATCGTGCCCGGTACGGGCGCGTTGTAGCCGTCGCTCACCCAGTACGTGATCGTCGTCGGGGTCGACGTCGCCGTGCGCTCGGAGATCGTGAGGAGGTGTCGGTCGCGCATCGTGACGTTCAGCCCGGACTGGCTGAAGGTCTGGATCACGAGCACGTCGCCGTCGGGATCCTCGTCGTTGAGCAGCGGGTCGAGCGTCACGGACCCGCCGTGGGTCAGCAGCACCTGGTCGCGGGTCGTCACAGGAGGCCTGTTGGTCGGCGAGGGGTCGGTCACGTCGATGCGCACGAGCCCGAACGACGTCCGACCGTTGGTGACCGTGTAGCCCACGTAGTACGAGCCGGCCGCGGACGCCTTGAACGTGAACGTCTTGGCCGCGTAGTCCACGGAGAACTTCGGCCCGGTCGGCGCGGGCTGGTCGACCGCGGCGAGAGCCAGGTTGACCCCCTGGTCGTTGTCCAGCGGCGACACGACGATCTGCTGCCCGGTCGTCGCGGTGGCGAAGTCGCCGTTGGCGACCGGCGCCACCTCCTGCGGCTTGCGCGAGTCGAGGATGAGCAGACCGGTCGAGCGGGCCGCGCCGTCGGAGACCACCACCTCGATCTGCTTGATGCCCGTCGCCTTCCCCACGTCGGTGAACGTGATCGTGCCGTCGGGGGTGAACGAGACCTCGTCGTCGCCCTGGACCATGCGCGCGCCCACGAGCGCCATGTCGTCGCCGTCGGGGTCGCGCCAGCGCAGCAGCTCGCGGATCTGGGTCTTCTGGCCCGACGCGACCGTCAGCGTCTCCTTCGAGAACAGCGTCGGCGGCTGGTTCACGGCCCCCTGGTCGGCCGACTCGATCGTCAGCGTGACCGTGGCCGGCTTCGAGTACCCCCCGCGGCCGTCCGTGATCGTGTACGTGAACGTGCGCTTGCCCGACGCGCCGGCGTCGATGACGGCCTGAAGACCCGCACCGCCTCGTACGAGCTGGAGCGTGAGCCCGTCGCTGCCGGTCGGCGCACTCGTGACCGTCAGCACGTCGCCGTCGGGGTCGGAGTCGTTGTCGAGGATGGGCAGCACGGTCGAGCGCCCGGCCCGCGCGTACACCTGGTCATCGTGGGCCACGGGCGGACGGTTGGTCGCCGTCCGGTTGGGGTTGACCTTCGTCGTCTGGTCGTCGGGGACGTCGGCCTTGGTCTTCGCCTGTGCCGGCGTCACCTTGGTCCAGTCGCTGATCCGGCGCATGCCGTCGTTGACCAGCCAGATGTCGCCGGACTGCGAGTCGTTGAGGATCACGTTGTCGCCGTTGACCCGAAGCGACAGCTGGGCGTTGCTCGCCAGCCCGGGGATGTCGACGACCACGGGCGACGCGTTCGCGCAGCTGGTCGCGACCTTCGACCCGACCACACCGTACAGACACCCGTTCGCCGCGACCGGGGCCAGGACGGCACCCTCCGTCATCGTGCCCGACAGCGACGTCAGCGAGTTCTTGGTCACGCCCACGAGGCCGGTCGGCGTGGCGACGACGGCACCGAGCGCACCGCCCAGGTGGTTCATCGCCGGGACGGGCGCGGCCAGTTGGGCCCTCGACCCCATCGGCATCTCGATGGCCTTGGATGCGCCCTCGAACCAGATCAGCTGCTTCGTACGGTCCAGCACCACGGCCTTGTTGCCCACCACGCTCAGCTGCACGTTGGCGACCGTCGGGTCGAGCTGCATCGGCACGGGCGAGACGACACGCGCGCCGTTGACGAGCCGCACGATCTGAGAATCGACCAGTGACAGCCCGATGAGGTCGCCACCGGTGGAGATCGCCACCAGCGCGTTCTCGCCCAAGTCGAGCTGTGCCTTCTCCTTGTTGAAGTCTCGCTGCATCATCGCGGCGGCGTCGCCGAACCACACCGAGCCGTTGAGCCGGCTGATGACGGCGATCTTGCCTCCGTTGAGCACGATGTCACCGCTCGCGGGCAGGCTCACGGCCGCACCGAAGCTCCCGGTGGCCGGATCGAAGGACTGGATCTGGTTCGAGGAGCCGCCCTTGACGACGACCGTACGGCCCTCTTGCAGGACGCTGAACGACTGTTCGGCGATCGCCGCGGCGCTGGAGAGATCCTTGATGCCGGTGTTCACCGTGCCCAGAAGCCCCGCGCCCTGGTTGGCGGCGAACACGACGCCGTCCTGCAGTCTGACGTCGGTGACGCGCAGCCCTGGAGCGACAAGGGCGGACGCGATGAGCGCGAAGGACAGGACGGCGACGATGAGGCCGGGCCAGTGGCGCCGGAGCACGACGGGCATGCGGCGCGGCGCTCTTCTATTCGCCATGCCTGTCACCCCCGTCCCCCGCTCGCACGATCCGGCCCAGTGTCGCAGGCGCGGCCCGATAGGAGCCACCGCTCCTCATCTACGAGCCACATCCCCTCATCTGGCGCTCAGGCGGGCAACCCCACCGTGATGACGCCCCCGTCTCCCAGATCGAGGATGGTGCCCGGCTCGACGGTCACCGGGCTGCCCGGCACCATACGTACAGGTGCCTGCCCGGGACGTACCACCATCGTGCCATTCGTGGAGTGCAGGTCGGTGGCGATGATCTCCCAGTTCCGTACGGAGACCTTCAGATGCGTACGGCTGATGTCGCTGTTCGGGCTCGGCACCGGCAGCAGGATCGGCTTCCCATCCGCGGACTGGGCGGCCGGGGCGCGGCCGATCAGGACGGTGTCGGTCAGCTCGACGCGCGCGCCACCGGCGGTGACGAGCTGGGCGAGAACAGGGCGATGGACGAGGCGGGGGTTCGCGTTGTCGACCGGCTGGCGGCAGACGCGGCAGGCCGGGGCGCCGGGCGGGTTCGGGTGGCCGAGGGCGCACACCACAGCGAGCACGAGACTGTCGCCGGACGACCGCGGGGCCGCAGGCTTGTGCGTCATCGCGATGCCCGTGGAGAAGACGGTGCTGTCACCGGTGTCGGCGCTCACCTGCGACGACGGCAGCCCAGGCTCGGAGGGCATCTGCGGGCCCTGCGGCAGCGGGGCGGCCGGTGCGTACGCCGGTGGCGGCACGGGTGAGGTCAGCGGGGCCGGCGACTGCTGCGAGCCGTACGGGGCGTTGGGCGGGTACACCGGCTGCGGCGGTCCGTACGGGCCGGGCTGCGGAGGCTGCCCCGGGAACTGCGGGGCGTGACCGCCGAACGGCTGACCCTGGCCCGGGGGGAACCCCTGCGGCATCGGCTGGCCGGGGAACTGGGGAGGCTGACCGCCGAAGGGCTGGCCGCCGTACGGCTGGCTGGGAGCACCGGCCGGCACTCCCTGGCCGTACGGACCCTGAGGGCCCTCGTTCCACGGCGGACCCTGTGGAGGAACGCCGCCGGGCAGGAACCCGCCCTGGTTCTGCGCCACCTGCGCGCCCGGGAAGCCGGGGAAGGCAGGCGCGGGCGCGGGCGGAGCATCGGGGACGACGAGCTGGACCGGCGGCGGCAGCTGCTCGGGGGCGGACTGGTCGAGGTCCAGACCGGACTGCTGCGCGTCGGGGATGCCGTCGCCGTCCTCGTCGACGTCCAGGGCGACCGGCGCGGCGGACTCGGCGTCCTGGACGCCCCACCCGTCCTCCGGGGCGGCCTCG
>JAPUEI010000025.1:0-7209 GCA_027492675.1 Propionibacteriaceae bacterium | reverse complement strand
CGTACTGGATCGGCAGTGACTGCTCGACGTCGGCCACCGCCTCGACGGGGGCGACCTCGACGACGGGCTCCGCAATCGGTTCCTCATCTAGGATCGCCCGCGCCGGCCCGGGAGGCGTCGTCACCAGCACGGGTACGGGAACGACCGGCGCCTCGTCTGCCGCGTCCTCGACGATCGGGTCCTCGACGGGGGCGTACGCCTGCTCCGCGATCACCTCGGTGGCCTCGTCGGGGGCAGCCTCGGGCGCTGACACCGGCGCGGTGGCGGTCGGCAGCACGAGCGGGACCTTGTCGGTCGCGTCGATGGTGACGGTGGAGGCGAGCACGACGCCGACGGCGAGCGGGAGCCGCAACGCCTCGGAGGGGTCGGACTCTTCCATCTCGACGCGCACCTGCCGTACGTCACCCAGGCCGGTCTCGTTCCAGGTGTGGAAGCCTTCGCCGGTCGCCAGCACCTCGCCGCTCTCGGCGTCCAGGACGCGCACGGCACCGCGGGTCAGCGAGTGCATGCCGTCGCCTGTCCAGAAGAAGGCGGCGAAGTGGGGCATCAGATCCAGGCGGAAGGCGGCGAACCGCTGGGCCAGGTCGCCCACGTCCGCGGCGGACACGATGTCGTGCCAGAGATCGCTCAGCAGCCCCGACATGTGCGCCGGTGCAGGCTGCATGACGACCACCGAGGTGGGTCCTGCGAGCACCACCCAGCGGCCAGGAACGTACGTCGCCCGCCAGTTGCTCACAGTCTCCATCGAGGGTCCCTCCCAGTCTCAGGGCATGCCAGGTGAAGCAATTGTGGCTGCAGCGGGGTCAAAGACCCAGATGCTCAGTTAGTGGTCCAGACTGCGGTTGCCCCGGAGTGGCCCGCGAGGACGACGAGCACCAGAGTGACGACGGACACCACGGCGACGACCGCGATGGCGAGGACCGGCCAGGGCCCCTTCCGTACCCACCCAAGCTTCGCCTCGACCCAGGGAGCCGCGACCTTCGTCGTGGTCAGCCACCACGCCAGCACGGCGGCGAAGAACACCACGCCGATGAGGCCCGCGATGTCACCCATGCGGGTGTGGTCGTGGACGAGCGGGGTGATCGCCGTACGAGGCAGGGAGTGCTCGAAGTCCTCCCCGGTCTCCTTGGTGATGAGCCCGGAGATCGCGCCCACCAGGGCCGCGACCGGGAGCAGCCAGTCGAGGCGGTCGCGCAGACCGCGCCAGACGAGGCTGACGAGGACGAGCAGGGGTACCACGGTGAGGAAGACGACGACGGCGTGGACGACGAGGGGGTGGAGGGGAAGCGAGGTCATGAACAAATGCAACCGCACGCTCGGACAAAGGACGGATAAGGCACGACTGTCCTTACCTGTGAATCCCTCACCCACGCGCACCACCTTGAGGTCGTCCGCACCACCCCGGTGATGCCGTTTCACGACCTACGGGTTGTGCGCGCGGGGGGACGCTGGCACAGAGGTCGTGCGCGTGAGGGGAGGCGACCGCGCCCGTACAGACGACAGCGGCCCGGACCACGAGGGTCCGGGCCGCTGAGGTGTTCAGGACTACTTGTTCTTCAGCGCCGCGCGAGCCGCCGCGAGGCGGGCGATCGGCACACGGAACGGCGAGCAGGAGACGTACGACAGGCCCGCGCGGTGGAAGAAGTCGATCGAGTCGGGATCGCCACCGTGCTCGCCGCAGACACCGGTCTTGAGACCGGGCTTCGTCTGACGGCCCTTCTCGACGCCCATGGCGACGAGCTGGCCGACGCCGTCCTGGTCGAGAGACTCGAACGGGTTCTTCTCGATGACCTCGGAGTCGACGTACGCGCCGAGGAAGCCGAGCTCGGCGTCGTCACGGCTGATGCCGATGCCGGTCTGGGTGAGGTCGTTCGTGCCGAACGAGAAGAAGTCGGCCTGGTTCGCGATCTCGTTGGCCGTGAGCGCGGCGCGCGGGATCTCGATCATGGTGCCGACGGTGTACGGCAGCGACGTGCCCGCCTTCGCGAACTCGTCCTCGACCGCCTTCACGACGATCTCGCGCTGAGCCTTGAGCTCCGACTCGAACGAGACGAGCGGGATCATGATCTCGACGCCGACGGTCTCGCCTTCCTTCTCGAGCACCGCGAGGGCCGCCTTGATGATGGCGCGGGCCTGCATGTCCGGGATGGACGGGTAGAGCATGGCCAGACGGCAGCCACGCGTGCCGAGCATCGGGTTCTGCTCGTGCAGGCGCTTGACCTGAGCCAGCGTGATCCGCTCGGCCGCGATCTCCTCCTCGGACCCACCGGTGAGCTCCAGCTTCTGCACGAGCAGCGACTGCTCGGTCAGGTTGGGGAGGAACTCGTGCAGCGGCGGGTCGAGCAGACGGACGGTGACCGGGAGGCCCTTCATCGCGGTGAAGATCTCCTCGAAGTCGGCCTGCTGCATCGGCAGGATCTTCGCGAGAGCAGCAGCGCGCTCCTCCTCGTTCTCGGCCAGGATCATCTCGCGGACGGCCGGGAGGCGGTCGGCGACCATGAACATGTGCTCCGTACGAGCCAGGCCGATGCCCTCGGCGCCGAGCTCACGGGCCTTGGACGCGTCCTCGAAGTTCTCCGCGTTGGCGCGGACACCGAGCTTGCGCACCGAGTCGGCCCACTTGCCGACCGTCTCGAAGTCCTCGTTCAGTGCCGGCGGCACGAGCGGCAGCGCGCCGGCGAAGACCTCACCGGTGGAGCCGTTCAGGGTGACCGTGTCGCCCTTGCCGTACGTGACGTCGCCGATCGTGACGGTCTCGCCCTTGGGGTCGATCTTGATGCCCGTGGCACCAGCGACACAGGTGATGCCCATGCCGCGGGCGACGACGGCCGCATGGCTGGTCATGCCGCCGTGAGCGGTGAGGACGCCCTGGCTGACCATGACGCCGTGAATGTCGTCCGGGGTGGTCTCGAAGCGGACCAGGATGACCTTCTCGCCCTTGCCGCCACGCTCAGCGGCGTCGTCGGCGGAGAAGGAGAGCGCGCCGACAGCGGCACCGGGAGAGGCCGGCAGGCCCTTCACGATGACGTCAGCCTTGTGCTCGGGGTCGATGCCCGGGTGGAGCAGCGCGTCGAGCTGCGAGGGCTCGATGCGGAGCAGGGCCTCCTCCTTGGTGATGAGCCCCTCCTCGACCATGTCGACGGCGGTCTTCACGGCGGCGGCGGCGGTGCGCTTCCCGTTGCGGGTCTGCAGCATGTAGAGCTTGCGATCCTCGATCGTGAACTCCATGTCCTGCATGTCCTTGTTGTGGAGCTCGAGCTTGTCCATCGTGGCAAGCAGCTCGTGGAAGGCCTCAGGAAGCACCGACTCCATCTCGGACAGCTCGCGCGGGGTGCGGATGCCGGCGACGACGTCCTCGCCCTGAGCGTTGGTCAGGAACTCGCCGTACAGCTCCTTGGCACCCGTGGACGGGTTGCGGGAGAAGCAGACGCCGGTGGCCGAGGTCTCGCCACGGTTGCCGAACACCATCTGCTGCACGTTGACCGCGGTGCCGAGGTTGCGGGAGATGCCGTTGGCCTTGCGGTACACCTCGGCGCGCGGGTTCAGCCAGGACTTGAACACGGCGTTGACGGCGCGGTTCAGCTGCTCGCGGGGGTCAGAGGTCCACTCGCCACCGAGCGCCTCGTTGGCCAGCGCCTTGAACGTGGCGGTGAGCTCCTTGAGGTCGTCCGCGGTGAGGTCGGTGTCCTGCGCGACGCCACGGTTCTCCTTGATCGCCGTGAGGGCGTCCTCGAAGACGTGGGGCTCGATGCCCTCGACGACCTCGCCGTACATCTGGATGAAGCGGCGGTAGCAGTCGTACGCGAAGCGCTCGTTGCCGAACTCCGCAATGACGGCCGGGACGGTCTCGTCGGAGATGCCGAGGTTGAGGATCGTGTCCATCATGCCGGGCATGGACTGGACGGCGCCGGACCGCACGGAGACCAGCAGCGGCTTGTCGGTGCCGCCGAGGATGCGACCGGTGCGCTCCTCGAGGCGGGACAGACCGGCCTGGACCTGGTCGGCGAGACCCTCGGGCCACTCGCTGTTGTTGTTCATCGCATCGACACACGCCTGCGTGGTGACCGTGAACGCGTCGGGGACCGGAACGCCGATCTTGGCCATATCAGCCAGACCAGCGCCCTTGCCGCCGAGCAGCGGCTTCATGGACATGTCACCTTCGGACAGGTCGTAGACGTACTTCGTGTCAGTCATGGGTGTACGGACTCTCCTCGTCGTCAGCTCCTGAGACTCTCCAGGACCAGCGTTGGTCGCGGAAGTCGATCGCGCCGAGCGGAGCTTGAACCGGGCGCAATGTGACCAGAGGTCAGCCTAATCCACTGCTCCCCACAACCGCCCAGGCGGCCCGGGCCTTGGCCGCCACCGTCGCGAGACAGACCGTCGTGGCTCGCGAGAGAACGACGTACCGCTGGCGAGAGAGGGTGTCCGCGTCGGGACACGCGGGCGACGGGGTCACTCCTTGGTCCTTGCAGCGCCGCGCTCCCGGCTAGGGTGCGGACATGACCGCGCTTCCTGTCTCGCGCATCCCTGACCTTCTCGACGCTCCTCCTCTGAGGTGGGGTGTGCTCGCGCCCGGCTGGATCGCCGGCCAGTGGGCCTCCGCGCTCCAACGCTCCAGCCAGAAGATCGTGGCCGTGGGCTCGCGGTCCCAGGATCGCGCGCGGGCGTTCGCGGAGCGGTACGGGGTCGAGCGCACGCACAGCTCGTACGCCGCCCTGGTGGAGGACCCGGAGGTCGATGCGGTGTACGTGGCATCGCCTCATTCGGAGCACCGCGACCAGGCCCTGCTGGCCATCGCGGCGGGCAAGCACGTCCTCGTCGAGAAGGCGTTCACCCGCAACGCGACCGAGGCGCGTGAGGTGGTGGCGGCGGCCCGCGCCGCGCACGTCGTCTGCCTCGAGGCGATGTGGCCGCGGTACGCGCCGCGCTACGACATCGTCCGCCAGGTGCTCGCTGCCGGCACCCTCGGCGATGTCGTCATGGTGACGGCCGACCACAGTCAGGCGATCCCCGAGTCCCGCGCCCCCCGCCTGTACGACCCTCAGCTCGCCGGCGGCGCCATCCTCGACCTCGGCGTCTACCCGGTCTCGTTCGTCTCGATGGTGCTCGGCACTCCGAGCTCGGTGCAGGCCGTCGGCACGCTCACTGAGCGCGGCGTGGACAGCACGGTGGCCGCCACCTTCTCCGGCTTCGCCGACCACCCGCACGCCTCGGCCACGGTCACCACCTCCTTCGCCGCCGCCTCCACCGTGACGGCCGTGATCGTCGGCACCGAGGCCCGGCTCGAGCTCGACGCCCGGTTCTACGCGCCCGGATCCGTACGCGTCGTCCGTCCTGACGGCTCCTCGATGTCCGCGCCCCAGGTGGGCGCCGAGAACACCGATGCCCTCGCCTACCAGGCGGCCCACCTCGCCCGGCTGGTCGCCAAGGGACGTACGGAGTCGACGCTGCTGCCCCTCGATGAGACCGTCTCCGTGATGGCCACGATGGACGAGATGCGGCGCCAGGTCGGCAACCGGCTGCCGGGCGAGTGACGGTGGCTGATCTCGACCCCGTCGCCGCGCTGATCCTCGCGGAGGCGGGAGACCTGGGCGGGACGGTACTGGTCGTCGACGACCGCCTCGGCACGCTGTCTCGAGCAGCGCTCGACGCGGGCGCCACCGTGCTCGCCGCCTGCGACGACGTGCGCGACGAGGTCGAGCTGCCCGAGGGCGTCACGATCGTCGACCTCACCGCCGACCCTGATCTCAGCGCGGTGGACACCGTGCTGTGGCGACTGCCGAAGGCCGTCGCCGCCGTCGAGGACGTCGCCGAGCAGCTGGCGCTGCTGTGCCGTGCGGACGTGCAGGTGTTCGGCGGCGCCCGGGTCAAGCACCTGGTGCTCGCGATGAACGACGCCCTGCGGGCCTCCTTCGGCGAGGTGAGCGCATCGCGCGGGGTCGCGAAGTCGCGGGTCCTGCGTGCCTCCCAGCCCTACGCCCGCAGCCGTACCTGGCCCCGTCTCACCCGACTCCCCGAGCTCGAGCTCACGGTCGCGGGCCACGGCGGCGTCTTCGCGCAAGGACGCCTCGACGCCGGCACCCGGTTGCTGCTGCGGTCCCTGCGTCACGAACGGCCGGTGAGTGGTCGCGCTCTCGATCTGGGGTGCGGCAGCGGGCTGATCGCCGCCACGCTCGCCTCCCTGGGCTGGGACGTGGTCGCGACGGACGTCTCCTCGGCAGCGATGGCGAGCACCAGGCGTACGGCTGCGGTCAACCAGCTCGACCTCGCGGCGATCCGGGCCGACGGCATCCCCGACCACCTCGACGAGCTCGACCTCGTCGCCTGCAACCCGCCCTTCCACGTGCACGCCGCCAAGGACTCGGCGCCCACGTTCGAGCTCATCGAGGCCGCTGGGCGCGCGCTGCGCCACGGCGGGGAGCTGTGGCTGGTCTACAACGCGCACCTGCCGTACCTGTCCGCCGCGTTCGACCACGTCGGGCCGACAAGGGTTGTCGTGCGCGACCGCTCGTACGTCGTCACCTGCTCGACACGCTCCTGACCCCTGGTCGCGCCGCAAAACTGGGAGCGCTTGCCATCGGCGAATCCTCGCCCCGCCCTCACCAACTCAACGCCGGATCGCTAGTCTCAGCCCCGGCAGCCGGTGCACCCCGGAAGGTCGGCGCAGGTCGCGCCCCAACGAGAGGGATACATGTCTCGCATCCTGAACCAGGCGTACAAGAGCAAGGTCATGTCGGCGGACGACGCCGCAGCACTGATCAACCCCGGCGACAACGTCGGCTTCTCCGGCTTCACGGGTGCCGGTTACCCCAAGCAGGTCCCCGTCGCGCTGGCCGCGCGCATCAAGGCCGCCCACGCCCGTGGTGAGGACTTCCGTATCGGCTGCTACACCGGTGCCTCGACGGCCCCCGAGCTCGATGGCGCGCTCGCGGAGACCGGCGGCATCTCGTTCCGCGCGCCGTACCAGTCCGACCCGATCATGCGGAACATGATCAACAAGGGCGTCTCCGAGTACTCGGACATGCACCTGTCCCACTCCGCCATCTGGATGCGCCAGGGCTTCCTCGGTCACCTCAACGTCGCGGTGATCGAGGTCACGGCGATCAAGGAGGACGGTACGGCGGTGCCGTCGAGCTCCATCGGCAACAACAACGTCTACCTCGACACGGCCGACAAGATCATCCTCGAGGTCAACTCGTGGCAGTCGCT
>JAPUEI010000024.1:7450-23901 GCA_027492675.1 Propionibacteriaceae bacterium | reverse complement strand
GCCGGAGGCGACGCGAACACCGCGGCCTGGCTCGTGCTCGTCAACCCCCTCGTCCTCATCCACGTCGTCGGCGGCGCCCACAACGACGCGCTGGCGGTCGGGCTCGCCGTCGCAGCCGTCTGGCTGGCGTCGCAGGGGCGTCGCGGCTGGCTGATCGGGGCGGTGGTGCTGGGTCTCGCCGTCGCGGTGAAGCAGCCCTTGGCGCTCGCCGGTCTGGCGATCGCCGCGACTAGCCGCGCGAGGACGCGCCGCCCCTGGCCGCAGCTCCTCGTACGGGCCGTGGTCATCGCGGTGATCTCGGTCGCCACGTTCGTCCTCACCACCTGGGCCACCGGGCTGGGGTGGGGGTGGCTGACGGGCAGCGGCTCCCCGTACAGCGTGGTCACGGTCGCGCCCACCTCCCTGCTCGCCGATCTGGTCGCCCGCATGGGGATCGCGTCCTTCGCCGGCGCGCTCGGCGTCCTCGGCCCGATCGGTCTCGTGCTGGCCGTACTCTGGATCCTGCGCGACGCGATCCGTACGTTGCCGACCTCGCCCGTCGCCTTCCTCGGCCGCTCACTGGTCGTGTTCGCCCTCCTCTCCCCGGCCCTGCAGCCGTGGTACCTGCTCTGGGGCGGCGTCTTCGTCGCCTGCCTGCCGCTGCGGCGGCGCGGCATGAGCCTGTACGTCGCCCTGGTGGCCATGGGACTGGTCGTCTTGTGGGCCGTCGAGTGGGTGGGGATGCCTCCGTTGTGGGGCGCTCTCGTCGCGGGCACGGTGGGCCTAGCTGCAGGGACTGTCGCGCGCCGCCGGACCTGACGTAGCACCCTCGACACAGGACCCTCGACACAGCGCCCTCGACACAGCGTCCTCGACACAGCGCCCCTGACACGGCAAGCGCCATCGGACCCAGCACTATGAGCCGGCTTGGCAAGGCAAGACTCGCTTGGCAACGCACCGGCGCCTTGCCAAGCGCGCTTTGCCTTGCCAAGCCTGCGAGGAGGTGGTCGGCGACAGGGGAGTACGTTCCGGAGTACGGGCCGCTGGGGCCCCCGCCGTCGGCGCTGCCGCCGCATCTCCTCGCAGGCGTCAGCGTGGCGGTCCGAGCCTTGCCGCGGGACAGGAACGCGCGCTCCGCGCCGATAGGATGACGGCCTAGCGAAAGGTGGCGCATGACCTCGGAGCTGACTGCAGCAGGTGTGCCGGAGAAGTTCGCGATGCTGGGGCTCACGTTCGATGACGTGCTGCTCCTGCCGAACGAGTCGGATGTGATCCCGTCGGCCGTCGACACCACGAGCAAGGTGTCGAAGAGGGTGTCCGTACGGATCCCGCTGCTGAGCGCCGCGATGGACACGGTCACCGAGTCGCGCATGGCCATCGCCATGGCGCGCGAGGGCGGCCTCGGCATCCTGCACCGCAATCTCTCCATCGCCGATCAGGCGGCCCACGTCGACCGCGTGAAGCGGTCCGAGGCCGGCATGGTCGAGGAGCCCATCACGATCACCGCCGACAAGACCATCGGCGAGGTCGACGAGATGTGCGGCCACTACCGGATCTCCGGCGTCCCGGTCGTCGACGAGGACATGCGTCTGCTCGGCATCGTCACCAACCGCGACATGCGGTTCGAGGAGGACCCGACCCGCCTCGTCCGCGACGTGATGACCCCCATGCCACTCGTCACGGGACGTCCCGGCATCAGCGGCGAGGACGCGCTGAAGCTCATGGCCGCGAACAAGATCGAGAAGCTGCCGCTGGTCGACGCGGACGGCAAGCTCACGGGCCTGTTCACGCTCAAGGACTTCGTGAAGAGCGACAAGCACCCGCTGGCCACCAAGGACGACCTCGGTCGGCTCCGCGTCGGTGCGGCCGTGGGCTTCTTCGGTGACGGGTACGAGCGGGCGATGGCCCTGGTCGAGGAGGGCGTCGACCTGCTGATCGTCGACACCGCCCACGGCCACAGCAAGGCCGTGGTCGACATGATCAGGCGCCTCAAGGCTGACCCCGCGACGGCTGCCGTCGACGTCGTGGCCGGCAACGTCGCCACGTACGACGGCGCGAAGGCCCTCGTCGAGGCGGGCGTGGACGGCGTCAAGGTGGGCGTCGGACCCGGCTCGATCTGTACGACGAGGGTCGTCTCCGGAGTCGGCGTCCCCCAGGTGACCGCCATCTACGAGGCGGCCCGGGCGTGCAAGGCGGCCGGCGTACCGGTCATCGGCGACGGTGGCCTGCAGTACTCGGGTGACATCGCCAAGGCCCTGGTCGCGGGCGCTGACACCGTCATGGTCGGCTCCCTGCTCGCGGGCTGCGACGAGTCGCCGGGCGAGCTGGTGTTCATCAACGGCAAGCAGTTCAAGCAGTACCGCGGCATGGGCTCGCTGGGCGCCATGGCCGCGCGTGGCCGCAAGGCCTCGTACTCCAAGGACCGCTACTTCCAGGCCGACGTCTCCAGCGACGACAAGCTCGTTCCCGAGGGCATCGAGGGCAAGGTCGCCTACCGCGGCCCGCTCGCCGCCGTCGCGTACCAGCTCGTCGGAGGGCTCCGGCAGTCGATGTTCTACACCGGCGCCTCCACGATCCCGATGCTCCACGAGCGGGGCCGGTTCGTACGGATCACCTCCGCCGGCCTGCGCGAGTCGCATCCCCACGACATCCAGATGGCCGTCGAGGCCCCCAACTACGCAGGCTAGGAGAGTCATGTACGACATCGGGCGTAGCCGCCGCGCCTCCAAGGCGTACTCGTTCGACGAGATCGCTCTCGTCCCGTCCCGCCGCACCCGTGGCATCGAGGAGGTCAACCTCGGGTGGCGCATCGACGCGATCCGGCTCGACTTCCCGATCGTCGCCGCGCCGATGGACTCCGTGATGTCGCCCGCGACGGCCATCGAGATGGGTCGGCTCGGCGGCCTCGGCGTCCTCAACCTCGAAGGACTGTGGACCCGCTACGACGACCCGACGCCGCTGTTCGACGAGCTCGCGGCGATCGACTGCCAGGTCGAGGCGACGAAGCGGATGCAGAAGCTGTACGCCGCGCCGATCAAGCCCGAGCTCATCGAGGCCCGGATGGCGGAGATCCGCGCGGCCGGGGTGCCGGTCGCCGGATCCCTGTCGCCGCAGAACACCCGAGAGTTCGCCGACGTGGTCGTGAAGGCGGCGCCGGACTTCTTCGTGATCCGTGGCACGACGGTCTCGGCGGAGCACGTCTCCAAGGACTCTGACCCGCTCGACCTCAAGACCTTCATCCGTACGCTCGACGTGCCCGTCATCGTGGGCGGCTGCGCGACGTACCAGATGGCGCTTCACCTGATGCGTACGGGCGCGGCGGGCGTCCTCGTCGGCTTCGGCGGCGGTGCGCGTCACGCGAACCGCGACGTGCTGGGCATCGAGGTGCCGATGGCGTCCGCGATCGCGGACGTGGCCGAGGCGCGACGCGACTACCTCGACGAGTCGGGCGGTCGGTACGTGCACGTCATCGCCGACGGCGCCGTGGGGCGCTCGGGCGACATCGCGAAGGCGATCGCCTGCGGCGCTGACGCCGTCATGGTCGGCGCGCCGTTGGCCCGCGCGGCCGAGGCGCCGGGCAAGGGCTACCACTGGGGCGCCGAGGCCTGGCACGCCACGCTGCCCCGCGGCGAGCGCGCGAAGTTCGACGTCGTCGGCACGCTCGACGAGATCGTCCACGGGCCGTCTGTGACGCCCGACGGTTCGATGAACCTCGTGGGCGCGCTTCGCAGGGCCATGGCGTCGACCGGCTACACCGACGTCAAGGAGTTCCAGCGGATCGAGTTGGTGATCGTCTGATGGCCGAGGTGCCCGCCGAGCTTGCTGCGGCGAGGTCGTCGATCGACAACCTCGACGCGGCGCTCGTGCATCTCCTCGCGGAGCGGTTCAAGATCACGCAGCGGGTCGGCGAGCTGAAGGCGGCCAAGGGCCTTCCCCCGGCCGATCCGGGGCGTGAGGACCAGCAGATCAGGCGACTCCGCGAGCTCGCCGCGGAGTCGGGGCTCGACCCCGAGTTCGCGGAGAAGTTCCTCCAGTTCATCGTCACCGAGGTGGTGCGCCACCACGAGCGCATCGCCGAGGAGTCCCGCGGCTGAGTGATCCGCGTTTTCCGTACCGCAGATCGGTGAGAACCGCTCAGACCGAGGGTTTCACCCCATCGCTGGTACGAAGACGCGGATCCGTCGTGGCCGCGATGCCCCGCTCGACCAGGTCGAGAATGCCTGAGCCCACGTTGGCGGGCAGCTCACCGACCGGCCACCACGCGAGGTCGGTGGACTCCTCGCTCCTGATGATGGGGGGCAAACCCTCGGAGCGCGGCGCGACGGCCGCGAACTGTACGTCGAAGTGGTGCGTCGGCACGCCCAGCGAGCACGTGATCGGGTGCTTGTCGAGCTTCACGGGCATCTCGGTCAACCGGAGCCCAGCGATGCCGGACTCTTCGAGCGCCTCGCGCGCTGCGGCGTCGCGGATCGTCTCATCCGCCTCCTCGCAGTGCCCTCCCAGCTGGAGCCAGCGCCCGACCCGCGGATGGAGCGTCAGCAGCACATGGGTCAGCGTCGCGTCGTAGACGATCACCGACCCGGTCAGATGCCCGGGCTCGCAGCGGCGGAGGCATCCGTCAGGCTGTTGATCGAGGAACGCGAGATAGTCGTGGCGAAGCGCCTGCTGTGGGTCGTCGGGGGCATCCCAGGCGCTGAGCACCCCGTACGCCGAGCTCCACAGCGACGTGGCCGCCACGTCAGGAGGCGGTGCGCACCGCGCGGAGCACGGAGAGCTTCGCGTCGCCCACGCTGGCGGGAAGCATCGGGATCGACATGGTGGCCAGCATCCGCTGCATGCCCTCGCCCACGTGGTCGACGACGATGGCTTCGATGCCCTGCTCCTTGAGGAACGTGACCACCCGCGCGTGGTGGGCGCCGTGCGTGCCGGCGTCATGCAGGTCGTCCCAGCTGACCTCGTGCACCTGCCATCCCGTCAGGGCGTCTTCGGAGACCTCGGCGACGGCGACCCAGTGGGCCCGCCCCCAGGCGGCGGCGGAATGACCTTCGGCATCAACGGGAGTAGCGATCCTCATGCGACGCATCTTGTCATGCCCGCCCCGACGGCCTGCACCCCACCTACACTCCACACGTGGCCTGGACACCCTTTGCGCGCTGGAGCTGGGACGTGCGGTCGTGCGGCCGGCAGGGGCACGCGACGTACAGACCCGACGAGACCGACCTCGCGGACCGACTGTCCACCACGACGCCGTGGGGTTCGGCCTGGCGCTGCCTGCGGTGCGGCGACTACGTGCTCGGTGAGCCGAACGGCTCCGGGCCCGCCGACGCGGCCCCCATCGTGCTCCGCGGTGCCGCCCTGCGTGACGCCTTCATCCTCCGGCTACTGGCCGTCGACAAGGGCGTACGAGGCATCGTGATCCTCGTCGCCGCGATCGCCATCTGGCGCTTCAACGGTCAGCGCACGTGGTTGGAAGAGGCCTTCCAGACGTACCTCCCGCTCGTCGCGCCCGTCGCCAACCAGCTGGGGATCCACCTCGAGGACGTCACCCTGGTGCACTGGATCGAACTGGCGCTGAACGCGCGGTCGACCACGATCCTCGGCGTCGCGGCGGCCGTGGCCTTCTACGGCACGCTGCAACTCGTCGAGGCCACCGGACTGTGGCTCATGAAGCGCTGGGGCGAGTACGTCGCCGTGGTGGGCACGAGCCTGTTCCTGCCGCTGGAGATCTACGAGATCGTCGAGAAGGTCACCGTGCTGCGCGTCGGGGCGCTGGTCGTCAACCTGTTCCTGGTGCTCTACCTGGTCCTCAGCAAGCGACTCTTCGGCGCGCGCGGGGGAGCCAAGGCCCACCACGCCGCGCTGCACACGGTGTCGCTGCTCGAGGTCGAGCGCGCGGCAGTGTCCGAGCAGATCGGCCGCAAGCCACGGCGCGCGAAGGCTCAGACCGGCTGACCGTCCGCGGTGATCGCGAACTCGTACGTCGTCAGGTTCGCCTCGAGCACCGCCACGTGGTCGCCCTTGCGCCACGTGATGTGCAGCTGGTCTGCGGCGGTGTCGGCGACCTCGCACTCGGCGTCGTACCCAAAGGCGCCGAACGCGTTGCGGAACCGCAGCAGCTCCAGCTGGCGACGGACGACAGGAGCATCCAGCCCAGCCCGTACGGCCTCGCGGCTGAGGTTCGTCCGGTTGATCTCCTTGTGGCCGCCCGCACCCGCTCGCGCCACCGCGTCGTGGTCGTTGCGGCCGGCGAACAGGTCGAGGTACCAGACCTGCGGCTTGCCGGGCGTGAACAACTGGATCGCCCGCGCGAGCAGCATCGCGGCGTCGGACTCACCCAGCGCCGAGCAGTACGTCGCGTTCACCTGGTAGTAGATGTTCTTCGCGCCGTGCAGGTCCTTGACGTAGCCACCGCGACCCTTGACGAGCTCGATGATCGCCTCGATGTGCTCGTCGTCGAGCAGGCCCTTGAGGTCGAGCAGAGGGATGCCGTCGTGGCAGCCGAGCATGTTGACCGTACGGATCTTCTTCGCGACGAGCTCCGCGATCCAGCGCTTGAGCACCGACGCGTCGCGCCGAGCGAACGCGTCGATGACGAGGCCGGGCAAGAAGAAGTCGTACGTCACGAAGCCCTTGCTCGCGAGCAGCTCGTGAATCCCCTCCTCGTAGCGCGCGTGGATCTCGGGAAGCAGCTTGAGGTTGCGGTCGTCGGCCAGGCCCTTGACGCGCGCCAGCACGTCCCAGGTGCCGGGGTCGTTGAGGAAGTTCTTGGCCCCCGGCTCCTTCGGTGCGTACGCGAAGGCGTCCAGCCGGACGATCTCGGCGCCGTACCCCGCGAGCGTGTCGAGCGTGGACGCGTAGAAGTCCCACACGGACTGCGAGCGGATGTCGAGGTCCATCTGGCCCAGGTACGTACGGCGCGACTCGACGAGCTCCACGACCGTCTCGCGCGCGTCCTCGAACCCGGTGAAGTCGGCCTCGGACGGGGTCTTCCCGGCGTCGAGTGCGGCCGCCACGCGTGTGGCGACGACCTCGGCGGATCCGTACTGCAGGCCTGCCGCCGTCATCACCTCGAGCGTCGTCGGCGCCGTGTAGCGGACCTCCTGGTAGAAGGTGTTCCAGTACGGCCGCTCGGTGCCGTCGGGCAGGCGCACCATGAGGATCGGCAGGCCGGGCTTGCGGAAGTACATGTCCTTGATGAGCTCGGGGTCGGGCTGGACGAAGCCGCCCTCGGTCATCGTGCCGTGGCCCGCCCAGAACGCGTTCCAGTCGATGAAGAAGTCCTTGTACGCCGACTCGTCGCCCTTCGCGAGCAGGTCCTGGAACTGCGGGGAGAGTACGGAGGCGTGGTTGAGGATGAAGTCGAGCTTCAGCGAGATCCCGGCGTCGCGCAGCGCGTCCAGGTCGGCGCGGGTCGCGTACAGCCGGTTGAGCCCGTAGTCGATCACGGAGAAGCCACGGTCCAGGTCGGTGTTGAACACGCTCGGCAGCAGATACACGCTCGAGAACGCGCCGGACGCCGCCGGGTCGGTGACGAGCTCGACAAGGTCACCGACCGCGCCGCCGACGCTGTCGGGGTACACATTGAGCATCGGGCCCGCGCCGGGCAGGTGACGGCCCATGGACTCGAGGTACGCGTCGTAGTCGATCACCTCGCCCGACTTGGCCACGATGATCTTCGCCTTGTGCGCCTGCGAGGCCAGCTTGGCCTGCTCGAGCGCGAGCACCATCGTCGTGAACGGTGAGTCGGTGGCGCCGTCGCGGGCCCGGGAGCGACGGTGGGCGAGCGTCTCCTCGGGGGTCGAGTTGAGCAGCAGTGGGATGTCGACGCCGGTGAGGTTGTCGGAGTTGCCGTGGGTCCACTCGACGACCAGGACCTGTACGTCGGAGACGTCCACGGACTCGTACCAGAGCTCGCCCAGCTCACGGCCCATGCGCTTGAGGTTGAGGGAGGTGGCACCGGCGTGGAAGCGCTCGAGGATGGCCGAGACCTCGTCGAAGTCGATCTCGTTGCGGGTGCCGAGGTAGGCGTCGAGGGCCTTCCGGCCGGCCCGCTGGTACGCCGCCAGCCAGGGGTGGTCGAGCGTCGCGGCGGGGTCGGCGTCCTTGTCCGCGCCCTGGAGGTCGGCGAGCGTGGCCCGTACGCCGTCGTCGTACGCCCCGGCGTCGACGAGGCCCCGGACACCTGCCGTACGGAACGTGCGCAGGCGCTCGGCGTCGTTGTCGCGGGGGATGCGGCGGGGGTAGTTGTCGCCGCTCATGACGTACGCCCCGATGCCGTTGCTGCGCAGGTAGTGCGCCAGCAGCGAGCCGATCTCGCTCTTGCCGACGCCCGACCCGCCGTGGACGGCGATGACCGCCCGCTGGTACGGGCTCGCCTCGAGGATCGGCCGCAGCACCTCCCAGAGGCGGGGGAACGCGGTCGTGGCCTTGGCCACGTGCCCGTCGCCGATCTGCACCTTGTCGCCAGGCATGTCCCCGGTGGGGATCGCGCTCAGGTCCTCGATGTCAGGGACCGTGACGGCGGTGGGCAGCGGAGCGTTCATCTCGTCCTCCTCGACGTGTTGGACACGAGGAACACTAGCAAGTTTGGAAGGTTCAAATTGTGCGTTCGTCGAAGTGGTCCGGAGAGCCGACCGAGAGTTCCGTCGGTAGGTCAGCCTGTCCGCTGGTACGGGTGCCAGACCTCTCCCCGCCGCTTGGCAAGGGATGCAGTGCTCGGCAATGCGCTGATGCCTTGCCGAGCCCGCTTTGCCTTGCCAAGCGCGGTTGGAGGGCGTCGGAGCGTGCCCGTCGCCCAGGACGTCGGGTCCAGCTCAGGCCCAGCGGATCGGGGCCGCACCCTGGGCGACCAAGGATGCGTTCACCTTCGAGTACGGGCGCGAGCCGAAGAACCCTGCGTGCGCCGACAGCGGCGAGGGATGGGCGCTCTCGACCACGTCGATCCCGTCGAGCAGGGGCTTGAGGTTCCGGGCGTCCCGCCCCCAGAGCACGGCCACCAGCGGTCCGCCGCGGGCGGCCAGCGCCTCGATGGCGCGCTGCGTGACCGCCTCCCATCCCTTGCCGCGGTGGGAACCAGCCTGTCCCGGCCTCACGGTGAGCACCCTGTTGAGCAGCAGCACGCCTTGGGCGAACCACCCGCTGAGGTCGCCGTTCGGTGGGGGAGCGATGCCCAGATCGTCGGACAGCTCCTTGTACATGTTGCGCAGCGATGCCGGGAGCGGGGCGACGTCGGGAGCCACGGAGAACGACAGGCCCACCGGGTGTCCTGGGGTCGGGTACGGGTCCTGGCCGACCACCAGCACCCGTACGTCGGCCAGCGGCAGCGTGAACGCTCTGAGGATGTTCGCCCCGGCGGGCAGGTACGGACGGCCTTCGGCCACCTCGGCCCTCAGCCACTCGCCCATCGCGCGGATCTGCGGTTCCACGTCCGCGAGGGCAGCAGCCCAATCGGGGGCGATGATCTCCTCCAGGGGCGCCGGCATGCGCCCATCCTGCCGCACTCGTGAGTCCTGCATGGACGCGGTGGAGGCGCGAGCGCGGCGTCGAGCTCGCCGTGATGGGTGCGGGAGCCCTGTTCTCCAGGGCAGCCCGTCGTCAGGCCTCCAGGTGCTCCACGAGCGGTGCCCCCTGGATGGCCGCCACCCGCTGGGCGATCAGCAGTGACACGTCGAAGCCCTCGTCGGGGAACGCGCGCAGTCGCTCGGTGGCCAGGGCGTGCGCGCGGACCGCCTCCGCGGGCTTCTGCTTGGCCGCATCGAGCGCAGGCTGCGCCGCATCCGCGAGGTCGACCAACACCCGGCTCAGCGCGCGCTGCGTTGCGTGGTCACCGCGTCCGAGCTGGGTCGCCAGGATCGTGGCGAGTCGACCGGCCTCGTCGGCGGGGACCAGCTTCGCCGCCGCTCGCCACGCCGTCGTCGCCACCGTGTCGTCGCTGTCGTACATCACGTCGACGCTGATCGCGGACCAGCCTCGCGGATCCATCAGCTTCGACAGCGTGTGGAGCGCCTGGCTGCGGGCCTGGGTGACCGGGGATCGCACCTCGGCGATGACCCGCTCGAGCGTCGCCTCGCGCTCCTGGTTCATCAAGGCCCAGCTCAACATGTCGCGCACGAAGAAGTCGGGTTCTCCTGCGCACTGCTCGACCAACACGTCGATGAACTCGGGATCGGGGTGGATCCCTGCCGCCATTGCGATGTTGAGCCGGTCGGAAGCCTGCGTCGCCTGGAAGGCGTTGCGGAGCTTCGTCCCCGGAGTGGGCTGTGCGTTCTGGGTCATCGTGACCACCTCCAGGATCGACCATGCACCTTCTCGCCACGTGAAGGTCAAGCGCTGTCCCGTCGACGCCATAGGTGGTCCTCACTGGGTAGGGTGGGGCGACATGCCCAGACCGTACGGAGCCAGCCGCGAGGCGATCCTCAACGCCGCCGAGAAGCTGATCCGCGAGCGCGGCGTCGGTGCGACGTCGATCGCCGACATCATCGCGGCGTCCGGTACGAGTGCGGGGGCGATCTACCACCACTTCGAGGCCAAGCAGGACATCGTGCTGGCGGTGGCGGAGCGCGCGCTCGCGGGGCCTATCGAGGCGGCGGTCTCCGAGACCGGGCCGGTGTCACCGGCCGAGCTGTTCGCGCTCGCGGCCAGGCGCGTCGTGGCCGAGGCACACACGGCGCCGCTGCTGCTCCAGGTATGGGCCGGCGCGGCCGCCGACGAGCGGTTGCGCGACCTCTTGACCAACCGGGCCGACGGGCTGCCCGCCGGGGTGGCCGCCCACGTGGCGTCCTGGTGTGACGAGCACGGCTACGACCCCACGGCCGTGGCGTCGGTGCTTGTCGGGCTGGTGATCGGCATGGTCACCGAGACAGCGCTGTTTCCACAGATCCCCATCGGCGGCTACGTCGACGTGGCCGTCGACGCGCTGAGCCGACTCGGTCAGGACGACGCCGGGCGCTGACGCGGCATCGCGAGCGCGCCGACCGCGGAGAGCGCCAGGAACACGGCCCCGATTCCCACGGCCACGGCCGGCTGCCGGGCGTCCAGCAGGGCGCCGGCGGCGAGCGGGCCGACAATCTGCCCCACGTCGCCGGCCATCTGGTAGCCGGCCAGCGCCGGGCCGCCCCTGCGCCCGATGGCGTCACCGATGCTCGCCTGCGCTGACGTCGACGAGAAGGATGCGCCCACCCCGTACAGGCAGAGCACGATGACCAGGACGGTGTACGAGCCGGGGTGGATGAACGCCAGCCCCAGTACCGCCGTCGAGGCGGACCCGATGAACAGGGCGATCCGGCGTCCGACGCGGTCGGTGACCCAGCCCGATCCGTACAGCGTCAGCGCCTGTGCGGCCGCGGCACCGGCGAACGCGAACCCTGACCACGATGCCGGCTTGGCCAGCACCTCGACGACGAGCAGGGGTACGACCAGCGACCGGACGCCGTTCGACTGCCAACCCTGAGCGAATGCGGCGGTCACCGCGGCGACGTAGCGCCGGTCCCGCACCGCGACCTTGAGCGGTACGACCTCGGCCTGGTCCGTGCTCGCCGCGGACGCCTCGGCGCGCGCCGGCAGCAGCATCCAGCCGACCACCCCGGCAACGGCCAGCCCCACGGCGTACACGACGAACGGAGCCCGCAGCGACGCGCCCGTGAGCAGCCCGCCCAGCACTGGCCCGGTCATGCCCCCGAGCACGAAGCCGCCGTTGAACAGACCCGAGGCCCGCCCCAGCCGCTCGGCGGGCGCCACCGCGAACAGCAAGGTGGTCGCCCCGATCGTGAACATCGCCGAGCCGATGCCGCCGACCGCGCGGGCGATGAGGAACTGCCAGTACGAGGTCGCGGCCGCGCACGCCGCGCTCGAGGCGGCCACGATGAGCACGCCGACGACGATGACGCGGCGCTCGGCGAACAGTCGTGCGAACCGGGCAGCCATCGGTAGGGAGGCGACCCGGACCAGGGCGAAGCTTGAGGCCACGGCACCCGCCGCGAGCGTGGAGACGCCGAACGTGCGCGCGAACACCGGCAGCACGGGGGACACGATCCCGAAGCCCAGGGCGACCAGGAACGCGATCACCGCGAGGACCAGGACGGGTCGGGGCATGCGCACCCGCTCACCGTAGTCGCGCCGCAGTGGTACCGCGACAAGGCACTTGATTGAGAAAAGCGAAAGGCGACCTTGCTATATCCGAAAGTCGGGGTACCGTGGTTGTCATGAGTGACGACATCTCAGGCATCCTCGAAGACCTTGCCGCCGGCCGCATCGACGCCGCCGAGGCCAGCCGCCTCATTGACGCGGCCCGCAACAACCCCGACCCCAAACCGTATGAGCAGCCACCTCGCCCGACGCCTCAGGAATCCTCGGCCGAGTGGCACGACGGGCCCCCGTTCGCGACCGAGCCGGAGCCGCCCAAGAAGCGGCGCGCGCCGGGCACGAACGGCGTCGATCGGATCTCCGTACGGGCGGTGGGTCGTCGCGTACGTATCGTGGGCGACTCCGGCGTGGCCACCGTCGCGGTCAACGGCCCGCACGTCCTGCGGCGCAACGGCTCGGTGCTCGAGGTGAACTCCGACGGCGACGCCGGACCCTCGCTGGACGGCTTCTCCCTGCTGCGCCCGCCCCGCAGCCTCGACGACCTGCGGTCGCTGGGCCTGGGCAAGGAGCTCGAGCTGCGGGTCAACCCGTCGATCGTGGTCGACGTCGAGGTGACCGCCGGCACGCTGACGACCGACGCCGTCCCGTACCTCGGGAAGGTGCGTCTCACCGCCGGTTCCGCGGTGCTCAAGGGGGTCGCGGAGGCCTCGGACGTGCTCGCTCAGGCCGGCCAGGTGACCCTGGAGGGCACGATCACGTCCGGTCGCTCTCGGCTGCGCTGCGAGTCCGGCAGCGTGACGGTGCAGCTTGAGGAAGGGTCGAGCGTCGTGGTCCGCGGCGAGAGCCAGCTGGGTCGCATCGCCTGGACCGGAGCGCACGAGGAGGGTCTCGACGAGGTCGTCCTCGGCTCCGGGGCTGCCCGCCTCGACCTCAGCGTGGTCATGGGCTACGCCACGGTGAAGCTCCCGGGGACTGTGGCCGACGAGGGGGATCTGCGATGAGCGCCCCTCGCACCACGTACCGGGCTCCGACCGCCTGCCCGGTCTGCGGCGAGCAGCTGGTCACGACGCGGCTCGGCTGCACGGAGTGCGGCTCGGAGATCGGTGGCCACTTCGCGCCGTGCGATTTCTGCGCCCTGTCCGACGCCGACCTCGACGTGCTGCGGGTCTTCCTCGCGTCGCGGGGCAACATCCGCGAGCTCGAGAAGCACCTGGGCGTGTCGTACCCGACGGCCCGCCTGCGGCTCACGAACGTGCTCGACCGCCTAGGTCTGAACGGCTCGGAGGATCCCGAGCCCACGCCGACGCTAACGCGCGAGCAGGTGCTCGCTGAGGTGGCGGCGGGGGCCCTCGACCCGGCGGAGGCTCAGCGACTGCTCGTCGACCTCTGAGACGGGCTCAGAAGCCCTCTGCCGAGACGACCGTCACGTTGATCGTCTTGCCGTTGGGAGCGACGTAGCTGACGTCGGCGCCGATCTCTGCGTCGATGATCGCGCTGCCCAGCGGTGACTGCGGCGAGTACACCGCGAGGTCCACGGAGTCGTCCAGCCCGAGCACCTCGCGCGAGCCCAACAAGAACGTGTCGGTGTCGTCGAGGTCGCCGTCGAAGGCGATGGTGACCTTCATACCGGGACGTACGGTGTTCGCGGCGCCGACCGGAGCCGTACCGACCTTGGCCACGTCGAGGATCTGCTTCAACTGACGGATCCGGAGCTCTTGCTGACCCTGTTCCTCGCGGGCCGCGTGGTAGCCGGCGTTCTCGGAGAGGTCGCCCTCGTCGCGCGCGAACGCGATCTTCGCCGAGGCTTTCTCGCGACCCGGGCCGATGAGGTACTCGTACTCCTCACGCAGCTTCGCGTGGGCATCAGGCGTCAGCCAGATCTCGTCCGTGCTCATTGGCACAGGCTAGCAACGGAGGTCCTACGACGCAGCGCGACAGCCCTGGAGCGAGGCGGATGTGGCGCGCGAGATCGTCCGTACCGTCGCCGAGATGTCCTGCAGGCGCTCGGTTCCTGGCTCGATCACCACCTCGACCTCGCCCACCTGCTGGTAGTTCGGGGACTGGGTGATGACCGTGCAGACCCCTCGTACGGACGGGTCGGGCCGGTCGACGTGCAGCACGAAGCGCACCTCCGAGTCGCTGGCGATCTCGAAGCTCGTGAGTTGCGCCGATACGGCCGGGTTGGAGTGGACGATCGCCGTCCACAGCGTCCAGGTGCCCAGCAGGCCACCGAGCACGATTCCGGAGACGGCCAGCGGCCAGCGGCGCCGACGCGGGTAGCGGGCGGCGATCCGCGCCTCGTCCTCGGCGGTCGGCGAATAGGTGGACACGGCGTCCATTCTGCCCGTCCGCCGCGAGCAGCGCGGGACGCGGTGGTTCAATACCGGGCATGCCCATGCTCAGCCGCGTCGACGCGGCCGGTGAACCGCTCCGACTGATGGCCGTCCACGCGCACCCGGACGACGAGTCCAGCAAGGGCGCGGCGACGATGGCGAAGTACGTTGCCGAAGGCGTCCAGGTGCTTGTCGCGACGTGTACGGGAGGGGAGCGCGGCGACGTCCTCAACCCCCACATGGACCGGCCCGAGGTGTGGGCGAACCTGCCGGCGATCCGCGCCCAGGAGATGGACGCAGCCCGGAAGATCCTCGGGGTGGAGCAGGTCTGGCTCGGCTACGTCGACTCGGGCCTGCCCGAGGGTGACCCGCTGCCGCCGCTGCCCGAGGGCTGCTTCGCCGTGCAGAACGTCACCGAGGCCGCTGCGGGCCTGGTGGCTCACATCCGACGCTTCCGGCCGCAGGTGCTGCTGACGTACGACGAGATGGGCGGCTACCCGCATCCTGACCACATCATGTGCCACAAGATCTCCATGGCGGCGGTCACCATGGCCGCCGACCCGGCCACGCTCCCCGAGGCGGGCCCGGCGTGGCAGGTGAGCAAGGTCTACTACCACATGAGCGGGCACCGAAACCGGTACCTGCGGCTCGACCAGCTCATGCACGAGCACGGTCTGCCTCCGGTGTACGAGGAGCGGCTGACGCAGTTCCCGGACGACCACAAGGCGTACCGCCTGACGACCTTCGTGCCGTGCTCGGAGTACTTCTCGGTCCGCGACGATGCGCTGCGTGCTCACGCGACCCAGATCGACCCCGACGGGCACTGGTTCGCCGTGCCGATGGAGATCCAGAAGAAGGGCTGGCCGACCGAGGACTACCAGCTCGTGCTGAGCATCGTGCCGACGGTGATTCCCGAGGACGATCTCTTCAGCGGGATCGCCGTCGCGGCCATGGATGCCGCACCCGAGTTCTCGATCTAGGATTGCGCCCATGACACTGCTCGACGTCGACGCCAGCGTGGTGCACGCAGGCTGGCTGCCCTTGTTCCTGACGGGGCTGCTGCTCGTCGCTCTGGGCGTCATCTTCTTCTCGATGCGTCACCACTTGCGGATCGCCGACACGTTCCCCACGGAGGCCCAGCTGCGCAGCAAGCGGCGCGCCGCGGAGAAGGTCGATCCCGCCGACACCGGAGAGTGATCGTTCACCTTTCAGTTTGCTGTGTCGCGTCCCCGGTATCCTCGTCGCGACGTCTGGCGGAGGGAGGGTGATGATCGACAGCATCGAGCATCACGAGCCGCCCGCGACCTCGTCCACGTGGGACACGGTGCGCAGTCTGGCGCATCGCTACCGCAAGTACTGGCCTGAGGTCACCGGCTTCGTCCTCATGATGGGCTACACGGCCCTGCGCACCCTGGCGGTCGCCAAGGGGATCGACACCGTCGCTCACACCGACTGGCGCGTGTTCCTGGTCATCGAGATCCTCACCACCATCCCGTACGTGTGGGGCATCGGCGACCTGGTGCGCGGCGCGATGCTGGGCACGTACAGACTGGGCCGCACCATGCTGGGCTTCGCCGCCGTGCTGACCGGCGTGATCGTCCCGTACGCGTACATCGGCATGTACGGCGGCTTCCACCACCGACGCAGCGCGCTCATCACCCTCGCGATGATCCTCGTGGCCCTGGTCGGGCTGCGGCAGGGACTGGCCCGCCTCGCGAAGGCCCGGCGCGCCCGGCTGGCCCGTGAGGCCGCACACCTGGCCCGGGAGACGGCGTCCGAGATCGATTGACGTACCCGGCGCGACTGCCGACAATCGCGGGATGACCGACGTGGCGGCGTACCTGGACCGGCTGTCTCCCCGCGCGAGAGAGGCCGTCGACCGCGTCCGCGCGATCGTGCGCGAGGAGCTGCCGGAGGCCACCGAGGCCCTCTCGTACGACATGCCGACCTTCTCGATGGACGGCCGACGGGTGGTCCACGTCGCCGGCTGGGCGAAGCACGTGAGCATCTACCCCGCGCCGGCCGACGAGGCGCTGCAGGCCGACCTCGGCCCGTACC
>JAPUEI010000024.1:0-7350 GCA_027492675.1 Propionibacteriaceae bacterium | reverse complement strand
GTGGACGCGCTCGTCGCCCAGTGGGGCTTGCTGCTCGGGGATCCGTTCGAACCGGGCGGCAACTGCTCCTGGGTGGCGCCGGCGACCGATGCGCTCGGTCGCGATCTCGTACTCAAGGTCACCTGGGTGCACGAGGAGTCGATGCACGAGGCCGAAGGGCTGGCCGTGGCCGGCGACGGCGCGGTCGGCATCCATGCGTACGAGCACGTGGACGAGGCCACCGTGGCGATGCTGCTCGATCGGTGTCGCCCAGGGGCCGAGCTGCGCGGGCGGCCCGAACCCGAGCGGGACACGGTCATCGCGGATCTCTTGCGTCGGGTCTGGGCGACGCCGCTCGCGGGCGGGCATCCGTTCCGGCCCCTGAGCGACCTGGCCGAACAGTGGACGACCCGGGCCGAGGTGCTGCTGGCCGACGATCCGCAGCGCGTGGACCCGATGATCGCTCGCGACGGGTTCGCGCAGTTCCGGGAGTTGGCGGGTACGGGTCCGTCACCGGTGCTGTTGTGGACCGACCTCCACGCGGGCAACGTCCTGTCCGACACCCACCGTCCGTGGACGATGATCGACCCCAAGCCGTACGTCGGCGACCCTCACTACGACGTGCTGCAGCACCTCATCAACTGTCCGGAGCGGCTGATCGCCGACCCGATCGGTCTGATCGCACGCATCGCCGGCCTCACCGACCTCGACCCTGAGCGGATCCGTGAGTGGCTGCTGGCGAGGAGTGTCGTCGAGGTGGCGGCGAACATGTCGCCATGGCAGGACTTCGCGGGCTTCTGGAGTGCGCTCTCGCGCGGAGCGACACTCACCGCACGGTGACGCAATCCGCTCCAAGAACCCATTGCCGAGGCGTGGGAACCTCGGTGTGGGCTCAGCGGAAGGTGATCAGCGCGATCGCGGCGTAGTGGCAGGCGGCGGCGATGACCGTACAGCTGTGGAAGATCTCGTGGAAGCCGAACCAGGTGGGTGACGGGTTGGGGCGCTTGAGTGCGTACACCACCGCCCCGGCGGTGTAGACCAGACCACCCAGGCCGATCAGGCCGACGACGAGACCGCCGCCGCTGGCCCACAACTGCGGCAGCCAGGCGACCGCGGCCCAGCCCATCGCGATGTACAGGGCGGTGTAGAGCCAGCGGGGGGCCTTGAGCCACAGGACCCTGAAGAGCACGCCGAGGATCGCCGAGCCCCAGATGCAGACCAGCAGCAGCACCCGCGACGTGCCGGTGAGCAGCAGCAGCGCGAGTGGGGTATACGTCGCGGCGATGAACAGATAGATGTTCGAGTGGTCCATGCGGCGCAGGATCGCCTCGCCGGTCTTGCCCCAGCCGAACCGGTGGTACGTCGCGCTGGTGCCGAACAGCAGCAGCGATGCCGCCAGGTACACCGACGCGCCCACCCTCCCGAGCGTGGTCGTGGAGAAGACGATCAGCAGTACGCCACCGATCAGGGACAGCGGTACGGCGCTCGCGTGGAGCCAGCCGCGCAACTTGGGCTTGACCGCGGCCACAGCCTCGTTCGCCGCCTCCGCCGCGCTGACCTTCGTTCGTGCCTGGGCTTCCATGACACGCCTCCTCATGACCTCGTCGCCGTAACCTACGGTACCGTAGGTTTATCACACGCGGCCAACCCACCGCGACCATCACGGCGGTTCGGGCTTATCGTGTCCCTCGTGGCTCCACGGGAAGGCTTTCGCGACTGGCTGGACCGGTTGCACCCTTCCGGCCTCCTCTACAGCACGTACGAGCAGCGGCTGATCGCCGAGCTCGACAAGACTCGGCTCCCCAAGCACGTGGCCGTCCTCGCGGACGGCAACCGTCGCTGGGCGCGCCTGAACGCCCCCGACGAGGCGCTGGTGGCGGGGTACCGGGCAGGAGCCGCGAAGCTCAAGGACTTCGTCGGCTGGTGCGACGAGGTCGGTCTCGCGTACGTCACCCTCTGGGTCCTGTCCACCGAGAACATGCGCCGGGCCGGCGACGACGAGTTCGGCCCCCTGCTCGACGTGATCGCGAACCTCGTCGACGAGCTCGCCGACGCGGGGCGCTGGCAGGTGCGGACCGTGGGTGCGCTCGATCTGCTGCCGTGTGACGTGGCCGATCGGCTGCGCGCCGCGTGCGCTCGCACCGAGGACACGAACGGCATGATCGTGAACATCGCGGTCTCGTACGGCGGTCGCCACGAGCTGCGCGACGCCTTCCGCTCGCTGCTCGCGGCCGAGTCGGAGAAGGGGACCTCGCTCGCCGACCTCTCCGAGACTCTCGAGATCGACCAGATCGCCGACCACCTGTACACCGCCGGCCAGCCCGATCCCGACCTCATCATCCGTACCTCGGGCGAGCAGCGGCTGTCGGGGTTCCTGCTGTGGCAGTCGGCGCACTCCGAGTACTACTTCTGCGAGGCGCTGTGGCCCGACTTCCGGCGCGTGGACTTCCTCAGAGCGCTACGGGCGTACGGAGCTCGGGAGCGGCGCTTCGGGCGCTGACGCTGCGCTGCCAGACGTGCCACAGCAGGCCGGCCAGCACGAAGGGCGCGAGCTGTACGTCGACGACCAGCGCGATCACGCTCGCGTACGGGAGCAGGAAGAGCAGCACGAGCAGCGGTCGCTCGCCTCGACGGAAGCCCGTCCGGATCCCCTCCGCGACCAGCCAGCACAGCGGTAGGGCGAGCCACGTGAGGTCGTACATCGCGTAGTACGGCGTCGCCAGGAACGTCGCGAGGATCAGGGCGGAGTACGCGAGGGGGGTTGGGCCCTCGCCCCTCCACAGCCGGTACACCACCACGGCGGCAGCCACGGAGATGGCACCCTGCACCGCCCAGGCGGCGACGTCCGGGAGGCCGAGTGAGAGCAACCACGGGTACGGGGCGGGGAACATCCACACGGGGAGCTGCTTGGTCTGGATCGCCGTGGCGACCCACCCCATGGCGTCGCGCCAGGCGAACAGGGTGTTCCAGCCGAGGACCGCCGCAGGCACCAGCGTCACCGTGATCGCCGTGACCGCGGCCGCCGCGATCGTGCGCCAGGCCCGCGCGGCGACCAACGCGACCGGGAACAGCAGCGCGAGGTGGGGCTTGATGCACAGCAAACCGATGCAGACACCGGCCCACACGGGGCGCTTGCGCAACAGACCCAGCCCGAGGGCGCCGAGAGCGGCGGTGAGGAACTGGTTCTGGCCCTGCCCGAGACCGAGCCACAGACCCGGGAACGCGGCGAGAAGCCACAACGACGTACGGTCGCGCACGTTCTGCCACAGCGCCGCCAGCCACGTGACCAGCGTCGTGGCGGTCCACACGAGGAACGCCGGCAGGTACGGCAGCAGCCCGAACCCGAGCACCAGCAGGAGGAACGCCGGCGGGTACACCCACGCGTACATCCCGACGAGCTCCGGCCACGCGGCGTGCTGGAACTGTCCCATCTGCACGAGGTCGTACGCGTCGACCGCCGGGTGCTGCAGCGCGAACCGCGCCCCGAACCAGAAGGCGGAGAAGTCGTTGCCGATCGGCATGCCGCGGGGGTCGAACAGGCCCCTGTACGTGGTCAGCCAGAACAGGCCGCCCGCCACCTGGAGCGCGAGGGCGGCGAGCAGCCAGCGCTCGAGGCGGGAGAGCTTCACGCCGGTACGCGCGCGAGCACGAGCTCCAGAACGGCCGCCTCCAGCACCGGGTCGAGGCCCAGCTCGACGAGCTCGCGTGCCATCGCTGCCGGAGCGCGGCCGGGCTGGACGACGCGCACCACAGCGTCCTTGGACGCGAACGGCACCTCGGCGCGGTCGACCAGCTCGTACACCCTCCGCGCCACGTCGTTGTCGCTCAGCGCCAGCGGACCGGAGAACGTGACGGTGACCGCCTCGGTGACGGGCACGCTGCCGAGGCTGGTGGACAGCGACCCGGTGGCGGCGTCCCACGTCGACTCCCGCCCGGCGACCGTCACCTGCTGCGCGCCTACGAGCGTCACGGTCCATTCGCGCGCGGTCGGGATGACGTCGAGCTCGCCGGTGGCCGGTCCGATGGTCACGGTGCCGGCGGCCCAGTCGAACACGATGGGGGTACGGACGGCGCGCGGGTCGGCCGCGTCGTCGTCCTCGTACAGCGTGAACGAGCCGTCGGCGCCCGCGTACACGCGCACCTCGAGCGCCGCGGGGTTCTCGACGCGCAGGGCGTCGGGCGCCGTCAACGGCACGATGCCGCCTGCCTGTGCGAGCACCGGGTACGCGTCCAGCGCGCGGTGCAGCGTCACCGTACGGCCGCCGTCGTACACGACCCCGCTGTACGTGTCGACCCACGTCCCCTCGGGCAGCCGCGTCTGGACCGACGCCAGCCCGGTACCGCGCACGACAGGGCTGGTGATGGGCGCGACGAGCAGCTCGGAGCCGAACGCGTACGACGTCCTCGCGCGCACGGCCTCGAAGGACGCCTCCCGCCAGTACAGCGGCTCGACCAGCGGCCTGCCCTGGCTGTGAGCGCGCTCGTTCATCGTGTAGAGGTAGGGCACGAGCCGGTGCCGCAGCCGCAGCGCCTCGCTCTGCACCCTCTCGGCGACCGGGCCGAACCGCCACGGCTCCTTGCTGTTGAACGGGTTGAGCGTCGAGTGCAGGCGGTTGACCGGCGAGTAGCAGCCGAGCTGCACCCAGCGGGTCTCCAGCTCGTCGTCCTTCGCCCCGTACATGTGGCCGCCGATGTCGTGGCTCCACCAGCCGTAGCCGATGTTGCTCGCCGTGGCCGTGAAGTACGGCTGGAACGCCAGCGACTCCCAGCTGATCACCGAGTCGCCGGAGAACCCGACCGGGTAGCGGTGCGAGCCTGGCCCGGCGTAGCGCGAGAAGGTGAGCGGCCGTCGTCCGGTCCGCGCCGAGTCGAGGTAGTGCAGGTGGTTGAGCAGCCACAGGGGGTCCAGCCCGGGGACCCGCGACCAGCGGCCCTGCTGCCAGTCGAGCCACCAGAAGTCGACGCCCTCGTCCTCGAGCGGGTGCAGCACGAGGTCGAAGTACGCGTCGCGGAAGGCCGGATCGGTGAGGTCGAAGCGCACGGGGTCGCCCGACGCCGGGTCGATGCCGACGGCCTTCGCCACCCGCTCGTACGCCTCCTCGTGCCGCAGGATTCCGTCGGCGGGGTGGAGGTTGAGCGAGATCGCGAGACCCTGCTCGTGGAGCCATGAGAGGAACGCCGGGGGATCGGGGAACAGCTCGCGGTTCCAGGTGAACCCGGTCCACCCGCTGCCGATGGCCGGGTCGATGTCGACGAGGTGCCAGTCCATGTCGATGACGCCGACGCTGAACGGCAGGTCGGCCTGCTCGAAGCGGGTGATGACCTCGCGGTACTCGGCATCGCTGTACGGGTGGTAGCGGCTCCACCAGTTCCCCAGCGCGTAGCGGGGGAGCAGGGGCTGCGGGCCGGTGAGCGCGTAGAAGTCCTGGACGGCGCCGGCGAAGTCGTGCCCGTGCGCGAACACGTACACGTCGATCGTGCCCTCGGGACGCGGCGCGAACCACCCGTCGTCGTCGATGGTCAGCGAGGCGCTGTCGTCGAGTTCGGTGATGCCGATGTACGAGGCGAGGCCGGGCTCCAGCGGGATCGCGCCATCGGCCTCGTCGAGGGTGCGTGCGGTGCCGCCGAAGTTCGTCGGCAACCCGTACACCTCGGCCTTCGACGGCTCTCCGTAGCGCCACATCGAGTGGTAGTTCGTCACGCCCAGGGCGTGCACCGTGAGCCCGAACGGGCGGAACTCGCCGCCGTCGTAGTCGAGGACCAGGTGCGGCGTACGGATCTGCACGGCGTCCCCGTCGCGGCGCACCGTGAAGTCGGCGGCCGGGAAGGTACGGTTCCACACGACCTGCGTGGCCGCGTCGGTGAACTCGCCGGTGGGCGACCACTCGAGCCGTACGAGCCGGGGCGTGAGCACGCTGATGCGGTAGTTCGTCCCCTGGACGACTGCAGCAGGGTCGGTGGCGGGCGTGGTGGACGGGCGCAGGTGCGGCGGAAGGATCGGCACGTCTCCACCCTAACCAGGCCGTTCCATCCGGCTCGCGCGGCCGTGTGAAGGCTGTGTGACATCGGCGTGGCGCTACCGACCCGTCGGCGACGGCGGTCGTACCGTGCTGAGTACAGGCGGAGGGGAAGCCGCCTGCTACGGAGGCATCCGATGTGTGTTCCTGCGCATTCGGGGCTGGTCACCAGCCCCACCGCCTTCGGCCCATGACCTAGTCGGGCCGAGGCGCTGAGTCCGGCCCGCCGAGAGGACGACCGTGACCGACATCGCCACCGCGCTCCAGACCTCGACCGACGCGTCCGTGCAGACCCGCACGTACGTCGTGGACACCTCTGTGCTGCTCAGCGACCCGAACGCGATTCTGCGTTTCGCCGAGCATGCCGTGGTGCTCCCGGTCGTCGTGATCACCGAGCTCGAAGCCAAACGGCATCATCCGGAGCTCGGCTACTTCGCCCGCGCGGCGCTGCGGCTGCTCGACGACCTCCGCGTGATGAACGGCCGGCTGGACTCGCCGATCCCGGTCAACACCGACGGTGGCACGGTCAAGGTGGAGCTCAACCACACCGATCCCACAGTGCTGCCGCCGGGATTCCGGCTGGGCGACAACGACTCGCGGATCCTCGCGGTGGCCTTGAACTACCGGGCCGAGGGCGCGTCCGTCGTGCTCGTCAGCAAGGACCTCCCGATGCGCGTGAAGGCGTCGGCGGTAGGTCTCGACGCCGAGGAGTACCGCGCCGAGCTCGCCGTGACGGCCGGCTGGACCGGCATGGCCGACCTCGAGGTGGCGGCCGAGGCGCTGGACCGTCTGTACGAAGGGGAGGCCGTACGGGTGCCCGAGGCCGACGACCTGCCCGTCCACACGGGGTTGGTCCTCCACGGCGGCGGCTCGTCGGCGCTGGGCCGCCTGCACCCGGACGGTCTGGTGCACCGCATCCGCTCTGATCGGGACGCGTTCGGCATCCATGGCCGGTCCGCCGAACAGCGCGTCGCGCTCGACCTGCTGCTGGACCAGGAAGTGGGCATCGTGTCCATGGGCGGCCGGGCCGGTACGGGCAAGTCGGCGCTGGCCCTGTGCGCCGGCCTCGACGCCGTACTCGAGCGTGGTCTGTACTCGAAGGTCATCGTCTTCCGACCCCTGTACGCGGTCGGCGGCCAGGAGCTCGGGTTCCTGCCCGGCTCCGAGTCGGACAAGATGGGCCCCTGGGCGCAGGCCGTCTTCGACACCCTGTCGAGCGTGGCCGGCAAGAACGTCATCGACGAGGTGCTGGCGCGTGACCTGCTCGAGGTGCTGCCGCTCACGCACATCCGTGGCCGGTCGCTGCACGACGCGTTCGTGATCGTCGACGAGGCCCAGTCGCTGGAGCGCAACG
>JAPUEI010000023.1 GCA_027492675.1 Propionibacteriaceae bacterium | reverse complement strand
AGATCTCGCCGTGGCTTCCGCGAACCAGCAGCCGCCGATGCCGCAGCAGGTTGCGGGTCTGGTTGTCGGTGAAGTCGTACAGCGCGCTCCGACCGTCGCCGAAGTCGAGCGTGGCGAGGGTGGTGGTCGCGTCGTGGGGCTCCAGATCGCCGTTCCAGCCACCGCGGTCGAGAGGGCTCACCAGTGGCGCCACGAAGCGGCTCGCCCGTACGATCGCGGGCTCCTGGCCGACCCCGAGGAAGGCCCGCATCAGCGACACCGCGTGGTAGAGCTGCGTGCTCGAGACGTGCACCTGGCTGACTCGTCCGACGAGTCCTCCTCGGACAGCCGCCAACCGCGCGGCGTGCAACGGCATGAGGTGGTACTGCTCGGCCACCTGGACGAGCCCGGCGCCGCCCACCGCGCGCCAGAGCGCCGCCAGCTCCTCGGTCGATCCGGCCGGTGGTGTCTCCGCGAGCACCGGCAGGCCCCGGGCCACGCATTCCGCGATCACCGACGGCGTCGCCGCCACGGACGTGGAGGTCACGACGAAGTCGACGGGTCGGTCGGCGAGAAGCGCCTCGAGCGACCCGTACGCGGGGGCGGGCAGCTCTCGCGGTCGAGAGGTCACCATGCCGACGCACTCCACGTCGGGCAGCCCTCGGGCCACCTCGACGAAGATCCGCGATCTGAACCCCGAACCCACCACCGCGAACGCGCTCACGCGCCCAACGTAGCCGGGACTCGACCAGTCTCCGTCCGCCTCGGACAGGTGCTTCCCGTCGACTTTCGCCCGAGATGTTGCTGGGCCGATACAGAGCCCTGCGAAATGCCCTGCCCGCTTGAAAATCCGTCTGTACGTGCAGATTCTCGACGTCGAAAGACCTGGTCCATTCGATGTCGGTAACCCCCCTGGGGTATGTGCCGACAATCCCGAACCTGGTGGGATGGACCACATGACGCGAACGATCGGTGTGACAGAAGTCGCACTCCGCGACGCCCATCAGAGCCTGATCGCCATCCGTATGGCGATGGAGGACATGGTCGGCGCCTGCGAGGATATCGACCAGGCCGGCTACTGGAGCGTGGAGTGCTGGGGCGGAGCAACGTACGACGCCTGCATCCGCTATCTCAACGAGGATCCCTGGGAGCGGCTGCGGACTTTCCGCAAGCTCCTGCCCAACTCCAAGCTGCAGATGCTGCTGCGGGGCCAGAACCTCCTGGGCTACCGCCACTACGAGGACATGGTCGTCGACAAGTTCGTGGAGAAGTCCGCCGAGAACGGCATGGACGTCTTCCGGGTGTTCGACGCCCTCAACGACCCGCGCAACATGGCTCAGGCGATGGCCGCCGTGAAGCGCACGGGCAAGCACGCCCAGGGCACGATCTGCTACACGATCAGCCCCCTCCACACGACCGAGGGCTACATCAAGCTCGCCGGCCAGCTCCTCGACATGGGCGCCGAGTCCATCGCCCTCAAGGACATGGCCGCGCTGCTCCAGCCGCAGCCGGCGTACGACATCGTCAAGGGCATCAAGGACACGTACGGCGACGTCCAGATCAACGTCCACTGCCACGCCACCACGGGTGTCACGATGGTCAGCCTCATGAAGGCCATCGAGGCCGGCGCTGACGTCGTCGACACCGCGATCTCGTCGATGTCGCTCGGCCCGGGCCACAACCCGACCGAGTCGCTCGTGGCGATGCTCGAGGGCACCGAGTACACGACCAACCTCGACATGGCCCGCCTCGAGAAGATCCGCGACCACTTCGCGGCCGTACGTCCGAAGTACGCGGCGTTCGAGTCGGCCACCCTGGTCGACACCGACATCTTCTCCAGCCAGATCCCCGGCGGCATGTTGAGCAACATGGAGTCGCAGCTCAAGCAGCAGGGCGCCGGCGACCGGATCCGCGAGGTCATGGCCGAGGTTCCCCTGGTCAAGGCCGACGCCGGACACCCGCCGCTGGTCACGCCGTCGAGCCAGATCGTCGGCACGCAGGCCGTGTTCAACGTCCTCATGGGCAAGTACAAGGTCATGACCGGTGAGTTCGCCGACCTCATGCTCGGCTACTACGGCGAGTGCATCGGCGAGCGGAACCCCGAGGTCGTCGAGATCGCTCGCCAGCAGGCCAAGAAGGACCCGATCACGGTCCGTCCGGCCGACCTGCTCAAGCCCGAGTGGGACACGCTGGTGGCCGAGGCTGGCAAGCTCGAGGGCGCTGACGGCAGCGACGAGGACGTCCTCACGTACGCGATGTTCCCGACCGTGGCGCCCGGGTTCTTCAAGTCCCGCGACAACGGCCCGGTCAACGTCGGCAAGACGCCGGAGCAGATCGCCAAGGAGTCCGAGGCCAAGAACACCAAGGGCCCGAAGCCGGTCACCGGCCCCATCTCGTACAAGGTCTCACTGGGTGGCCGCGAGCACCGCGTCACCGTCGAAAGGGCATGAGCATGGCCAAGAAGGCGAAGGTCGTCACCATGGACGACCGCATCGAGGAGATGCATCAGGCCCGGCTCCGCAACCGCGCGGGCGGTGGCGAGGACAAGCTGCAGAAGCAGCGGGACAAGGGCAAGCTGACCGCGCGCGAGCGCCTCGACGCGCTGCTCGACGACGGGACGTTCCAGGAGATCGGGCTGTTCCGCAAGAACCGCACGGTCACCTTCGGGATGGACAAGGCCGACATGCCGGCCGACGGTGTCGTCACCGGCACCGGCGCGGTCCTCGGCCGTCCGGTCCACGTCGCCAGCCAGGACTTCACGGTCATGGGCGGCTCGGCGGGCGAGACCCACTCCAAGAAGGTCGTCGAGATGATGGAGTCCGCGCTCAAGTGCGGCACCCCGTTCGTCTTCATCAACGACTCGGGCGGCGCGCGTGTCCAGGAGGGCATCGACTCGTTGTCCGGCTACGGCCAGGTGTTCTACGCCAACGTCAAGCTCTCCGGTGCCGTGCCCCAGGTGTCGATCATCTGTGGCCCGTGCGCGGGCGGCGCGGCGTACTCGCCCGCGCTCACCGACTTCGTCATCCAGACCCGCAAGGCCCACATGTTCATCACGGGCCCGAGCGTCATCGAGCAGGTCACCGGTGAGAAGGTCAGCCAGGACGCGCTCGGCGGTGCCGACGCCCACATGGCCGTCTCCGGCGTCAACCACTTCGTGGCCGACGACGACGAGCAGGCGATCATGATCGCCAAGAAGCTCCTCAGCTTCCTGCCCAGCAACAACACCGAAGACGCCCCGATCATGGATCCCGATCCGTACGTCGAGCCCGACGAGACGATGAAGGACCTGGTTCCGCCGGAAGGCACGAAGGGGTACGACGTCCGTACGGTCATCGGCCGGCTCGTCGATCACTCCGACTTCCTCGAGGTGCAGGCCGGCTACGCGATGAACATCGTCGTGGGCTTCGCCCGTATCAACGGCCGCTCGGTGGGCATCGTCGCGAGCCAGCCGAACGTCATGGCCGGCGTGCTGGACATCAACGCGTCCGACAAGGGCTCGAAGTTCATCCGCTTCTGCAACGCGTTCAACATCCCGATCGTCACGCTCGTCGACGTGCCCGGCTTCCTGCCGGGTGTCGCCCAGGAGCACGGCGGCATCATCCGCCACGGCGCGAAGATGCTGTACGCCTATGCGGCGGCGACCGTCCCGAAGGTGACCGTGGTGCTCCGCAAGGCGTACGGCGGCGCGTACATCGCCATGGCCTGCAAGGACCTCGGCGCCGACCAGGTGTTCGCCTGGCCGACCGCGGAGATCGCCGTCATGGGTGCCGAGGGCGCGGCGTCGGTCGTGTTCAAGCGCGAGATCGATGCGGCCGAGGACCCGGTGGCGCGTCGCGCCGAGATGGTCGAGGAGTACCGCGAGACCTTCTCGACGCCGTTCGTCGCGGCGTCGCGTGGTCTGGTCGACGACATCATCAACCCGGCCGACACCCGTCGGAAGGTCGCGATGGCGCTCGAGCTGCTCGTCAACAAGCGCGAGCTGCGGCCGGCCAAGAAGCACGGCCTCGGGCCGGTGTGATCATGGCCGACACGAACGCCGAGCTCCTGGAGCTCGTCAAGAGCCTCACCGAGCGGGTCGACTCGCTGGAGACCGAGATCAAGAGCATCCGCATGCTGACCAACGACGAGGTGTCCGAGGACGTGATGGTCGCGATCGCCGCGGCCGTGGCGGCGTACCTCGGCCACCGCGCCCGCAAGCGCCAGGCAGCCTTCAACCGCGGCAGCGCCTGGCAGATCGCGGCTCGACGCAGCCAGCAGAACCACGCACCCATCCACCTGCGATAAGGACAGACATGAGACTCAAGGTGACCGTGAACGGTGTCCAGTACGACATCGAGGTGGAGGTCGACGAGACCGAGAAGCCGCAGCTCGGCACGATCGTCATCGGCTCCGGTGCCGGTGGCGCCATCTCGACCCCGCAGACGGCCTCGGTGCCCGGTGGCGCCGTCAACGGCGTGACCGCGCCGCTGTCCGGTTCGGTGTCGAAGATCCTCGTCGCCGAGGGCGACGAGATCACGGCCGGCCAGGTGCTGGTCGTGCTCGAGGCCATGAAGATGGAGACCGAGATCACCGCTCCGGCCGACGCGAAGGTCAAGGCCCTTCTCGTCTCCCAGGGCGACTCGGTCCAGGGCGGCCAGGGGCTCGTCGAGTTCGAGTGACCTGACCGAACACGCGTACGGCCCGCGTCGGGGTTCCCGACGCGGGCCGTCGCATGTTCCGAGAACCGCCGGCCGCCGTCAGATCAGGAAAGCCGCGACGAGCAGCACGAGTCCGAGGGTCGCGATGCCGAGACTGGCCCGCATGAGCACGGGGACGAACCGGGTCCGAGTTGGCACGGGGGCCGGCTGCTGCGGCAACACAGGGGCGACCTGGGTGGGCCAGTGCTGCGCGGGGTACGGCGCCGGAGTGGGCTGCGGCCAGGACGGATGGCCGGTGGTCGGGCTCTGCACGTACAGGCTGGGCTGGGCCGCGAACACGGGCTGAGCCGGACCGGGCACAGAGGGCGGTGGCGTGCCGGGCGTCGGGGTGTACGGAAACTGGCCGGGCATCACCGCGTGAGTGGGGTCGACTTCCAGGGTGCGGGTCCGGCGGGCGCGCGTCGGCGGCTGGTCGGGCCCGTGCGGACCCCAGCCCTCGGGCAGAGGAGGAGTCTGGTCGACGACCTCGATCACCCCGGGCGGTGTCGCCGGCGTGACGATGCCCGCGAGCGCCTGCCGGGCTGCCTGCGCGGACGGCAGCCGCTGGCCGATCGGCGCGACGAGCGACCCGATGAACGCAGCGACCTCCCACGGCAACCCCGGCGGCACGGTCACCGGCTCGGTACGGCTCGGCTTGGCGCCGGTGAGCATCTCGACGAGCACGGCGCCCACCGCGTACAGATCCTGTCTCGGATCCGGATCCCAGCCGGCGACCGCCTCGGGGGAGAGGTAGCCAGGCGTGCCGATGACGCCGTGCACCTGGGTGAGCCGGGGCTCGTCGAGCGGTGTGGCGATGCCGAAGTCGGCCAGCCGGACGTCGGGGACGCCGTCGCTGGTCGGCTCGAACAGCAGGTTGGCCGGTTTCACGTCGCGGTGGACGAGCCCGCCGGCGTGGACCGCGGCGAGCGCGTCGAGGATCTGGTCGGTGACCTCGAGGGCATAGTCGAGCGGCAACCGCCCGTACTCGCGGATCAGGGCCGACAGCGACCCGCCGCGCACCAGCGGCATGGTGATCAGCACGCGGTCGTCCTCGCCGGCCCAGCCGATCGGCATGACGACGTGCGGGTTGGTGATGCGGCGGCCCGCCTCGCGCACGAACCGGAGCAATGACTCGCTGTCGGACTGCTTGAGGACCTTGGCGACCCGGTACGTCTGCTCGCGGCGGTCCCACGCGCGCCACACCGTGCCGTATCCACCCGCCGCTAGCGGGTCGACCAGCTCATAGCGCCCAGCGAAGACCTCACCCATCGCGCGTCAGCCTAGTGGCCTGTCGTGGCGGTTCGTGACGCTCGACAGGAGCAGGTACGCACCCGGAGCTGGGTTCACCGCAGTGGGCCCCGCACCCCGAGATGAGAGGGCGAGTCCGTACGAGTGCGGGGAGCGAACCGGATGTGGGCCATGATGGGGACCGGCGGATCGGCGAGTGGAGCGGGTATGGGCGCGGTGGGCAACCGGATACGGACCCTCGCGTGCGCGCTCGCGCTGGGGCTGGTCGCGCCCCCGCTGCTCGCGGCGCCGGCGTCCGCGGCCACCCCGAGCGGGGTGATGCTGGTCGTCTTGTCCGGCTCGACCTCCATGCGCGACAACCTGGGTCAGATCAGCAAGGCGGCGACGGCGCGGCGGGGGATCACGACGTTCGTGGACGGCCTCCCGGCCGACGGGCAGGTCGCGCTGCGGACGTACGGCACGACCAAGACCACGGCCGACGGCGACGCCTGTCAGGACAGCAAGCGGACCGTCGACCTGGGCACCAACAACCGGGCGCGGCTGCTCGCGGGCCTCACCGACTACTTCACCTCGGGCGCCGCGGCGATGGGGTACGCGCTCCAGCAGGGCGCTGACGACCTCAAGGCCCAGCCGACGGCGACGATCGTCCTGGTGAGCGACGGCTCGAACACCTGCACGCCCGACCCCTGCGACACCGCGGCGCAGCTCGTCGCCGCCAACCCGCACCTCACCATCGACGTGGTCGGCGTCGGTGCCGACGGTGATGCGGAGAAGACGCTGAAGTGCGTGGCGGAGAAGGGCCTGGGTTCGTACCTCCGCGCCGCCTCGATGCTCGACGTCGCCGACGCGATGGAGCAGTTCGCCCAGCAGTCCGTCCGACCAGCAGACGTCACGCCCGTATCGGTGAGCGGCGGCGGAGACGGCACGACGGCGGCCGAGCTGGCCACGGGCGACTACATCGACAAGCTTGGACCGATCGGCTCGGACGGGGCGGTGCGCTACTACGCCGTACAGCGCACCATCGATTCCTCCGACATCGGGGTGGCCGCGTCGATCCTGCCAGCGCACGGCGTCGACGACGGGGTGAAGATCGAGATCACCCAGAGCGGCAAGGCCTGTGAGACCTCGTCGGCCAGCACCGTCTCCACGTTCGAGAGCGTCGTGGCGACCCTCGCGGTCGTGGGGGTGGGCCACACCTCGTACCCGGAGTGCGCAGCGGCGAAGCGTCTGCTGGTGAAGATCGAACGGCAGTCGAGCGGCAAGCGCACGGCATCCACGGACATCCCCGTGACCATCCGGGTCACCGAGCACGAGCCCGTGGCTGACCAGGCCCTCCTGCCCACGACCCTCGACATTCCGCGGAATGCGTCGACCCTCGCTGCCGGCAACCCCGTCTCGACCAAACCCGGGTCGACGCTGGCGACCGGTGCGCGGCTGTCCGGAGCAGGATCGACCTACGCGGGCACGATCGCCCCCGGCGAGCTGCAGACGTTCCGGGTCAACGCGACCTGGGGCCAGAACCTCGGGGCGAAAGCGATCGTGCTGGAGCCGAAACCGTCGGTGAAGACCGAGCTGGACCAGCGCGACAAGGCGCTGACGATCCGCATCATCAGCCCGCTCGGCGCGACGAGCGCGTACAACTACACCTCGAGTCTGACTTCGGGCGGCGATACGTACGTCGACACGGACCCGGTCGTCTACCGCGGGCAGGACGACCAGATGCAGGCCGGTGACTACACCGTCGTCGTGGGACTCATCGTGGACGGCGAACCGGCCGGGATCGCTGTGCCGTACCAGCTGGTCGTGCAGACCACAGGGGCGGAGACCGGAATGCCGGTGTACGGAACGCCGGGCTCGATCACCGCCACGACGAAGGCCTCGACGTCGGCCACGTCGAGTCCGCCGCCGCCTCCGGCATCGCCGCGCGTCAGCCTCACCACGAGACTGTGGATCGGGCTCGCGGGGGCTCTCCTCCTGGGCGCAGGGATCGGCGCGTACGTACCGCTGCGCCGCATCCGCTCCCGCACCGTCAGGTCGTGACGAGCGCCTCCGGCAGATGCGGGGTCCAGTCCGTCCGTACAGCACGCGTGTTCGCGAACTCGGGCGCGTCCTCGTACACCGTCAGGCTCGTGTTGTGGATCTCCACCCAGCCCGGCATGTCGGTGATACCGAGCAGCTCGCGGAACAGGAACTGCGACAGGAAGCCGTGGCTGACGAACGCGACCGTGGCGTCGTCGTCGTGACGGGCGCGCAGCTCAGCGATCAGCGCGCGCGCCCGAGCCGGAGCGTCGGACGCGTCCTCGAAGGGGCGTGAGTACCACCCGGCCTCGGTCGCGGAGTCGGGCAGAACGAGTCGGTCGCTAACCGCGAGCAGCTCGCTGCGCGACGAGCCGGGATGCGGGTTCTTGATTCCCGATGCCTCGTCGATGTGGAAGGCGCCACCGACCTCGTACATGTCCTCGTGGCCGATGAGCGGCAGGTCGAGCGCGGCCGCGACGGGGGCCGCCGTCTGCACGGCACGCATCATCAGGCTGCAGTAGAGGGCATCGATGGTCCACGGAAGCACACCCGCCGTGATCGCCTCGCCCAGCAGCCGCGCTTGCATGAGGCCGGTCTCGGTCAGCGGCGTGTCAGGATGACGTCCCGCCTCGCTGCCGGTCTGCTCCCAGAGCAGGTTGTTGGTGGACTGACCATGACGGATGACGACGAAACGCACGGGTCCAGTCTGTCAGGGTCGTGACCCGGGACGCGCCGTCGACCCGCGTCGCAGGACGATCGACGCGACCGCGCCGAGCAGCAGCCACGGGATCAACCAGAGGGGCCACAGGGGGCGGGGCGCGGTGGAGGCCACCGAACTCCCTTGTGGCACGGACCGTGCCCACGCGAGGAACGCGTCGCCGACAGGCAGCAGGCCGAACGCGTACGACCTCGAGCCGTTCCACTCCCAGGGCACGCCGAGCATCTCGGCCTCACGGTCGAGAGCCTCGGCGAGGGCCAGATCCCCGTTGGCACGCGCTGCGGCGAGCCCGACGGCCGAGGCGCTGACGGAGACGCCGAGCACGAGCGGGCCGGAGTCGACGTCCCCGGCTCCCGTTGAACCCCGCGGGTGCTCCCGGACGCCGAGGAGTCCGGCCTCGCGTGTCACGAACAGGTCGACGAACCGTGCCCAGTCGTCGCGGGAGTCGGTGAGGTCTGGCCAGAACGCCTGGATGATGCTCTGCGAGGAGCCTCGGCTGCCGGACACGAGATTGCCCTCCGCGTCGACCTGGTGGGGGAGCAGGCCGGTCGCCGGGTCGCGGAGTGGCGCGACCCGGGCGGCCCAGATGGCGGGGTCCCACGCGAAGAGCCCGGACGCGTCGCCCCGCAGCCGTACGACCGCAGCGAGGGCGACCACCGTGTCGCAGGGCCAGTACTGGCCGGGATAGGACGCGACGAAGCCGTGGGGTGAGTCGGCGACGGCCGAGACGATGGCCTGAGCGTCCCTGTTCGCGAGCGAGCGGTAGCGGTCACGGCGCCCGGAGCCGTCGTCGACGGTCGCGAGGTACGACTCCAGCAGGAGCGTCCAGCCACGGTAGAAGATGCCGCCTGGCAAGTCCGGGATCGTGCCGAAACGGTCCCGGACATGATCGGCGAGCACCGCGTCGAGGCGGCGTTGGACGATGTCGAGGTACGCGCGACGGGTCGCGTCGTCGGTCGCGGAGCGTGCCTGTTCGCCGGCCGCGAGACCGGCCAGCAGGTACGTGAAGAGCTCACCTTCGGGGAACGCCTGCTGCATCGCGACCGCCGCATCCGCGTCCACCCCGGACAGGTGACGAACCTGCGCGGCCACTCGCGCCCCGCGGTCGTACGGCGCGAGCCAGGTCACCCCGGTGCTGACGGCGCCGATGGCGGCCACGACGGCGAGCAGAATCCCCACCACCCGCCTGGAGGTCCCGCCCGGCCCGCTCATTGACCCGAATGTACCGACCGGCCGGGTCGGGCTCAGCTGACCCGGTGCACCTTGTGCTGCGCAGCCTGGGCGAGCGGGCGTACGACGATGCGGTCGATGTTGACGTGGTGCGGCCGCGAGGCGATCCAGGAGATCGTCTCGGCGATGTCCTCGGCGACGAGCGGGCCGGGCACGCCCTCGTACACCTTCGCGGCCCGCGCGGCATCGCCGGCGTAGCGAGTCAGCGAGAACTCCTCGGTGTAGACCATGCCGGGGACGACCTCGCAGATCCGTACGGGCTCGCCGACGAGCTCCAGTCGCATCGTGCCCGCGATCATGCGCTCGGCCGCCTTCGCGCCGCAGTAGCCGGCGCCGCCCTCGTACGGGCCATCGGCCGCCACGCTGGTGACGAACACGATCGTGCCCTCGGCCGCGCGCAGGGCAGGCAGCAGGGCCTTCGTCACGCGCACCGTGCCGATGACGTTGGTTTCGTACATCGCGCTCCACGCCTCGATGTCCGCCTCGGCCACGGGCTCCTGGCCGAACGCGCCGCCGGCGTTGTTGACCAGCAGGTCGAGCCGGTCGCCGATCGTCTCGGCCAGTGCGGCGACCTGGGCCGCGTCGGTGATGTCGCACGCCACCGCGCGGCCGCCGATCTCGTCGGCGAGCGCCTGGATCCGGTCGCCGCGACGGGCCGCGACGACGACGTCGTACTCGCGTGCGAGCAGGCGTGCGGTGGCGGCACCGATCCCGGAGGAGGCGCCGGTGACGAGGGCAAGTGGTCGGGTCATGGGACTGATTCTGCCGTACGGGCTCGGGCTAGACCCGCGTGCGGTCCGCCCCCTGGCGACCGCCCGGCGGCTGCTCGCCGGACGCACGGGCGATCGCGTCCGCGGCCTGCACGAGGGCGAGGTGCGACAGCGCCTGCGGGGTGTTGCCCATCTGGTGATTCGAGCCCGTGTCGTACTCCTCGCTCAGCAGCCCGACGTCGTTCGCCAACCCGACGAGCCGGTCCATGAGAGTCCGGGCATCATCGAGGCGACCCGACCGCGCGTACTGCTCGGCCAGCCAGAACGAGCACGCCAGGAACGGGTGCTCGCCGGGCGGGAAGTGATCGAGGCCGGCGTCGACGCGGTAGCGCATGAGCAGGCCGTCGGACAACAGATCCTGCTCGATGGCCGAGACCGTGCTCAGCATCCGCGGGTCGTCGGGCGCACAGTAGCCGACCTGCGGGAGCTGGAGCAGTGCGGCGTCGACGGCGTCGGAGCCGTACGTCTGCACGTACGTCTGCCGCTGCGCGTCCCAGCCCTTCTCCTCGACCTCCGCACGGATGCGGTCGCGCAGCGCCTCCCACCGCTCCACGGGCCCGTCCAGCCCGTGGTTCCGCACGGCGCGGATCCCCCGGTCGAGCGCGGCCCACGCCATCACCCGGGAGTGCGTGAAGGTGCGCGCATGCCCGCGGATCTCCCAGATGCCGCGGTCGGGTCGCTGCCAGTGGTCCTCGACGTACGACAGGAGCGCGCGCTGCAGCGGCCACGAGAACGCGTCCTCGTCGACGCCCGCCTCCCGGGCCTCGTCGAGCGCGACCATCACCTCGCCGATGACGTCGCCCTGGAACTGGTTCGCGGCTGCGTTGCCCACCCGTACCGGTGAGGCGCCCTGATAGCCCGGCAGCGAGGTGAGCTCGCGTTCCGACAGGTACCGCTCGCCGGCCAGCCCGTACATGATCTGGACGTCGGCGGGGTCGCCCGCGACCGCGCGCAGCAGCCAGGACCGCCACGACTGCGCCTCGCTGACGTACGAGTGGGCCAGGAACGCGCTCAGGCTGAGGGCGGCGTCACGCAGCCACACGTACCGGTAGTCCCAGTTGCGCTGGCCGCCGACCTGCTCGGGCAGGCTCGTCGTGGCCGCGGCGACGATGCCGCCGGTCTCGTCGTGGGTGAGCGCCCGCAGCACCAGCAGCGAGCGCATCACCTCGTCGTAGTACGAACCCTGGTGCGAGTAGTGCGACGCCCACTCGGTCCACCACGCGACGGTGTCGGTGTACGCGCGATCCAGGTCCGGGGCATCCGGCAGGTCCAGGTGCGACGCGAACCAGGTCAGCGACAGGTCGACCTGATCGCCGGCGCGGAGATGATGACGCGCGACGTGCCGGTGGTCCTTCGGATGAAGCGCCGGCCCTCGGCGGACCAGCGAGTCGGGACCGGCGGTGGCGATCAGCACGCCGTCGGTCTGGCGCACCCACGGCACGGCGCTGGCGTAGCCGAACCGGACGGTCAGCTCCTCCTCGAGATCGACCTCGCCGGACAGACAACGCAGCCGCCGTACGACGTCGCAGGTGCCGTCACCGCGAGGCATCAGATCATGGACCTCGACCTCACCGGTGGATGTCCTCCAGTGCGTGACGAGCACGAAGGTGCCATCGACGTAGTGCCTTGTCATGGCGGCATCCCGGTCCGTAGGCGCGACCAGCCAGCGGCCGTGGTCGGCCTCGCCGAGCAGCGCGCCGAAGACCGAGGGCGAGTCGTAGCGGGGCACGCACAGCCAGTCGATGCTGCCGTCCGCGCCGACGAGCGCGCCCGTCCGACAGTCGCTGATGAGGGCGTACCGCTCGATCGGGAGGCTCATGACCACATCTTGCGGGGTACATCCAAGGTCGGGCAGCGGTCCCCGATAGGCTGCGGCCATGACCTCGACCCTCATCCTGCTCCGCCACGGCGAGAGCGAGTGGAACGCCAAGAACCTGTTCACCGGCTGGGTGGACGTCGACATCAACGAGAAGGGCATCGGCGAGGCCAAGCGCGGCGCCGAGCTCCTGAAGAGCGAGAACCTGCTGCCCGACGTCGTCCACACCTCGGTGCTGCGTCGCGCGATCCACACCGCGTACCTCGCCCTCGACGGCTGCGACCGCCACTGGATTCCGGTGAAGCGGTCCTGGCGCCTCAACGAGCGCCACTACGGCGACCTGCAGGGCAAGAACAAGGCGCAGACCCTCGAGCAGTACGGCGAGGAGCAGTTCATGCTCTGGCGCCGCTCGTACGACACCCCGCCGCCCAAGATCGCCGCCGACGGCGAGTTCTCGCAGTTCAACGACGCGCGCTACGCCGACCTGCCGAGCGAGGCCCGCCCGCTGACCGAGTGCCTCGCGGACGTCGTCGTGCGGATGCTGCCGTACTGGTACGACGCGATCGTCCCCGACCTGCGCGCCGGCAAGACGACGATCGTCGTCGCTCACGGCAACTCGCTGCGGGCCCTCGTCAAGCACCTCGACGGCATCTCCGACGCCGACATCGCCGGGCTGAACATCCCAACGGGCATCCCGCTGGCGTACGAGCTCGACGACGATCTGCGGCCGGTCACCCCCGGTGGTCGCTACCTCGACCCGGAGGCCGCCCGCGCCGCCATCGAGGCCGTCAAGAACCAGGGCAAGAAGTAGGGCCGATGGTCCAGCTGTGGGAGCGCAGCAGGGCCGCGACCACCTTGCTGGGGCTCGCCGGGCTGCTGGCGTTCCCGGCGTCCGCGGTGCTCTTGGGATTGCTGTACCTCCGGACCCATCAGACGCCGGGGGTCATCGGTCTCTCCGGTGAGCTCGGCGTCGTCACGGTCGTCGGCATCTCACTGGGTCTCTGCCTGGTCACGGCGATCGCGCACGAACTCGTGCACGTGTGTGCCATGGCCGTCGTCGGGCATCGACCGAGAGTGCGCTTCGACTCGATCCCGTACGTACGGCTGGCCGTCGACCATGAGAACCGCTGGTACACGCAGGGCGCCTTCGTCTGGGTCAACCTGGCGCCCGTCGTGCTCATCACCGGCCTGCTCATCACGGGGATCGTCTCCGGGTCGTACGCGGGGTGGCTGATCGTGCCGGCGGCGTTCCACGTGACGGCGTCGAAGATGGATATCGCCTTCAGCATCATCGCGCTGCGTCAGCCCCGCGGTACGCGCTGCCGGATCGCCGACGACGGCCTCGAGTTCACCGAGCCGATCGACTTCGAGGTCCCCTGACCCTCCCGGCCCCCCCACAACCTTGAGGTCGCCCGCACCACCCCTATGACGCGATTCCGCGCAACAGGGTTGTGCGCGTGGGCCGGGCGTACGCGACGGGGCCGAGCGATCTCGTACGGGCCTTGGTCAGGCCTTCGGCCACTGGTCGCCCTCGGGGGCGGTGCCGGTGGTGAGGTAGATGACGCGGCTGCCGATGTTCACGGCGTGATCGGCGATGCGCTCGTAGTAGCGACCGAGCAGCGCCGCGTCGACGGCCTTCTCGACGCCTTCGGTCCAGTCGTCACCCAGCAGCACGTGGAACTGGGCGGCGCGCAGCTCGTCCATCTCCTCGTCGTCCTCGGCGAGCTGGGCGGCGTTCTCGACGTTGCGGTCGCGCAGGGTCGTCGCCGCCGTGCGCACCATCGACTCGGCCAGCGACGCCATCGAGCGGAAGTTCTCGCGCAGCGCATCGGGCACCGCGGAGTCGGGGTAGCGCAGCCGGGCCACCTTCGCGACGTGCGCCGCGAGGTCACCCATGCGGCCCAGGGCGTTCGTCATGCGCAGGGCGGCCACGATCGTACGGAGCTCGCCGGCGACCGGCGACTGCCGCGCCAGCAGCGCGAACGCGCGCTGCTCGATGTCATCGTGGGCCGCGTCGATGATCCGGTCATCGCTGATCACCTGCTCGGCGAGCGCCAGGTTCGAGTCGAGCAGCGACCGGGTCGCCCGGTTGACCGCGTCGGCCACCGTCTCGGTCAGCCCGACGAGGGACACGACGATCGCGTCCAGCTGGCCGTGGTAGGTCTCTCGCATGTCCCGCCTGTCCTCTGAGTCGGCGTGTGGTGGCGCCGCGCCCTCAGCATAGATCTGTGCCACCGCTCGAACTGTGCCGTGCGCCGCTCACCGTACGACGCGCGCCCCTGCGCTAAGGGTGCCGTTGGGCGACGGGCGGGTTAACGAACATCGAACGGTTGGCTGCAGAGACCTCGTAGGCCCTCATCTGGGCGGTGCTGCTCGGCGGATCTGCATAGGATCACGGCGTGAGTTCATGGCTGGTCGTGCTGTTCTGCTCGATCGCCCTCGGTGTCGGCGTCCTCGCGGGACGCTTCTCGCGCCGGGATCCGCTGCCCCTCGAGCCCGAGGGGCCAGTGGTACCCCCGGACGCGCTCATCGTGGCGATCGAGAGCGGAGCTGCGGCCCTGTTCGTCGGCAACGAGGACGACGTCCTCGACGCGACGGAGCCGGCACGGGCGATGGGACTGGCCCGTGGCTCCCGGGTGGCGTCCCCGCGACTGCTCGAGCTCGTACGTTCCGTACGCCGCACCGGCCTCGCCGACCACGCGACCATCGAACGACCGGGGAGTACGGCGACGGCGCCGGCCAACCTCGCGGTCGCGGTCGCGCCTCTGCGCGAGGGGGTGGTCGTGGTGCTCGCCCGTGACATCTCCGAGGAGCGCCGCATCGACGAGTCCCGCCGCGACTTCGTCACGAACATCAGCCACGAGCTGAAGACCCCCATCGGCGCGATCGGCCTGCTCAGCGAGGCGGTCGAGAAGGCGTCCGACGACCCGGAGATGGTGATCCGCTTCGCCACCCGGATGCAGCGCGAGTCCGCGCGTCTGGCCGAGCTCGTCCAGCAGATCATCACGCTGTCGCGGCTCCAGTCGGACGACCCGCTGCGCGAGGCGAAGGCCGTTGACGTGAGCGCCGTGGTCCGGCGAGCCGTCGACCGGCTGACCTCGACCGCGAGGGCCCGCAAGGTCGCGCTCACCGTGGCCGACCGCGAGCCCGGCGAGGTCATGGGCGACGGGTCCCAGCTCACGGATGCGGTCGCCAACCTCATCGGCAACGCGATCGCGTACAGCCATGAGGGCGCGCGCGTCGCCGTCACCTGCTCCCGCGTCAGCGACGGGGACGACGAGATCATCGAGATCTCGGTCTCCGACAACGGCATCGGCATCTCCGAGGACGACATCGGTCGCATCTTCGACAGGTTCTACCGGGTCGACCCGGACCGCAGCCGCGCCTCCGGTGGTACGGGCCTCGGCCTGTCCATCGTGAAGCTCGTCGCCGAGGCGCATGGCGGCACAGTGTCGGTGTGGAGCAAGGTGGGCAGCGGATCCACCTTCACGTTCCGCCTGCCCGCCTGGATTCCGGTCGACAACAGCTCTCTGCCCACCAACCATCAGGAGGTCGCATCATGACCCGAGTGCTGCTCGTCGAGGACGAGGAGAGCTACCGCGAGGCGACGTCGTACATGCTGCGCCGCGAAGGGTACGAGGTGGTGGCGACGGCCGACGGTCGTACAGGCCTGGCCGAGTTCGCGAAGGCCGGCGCCGACATCGTGCTGCTGGATCTCATGCTGCCCGGGCTGTCCGGCGTCGAGGTGTGCCGTCAGCTGCGGCAGACGTCGAGCGTGCCGGTGATCATGGTCACCGCGCGGGACTCGGAGATCGACAAGGTGGTCGGGCTGGAGATCGGCGCCGACGACTACGTCACCAAGCCGTTCAGCCACCGGGAGCTCGTGGCCCGGATCCGCGCCGTGCTGAGGCGTGGCCAGGACGCCGAGCCGGCTCCGGACGTGCTGCAGGCAGGGGACGTACGGATGAACGTCGAGCGCCACGAGGTCACGTTGGGAGACCAGTCCGTACGACTGGCGCTCAAGGAGTTCGAGCTCCTCGAGATGTTCCTGCGCAACCCCGGCCGCGTACTCACCCGTGGCCAGCTCATCGACCGCATCTGGGGCTCGGACTACTTCGGTGACACGAAGACCCTCGACGTACATGTGAAGCGGCTGCGCGCGAAGCTCGAGGCCGACCCTGCGACCCCCAAGCTCTTCGTCACGGTCAGGGGCCTGGGCTACAAGCTCGACGCCTGACGTACGCGAGAGACTTTCGCACCCTTCCCGAGAGACTTCTGACTGCTTCGCGAGAGAAGTACGGCAGGTTGCCGAGAGACTTTGGGCTCCTTGCCGAGAGAGGTACGCAGGCCAGGCGCCCAACGTCTCTCGCTAACGGTGTGAAGTTCTCTCGGTAACGGTGTGAAGTTCTCTCGGTAACGGTGTGAAGTTCTCTCGGCAACGAGGGGGAAGTCTCTCGGCAGCGGGAGTTGGCGGGGGAGTCCGGTGGGAGCGGGAGGAAGAGGTGTCCCGCCCGCGTGGGACCTGGTCAGAGGGACACCGTTGTGTCCTCTAGGCTGATGGTCCGTGAGCGACATCACGGTCTTCTCGGGCTCTGCACACCACGAGTTCGCGGAGGAGGTCTGCTCCATCCTCGGCACGAGTGTCGCGCCGTCGCGCACCACGCGGTTCTCCAACGACTGTCTCCAGGTCCAGCTGCGCGACAACTGCCGCAAACGGGACGTGTTCATCATCCAACCGCTGGTTCCGCCGGTGCAGGAGAACCTCGTCGAGCTGCTCCTCATGATCGACGCGGCCAAGGGCGCCTCCGCGGCTCAGATCACCGCTGTGATCCCGCACTTCGCGTACGCGCGGTCGGACAAGAAGGACGCCCCCCGCATCTCCATCGGCGCCCGGCTCATCGCTCAGCTGCTCAAGACCGCCGGTGCTGACCGGGTCGTGACGATGGCGCTGCACTCGCCGCAGGTCCATGGCATGTTCGACATTCCCGTCGACCACCTCGACGCGACGCGCGTGCTCGCCGACCACTTCCGGGGCGACGACCTGTCCAACACCGTCGTCGTGTCTCCGGACTTCGGCAGCGCCAAGATGGCCAACCACTTCGCCCGCGACCTCAACGTCGCGGTCGCCGCTGGATCGAAGCGACGCCTGGCCGACGACCGCGTCGTGATCGACGCCATCGTGGGCGACGTGGCGGGCAAGGACGTGCTGGTGCTTGACGACGAGATCGCCACGGCGGGGTCCACGATCGAGCTCATCGACAAGCTCCGCGAGATCGGCGTCGGCACGATCCGTACGGTCTGTACGCACGGTCTGTTCACCGGCAAGGCCGTCGAACGGCTGAACGCCCAGCCGGACGTCTCCGAGATCATCACGACGAACACGGTGCCGAAAGTGGAGGGGCTGCACGGCCTCGAGGTGATCTCCGTGGCGCCCCTTTTCGCCGAGGCGATCCGTCGGATCACCAGTGGCGAGTCGGTCTCGTCGCTGTTCTCGGACGAGCCGACGTACGGCTGATCCTCGACCTGTGGTCTCAGGTTGGGGTGCGCGATCTGCGGCCCGTTCACCTAGGCGTCACCTGAGAAACGTTCCTAGTCAGAGCCAACTTGGCCCCTTCGATGCACAGGAATTGGGCTTCTGTCAAGACCCCCAACGTCGCTGCGGCTAGGGAAGATACCCTCAACCCGTGCTAGACTTAACGGCAGGAAGGGGTCTACCTGTTATGACTTTTACCGTCGGCGAAACCGTTGTCTACCCCAATCATGGGGCGGCAGTGATCGAAGACATCGAAACCCGCAAGATGAAGGGTGAGGACAAGCTCTACCTCGTTCTCCGCATCGTAGGGCAGAACGACCTCATCGTCCGGGTCCCGGCCTGCAACCTCGATCTCGTGGGTGTCCGCGACGTCGTTGATGCCGACGGCCTCGAGCACGTGTTCTCCGTGCTGCGGGCCCCGCACACCGAAGAGCCGACGAACTGGTCGCGCCGTTTCAAGGCCAACGCCGAGAAGCTCCGCTCCGGAAACGTCATCAAGGTGGCCGAGATCGTCCGTGACCTGTGGCGTCGTGATCGCGAGCGCGGCCTGTCCGCGGGCGAGAAGCGGATGCTCGCCCGGGCTCGCCAGATCCTGGTCTCCGAGCTGGCCCTCGCTGAGAAGGTCACCGACGAGAAGGCCGAGGTCCTCCTCGACGAGGTGCTCGCCTCGTAGTGAGCCACCACACATCTCCTGAGCCGGTCGTCGCCATCGTGGTGGCGGCCGGCTCTGGCGTTCGCTTCGGCGGCGACGTGCCGAAGACGCTTCGGCTCCTCGCCGGCCGCCCTCTCGTGGCCTGGTCCGTCGACGCGCTGGCCGCCGGCGGCGTCACCGACGTCGTGGTCGTGGTCGCCGAGGGGCTGTCACCCGCCTACGCGAACGCCCTGGCTGAGAGTCCCGTGCCGGTACGGATCGTCGTCGGGGGTGCCACGCGGCAGGAGTCCGTGGCCCGGGGGATCGCAGCGCTGCCCGCGGGTGCCGTCGTCCTGGTGCACGACGCGGCCCGGCCGCTGGTGCCGGCGACCGTCGTGAGCGCCGTCGTCGAGGCCGTACAGGCGGGTGCGGACGCCGTCGTCCCCGTGGTGCCCGTGAGCGACTCCGTACGGCAGATCTCGGGCGACACCAGCGTGGTCGTCGATCGGAGCACGCTTCGCGCCGTACAGACGCCTCAAGGCTTCTCCCGCGCGGCGCTCGTGGCCTCGCACGATGCAGCCCGGGGTGCCGAGTTCACCGACGACGCGACGGTGTGCGAGGCGATGGGGTACGAGGTCGTGCTGGTCCCCGGCTCGCGCGAGGCGCTGAAGGTGACCGAGCCGCTGGATCTCGTCGTGGCCGAGGCGATCGTGAAGGAGCGGGCATGGGTGTGACACCGCGTACGGGCATCGGCATGGACGCCCACCGCCTCGAGGCGGGTCGGGCCATGTGGTGCGCCGGTCTGCACTTCCCCGACGAGCCCGAGGGACTCGAGGGACACTCGGACGGCGACGTGGCCGCGCACGCGGCGTGCGACGCGCTGCTCTCGGCCGCCGGACTGGGCGACCTGGGATCGAACTTCGGCACGGCCGACCCGGCATGGGCCGGGGCGTCCGGGGTCGCCTTCCTCACTGAGGTGGCGCGGCGCGTCCGGGCGGCGGGCTTCGAGATCGGCAACGTCGCCGTACAGGTCGTCGGGAACCGTCCGCGACTAGGCGCCCGGCGGGCCGAGGCGGAGGCCGTGCTGTCGGCGGCGCTCAGCGCGCCAGTCAGCGTGGCGGCCACCACCACCGACCACTTGGGGTTCACCGGCCGGGGCGAGGGCGTGGCCGCCATCGCGACGGCACTGGTCGTCGGCTCCTGACCGGAGCTCGACCTCGGACCGCTACCGTACGGCCTCGGGTGGCGCCACGAACGTGTTGCAGGCTTTGACCGTGGTGGACGCCAAGCCGAGCTGCGTCCAGTACTGACGACTGTCGGCCAGGCCGTGGTTGCCGTCGATGTTCGACTTGCCGCTGAGCGTGTCGTCGGCCACGGCGCGGGCCGTTGCGGCGACGTTGTCGAGGTCAGCCTGCGTCAGTCCGGCCGACTTGGACACCGCCCGGATGAACAGACCGGCGAAGCAGTCGGCCTGCTGCTCGCCCCGGCGCGACCACTCGTTGGCCGCGGCCTTGGTCGACGCGTTCGCCTCGAGCCCGTTGAAGGACACCAGAATCCCGGTACGGGCCTGGATCGCGTGGCCGAACTCGTGCGCCATCACCATCTCGACGACGAACCGCGCCTTGCGTAGGTCGGGCGGCAGGATCGAGGGCAGGTCGGTGGCGTAGTAGATCTTCTGGTCGGCCCCGCAGTACACCGCGTTCTCCGTCTCGAGCTTCCCGCAGCCGCTCGTGATCGGCTTGGAGTAGACGATGACCGGCGGCCGCGGCAACTCGTAGCCGGCCTGGGCGACCGGGTCGTGCCACACGGCCATGAGGCAGCCGACGATCGAGGTCATGTACGTCTCCAGCTCGTCCTGGCTGGCTGTCGTGAGGTCGATGCTCGAGACGTCGCACTTCACCGGCTGGGGCACGGTCTGGCCATAGATCGCGTTGGACGTGACGGTCTGGTTCGCCTGGTCGTACGTCGTGATCTTCGGCAAGGGCGGCGGGTTCAGGTTCGGCTCGGGCGGCGTGTACGTCTCGTTGACGTAGCCACCGGCCGTCGACCCGCCACCGGCGAGGGCGTTGATGATCGCGATGCCGAAGCCGAGCAGGACCACGATCCCGACTGCCGCCAGGATCAGCTTTCCAGCCCCACCACGACGCGGCGGCTGCTGCAGCGAGGGGTACCCCGCGCTCGGATAGCCGAACTGGTTGGGCGTGTTCTGCGGGGGCGCCGGCCGCCACGTCGGCTGCTGCCCGTACGCCGGGCCCTGCGGCGGGGCGGGCTGCCAGCTGGGCTGACCGCCGAAGCCTTGCTGCGGCTGCCACACCGGTGGCGCAGACGGCTGCTGCCATGCGGGGCGCGCGGCACCGCTAGGTGCCTGCCAAGGACCCTGCTGGCCGGACCACGACCCGTACGGACTCGTCACGGCGTCAGGGTACTCGGCAGCGGCTCACCGCGACCAGAGCTCGGATCGTGAGCAGTTAGCGGACCTCGTCCGACGGCGCCGCGAACGTGTTGCAGACACCGACCGAGGTGGACGCGAGTCCGAGCTGCGCCCAGTACTTGCGGCTGGCTCCGACCCCGTGGCCGCCGTCGGAGGACTCCCCGTTGCTGAGGGCGTCGTCGCCGAAGGAGGTCATCAGGGCCGCGATGTTGTCGAGGTCCTGCTGGGTCATGCCCGCCGACGCGGAGACGGAGTGGATGAACAGGCCTGCGAAGCAGTCGGCCTGCAGCTCGAGCCGGCGCGACCATTCCTGGGACAGCGCCTTGGTCGACGCCTGCTCCTCCAGACCGTGTCCGGCCGACAGAATCGCTGTGCGGGCCTGGACGGCATGGCCGAACTCGTGCGCCACGATCATCTCGACGACGAACCGCGAGCTGCGGAGGTCGGACGGGATCGCCTTGGGCAGGTCGGTCGCGTAGTAGATCTTCTGATCCGTCCCGCAGTACGCGGCGTTGAGCGTGCCGAGCTTGCCGCAGCCGCTCGTCACGGGCGAGGAGTAGATGACCAGCGGTGGCCGTGGCATCGAATAGCCGGCGTGGGTCACGGTGGTGTCCCAGACCCGCATGAGGCAGGCGATCACGGCATTCATGTGATCGTTGAGCTCGGTCTCCGGGGCCGTCGCGAGGTCGATGCTCGTCACGACGCACCTGGTGGGCGAGGGGATCGACTCGCTGTAGAGGGCGTTGGTGTTGATCACCTGGCGCGCTTCGCCCTCGTTGGTCACCGTCGGCACCTTGGGCGGGCTCGTGTCCGGATCGGGTGGGGTGTAGCTCTCGTTGGCGTACTTCGGCGCGTTCATCGCGGTGATCGTCGGCACGGCCACCGCGATCACGATGGCCACCGCGAGCAGGACGAGGAGCCAGACGCCGATGCCCCGCTTGCGGACCGGCTGGGTGACCTGCGGGTACGGCTGCGCCCCGTACGGATAGCCGTACGGCTGGGCGTTGTAGGACTGGGCGTTGTACGGCTGCTGGCGGTACTGCTGCTGACCGTACGGCTGGGGCGGTACGTACTGCGGAGCGGGCGCCGCCTGTTGCTGCGGTGCCGTCGGGTACTGCTGCGGGGCGTACTGGGGTGGCGCGGCGTACTGCGGCGGCGCGTACTGCTGCGGTGTGGGGGCGTACTGCTGCGGTGGCAGGTAGCGCTGGGGCTCCGGCCTGAACTGCTGCGGCGGCGTGTACTGCGGGGGCGGCGCGTACTGCGGTGGCGGAGGTGCGGACGGCTGGGGCGCCACGTACTGCGGAGGCGCGGGCGGCGCGTACTGCTGCGGAGGCGTGTACGGCTGGGGTGCTGGTGGGCGCTGGGGCTGCGGTGCGTACTGCTGCTGCGGCGGCACGTACTGCTGAGGTGGTGTGGAGGACGCCGGCCAGGCTCCCGGCTGGGCTGGCGCAGGGTGGGCCGGCGCCGGTGGGGCGGGCGCCGGAGCGGGGGCGGTGGGGGCCGGCCAGGCGCGCGTGGCGGGAGCGACCCGCGTGACGTCGGGGTCGGCGGTCGCCGAGGGGCGTCCCGTCCACGAGGGTGTCGCGGTCGGGGGGCCCGCGGGCGCGGCAGGGCCTGAGGGGTTCGGCTGCTCCGGAACTGCGCCGTACGGCGGGTGGGTCACGCGCTCCAGGGTAGCCACGCGGCGGAGCAGCCCGGTCGAAGATTGACGCACCGTCATCCACGGATCCGTCTCCTGGACGGGGTTCCGCGAACCGCCTCTGGCGATAGGATCGCGCCGTCGCCGCGGGGTCGACCCCGGCCGAGGTGGAGGACTCTCGATGAGCGCATTGCGGACGCGACTGCTCCGGGTGGCAGTTCTGACCGGTTGTCTTCTGCTGGTGGCCGCCCCGGCACACGCGGCCGGCGAGAGGGCCGCCTCGTACGTCGTGGACGCGTCACTGCGGGCCGACGGCACACTGACGGTCTCCGAGACGATCACGTTCGACGGTGCCGCGCCGGCGACCCTCGTGCAGCGGCTGGCGAACTTCCGCGACGAGGCGGGCGACGTGCGCTACACGTACTCCATCCTCGACATCAAGGCCACGGCTGCCGGCAAGGACCTGAACCCCTCGGTGAAGACCGAGGACGGCTACACCGTCGTCACCGTGCCGACGGCTTCCGTGACCTCGCTCACCCTCTCGTACGCCGTCAAGGGCGCCACGACAAGGGCCGATGACGGCTCGGTCGAGTTCTCCTGGCGGGTGCTGCAGGGGTTGTCCGTGCCGGTCGTCGCCGCGAGCGGAACGATCGGCTCCCAGTCCCTGGCCCGCGACTACACCTGCGTCTCTGGGCCGCCGACGACCACCGAGACGTGCGGTACGTACTCGGGGGGCACGCACGACACCAAGTCGCTCGAGTTCACCGACGGGCCGCGTGGCCCCGGTGAGGTCATCACGGTCGGCATGAAGTTCGACGCCGGCGTCGTCACGGTCACGGAGAGCAAGTCGGTGCTGTGGTCGCTCGACCGCGCCTTCACCCCGGGTCTGCCCCAACTGCTGAGCGCCCTGGCCGCGCTCCTCATCGGCTCTGTCGTCGTCTGGCTGCTGCACCGTCGCGCCGGTCGCGACGCCGTGGCGGGGCGGCCGACCACGGTCGCGCAGTTCCTGCCGGTGGGCGCCGGGGAGTCCGACTTCCAGGTGGTGGACGCCGTCCGTCCGGGACACGTCGGCACGATCGCCGACGAGCACGTCGACCCGCTGGACATCATCGGGACGATCCTCGACCTCGCCGTGCGGGGCCACGTCCTGATCACCCAGCTGGCGCCGGTGAACGGGCTCACCGACTGGTCGCTCACGCGGCGGACGGGGGCCGACGAGACGGCCCCGTTCGAGGTGCGGCTGCTCGATGCGATCGCGCCGAAGGGCGGGTCGACGAAGGTGTCCGAGCTCGCCGCAGGCGTCGTACCGGCTGTCGTCTCCGTGCAGTCCGATCTGTACGACGAGGTCGTCTCCCGTGGCTGGTTCTCTCGGCGGCCCGACAAGGTCCGTGCGTTCTGGTCGCGGATCGCCTGGGTCGTGGTGGGCCTCGCCGCCGTTCTGCTCCTCGTCCTCGTCGCGTTCACCACGTTCGGTCTGCTCGGGCTCGGCGTGCTGGCCCCGGCGCTCGGGCTGATGTTCGTCGCGCAGGAGATGCCCGCCCGCACGGTCAGCGGCACGTCGCTGCTCGGCGGCCTCCGGGTGCTCGCCATGGACCTCGACACCAAGCCCACCGACCAGCTGCCGAAGGGCCGCGAGTACGAGACGGTGTCGCGCATCCTCCCGTACGCGGTCGTCCTGGGCGGCTGGGAGCGCTGGCTCGCCGCACTCGTCGCCAGCGACGACGACGAGGGTGTCGCCGACCCGACCGACCTGTCCTGGTACCACGCGCCGGACGACTGGCACCTCCAGCATCTGCCCGCATCGCTGGACGCGTTCGTCAACGCCGCGCGAGGACGCCTGTTCGCGCGCTGATCAGGAGCGACCCGTTCGCACGTTGGGCGCGAGCGCTTCGTGCGGTCGCGCAGTCACGTGGTCACGGAGCGGCCCGTGCGCACGTAGGCGCGAGAGAACCAGATCCGCGTCATCGCCTGCACGAGCGTGTCCTGGGCTCGTGAAGGCTCCTGAGCGACATCGGTCTAGCTCCCCGTTCCACGCCACACCCCACCCGTCGACCCCACACCTGTCGTACGACCCCGCGCCCACCCGTCGTGCGCCCCGGCCTGTCGTACGACCCCACACCCCACCCGTCGATGCCACACCTGTCGTTCGACTCCGCGCCCCACCGGTGGGGTGTGAGGCCGCAGTAGGGGTGTGGCATCGACGGGTGGGATGGCGTGCCGGTGCGTGTGGGTTCACGACGGGGTGTGGGGTCATAGTGAAGCGCCCCAGGTTTGATGCCGCTCCTGTTTGAGTCCAGGAGGATGTGCAG
>JAPUEI010000022.1 GCA_027492675.1 Propionibacteriaceae bacterium | reverse complement strand
CGGCGACCTGAGCGGCGAACTTCCGGCGCTCCTCGCGCCGTTCCGCCTGTTTGTCGGGATCCGGGACTGGGGACGCCAGCATCAGACGCCGCGTGTACGGGTGGTCAGGGGACTGGGTGACGCGCTCGGCAGCACCCTGCTCGACGATCTCCCCCCTGAACATGACCGCGACCCGGTGGCTGATGTGGCGGATGACGTCGAGGTCATGGGAGACGAACAGGTAGGAGACGCCCGTCTGCTCCTGGATCTCGAGCAGTAGGTCGAGAACGCGTGCCTGGGTCGACAGATCGAGCGCCGACACGGGTTCGTCGCAGACGATGATCTTCGGCTTCAGCGCCAAGGCCCTGGCGATGGCGACGCGCTGGCGCTGACCTCCCGAGAACTCCCGGGGGAGCCGGTCCATCGAGTCCACCGGCAGCTTCACCCTGTCGAGGAGGTCCATCACCCGGCGGCGCGACTCCGCACCGCTGATGCCCTGGCTGCCGAGCGGTTCCGCGAGGATGTCGCCGATCGTCATGGACGGGTTCAGCGATGTGTACGGGTCCTGGAACACCACCTGGATGTCCTTCGCCATCGTGCGGCGTTCCGCCTTCGTGGCGTGAGCGATGTCGCGGCCGTCGAAGGTGATGGTGCCGCCGGTCACCGGAGCCAGCCCCAGAACCGCGCGTCCCAGGGTCGTCTTGCCACACCCGGACTCGCCGACGAGCCCCATCGTCTTGCCCTCCTCGACGGCGATGGACACGCCATGGAGGATCTCGATGGGTGTGGAGAACATCCCCTTGCCCGGGTAGGCGACCCGCAGGTCGCACACATCGAGCAGGTGCTTGCCGCGCGATGGGTCGGCGGACACCGGCACGCTGCGGCCGGCGTTGTCATCGAGGAGCTCCGCCTGGTCCCCTGTGTCGCGACTGTTCATCTCGATCCTCCTGTCGTGGCGTGGGGCAGCAGCGGCGTCAGCGGGGTCTTCCCGACCAGCATCGACTCCAGAAGCATCTGTGTGTACTCGTGGGTGGGGTTCCGCAGGATCGTACGGACATCGCCCTGCTCGACGATGCGTCCGTTCTGCATCACGGCAACGCGGTCACAGATGTCCGCGACGACACCGAAGTTGTGCGTGACCAGGACGATTCCCTGGTGGAGGTCGGTCTGAAGGTCGCGGATCACATCGAGGACCTCGGCCTGCACGGTGACGTCCAGAGCGGTCGTGGGTTCGTCGGCGATGATCAGGTCCGGCTCGCAGGAGATGGCACCGGCGATCAGCACACGCTGTGCCATGCCGCCGGAGATCTGGTGCGGGTACGCCATGAACGCCCGCCTCGGATCCTTGATCTCTACCGATCGGAGCAGGTCCAGGGCTCTGGTCTCGGCCTCGGCCCTGGAGATCCCGAGGGTGCGGGTGATGGGCCGTACGAGCTGTGAGCCGATCGTGAACGACGGGTCCAGGTTGCTCATGGGCTCTTGCGGGATGTAGGCGATCCGCTTGCCCCGCAGCCGGGACAGGGCCGTCTGGTCGATCGCGTGGGCGCGGTCGTCGACGGTGCTGACCCCGTCGAACAGGATCTGGCCGTTGGCCACGATGGCGTTCTGGGGCAGCAGGCCCAACACGGCGAAGGCCGACTGGGACTTGCCCGATCCGGATTCTCCGACGATCCCGAGAACCTCGTCGCGGTCGACGAACCAGGACACGCCGTCAACGACCGTCGTCCGCGTCCCGCCCGGCTGCGGGTACTGGATGCGCAGGTCGCGAACCTCGAGCAGGTGGGTGCTGGTCGGAGCTGCCGCTGGAGTTGCGGCGGGTTCGACCGCCGTCGACCTGGTCCTCACCGCGCGCGGCTTCTTCTCAGCGATCGTGGCCTGGTCCTCCAGAGCATCGCGCAGGGCGTTGGCGAGCAGGACGAAGCTGCCGATGGTCAGCGAGATCGCCACGCTCGGCCACAGCAGCGTGAGGGGTGCTCGGAAGATGGTCCGGAACCCGTCCATCACCATGACGCCCCACGTCGCCGAGGTGGCGTCGCCGAGACCGAGGAACTCCAGCGAGGACTGGAAGGAGATCGCGATGCCGCAGACCATGGCAGCCTGGATGATCACAGGTGCCCGGACCACGCCGAGGATGTGGCGACCGATGATCCGAAAGTCAGACAGGCCCGCGACCCGCGCCGCGTCCACGTACAGCTCGTTGCGTACGGACTGGGTCGCGGTCCGTACCAGCCGGAAGAAGCCGGGGGACATCATGACGCCAAAGATCGCCATGGTCACGTACACGTTCGGGCCGAGGGCAGCCCGCACGGCCAGGAGCACGATCATGGTCGGCAGGGACATGAGGATGTTGGTCGACCAGCTGGAGACGCTGTCGAACCACTTGCCGTAGTAGCCGGCGATCAGCCCGGCCGGAAGCCCGATGCCGATCGCGACAATCGCGGCGATGGCGGCGGAGAGCAGCGTGCCGCGTGTCCCGACCAACAGGCGCGAGAGGATGTCGCGGCCCGTCGAGTCGGTTCCGAACAGATGGCCGGCGCTCGGCCTCAGCAGCACGTCGTTCGTGGCCCGGTTCGGGTCCATCGGGGCGAGCCAGGGCGCGAAGACGGCGCAGACGATGATGAGCGTCAGGACGACCACCGCGAACAGGCCCATGGTGTTGCGCAGGAGGCGTCCGATGACTCCTGCCCGCTTCATGGTGCCCGTCTGGCCGACGGGGAGCTCGGCGCTGTCCAGGGTTGCAGTCACGACACACGCACCTTCGGGTTCAGCCAGCCGTTGGCGATGTCCACGAGCAGGTTCACGACGACGACGATGGCGACCGTGTACATCACCACCCCCATGACGAGGGGCAGGTCGCCCTGGCTCGTCGCGTCCACCGCCAGGCGTCCGAGGCCGGGGATGGCGAAGATCGACTCGATGATCACGACCCCGCCGAGCAGGCTGATGAGCTGGAGGGAGAGGACGGTGAGGCCGGCGGGTGCCGCCGCCCTCAGCACGTGACGGAAGAGGATCTCGCGTTCGGGGATACCGCGCGACCGCAACGTCCGTACGTAGTCGAGCTCGAGCTGCTTGATGAACGCGCTGCGGATCTGCTGGGCGGCGCTCGCGATGCCGTTGAGCACCAGTGCGACCACAGGAAGGGCCAGAGATGAGACCCAGACGGCCGGCTTCGACGTCGGACCGATCTTCGAGACCGCAGGAAACCACCGCAACTGTATCGCGAACAGCAGCACGAGCAGGATGCCGATGACGAAGCCGGGCACCGAGGCGGCAATCACCGCCATGACCTGGACGATGCGATCGGCGGCTCCCCGCTTGACGGCGGCGGTGACCCCGAGCAGGGTCGCGACCAGCGCGATGAGGACGATGGCGACGCCCACCATGGTGAGGGTCAACGGGAGGCGTGACCCGATCGCCTGGAACACCTGCTGCTCGGAGAAGTACGACTTCCCGAACTGCAGGTGCAGCGCGTTCCACAGCCAGTCGCCCAGACGGGTGAGCAAGGGCTGATCCAGTCCGAGCTCATGGGCTTTGGCGGCCACGGCATCGGCCGGCGCCTGGTCGCCCATGATGTTCCGCGCGATGTTGCCGCTGGTGGTGAACAGCAGGACGAAGGTGAGGCAGGCGACGACGAGAAGGGCGAGCACCCCGGACGCGAGCCGCTTGCCGATGAAGCGCAGCATGCGAGTTCCCCTCGTGAAGGGGCGATGTCGGGACGGCAAAGGTGCCGTCCCGACATCGCCAGGGTGATCAGGCGACCGGCTCGTAGTTGTAGATAGAAGGGACGGCCATCTGAACCTGCTCGGTGACCTTCACCTTCTTGTTGTTGAAGAAGTACAGCTGGTTGGTGCGGTAGAACGGCGCGAACCAGGCGTTCTCCGTCACGTACTTGTTGACGGCCTTGCCCTTCTCTCCGGAGTCGGTGCCCGCCGCGCGAGTGGCTTCCAGGAGCGAGGCGATCTCCTGGTCCGTGCTCTGGAACGGGTTGTAGAGCGTCTTCGGGACGATCATCTGGTTGCACGCCACCCAGGTGGGTCCCTGGAAGAGGTTGAACCGCGCCATCGCGTACGTGCCCTTGCCGATCGTTCCCTGGTAGTCGGCGGCCGGTACGGCCTGGATCGTCACACGGATGCCCACGTCGCCGAGCATCTGCTTGATGTAGTTGCTCGCCACGTCGTCGCCGGGCGCCATGGGGATGGTCACGTCGAAGCCACCTGCATAGCCTGCGGCGGCGAGCAGCGACTTCGCCTTCTCCTTGTCGAACGCGTAGAGCTTGTCGTACGCGTCGATGTACGAGCCCGACACGGGGCCGAACACCTGCGAGGTGATGCTGCCCTGGCCACCGGCGATGCTCTTCAGGAGCGACTCGCGATCGATGGCGTAGTTGATGGCCTGGCGGACCCGCACGTCGGCCATGGCGGGGCACACCTTGCCGCCGCGGTCGAACAGCAGCAGGCCGCTCCAGTCGACCGGCCACTGCAGCAGCGTGGATCCGCCGGACTCGGCCTGGCTGCGCGTGTTGGCGTCGAGGAGCGTCGCGTCGATCTGTCCCGTGGTGAGCGCGTTGACGCGCGCGGTGATGTCGGTGAGGACCTTGAGCGTGACTTTGTCCCACTTCTGCAGACCCTTGTCCCAGTAGCCGTCCCGCTTGGCGAAGACCCACTGCGAGCCCTTGACCGACTCCGCCTTGACCATGGTGTACGGGCCAGAGCCGACCGGCACATTGGCGATGTCCGTGCCGGCGATGGCCTTGGGGGAGCCCATGAGACCGGCAGCCTGGCTCAGGTAGTACTCGAACGCGGGGTCGGCGCTGGTGAGCTTGATCGTCACCGTGCCGGCGTCGACCACGGTCGCCGAGTCGAAGTTCTGCAGCATGGCGACCTGCTTGCCGTTCGCCTTCTTGAAGTGCTCGAGGTTGGCCTTCACCGCGTTGGCGTCGAACTTCTCGCCGTCGGAGAAGGTGACGTCGGTGCGCAGCTTGAGCTGGAGGCTGGTCTTCGCATCGTCGGTGTACTTCCATTCCGTGGCGAGCATCGGCACCAGCGAGCCGTCCGGCTTGCGCAGGAGCAGCGAGTCGTACGCGAGCTGGTAGGGCTGCAGCAGGTGACCGACATGGGTCTGTGCGCAATCCCAGGACGCCGGCTCGCCCAGGACACCGAGCACCAGCTCCTTGGGAGCACCCACTCCGGTCGCGGCATCGTCGCCGCTGCAGGCGCTCAACCCTGAGACGGCCGCCACTCCGACGGCCGCACCCATGAGGACAGATCGACGACTCAACATTTCCGCTCCGAATCTTCGTTGACGAGGGGTTGTGATCGGTGAACCTAATCGGGAGGTCGGGCCGGCTGATCTCCTTGCCGTTCGTTGGCAGTTGCCAAGTGGCCGAGGAGAGCCGGGTGTGCTGACTCGCCGGCGGTACGGTGACGGTCCTGCGCTCCACTCGGGAGCGCGACATAATCGGGTGCGTGTTCAGACCAGTGTCCATGAGGGACGTGGCCAGCCGCGCAGGGGTAGCTGTGTCGACCGTGTCGCGCGCCTTCGCAGACCCCGAGCGCATCAACGCGGAGACACGCGATCTCGTGCTGCGCGTGGCCGAGGAGCTTGGCTACACCGCTCCGGCGCGGACGCCCACGACGAAGCTGTCGAAGGGTTCCGTCGTGCTGGTGGTGCCGGACATCACCAACACGTTCTACATCGACATGATCGGCGGCTCGCAGGCGTGTCTTCGCGGGACGGGCATCACCCAGATCCTCGTGAACACGGAAGCCGACGGGGCCTCGGAGAGGGCGGCGTACGAGGCTCTGAGCGAGTCCGCGCTCGGTGCCGTGGTCACCGCGAGTCGGCTCAGCGACAAGGAGCTGGCCGAGCTATCGCAGAGCATGCCGCTGGTGACGTTCAACCGACGGATCGAGGGGGTCCCCGACGTCTCCATCGACACGTCGGCCGCGTTCGGCGACGCGGTGCGGCACCTTGCCGAACTGGGCCACAGGAGCGTCACGTACGTGGCAGGGCCGGACGTGTCGGTCGTCAACCGGCGACGGTGGGAAGGCTGCCTCGATGCCGCGGAGTCGCTGGACATCGAGCTCTTCCGCATCGGGCCGTTCACGCCGTGGGCGCAGGCGGGTGCCGCAGCGGCCGACGTGATGATCGAGAACAAGGCCACGGCCGCCATCGCCTTCAACGACGACCTCGCGATCGGCATGCTCCAGCGGTTCTTCGCACTCGGGGTCCGGGTTCCAGACGACGTGAGCGTGGTGGGCTGCGACGACATCCTCGGAGCGGTCTACAGCTCACCGCCCCTCACCACGATCAGCGCACCCACCCGCGAGGTGGGCAGTCGCCTCACCCAAGCGCTTCTCGACCGCATCGCAGACCCTGTGGCGCACGGCGGCGACCGGATCGAGCTACCGGTCCACCTCGAGCTGCGCGGTTCCACCGGTGCCGCGCGCTCCTGACCCGACCGAAGGGGTCAGCTGGGACGCTACGGGACCGGTAGCCCACTGCTCAGACTCGGGCCACGCGTCAGCCGTCGGCGAGCCGCTGGAACAGCAGGTGGTCCTGCCAGCGACCGGCGATCGAGAGGTATCGCGGCGCGTAGCCGAACTGCTCGAACCCGTTGCGGGTGAGCACTGCTTGTGACCGAACGTTGTCCGGGATCGTGCCGGCCTCCAGGCGGTGCAGCCCAAGGTCCGAGAACGCGCGGTCGACCACCTCGGCGACAGCCTGGGTCACGTACCCGCGGCCACCGACGTGCTCCGAGAGCCAGTACCCCACGCTCGCCGACTGGAAGGCGCCGCGCACGATGTTGTTGAGGTTGATCCGGCCGACGACCGCCTCGTCGTCGAGGATCACGTACGGCACCACCAACCCGGCCGCGTGCCGTACCAGCGACTCCTCGATCCCGGCGCTCTGGCCTGCCTCCGTGAAGTACTCCTCGCCGCGCACGGGCTCCCACGGCGCAAGGAAGTCGCGGTTGTCGATGACGAGCCGCGCGAGCGCCGGGGCATCGGACGGCTGGACGAGGCGGATACGCACCGGAGCATCGTGCCAGACGGGGCGTACGGGCATCGGTCGCCGCACCCGGGTACAGTCGTCGCCCGTGGGACAGATAGACGACATTCGCGCCGAGCTCGGCGCCCTCGACCGCACGTTGGCCTCCATCGAGGCGGTCCTCGACCTGCCCGCGAAGAGGAAGGTGATCGCGGCGCTGTCCGAGGAAGTCGCCGCTCCCGACCTGTGGAACGACCAGGACCACGCACAGGACGTGACGAGCCGGCTGTCGCGCGTACAGGCCGAGGTCGACCGTGTGAGCGGACTCCGCACCCGGCTCGACGATCTTGACGTCATGGTCGAGCTCGCCGAGGAGGAGGGTGACGCGAGCGCCGTCGAGGAGGTGGCCCGTGACATCGCGAAGCTGCAGCCCGAGATCCAGGCCCTCGAGGTCCGCACGCTGTTGTCCGGCGAGTACGACGAGCGCGACGCCCTCATCACGATCCGCTCCGAGGCCGGGGGAGTGGACGCCGCCGACTTCGCCGAGATGCTGTTCCGCATGTACACGCGCTGGGCCGATCGCCACGGTTACCCGGTCGACGTCTACGACACGTCGTACGCAGAAGAGGCCGGCCTGAAGTCGGCGACCTTCTCCGTGAAGGCCCCCTTCGCGTACGGCACGTTGTCGGTCGAACAGGGCACCCACCGCCTCGTACGCATCTCGCCCTTCGACAACCAGGGCCGCCGCCAGACGTCGTTCGCCGGCGTGGAGGTGCTCCCGGTCACAGAGGAAGCCGACCACATCGACATCCCCGAGGCCGACATCCGAGTCGACGTGTTCCGCTCGTCGGGTCCTGGGGGACAGTCGGTCAACACCACCGACTCGGCCGTGCGCATCACCCACCTGCCCAGCGGCATCGTGGTGAGCTGCCAGAACGAGAAGTCCCAGCTGCAGAACAAGGCGGCGGCCCTGCGCGTGCTGCAGTCGAGGCTGCTCGAGAAGGTCCGTGCCGACCGCGCCGCCGAGCTCAACCAGCTCAAGGGCGACGGTGGCAACTCGTGGGGCTCGCAGATGCGCAGCTACGTGCTGCACCCGTACCAGATGGTCAAGGACCTTCGTACGGAGCATGAGGTCGGCAACCCCGACGCGGTGTTCGACGGCGACATCGATGGCTTCATCGACGCCGGCATCCGCTGGCGCATGCAGCAGGTCTGACGCTCACAGGCTTAGCCGGCCCGCGCGCGTCGGATCGTGGCGTACGGCCTCGGCGCCTACACTCGGACCTGGCCGGACTGAGAAATCTCAGGAACATCCATGTCCCCGATCCCGGCCCAGGGTGAGCCGTGATCAGATTCGAAGACGTCTCGAAGGTCTATGAAGGGCAGCAGCGCGCCGCCCTCAAGAACGTCGACCTCGAGATCGACAAAGGTGAGTTCGTGTTCCTGGTGGGCACCTCAGGGTCGGGAAAATCGACCTTCCTGAGGCTGATCCTTCGCGAGTACCGCGCGACCAAGGGCCATGTGTACGTGGCGGGCAAGGACCTCAGCCGTCTCGCCGGCTGGAAGATCCCCAGCCTGCGGCGTCAGATCGGCACGGTGTTCCAGGACTTCCGGCTGCTGCCCGGCAAGACCGTCCACGAGAACGTGGCCTTCGCGCTGCAGGTGATCGGCAAGCCGTCCAGCGTGATCAAGAAGGTCGTGCCGGAGACGCTCGAACTCGTCGGTCTGACAGGCAAGGGCGATCGGCTACCCGAGGAGCTGTCCGGCGGTGAGCAGCAGCGTGTCGCTATCGCGCGGGCGTTCGTCAACCGCCCGCGGATCCTCATCGCGGACGAGCCGACAGGCAACCTCGACCCCGCCACCAGCGTGGGGATCATGAAGCTTCTCGACCGCATCAACCGTGCGGACACCACCGTCGTCATGGCGACCCATGACTCGGCCATCGTCGACCAGATGCGCAAGCGCGTCATCGAGCTCGACGGCGGCCAGGTCGTCCGTGATCAGGCCAAGGGCGTCTACGGGGCGCGGTAGGAGATTTCCATGCGACACACATTCGCCGAGGCGTGGGGCGGCCTGCGCCGCAACGCCAGCATGACCCTGGCCGTCGTGGTCACGATGTGGGTCTCCCTGTCGCTGTTCGGCGCGGGACTCCTCGCCGCACGCCAGGTGGACCTCCTCAAGGACCGCTGGTACGACAAGATCGAGGTCTCGGTCTTCCTCTGCGTCAAGGACGTGAAGGGCGACAACTGCGACTCCGGCCTCGACGCCACCGACGCGCAGAAGGCCGCGATCCTCTCCGCGATCAAGGCCAACCCCGAGACGCAGAACGTGACGTACGAGTCGAAGCAGGAGGCGTTCGACGAGTTCAAGCGTGTCTTCGCCGGCTCCTCGATCGAGGACTCCCTGACCGTCGACCAGATGCAGGACTCGTACAGGGTCAAGCTTGTCGATCCGAAGAGTTATCAGGGCCTGGTCAGCGAGATCTCGACGATGAAGGGCGTGCAGTTCGTGCAGGACCTCCATGTCTATCTGGACCCCATCTTCACGTGGTTGAACGCGTTGAGATGGGGAACGATCGGCATGAGCGTGCTGCTGTTGTTGGCTGCGTCATTGCAGATCGGGAACACGATTCGCATGGCCGCATTCGCCCGACGGCGAGAACTCGGGATCATGCGTCTGGTGGGCGCGAGCAACTGGTACATCATGCTGCCGTTCCTCCTCGAGAGCCTGTTCTCGGCCGTGATCGGCGCCGCTCTGGCCAGCGCGACGCTGGGCGTCGGGCTGTACGTCATCGTCGTCCAGAACGCTGAAGTGTCACTCAAGGGTTTACGTTGGATCGGCTGGTCTGACGCTGGATTCGCGATGGCGGGTGTCACTGGCGTCGCAATTGTGCTTTCAATAGTGCCCACCTTGATAGCGACACGGAGGTATCTCCGGGTCTGACTTCCCCAAGCGAGGAGCACTCGGTGAGGTACTCGTTCCATACAGCAGGCGTACGGCTGGCGGCCGCAGTGGTCGCGACGACCGCTGCCGTGGCCTGGCTGGCGCCCATCGCGACTGCCGACTCCAACACCGACGAGCGTGACCGCCAGAACGCAGCCGCCGCTGCCGCGAAGGCCGATGTCGACACACTCAGCTCCCAGAAGAGCTCGTACGCAGCGAAGGCTGCAGCCGCCCAGGCCCAGGTCGACGAGTCGTCCGCCGTGCTCGCCAGCGCCAGCGCCAAGCTCCAGGCGTCGCAGGCCGTCCTCGCCTCCGCGCAGTCCGAGCTGGCCGTCGCTCAGCAGAACCTCATCACCGCACAGCGCAAGGACTCCGAGACCGCGGGCTCGTTGGCCCAGACCCAGATCCTGCTCAAGGCCTCCGACGGCCTCGTGCGCCAGAACCAGGCGGCCCTCGACCAGGCTCAGGTCAAGGTCGGGCAGATGGCCCGTGAGCAGTACCAGCAGAACACCACGCTGATCGGCCTGGTCACCGTCGTGACGCCGACCACCACCGGCGCCATGAACGACAAGCTTCAGTGGGCCACGACGATGTTCGAGACCTCCGCGTCGGCAATGACCCGCCTCGAGGATTCCCAGGCCAAGCTCGCCGAGGCCAAGAACGCCCGCGCGGTGCTGGAGGCCAAGGCCGATCTTGCGCGCAAGGATGCCGCCACGCAGCTGGGCGCCAGCCAGAAGGCCGAGAAGGCCGCCGCCGATGCCACCGCAAAGGTCCAGGCGGCTGTCGACGCCAACAACGCGGCGAAGGCTGCAGCGGCTGACGCCGTGGCGCAGGACCAGGCCGACGCCGCGGCACAGCAGGCCGAGGTGGACGCGGTGAACGCCCGCATCAGGCAGCGCCTGGCCGACATGACGGCGGCGCAGAAGGCCGCTGCTGCAGCGGACGCCCGCAGCAAGGGAGGGTCGAGCTCCGGCTCGTCCGGTTCGGCCTCGACCAGTGGCCTGCAGTCGCCGATCCCCGGCGCGCCGATCACGTCCCCGTACGGCATGCGGCTGCACCCGGTCCTGCACGTCTGGAAGCTCCACGACGGCACCGACTTCGGCGCCGGATGCGGCACGCCGATCCGCGCTGCGGCCGCCGGCACCGTGACCGAGGAGTACTACAACGGCGGCTACGGCAACCGGCTGTTCATCGATCATGGCGTGATGACGACGTCGTACAACCACATGTCGGGCTATGCGGTGAGGGTCGGCCAGCATGTCTCCCAGGGACAGATCATCGGCTACGTCGGCACCACGGGCTACAGCACCGGTTGCCACCTGCACTTCATGCTGTGGGTCAACGGCACGATGGTGAACCCGGCCAACTACCTCTGACGCCGGCCGGTATTCCTCAGACCCTGCAGGACGCGCCTTGGTAGGCTGGCGCGTCCGAGCCAGGAGGAGGAAACATGCCACGCGAGAAGGGGCGCACGATGGTCGCCCAGAACCGCAAGGCTCGCCACGACTACCACCTCCACGAGACGTTCGAGGCGGGGCTGGTGCTCACCGGCACCGAGGTGAAGTCCCTGCGTGCCGGTCGCGCATCGTTGGGTGAGGCGTTCGCCACGGTCGATGACGGCGAGGTCTGGCTGCGGAACGCACACATCCCCGAATACAGCCACGGCAAGGACAACCACCTCCCACGACGCAATCGCAAGCTGCTGCTGCACCGCAAGGAGATCGTGAAGCTGGAGCGCGAGACGGATGCCTCCGGGCGCACCATCGTGCCGCTGGCGATCTATTTCTCCGACGGCTACGCGAAGGTCGAGATCGCCCTCGCGACCGGCAAGCGCGACTGGGACAAGAGGCAGACGCTCATCGAGCGTGAGGCCAACCGGGAAGCGGAGCGCGCCATGTCGCGTCACGTCCGCGACCGGCGTCGGAGCTGACCTCGGGGCAGGTGCAGGGGTCGCCCCGATTGCCGAGCGCCCGGCGCCCGGGAAGGATGGCCCCATGAGCGCGCTGCCTGAGCACCCCAGCCTGGTGCTCGCGGTCACCCCGCACGAGCGCGAGGCGGCGATCCAGCGGTTACGTACGGCGTACGCCGAGGGAACGATCACCGCCGCTGATCTCAACCTCCGTCTCGGCATGGCCACGATGGCCCAGTCCAGGCGAGATCTAAACACCGCCTTCCTCGGACTGGTGGAGGTCACGCCGGACGATGTGAGACGTCACACGGCGGTTGCCTCCGGCAGGGGACTGGCTGTCGCGGCCCACGTGAGCGGCTGGTTCTTCTTCCTCGTCGGCCCGCTGGTCTGCTACGCCGTGGCTCCGCAGGGGTCGTACGCACGTCGGGAGGCGGCGAAGGCCGTGAACCTCGCCGTCCTCACGCTGGCCGGCCTCGCGGTCGCCCTGATCGTCGCGCTCATCAAGGACTCCGTGGGGGTGCCCCTTGGGTTCCTCGTGGCGGGATGCTGGTGGCTCACCTCCCTGGTCGCGGCCATACAGGCCGGCAAGGGCAATGACTGGCAGCACCCCCTCAAGCGCTGGCTGTCGTTCGAGGCACTGCGCGAGCAGTAATCGGGTCGGGGAGTTGGGCAGGCTCGGCTAGACTGACGCCGTACAACTCAACAGGGGGTGACTGGTTTCGACTCGGGACGGTAGTCCCAGGAGAAGCGGGCCGAGGATCCAGGGTTAACTCGTTAACGATCCCTGGAAACCAATAAGTGCCGACAACACGCGCACTGACTTCGCTCTCGCTGCCTGAGCAGTGACCGAAGGGTCAGCCCGGATGTGCCTTCCGTCCGGATCCTGGCCTCATTAAGAAGGCTTACTACCGCAGCTTCGTCCTAGGGCCGCGGTAGGACACTCATAGGGCTGGGCTTGTTCACCACGCGCCGACGCGAGGGTGAGAGCCGAGTAGAACGATGTCGTCGGCTGCGCCCGGAGAAGTTCTGGTTCGCCGCTCAAGGACGCGGGTTCAATTCCCGCCACCTCCACCCTGTGTTCGTTGTTCAGACCCACGACGGTCGACGTCTGGGTCCCGGCTCGTCCTCTGCCTTCGGGCGGAGGGCGAGTCGTGTGCTGTCGGGCCTCAGTGCGGCACGGCGATTCAGTACGCACCTCGTGGGTGTCGCGGCCTCGGTCGCGCCTCGGGGCCGTGAGAGGATGCCTGCGTGGAGCCGATGGTCCGACCCCGAGCCGGCGACCTCCTCGTCGCGAGCGTCGCGCTGAGCGATGGGGTGTTCGACCAGACAGTGGTGCTGCTCATCGACCACGACGACACCGGATCTCTCGGCGTGGTGTTGAACCGGCTCTCTGAGTTGTCGCTCGACGAGGTACTGCCCCAGTGGGCCGATGAGGTGAGCGAGCCCCGCGAGCTGTTCATGGGCGGACCTGTGTCGCCCAACGGCGCGATCTGCCTGGCCAGCCTCCAGGAGCCCGACTCCGAGCCTCCGGGATGGCGCCGACTGTTTCACCACGTCGGGCTGCTCCACCTGGACACCCCCGTGGAGATCACCCGGGGCGCGTTCCTCGATCTGCGGATCTACGCCGGGTACGCCGGCTGGGAACCTGGTCAGCTCGACGGCGAGCTCGTACGGGGCGCCTGGCACGTCGTGCCGGCCCAGTACGACGACATCTTCGGTGTCGCCGTCGAGGATCTGTGGTCCCGGGTGCTGCGCCGCCAGGGCGGCGAAATGGCGATGTACGCGACGTGGCCGGGGGACTGCAGCCTCAACTGAGCCTGACCCGGCCGCGTGCCAGACTGACGCACGACGCGAGGAGTTCCGCTGCATGAGCACCTGGATGGACGAGTCGATGAGCGACGGGTACGAGGCGACCGAGCCTGCTGAATCCGAGGCCGCCACGGACGAGCTGCTCGCCCCCATCGGGGCCGGAGAGCAGTGGACGGCTGAGCAGGGCTATCCGGACAGTTCTCTGTCGGTGCGCATCTGGGTCGACGACGACAAGCGCCTGACCAAGGTGCGGATCTCCAACCGCTGGCGTGACCGGGCCAAGGGCACCAGCCTGTCGAGCATGTTCGACGAGGCCTTCCTCCTTGCCAACGCGACGTTGGCGTCGTCGACGCCCCCACAGTTCGGCGCGGATGCGCCAGCGGGGCAGGGCGCGGCGCTCAGCTGGGACTCCCTCGACGCCATCCTCTCCGAGAGCGCGCAGCTCGATCAGGAGGCGGCCAGGCTCGATGCGCTGCCGCCCGACCAGGTGGTGCCCAACCGGTGGCAAGGCAACCAGGTCGAAGGGCTCAGCGCGAACCAGATGGTCGCAGTCCTCCTGTCCATCCACGGCCGTACGGAGCGCGTCGTGTTCAGCGAGCAGTGGCTGCGCCAGGCCCGTGTCTCCGAGGTCTGTGAGGCCGTGATGGAGGCGCATCGCCAGGCGTACGCGCGGTTCGTACCGCCAGTCTTCGAGGCCGGAGACCATCAGCGTCTGGCAGACAGGTACGCGAGGTTGCAGGATCAGTCCATGGCGTTGCTTGGCGCGCGCCCGGCTCAGCAGGGAGGACCACGATGACCAGCTTCAGCGGTGACGAGCGCGTCCAGCAGTCCGGGGTCGTCGGCCACAGCCACGACAGCGACGACATCATCGAGGACCTCGACATCTACGAGGCGCTCGTCAACCCGCACGACAGTGAGGGCGGGCAGAAGAGGAGCGCCGGAGGCGCGCCGTCGATGATGCCGATGGGTGCCGGTGGCGCGGGGGGCGCGGCGGGCAAGACCGGAGCGGGCACCGCGGGTCCGGGCGGCACGACGCTGGGCAAGGGGACGTCAGCAGCCTCTGCGGGTGGCAGCGGCACCGGTGCCAGCGGCATCGGCTCGGGCTCCGGCTTCGGCGGCGCCGGACTCGGGACCGACGGTCCAGGTGGCGTCGGTGGCGGGGGATCGGGCTTCGGTGGTCTCGGCGGCGGACTCGGTATTGGGGGGCTTGGCGCGGGTGGTCTGAGCGCTGGTGTCCCGACCTGGCGTTTGCCCACGGGCGGCACGAACGCCGCGGGGATGGAGGACCCCACCACCGGGGTGACGATCCCCGGGTTCGACGCGCCGGGCACGGGAACCGGGATCCCGGCGCCCACCGCGCCTGGGGGATCGACCGTTCCCACGGTTCCTGGGGGCGGTCACACGCCGACGGTCCCGACGATGCCCAGCCCGGGCTCGATGCCGAACGCCCCCGGTGCGGCGGGGATCAAGAAGCCGTCCGTACCGGCAGGTGGCGGAGGCGCCGGGATGCCGTCGGCCGGTGGCGCTGGGGGCGCCGGCGGTGCGGGCGGTCTCGCTGCCGCGCCCGTCAAGGCAAGCCCGGAGATGCTCCACAAAGAGGCCCAGCACTGGGACGACACGGCACGGGACTTCGGCGCCACGGTGGTTCAGCCGGTCAACGACCTGGCCCCCTCGACGGTGGACTTCGGGATGATGGTCGACGCGTACGCCCCGTACAGCGACCTGCTCAATCGCATGAAGGCGTGGTCGACACAAGCGGGCGCGGAGTTCTCCGCCATCAGCGACGCGCTGCAGTCGGCGTCCGGTGGCTACCAGGAGACCGACGCGACCAACACCTCGGCGAGTTCGGCGATCAGTACTCACGCCGCGAACGTCCCGGTCTAGGAGGATCTGAGATGACAACCACACCCACCGTGTCGGCGGCCATGCAGAGCCTCGACCCGCAGGTCGTCGCGGCGTTCACGACGTTGCACGCCGCCGTTCAGGCGTGCGTCGACGCCGACAACGCCCAGGCCAAGAAGGGTGCCGACGAGGCGCACGACAAGTACGACGCCATGTGCGTCCACGACGCCGAGAACGACTTCCGGGCGCGCGGGCAGGCGATCATCGACCGGATGTGGGCCTCGTACACCTCGCTTCAGCAGGGCTACCAGGACAAGCTCCGGCCCCACGAGAACGTGGGCCCTCGGCTTCATCGGGTCTACACCGACACCTGGGTCACGGTCGCTGCGGCTGTGGACCCGATCATCGCCGATGTGCAGCAGCGACAGCAGCAGGAGCACTGGACCGGCGGGGGAGCGGCCGACTACATGAAGCAGCTGCCCGTCCAGCTGTCAGCCCTCAACGAGTTCAGGCAGTACGCGGCCGTGGCCGGCGCCGGAGTCGAGACCCCGGCGATGATCCAGCAAGGCGTCTTCACGTACGAGATCACGATGCTCAGCAACGCGGCGAGGACGATTCAGGGCTACGCCGGTACGGACACGGGCAACACGTACTACCAGCGGTGCGCGTGGGCCGGCAGCACGTTGTCGCAGTGCGTGACCCTCTTCGAGAACACCCTCATGACAGGGTCAGGGTCCTGGAAGCCGGTGCTCGGCGATCACGTACGTCAGATGACGTCCAGCTCGGTGACCACGGCGACGGTTCTCACCGGTGACACCTGGCCGAAGGCGACCAAGAACACCGACGTCTCGCACCTGCCGGCCGGCACGGACACGAAGTACACCGGCCCAACTGGCCTTGGGAACCTCGGCACCCAGACACCCGTCACCGACCGCGGCGACTCGCCCGGCGTCAGGGTGGACGATGTCGGCGACTCCGGGGGCGGCGGCAGCTGGTAGTGCTGCCACCAGGGACGACACGTCTCGCCCCGCCACCCCGTGGCGTGAAACGATCAGGCTACGATCGTGGGGAGGGGTGAGTTGTGGGCGAAACATCGAACGGGCGCAGGATCCTCGTCGTCGACGACGACGCGTCTCTTGCCGAGATGCTCCAGTTGGTGCTGCGGCAGGAGGGCTTCGACACGACGTGGTGCGCGTCGGGCGACTCGGCGTTGGAGGCGTTCCGGTCGTCGTCGTACGACCTCGTGCTGCTCGACCTGATGTTGCCCGGGCTGGACGGGGTGGCCGTCTGCCGTCGCATCCGCGCCGACTCCGGGGTGCCCATCGTCATGCTCACGGCCAAGTCCGACACCGGTGACGTCGTCGACGGCCTCGAGGCCGGTGCTGACGACTACATCGCCAAGCCGTTCAAGCCCCGCGAGCTCGTCGCGCGGATCTGGACGCGTCTCCGCCGCCCGCCGGTGGAGTCGGAGAGCGACGCCATCCGCGTCGGCGACGTGACGATCGACGTCTCGGCGCACGAGGTGAAGCGGGCATCGGAGACGATCGCGCTGACGCCGCTCGAGTTCGACCTGCTGCTGGCCCTTGCCCGTCGGCCGCACCAGGTGTTCACGCGCGAGAAACTGCTCGAGCAGGTGTGGGGCTACCGCCACGCCGCCGACACTCGGCTGGTGAACGTGCACATCCAGCGCCTGCGTTCCAAGATCGAGCGCGACCCTGAGCGACCTGAGCTGGTCCTCACCGTACGAGGGATCGGGTACAAGGCCGGTGGCGCAGGACCTCGGTAGCGGCATGGACCAAGCCCGCCGGCTGCTGCGCGCACCCGGCCGGGCATGGTGGGGATCGCTGCCGCTTCGTGTCGTCGGTACGACGCTGATCGGCACGATCCTGGTGCTCATCCTCGGTGGCTGGCTGCTGCAGCAACAGGCCACGAACGGCATCACGCAGGGCAAGACGAACTCGTCGCTCGCGGAGGCCTCGGCGGCCCTGGAGATCATCGAGAGCTCGCTGCGCAGCGCGGCGCCCGGGCAGGCCGGCTCGACCGAGACGATCACGCGCGTGGCGATCGCCGCCGTGCAGCGCGGCGCCGTGGGTGACCAGTACCACGTGCTGGTCTCGCTGCCCTCGTCCCGGATCCAGACGATCCGCCTCGATCCGGCGAGCATCCCCGAGAGCCTGAAGGCCAGCGTCGTTCAGGCTGGTGCCTCAGGCGACGCGCGCCTGTTCTCGACGTCCACGCAGGTGACCTATCTGGACGGGACTCCCAGCGTGCCCGGGATCGTCGTGGGTGCGACCGTGGGCACCTTCAGCGCGGCCCGCTATCCCGTCTACTTCGTGTTCCCGATGACTCAGGAGCAGTCGACGCTGCGGGTGCTGCAGCAGGCGCTCGTGACGACGGGGCTGGCGGTGCTGCTCGGCATGGTCATCATCGCGTACTGGGTCTCGCGCGCCGTGATCACTCCTGTCCGTACGGCACGTCAGGCGGCCGAGCGCCTCGCGTCGGGGCAGCTCACCGAGCGCATGCCGGTCCGCGGCACCGACGACCTCGCGCGGCTCGCGGTGTCGATGAACTACATGGCCTCCGAGCTCCAGCACCGGATCAGACAGCTCGAGGAGCTGTCCCGGCTCCAGCAACGGTTCGTGGCAGACGTGTCCCACGAGCTGCGGACGCCACTGACGACCGTACGGCTGGCGGCAGACGTGCTGTACGACGCGCACGACCAGTTCCCGCCCCTGGAGGATCGTTCCGCGGTGCTGATGCGGCGCGAGCTCGACCGGTTCGAGGCGCTGTTGGCCGACCTGCTCGAGATCTCTCGCTTCGACGCCGGCGCCGCTGAGCTGGCCGTGGATGAGCGCGACGTCAACGACCTCGTACGCACGGAGGTCGAGGCGCTGCGTTCTCTGGCGGCCACGCGCGGGGTCGACCTCGAGCTCCGCCTGCCGGAGGGCGGCTGCAGCGCTGAGCTCGACCAGCGGCGCATCGGACGGGTGCTCCGGAACCTGCTCACGAACGCCATCGAGCACGGGGAAGGCAAGCCCGTCGAGATCGAGGTCGCGGCCAACGACTCGGCGGTTGCCATCACCGTGCGCGACCACGGGGTGGGCTTCGACGCCGGTGACAGTCACAACGTGTTCCAGCGCTTCTGGCGAGCCGACCGGGCGCGGGCACGCAGCCTGGGCGGCACCGGCCTGGGCCTGGCGATCGCCACCGAGGACGTACGGCTCCACGGCGGCACGTTGGCCGCGTGGGGGCGCCCCATGCGTGGCGCCCAGTTCCGGATCATCCTGCCGCGTCGCCAGGGCCGCCCTGTCGCGTCGTCGCCGCTGCCCCTGGTGCCCAGGGACCTGCCACGCCGTCGGACAACCCCCAAGGCCCTGGGGAGGGGTGCCTCATGACCCTGCCCCGTCGATCCGTGCTCGCGCTGATGCTCGCCGCCCCCGTGGCCGGCTGCGCGACGCTGCCCACGAGTGGGCCCATCGTCAGTGAGCCGAGGCGATCCCAGGCCTCGGATCCTGAGGGCGCGGCCATCGACCCGGATCCGCCGGCAGCCGGCGCGAGCCCGTCACTCATCATCGACGGCTTCCTGCACGCCATGGCGACGTACCAGCCGGGCTACCCGGCCGCGCGCCAGTACCTCACGGACGCGGCGAAGGTCACCTGGAACCCGTCGTCGGGTGCTTTGGTGTACGCGGACGGGACCGCGCCCAAGGTCACCGCCGACAAGGTGACGATGGAGGTGCCCATCGTCGGCAGCCTCGGATCCGACGGCGCGTTCGTGGCCGTCGCCGACCGCACCTGGGCCCACGACTTCGGGCTCGTGAAGGAACGCGGCGAGTGGCGCATCAACGAGCCTCCGCCCGGGGTGCTGATCTCGCGCTACCTGTTCTCGTCCGGCTTCGTGCGCCACGACGTGTACTTCCTGGACACCACCCGGTCGACCCTCGTTCCCGACGCCCGCTACGTCGCCCGCGGCAACAGAACCCCCGACACGGTGGCGCGGCTGCTGCTGGCGGGACCGTCGAGCTGGCTGCGCCCGTCCGTGGTCTCGGCCTTGCCGCCGGCAGCGCTGCTCACGACCGTGGTGGCGGGCACGACAGATGTGCCGACGATCAGTTTCTCGGAGGTGCCCGCGAGTGCGGCCGAGCGGTCCTTGATGTGCGCGCAGATCGCGGCGCTGCTGCGACAGCTCCCCGACGTGACGGGCTTCCGGATCACCGGAAAGGGTGCCGCTGTCGACATCCCCGAGCAGCGTGCCGACGGATCCATCCCGCTGTCGATGGCCGACCGGTACGACCCGGTGACCACGCTCACCAGTCAGCTGTTCGCCATCAGCGAGGGGCGCCTGGTGCGGGCCGCGGACACCGTGGGCGGCACGACGAAGCCCGTCAACGGCGACTTCGGCACGAAGGTGTGGGCCGCCTCCTCGGTCGCCATCAGCCCTGACGGGGCCGATGCGGCCCTGCTCGTGGGCAGCGATCTCGTCCGCGGGTCTGTCGACGGGCAGGGGACCAGGTCGGTGCTCCAGCGCGATGGACTGTTGCGGCCGCAGTTCGCGAGGGACGGCGGCCTGTGGACGATGACTGCCGGCGGCGACGTGTGGCGCATCGACGGGGACAAGCCGTCGCAGGTGCAGGCCCCGGGGCTCCTGGGCCGTCGCGTCGTGGCGTTCCGGTTCTCGCCCGACGGGCTGCGTATCGCCGTCGTGACGGACTCCAACGGCACGCGCGAGGTCGGTCTCCTGCGGGTCGAGCGCGGTACGGACTTCGTGGTCGACGGCTGGCGCACCGTCCCGCTGCTGCAGGACACCACGCCCGTGGTCGGCGCATCGGACGTGGGGTGGAGCTCGACGACGTCGATCACGGTGTTGGCCGGTGTCGAGCGTCCGGCCGACGTCATCGAGGTGGACATCGACGGCGTCGTGCTCCACGACGACGGCCGTTCGGACACGTGGGCCGCGAACTCGTTGGCCGTCTCGGCCAGGGGATCTCGCAAGGCCGTCGGCGACTCCGAGGGCTACATCTGGCTCTATGTGGACAGCTTCCAGTGGCGTCGGCTCACGGGGAAGCTCGCGACGCCCGCGTACCCGGGTTGATCCACAGGCTCCCACGCCATCCACAGGTCGGAGATCGCCTGACGCGATGGGGTCCCTCCGGCACATGGTCATGGCGTGACGACATGGCTGGATGTGGCCGCCGACCTCGTGCTCGGCGCGACGTGCCCCGGGTGCGGGCATCCCGGGTGGGGACTGTGCTCCGCGTGCCGTGGCGCGCTTGCCCGTGACTCCCCGTTCGAGGTGACGCGCCGTATCGAGAACTTCCCTGCGGCCACGGCAGGCGGGGTGTACGAGCGGGTGCTGCGCCGCCTGGTAGCCGCTCACAAGGAGCGCGGCGCGCGGCAGTCGACGGGCGCGCTGGCTGAACTGCTCGCCGGTGCCGTGGCGCTTCACGGGGATGGTCCCGTGACGCTGGTGCCGGTGCCCTCCACACCGGCCGCCGTACGCCGTCGGGGCTACGACTCCGTCCACCTGATCGCCGCGGAGGCGGCCCGACGGCTACGACACCGAGGGGTCGACGTGGGCGTCGACAGGGCCGTCAGGCACGTCCGGCGGCTCGAGGACCAGGCCGGGCTCGACACGGCCGCACGGTGGGCGAACCTGAGAGGTGCCATGGTGGCCCGTCACGTACGAGGCCGGGTGCTCGTCGTCGACGACGTCTGTACGACGGGGGCCACGGTGGCTGAGGCGTGTCGGGCGCTGCGTGAGGCCGGCGTGGGGGAGTGCGGCGCAGCCACGGTCTCGGCGACGCTCCTGCGAGGCCACCGATGACAACTGGACGCACAGATCGGCCGGCCCGGCGACTGCCGGACCGGCCGATCTTCGGACAACTGGTGTTACAGGGCGGAGTTGCCGTGCTCGCCGGTGCGAACCCGGACCACCTCTTCGACGGGGGTGACCCAGATCTTGCCGTCTCCGACTTCGCCGGTACGGGCAGCCTCGGCGATGACGTCGACGACTTCGCTGACCCCACCATCGGCCACGAGGATCTCGACCTTGACCTTGAGGACGAAGTCGATCGTGAACTCCTCGCCACGGTAGATCTCGCTGTGGCCGTGCTGACGGGCGTAGCCCGACGTCTCGCTGATGGTCATCCCGCTGACGCCGTGCATGGCGAGAGCGACCTGGACATCAGCCAGCTTGCTGGGCTGGACGATTGCGGTGACAAGCTTCATGCCTTGACCTCCTCCGGCGTAGCAGCCGGGATCACGAGACGCTGGTTGACGCGGTACGAGGTGTAGCGGACGCTGGAGAGGTCGTAGCCGACCTCAGCGTGCTCGGCGAGGTCGATGCCGTCGAGCTCGGCCTGCGGGGCGACCCGGATCTTCATGACCGCCTTGAGGACGAGGCCGATGATGCCCGTCACGATGGCGGAGTAGGCGAGGACCGCGAACGCGCCCACAGCCTGCCGCCAGAGCTGGTCGAAGCCGCCACCGTAGAGGAGCCCGTTGACCGCGTTCGGAGCCTTGTCGCTGGCGAGGAAGCCGATGAGCAGGGTGCCCGTCAGGCCGCCGACCAGGTGGACGCCCACGACGTCGAGCGAGTCGTCGTAGCCGAACTTGAACTTGAGACCGACCGCCATGGCGCACAGGGCACCGGCGAAGATGCCCACGGCGATCGCACCGATCGGCGTGACCGCGGCACAGGCCGGGGTGATGGCAACCAGGCCGGCGACGACACCGGAGGCCGCACCGAGCGACGTGAAGTGACCGTCACGGATGCGCTCCGTCACGAGCCAGCTGAGCATCGCGGCCGAGGTGGCGACGAGCGTCGTGACCCACGCGTGGCTCGCGGTGCCGTTGGCGCCGAGCGCGGAGCCCGCGTTGAAGCCGAACCAGCCGAACCACAGGAGACCGGCGCCCAGCATGACGAGCGTCATGTTGTGAGGACGCATGGGCTTGGCCGAGAAGCCGATGCGCGGCTTGAGGATGATCGCCATGATCAGGGCGGCCATACCGGCGTTGATGTGGATCGCGGTGCCACCGGCGAAGTCGATCGCCTTGATCGTGTTGGCGATCCACCCGCCGTGGCTGATGATGTTGCCGTCAGCGTCCTTCGCGTCGAACGCGAAGACCCAGTGAGCCGCCGGGAAGTACACCAAGGTGCCCCACAGGATCGAGAACGCGATCCAGGACGCGATCGTCATGCGGTCGGCGACCGCACCGGACACCAGGGCCACGGCGATGATCGCGAACGCGGACTGGAAGGCGACGAAGGCCAGGGTTGGGATGGTTCCCGTCACGGCGTCGGGGCCCATGGCGCTCTCGAGGCCGAAGAGGCCCGAAGGATTGCCGATGATGCCCAGGCCGCCGGCCGAGTCGCCGAACGCGAGACCGTATCCGTAGAGGACCCAGAGAACGCCGATCGTGCCCATCGTGACGAAGCTCATCATGATCATGTTGAGCGTGCTGTTGGCGCGGACCATGCCGCCGTAGAACATGGCGAGGCCGGGGGTCATCAGCAGCACAAGAGCAGCGCTGGCGAGGACCCAGGCGGTGTCGCCACCGGAGATCTCGAGAAGTGTCATGTTCGGAATCTTCGGATGAGCCCGTTACGGCGCCTTGCGTCGTCTGTTACGGGCATGTCACACGATCCGCCATCGTGTAACGACTTGTCGCAAGCCCGTCTCTTGGCGTCACCTGTGAGGCGCATGAGGACTTCCTTCGAATGCATGGCGATCCTGTTCCGTCTCCGGAATCCGTACTAGCCTCGGTTCATGGCACCACCGGTTCGTCTCGGGTTCTCCCCAGACGTGAGTCCGGGGGTGTTTTTCGTTCTTCACGACAGGGCCCGCGCTGCGGGCATCGGATAAGGGAGGAACCATGGACGTCGTCGTCACGTCGCGTCGCTGCCAGCTCACGGATGTGTTCCGGGAACATGTCGCCGAGAAGCTCGAGAGCGTGGAGCGCCTCAAGGACCGGATCATCCGTGCCGAGGTCATGGTCGTCTGCTCCGACACCAACAAGCAGCCCGACCAGGCGGTTCGGGTCGAGATCACGCTCATCGGCAAGGGCCCCGTCGTGCGGGCCGAGGCAGTCGCAGACGACAAGATGGCGGCGTTCGAGAAGGCTCTCGACCGCATCAAGACCCAGCTTCGCAAGGCCGCCGACCGCCGCAAGGTGCACCGGGGTCTGCGAGGGTCGACGCTTGCCAAGCCCATCGAGGTCGCCGCACCCGTCGACACCGAGCTCGACACCCCGGAGGTACGCCAGGTGGCGGGCCTCGAGATCCACGGGGACGGACCACTGGTCGTACGCGAGAAGAACTTCTCCGGAACTCCTCTCACCCTCGCCCAGGCGCTCGACGAGATGGAGCTGGTCGGCCACGACTTCTTCCTCTACGTGGATGCCGACAGCCACCATCCCAGCGTGGTGTACCGCCGCAAGGCGTACGACTACGGGGTGATCCACCTGGAGGTCGAGAAGCACGCCGTCGGGTGAAACCAGGCCCCGGACGTCCGGTGATCCCCGGACGTCCGGGTGGGCGGCCTGCCATCTGCGGGCCGTACCGCTACTGGGCCCACTAGCATGTAGTGCGACCCCGGATTCGGGGAGGAAGTGGGACCTGGGGTGGGTTTGCTCGATCGTATGCTGCACATCGGCGAAGGCCGGCAGGTCAAGAAGCTGGAGGCGATCGCCCGGCAGGTCAACTCCATCGAGGACGACTACACCTCGATGTCCGACGACGACCTGCGTGGCCAGACCACAGACCTGCGCCAGCGGTACGACAACGGGGAGTCGCTGGACTCGCTGCTGCCGGAAGCTTTCGCCACGGTCCGTGAGGCGTCGACCCGCGTGCTGGACAAGCGCCACTTCGACGTACAGATCATGGGTGGAGCCGCGCTGCACAACTGCAACATCGCCGAGATGAAGACCGGTGAGGGCAAGACCCTCGTCGGCGTGCTGCCCTCGTACCTCAACGCCCTCACCGGCAAGGGCGTGCACATCGTCACGGTGAACGACTACCTGGCCCAGTTCCAGTCCGAGCAGATGGGCCGTATCCATCACTTCCTCGGCCTCGAGGTCGGCGCGATCCTCGCGCACATGGACCCGGCCGCCCGTCGTGCCGCGTATGCCGCCGACATCACGTACGGCACCAACAACGAGTTCGGCTTCGACTACCTCCGCGACAACATGGCGCTCTCGCTCGACGACTGCGTCCAGCGCGGCCACTACTTCGCGATCGTCGATGAGGTCGACTCCATCCTCGTGGACGAGGCCCGTACCCCACTGATCATCTCCGGCCCGTCCGAGGACACCGGCACGTGGTACCCGGAGTTCGCCCGCATCGTGAAGCGGCTCACGATCGACCGCCACTACGAGGTCGACGAGAAGAAGCGCACCGTCGCGATCCTCGAGGAGGGCATCTCGGTCGTCGAGGACCGCCTCGGCATCGAGAACCTGTACGAGTCGGAGAACACGCCCCTGATCTCGTACCTGAACAACGCCATCAAGGCCAAGGAGCTGTTCAAGCGCGACA
>JAPUEI010000021.1 GCA_027492675.1 Propionibacteriaceae bacterium | reverse complement strand
CAGCACCCGCCAGGTCGTCATCGGCGAGGTCCAGGTCATCACCACCGGCTCATGAGCGACACCATCTCGAGCCCCGTTCCGTACAGGCAGATCAGGGGCCTGTACGACGACGAGACGATCACCGTCTACCAGGCGTTCGCGCGCGAGATCGCCGTGCCGGCAGCGCGTACGGGGTCGCTGGCATGCGCGCCGTTCTCGCTCGACTGTATGACGTGGGTGAAGCCGTCGTTCCTGTGGATGATGTACCGGTCGGGGTGGGCGACAAAGCCGCAGCAGGAGCACGTACTGGCCATCCGCATCTCGCGTACAGGCTTCGAGAAGGCCCTCGCGCATGCCGTGCTGAGCCACTTCGAGGAGGGGACGTACCCGGACCACGCCACCTGGGAGGCGATGCGGGATGCGGATCCCGTGCGTGTCCAGTGGGACCCCGAGCGCGACCTCAGCCTGCAGCCCCTTGGGTGGCGCTGCCTGCAGCTCGGGCTCGCGAGGTGGGCGACGCGTGAGTACGTCCACGAGTGGGTCGTGGGAGTCGAGGACATCACGGAACGGGTGAGGGCGGTGTACGAGCTCTTGCGAGGCGGTCGGCGGGCGGAAGCCTTGGTCTCGTTGCCTTTCGAGCGTGCGTACCCCCTGTCTCCCACGCTCAGTCGCCGGCTCGGGACGAGTGGATAGCGGGTCCTCACTCCGGATCGACGAGCCGGTCGAGGTGCCAACCCGGTGACTCGAAGAAGAGTCCGTGAAGCATGTCCCTCAGCGAAGCACCGACGTAGCCGTACGCGTCATCGAAACTGGCCCATATCCCACCGGTCGAGTCGATCCAGAAGGTGAGGTTGGAGTACTCGCCGACCGGAACCAGGGGCAGTCCGATAGCGGTGGCATAAGCATCTGCCCAACCGGGGAACGCGTGATGGGCAGCCACAACTCCGCTGATGATGAGAGGGTTGGTGTGGCCGTCCGCATGGAGGGTCAGGCCGGCGAACTCCTTGAGGAAGGACTCGGCGGCCGCATGGGGTGGGAATCCCTCGCGCGTGAGCTCTGTCACGTCATCGGTGATGTCAACGCTGCGTCCGGGTGCCCAGCCGGAGGTCATCAAGAGCCTTGATGCGTCCATCATCAATCCTTCCCCGGGACCCAGTGGTTGCAGTTGTCGCATGGCGGAAACAGCGTCCCGTCTTTCGTGTGAACTGTTCGGATCACCAAGTCCTCCAACTTCGACCCTAACCTCATTGCCTTCGCCGCCACATCGACTTCGCCGCAGTTGTCGACCGGCCACCTGGTCTCGAGCGGAGGATTCGGGAACTTGGCTGACAGCTGTGGCGGCACCGGTGTCGAGTGTCGGCAGTGCCCTACGGCGACCACCCTGCCGGTGGTCCTGTCGACTGCCGCGCTGGCTGCAGCCGGTGGGCGTCGACCCGATCGCAGTCGAGCTGCCTCCTCCTGGGCGGCCCGGAGTGCCGCGCGGGCGTCCCTAGACCCTTGCCGCTTCGCGATCGCGCGGCCCACCCACCCGAGCTTCGTGATGGCCGGTCTGCGCAGGGTCATCTCAAACTTCCGTATCAGCTTCTTGAACGGACCTCGAAGAGCTCTGGCGGCACCAGTGAACCGGCTCATGGGTGATGCTCGCCGAGGGCGCGGTCGTACGAACCGCTTCGGATCAGAATGCTCGTGGTCATGGGGTGTGACCTCCTTCGAGAAGGAGGCTATTGACTCGGGGCGGGGTCCCGCTTGAGTTATCCACAGGGGCGATGGTCACTCAACACAAACGAACGTACGTCGAAAAAACTGTCAGAGGTTGGTTCTAGGGTGTGACTATGAAGGTAGCCAACCTGAGCGATCCGCTCCCGGAGCCGGAGCCCGTCGTGGTGCCGGCGACGGCGGCCGCGCTGTTCGCGCGGCTCGATCGGGCGAACCACGCGATCGTGGCCGCGGAGATCGAGAAGGTCGAGACCATCCACGAGTTGTGTCTGGCCTTCAAGAGCCTGGACGAGGACGCGTTCGGGGAGGCGTGCGAGAAGCTGACGTACAGGGGTGCTGATGGCACGCCTGCGGTGGCGGAGTTCCTCAGTCTCGAGATCGGCCCCCTGCTCGGGACCTCACCCGGTGCGGCGGCGGGCCTGATTGGCGACGTACTCAACTGTGTCTATCGGCACCCAGTGATGTGGGAGGCGGTACGGGCTGGTGCTGTGCGCTGGTGGCGTGCCTGCCAGGTGATCTCGGAGGTCAACCGGGCCGGTCTGTCGTTCGCGGACGCGCAACTGGTCGACGCCCGCATCGCTCCGAAGCTGTGCACCCTGCCCCCGGGGCGGGCGAACCGCGTGCTCCGTGGACTGATCGTCGCGGCGGATCCCGCTCGAGCGAGGGCCCGTGAGGAGCAGGCTCGCGCCCAACGTCACGTGCGCGTCTGGGCGCCCACCCTCGATGACGGCGGGTGCTGCCAGATCACCGGGACTCTGGATGCGGCCGACGCTCTCCGTCTCGACGGCACCTTGGCGCACCTCGCGAAGGCCCTCGCGGTGGGGGGAGACGAGCGCAGCCTCGACCACCGGCGCGCAACGGCGCTCCGGATCCTCGCCGACCCCGCTCGCGCGTTGCAGCTACTGGGTGGGTTGCCGGCTGTCTCGCAGGCCAAGGCCACCGTCGTCCTCCACCTCACCGACGATCACATGGTCGACGACGCCCTTGCTGGGCGCCTTGAGAACCACGGCCCACTGACGCGCGAGACCTGGATCGAACTGTTGGGTCACGACCGCATCACCATCCGGCCCGTCGTCGATCTGAATGCGATCGCGCCGGTGGACTCGTACGAGATCCCCGATCGGATCCGCGATGCGGTGGCGTGGCGCACGCCGGTTGACGCATTCCCGTACGGGAACCGTCTGGCCCGCGGACTCGATCTGGACCACACCGTCCCGTACGCACACGCGTCCGGCGCTCCACCCGGGCAGACGCGGATCGACAACTTGGCGCCCCTGAGCCGCACAGCGCACCGAGCCAAGACGGCGGGACGGTGGAAGCTCATCCAGTACGAGGGTGGCTGGCTCGAATGGACCTCACCCGCGGGGTTGCACTACGCCACGGGACCGTACGGCACTCTCCGCGAAGCACGTCCGCTCACGGCGGCGTGAGGTGGGAACGCGCACGCCCTCTGCGAGCCTCGGTCGACGCAGCGGCCTAACCTCGGCCGCAGCGGGTAAGGAGGGGTGCAGGCGGCTCGATCTGCCGCCGCACGAACCGCCCGACCCGAGGAGACCCCATGAAGATCACGGACAACGGACCCCAGCCGAACGCGTTCGACATCGAGACGGCGACGATCCAGAACAGCAACTACCGCACGGTGGCCTGGACCGGTCGCTACCTGCAGGTGACGCTGATGTCGATCCCGCCCGGCTCGTCGATCGGGCTCGAGGCGCACCCGGAGACCGACCAGTTCGTACGTCTCGATGCCGGCAAGGGCCACGTGACCATGGGACCGGCCGAGGACGACCTCAGCTTCCAGCTGGACGTCGAAGACGGCTGGAGCGTCCAGGTCCCCGCCGGCACGTGGCACGACATCATCAACACCGGCGACGAGGACATGCGGCTGTACGTCGTGTACGCGCCCGTCCACCACACTCCCGGCATCGTGCAGAAGACGTCCGACGACGCCGACGCCGATGAGGAGTCCGGTCGCGACAAGCCCCCGGCCTGGTCCGTACAGCCCGCAGGCGACGTGGAGGACGAGAAGGCCTGAGTACGGGCGGTGCTCACCACCTGTCGTGTACGTGGCTCCTGATGCGCTCGTCGTAGATCGACTCGATCGCCGCGAGGGTGTCGGCGTCGAGCGGTGCCAGGTCGGCTGCGGCGGCGTTCGCGCGGGCCTGCTCGCCCGTACGTGCCCCTGGAATCACCACGCTCACGCCCGGCTGGTCGACGATCCACCGCAGCGCCAGTTGCGCGGTCGTCGCACCGGCTGGCGTGAGCGCAGCCACCTCGCGGGCGGACGCCACCCCGACCTCGTAGGGCACCCCTGAGAACGTCTCGCCTACGTCGAAGGACTCGCCGGACCGGTTGTACGTACGGTGGTCGTCCGCGGCGAACGTCGTCGACTCGTCGTAGCGGCCCGACAGCATCCCGCTCGCCAGCGGCACCCGCGCGATGATCCCGACCCCGGCCGCGGCGGCCGCCGGAAGCACCTTCTCCAGCGGCTTGCGCCGGAACGCGTTGAGGATGATCTGGACGCTGGCGACGTGCGGGCGGGCGATCGCGGTGAGGGCCTCGTCGCAGGTCTCGACCGAGACCCCGTACGCCTTCATCCGGCCCTCCTCGACCATCGCGTCGAGCTCGTCGAACACCGCGTCGCTCGAGAAGACGGGCGTGGGTGGGCAGTGGAGCTGTACGAGATCGAGGGTGTCCACGCCGAGGTTGCGGCGGCTCCTGTCGTTCCAGGCGCGCATCGCCTCGCCGGTGAACGCCTCGGGCACGTGCGGGTCGGCGCGACGCCCCATCTTCGTGGCGACCATGAGGCCGGCATCGGGCCGGTCGCGCAGGAGGCGTCCGACGAGCTGTTCGCTGCGCCCATCCCCGTACACGTCCGCGGTGTCCAGGAACGTCACGCCCGCGTCGACCGCGGCGTTCAGCGTCGCGAGCGCGTCGGCCTCGCTGACCGTGCCCCAGCTCCCGCCGATCTGCCAACATCCGAGGCCGATGACCCCGACCTGACGGCCCGTACGACCTAGCTGCCTGTTCTCCATGTCGATCTCCTCGTCAGAACGTCGCGGTCGCCGGGTCGGCGCCGATGCGGTTGCCGGAGTCGAGGGCGTCGATCGCGGCCAGCTGGTCGGCATCGAGCGAGAAGGAGAACACGTCGGCGTTCTCGGCGATGCGGCTCGGCGTGACCGACTTGGGGATGACGATGTGCCCCTTCTGCAGGTGCCAGCGGATGATCACCTGCGCCGGCGTACGGCCGAGGTCTGCGGCGATCGCACCGATCGCCGGGTTCTGCAGATCCTGCGCCTGGCCGAGCGGGCTCCACGCCTCCAGGACGATGCCGCGTCCGGTCAGCTCGGCGGCCATGTCCGTACGGGCGAAGGTCGGGTGGCACTCGATCTGGTTCACCGACGGCACCGTGTCGCTCACCGTGAGCAGCCGGTCGAGGTGGTCCGGGTTGAAGTTGGAGACGCCGATGGAGCGCACGAGGCCCTCCGCCTTCGCCTCGTTGAGCACCTCCCAGGCCTCGAGGTACGCCTCGCCGTACTTGATGACGGCCGGCCAGTGGATGAGGTAGAGGTCGACGTAGTCGAGGCCCAGCTTCTCCAGGCTCTCGTGGGTCGCCCGGCGCGCATCCTCGTGCAAGTGGAACTCGTTGGTGAGCTTCGTGGTGACGAAGACCTGGTCGCGGGGCAACCCGGACTGGGCGATGGCGCGGCCGACGCCGGCCTCGTTCCGGTACCCCTGCGCCGAGTCGACGTGGCGGTAGCCCGCCTCGAGCGCGGTGAGCACGACGCCGGTGGCCTCGTCGTCGTCGACCTGCCAGACCCCCAGGCCGAGCTGCGGGATCTCGACACCGTCGTTGAGCGTGATGACTGCGGACACAGTGACTCCTCTTTGGGCTTGCGACGTTTCACTCGACTCTAGTCGCGTCCTATGCTGCACAGCAGGTCGCTGGAAGGAAGCACATGAAGACGTTCGTACTGCCCGGAACCTCCCTTGTCGTCCCGGCAATCGTGACCGGCGTGATGCGCATCCAGGAGAAGACGGACGCCGAGGTGAGGGCGCTGTACGAGGCGTCGCTGGCCGCGGGCATCAACTTCTTCGACCATGCCGCGGTGTACGGCTCCGAGATGCACGGCTGCGAGCGCCGCTTCGCCGAGGCTCTGAAGCTCTCGGCGTCCGATCGCGACGCCATCACCCTGCAGACCAAGGTCGGGATCGTGCGCGAGGACGGCCCGTACTTCGACTTCTCCTACGACGAGATCATCTCTTCGGTGGATGCCTCCCTGGCCGCGCTCGACACCGATCGGATCGATGTGCTGCTGCTCCACCGCCCCGACGCCCTCGTCGAGCCAGAGGAGGTCGCGAAGGCGTTCGACGAGCTGTCTGCCGCCGGCAAGGTGCTCCACTTCGGCGTCTCCAACCACTCGCCGGCCCAGATCGAGCTCCTCACGAAGTACGTCTCGCAGCCCCTCGTGGCCAACCAGCTCCAGCTGTCGATCACGCACGCCGACCTCATCACCCAGGGCATGGCGATCAACATGGGCGCCCTCGACCAGTCCGTCGACCGCACGATCGGCACGCTCGACTACTGCCGCCTTCACGACATCACCATCCAGGCGTGGTCGCCGTTCCAGGCCGGCTTCTTCAACGGCCCGTTCCTCGGCAGCCCCGACTACCCCGAGCTGAACGCGGTCATCGACCGGCTGGCTGCGGCGTACGACGTGCCGCCCGAGGCGATCGCCACCGCCTGGATCACGCGCCACCCCGCGAGGATGCAGGTCGTGCTCGGCACCACCACGCCGGAGCGCGTCACGGCTGCCGCCAAGGGCGCCGACGTCGTGCTGACCAAGGTCGAGTGGTACGAGCTGTACAGAGCAGCCGGCCACATCGTCCCCTGATCTCGGAGGTCCTGACATGCGCATCGTCGTCATCGGTGGCAGCGGCCACATCGGCACGTTCCTGATCCCGCGGCTCGTGCGCGCCGGCCACGAGGTGGTCAACGTCAGCCGCGGGCGGCGGGTCAGCTACGTCGACGACCCCGCCTGGCAGCACGTACGTCACGTCTCCGCGGACCGCGTGGCCGAAGATCGTGACGGCACCTTCGCGCGTCGCATCGCCGACCTGGACGCGGACGTCGTCGTCGACCTGATTTGCTTCACGCCGGAGTCGGCGTCCGCCCTCGTCGAGGCGCTGAGGGGCCGCGTCGGGCACCTGCTCTCGTGCGGCTCCATCTGGCGCCACGGTCCGAGCCTGCGCCTGCCCGTCACCGAGGAGAACGGGTCGACGGCGGTGGGGGAGTACGGGATCGGCAAGGCGCAGATCGCCGCGCTGCTCAAGGCCGAGACGGCGGCCGGCGGGCTGGTCACGACCACCCTGCACCCCGGCCACATCGTCGGCCCCGGCTGGCACCCGGTCGGCCCGCTCGGCAACTTCGACCCCACGGTCTGGCAGAAGCTGTCGGCCGGGGAGCCGCTCGACGTGCCCGGCATCGGCGCCGAGCTCATGCAGCACGTGCACGCTGACGACGTCGCGCAAGGCTTCGAGAAGGCGATCGCGCACCGCGAGGCCGCCGCCGGCGAGGACTTCAGCGTCGTCGCGCCGTCGGCGCTGACCGTTCGCGGGTACGCCGAGATCGCGGCCTCCTGGTTCGGCCGCACGGCCACCCTTCGTACGGTCGGCTGGGACGCCTTCCGCGCCACGACAAGCGAGGACGCCGCCCAGACCAGCTGGGAGCACCTCGTCCGCAGCCACTACGTGAGCATCGACAAGGCGCGCAGGTTCATCAACTACGCGCCGACGTACGAGCCGGAGCAGGCCATCCTCGAAGCCGTCCGCTGGCTCGTCGACCACGGCCAGCTCGACCTCGCCAGCCCACTGGTCGTGTAGGTCAGGCCGATCGGCCTCCTGCTGGGCTGCCCCTCAGCAGATTCTCGGTCATCGCCGTGATGTTGACGTCGAGCGTGGGCACGGCACCAGGCAGCGGTTCCTCTTCCCTCACGGCGTCCCGGAGGGACTCCAGCGTGCTCATGAGGACGTCCCGTGGTCGTCGCAGGCCCCAGGAACCGAGCTCGGCGTAGAGATCATCACGTGTGATGTCGCGATGCCGGTACGTCCCATTGACCGCGAGGGCCATCCTGCCGTCGTTCGGGCGGTGGCTCTGAGGCACGACGTCATAAGCCGGCGCGAGTACGACGTCGCCGTCACGCGAGTGGAGCAGCGCGAGGTTCTTGGTGTGCAGGTCGAGGTTGCCGATGCCCACCGCGAACACCACCATGCGCGCGAGCCGCTCCAGTTCCGAGCTGGGGGCGTACGTTCGAACAACCTCGGCGAGCCGCTGGAGACTCACGACCCCGCCGTACTCCTGGTACTTCTGGTTCCGGCTCGCGCCGAGCACTTGGCTGAAGTCCTCCTGGTGCAGGCGCGCCCCGTCCATGCGGTCGTACCGCTCGATGACCAGGGCCGGAAGTTCGTCGAAAGTCTCGATGGACGTCGAGAAGGCCGCCAGGCCGAGGCGACGGGCGAGGCGTGAGCCGTACTCCTCGTCGAAGATCACCGTCGAGGAGTCGCCCGGCAACTGTGGCTTGAGGATGTGAGTGCTCGGGTAGCCGCCGAGGGCTTGGGCCCAGCCTGTAGAGGTGCGAACGAGGACGACCTTGGGCTGGACCCCTCCCAGCGACGACTTCCCCGACCGTGGATCGTTGGCCAGTGGCGAACCGATGGGGTCCTCCAGCAGAGCTCGGACCTCCCGGTCGGTCAGGTCTCGCAGGGCTGGGGTCTTCGGTTCGGTCGGGTCGTCAAGGTCCCAGATCTGGAGGGCGCCGGCGACATCGCGCCCGTAGCGGGCCAGGAACGCAAGTGTGTCGTCGCGACGCAGCCCAGCCTGGGCCAGGAGGTAGTCGTACTGGTCACCTTCGGGCAGGAGTTCGGCGAACCAGTTCCTGCGTCGCCCCGCGCGATCCGCTCGGGGTGCGGGAGTGAGCGGAATCGACACGGAGAGGACCGGGCTGTTGGGTCCGAAGGTGTCGTACCCCATGGGGCTGGGAATGAAGTCGAAGGTCCTGGCGTCACCTTCGAGCGTCCCGATCACGGTCTCGTACAGCTCAACTGCGAGGCGCATGGTCGTCCTCCCAGGTCGCGGAGAGTTCCAGCCCTGTGGCGCGCGCCAGGGTCAGCAGACGCCGCAGGTAGATCGTGGCCCTCCCGGATTCCATCTCGCTGATGGCGCTCTGGGGCATGTCGAGTTCGGCGGCGAGCTGGGTCTGCGTGAGTCCCCGTGCGAGCCGTGCCTGCTGGATCGCCAGGCCGAAGTCGCCGGGGACTCTCAATCGCGCCGTGTGCTTCATAGCGAGGAACTCCTATCGTGATTTCACGATAGCACGGCTGTATCGCAAAATCGCGATAGACCGGATCTATCCGGATATTCCGATAGGCGCTAGGCGCGCGCCAGAGCCGGTACGTCCGCGAGCTCGAGCATGACGCGCCGGCCCGGGTGGAGCTCGGCGGCCCGTTCGCCAGCGAGCTGCACTCGGACAAGCGTTCCGTCGCTCAGGGCCACGGTGACCCGCGTGGTGGCTCCCATGAACCCCGCGTTCACGACGGTCGCGTGGCCGTCGTCGACGGGCTTCAGGCGGATGCTCTCGGGCCTGACCAGCACGGTGACGGCGCCACTCGGCGACCCTGGCAGCAGGGGCACGCGCTGGCCCAGCACCTCGGCCACACCGTCTGACGCGTGACCGGCCAGCGCGTTCGTCGTACCTATGAAGTCCGCCACGAACGGCGTGGCCGGGCGGCTGTAGATGTCGCGGGGAGGCCCGACCTGTACGAGCCGGCCGGCCTCCATGACGCCGATCCTGTCGGCCACGACGAGCGCCTCCTCCTGGTCGTGGGTGACGAACAGGGTGGTGATGCCGACCTCGGTCTGGATGCGGCGGATCTCGTCGCGCAGCTGCACGCGCACCTTGGCGTCGAGGGCCGACAGCGGCTCGTCGAGGAGCAGCACCTGGGGGCGTACGGCTAGGGCGCGCGCCAGTGCGACCCGCTGCTGCTGCCCGCCGGAGAGCTGATGGGGGTAGCGGTTGTCGTGGCCGCCCAGGCCCACGAGCTCGAGGTTGTGCCCGACGACAGCCGCCCGCTCACCGCGGGAGACCTTGCGCAGACTCAACGCGAACTCGATGTTCTCGGCGACCGTGAGGTGGGGGAACAGCGAGTACGACTGGAAGACCATCGCCATGTCCCGCTTGTTCGCGGGCAGCCGGGTGACGTCCGTGCCGCCGACCGCGACGGTTCCCGAGTCGACGGTCTCCAGCCCTGCGAGCGCCCGCAGGGCCGTGGTCTTGCCGCACCCGGACGGGCCGAGCAGGCAGACGAGCTCGCCCGGCGCGAGGTCGAGGCTGAAGTCGTCGAGGGCGCGCAGCTTGCCGAACGCGCGCGACAGGTGGGACAGGGTGACGCCGGCAGGCGTCGTGGAGTCGGTCATGCGATCCCCGCTCGGGAATGGACCCGTCGCTCGCGGAGCGCGACGACCAGGTCGAGTGTGACGAGCAGCACGATCGTGCCGCCGAGGACGACGAGCGAGACCGCGGCCGCGATCTGCCCGTCGGAGAGGTTGATCTCGAACAACGCGGTCTGCAGGTTCGTGCGGGCGAGCATCCGTGCGAACGTGAACTCGCCGAGCACCACCGCGAGCGTCATGAACACGCTCGACACCAGCGCGCTGCGCAGGTTCGGCACGAGCACCCGGAACAGCACCGTCGGCCACGAGGCACCGAACGAGCGCGCGGTCTCCGAGAGCGTGCGCAGGTCGATGGCCCGCAGACCCGAGTCGAGCGCGCGGTAGACGTACGGAAGGCAGAGGATCACGTACGCGAACGCCAGCCAGATCGTGTTCGAGTCGAGCACCTTCGTGGAGATCACAAGGTAGACCGGCGCGAGCCCGACGACGAGCACGACCGCCGGGATCGTGAGCGGCAGCAGGCAGACGAACTCGACGACCTTCGACAGCCGCGGCAGCCGCAGCCGTACCAGCACCATCGTCGGCAGCAGCAGTCCCAGCGAGATCACGACGGCCATCGCTGCCATGACCAGCGAGTTGCCAAGGCCTTCGGTGAGCAGGTTCAGCTTGTCGTTCTGCCCCCCGCCGAACAGCGCCACCCAGGCGGCCCCGTCGACCTTGCCCGTGAGCGGGAACCGTACGGAGAAGTCGGCCAGCGACACCAGCGGCACGAGGAAGTAGACGACGGCGAGGCTCAGCACGATGCGCCGGAACCAGGTCCCGCGGGACCTCACGCGGCCCATCGCGCGGCCCTCTTCATGAGGGCGGCGTACAGCGCCATGACGATCGCGACCACCAGGATCATGCCGAGGGCGAGAGCTTGCGCGTACGCGTCCATGCCGAGGTCGTTCTCGTTGCGCAGCGCGGACTCGATCTCGAGCGGCACGAGCACCGACTGCTGACTGATGAGCGCGGCGGCCGTGGCGAAGGCGCTGAACGCGTTGGCGAACAGCAGCAGGAAGCTGCCGAGAAGACTGGGCAGCAGGATCGGTCCGGCGACGCGCGTCCAGTACGTCCAGCTCGTACCGCCGAGGTTCTCCGTCGCCTCGCGCCACTGGGGGCGCAGGCCCTCGACGGCGGGTAGGAACACGATCACCATGAGCGGGATCTGGAAGTAGCAGTAGACCAGCGCGACGCCGCTCAGCGACGAGAGGAAGCCGGGGTCGGGGGTCAGCGCCGGGAACGGCGCGAGCAGCCGCGTGACGAGGCCGTTGATGCCGATCGTCGCGATGAACGCGAACGACAGCATCACGCCGCCGAACTGCGCGGTCACCGACATCAGCGCCACCATGACGCGCCGACCGAGTGACCCCTCGGGGCTCAGCGAGAGGGCGTACGCGATGACGCCGCCCGCGACCGTACCGACCAGGCCCGTGAGCGCGGAGATCCACAGCGAAGTCGTGAAGATGTCGACGGTGCGCGGGCTGAGGAGCTGGCTGATGCCGTTGAGCGTGAACGCGCCGTTGCGGGCCTGGAACGCGCCGACCACCACGAGGACCGTGGGCAGCACCAGGAAGACGGCGGTGTACGCGAAGAACGGCACGGTCCCGAGGGCGTTGACCGCCCCCGGGAGCACCGGGCGGGACGCGTGAACCGCGTCCCGCCCGGTGGTGGTGGTGACTGCGGTCACTTGACCGCCGCGTCCCAGTTGGCCTTGATGAAGGCCGTGGCAGCCTTCGCCTGGTCCGTGGTGGGCGTGGCCGGCGTGCCGGCGACCGTCGGCAGGCTCGCGGCGGCAGCCGTGTCGAGCGTGCCCGCGGACTTCAGCGCGTCGAACAGGATCGGGCGCGCCGCACCGGCGAGCCACTGGTTCTGCGCGTCGGCGGAGTACAGGTATTCCTCCCACAGCCGGGCGGCGGCGGGGTGCGGGGCGTCCTTGTTGACCGCCTGGTTGTAGTACGAGGCGATCTCGCCGCCCTTGGGCACGAACACCTTCCAGTCGACGCCCTTGGCCTTGAGGCGGGTGGTCGTCGAGGCCTGGTTGTAGGTCCAGTCGAACACGACGCCGTGGGTGCCGGAGTCGATCGTGCCGGAGGTGACGTCCTGCAGGTTGAGCGTGCCGGCCTGCTTGAGCTTCTTCACGTAGTCCATGCCCGGCTGCAGGTTGTCGAACGTGCCGCCGTACGCGCCGTTGACCATGAGGAAGCCGTTGAACGCGGCGCCCGCCTCAGCTGGCTTGCCGTTGAACGCGACCTGGCCCTTGAACTTCGGGTCGGTGAGCTGGTCGAGCGAGGTGATCTCGCCGTACTTCGTCGCGTTGTAGCCGACCGTCATGACGCCCGTGTAGTCGTTGACCCACAGGCCCGTCGACTCCTTGTTGCCGGCGGGGATCTTGTCCCAGGCCGCGACCTTGTACGGGGCGAAGCGGTCGGTCGAGCTCAGCGCGACGTTCGCGCCCACATCGAACACGTCGGGCGCCTTGTCGGTGCCCTTGTTCTTGTCGGCGGCGTCGATCTCCTCCTTCGAGGAGGCGTCGGGCAGGATCGAGTTCACCGTGATCCCGTACTTGGTCTGGAAGTTCTTCTTGATGGCCCCGTAGTTGGCCCAGTCGTCGGGGAGGGCGATCACGTTGATCGAGCCCTCCGCCTTGGCGGCCTTCACCAGGTCATCCATGGTGCCGAAGTCGCTGAGCGACGTGGCCGTGCCGGCCTTGACAGCGGCGACGCTGCCCCCGGACGTCGCGGTGGTGCCGGTGGTGGACGTCGACGAGCAGGCCGGGACGAGCAGCATGACCGCTGCGACGCCGGCGATGATCGAGAACTGCTTGCGCACGAAGGTTTCTCCCTCTCATAGGTGCTTTCAGGCTCAGCCTGCTCGCGCCGGATTCAAGGCGGTGAACGCACGGAGCGACTCCGGTGAACGGCCCACGTCGAATCGGAGGGTCTCGACAAAGGCGGGGTCGCTGAGCGACGGTTGGGCATGACGACGGACATGCCCTCTCCCCGATTCAGCCGGGGTCAGGCCGCGACGAGTGGCTCCTTGGCCACGGCCGCCGGGCTCGGTGCGGGCCACCTGGTCGCGTTGGTCGCGCCCGGATCGTCTCCCGTTGTCGCCGTGGCATCGCGGGCGATCGACCTCACGCCAGGACCCGTGAAGGACTGGGCGGTAGCGACGTTCGGGACGGGCGACAAGGCGGTCCTGGTCACCGGTGCCGTCATCGTGACCCTCGGGTTGGGGGCGCTCGTGGGCCTGGTCGCCCAGCGCTCCCTCCGTACAGCCCTTCTCTGCGGCGCGCTCCTGGTCGTCGTGGCCATGGTCGCGTCAGGAGCCGACCCCGGACGGCACGCGCTGTGGTGGCTGCCGGGACTCGTAGCCCTGGTTGTCGGTGGGTTCGCGTTGGTTCGGCTGCTCCGTGCCTCGCGGGAGGACGCTGAGGTCGGGGCCACGGGGCGCCGCGCGTGGTTCCGGCTGGCGCTCGCCGCGGGCGGGATCGGCGCGCTCGGGGGGCTCCTCGGACAGGCCCTCCGCGGTACGGCGGCGCCGCCGCAGACCACCTTGCCGCAGCGGCCCATGACACCGTTCCCCACCGGCCTCGAGGCCCAGGCGCCGGGGCTGAGCCCGTTCGTGACGCCGGCCTCCGAGTTCTACCGGATCGACACCGCCCTCGTACCGCCCGCACTCGACGCCTCCACCTGGCGGCTGTCGATCGGCGGCATGGTCGACCATCCGTACGAGATCGGGTGGGACGAGCTGATCGCCCTGGACGCCATCGAGCGGCCGGTCACGCTCGCGTGCGTCTCGAACGAGGTCGGCGGCGACCTCATCGGCTCGGCGCGCTGGCTCGGCGTACGGACGTCGGCGCTGCTCGGGCGCGCCGTCGTACAGTCCGGTGCGGACATGGTGCTGTCGACCTCGGCGGACGGCTTCACGGTGAGCACGCCGCTGGGGGCGTTGACCGACGGGCGGGACGCGGTGGTGGCGTACGGCATGAACGGTGACGTGCTGCCCCGCGACCACGGCTATCCGGTGCGGCTGCTCACCCCGGGGCTGTACGGGTTCGTGGGCGCGACGAAGTGGCTCGTCCGCATGGAGGTCACGACGTTCGCGGCGCGGCAGGCGTACTGGACGGTGCGCGGCTGGTCCGACCACGGCCCCATCAAGGCGGGGTCGCGGATCGAGCTGCCGCAGCCGGGCGTTCGCGTGAAGGCCGGCCAGGTGAAAGTCGGGGGTACGGCATGGGCGCACGGGGTCGGCGTCGGCGCCGTACAGATCCGGGTCGACGGCGGACCCTGGTCCGAGGTGACGCTGGGTCCCGACGGCGGCGTGGAGTACTGGCAGCAGTGGCTGTGGACCTGGGACGCGACGCCGGGAGATCACCATCTGCAGGTACGGGTCGTGGATGTCGCGGGGAAGGCCCAGGAGGAGTCGGTGGTCGGGCCGTTCCCCAACGGCGCCTCCGGGCTGCACACGGTCGCGGTCGCGGTCACCTGACCCGGACATGGTGGTGCGCTGAGGCTGGTCACCCCCAGGCGATGACCTACCTCAGCGCACCAAGTCCTGTCAGGCTGCGGCGGTCCTCGAGACCTGCGACAGCTCGCGGCGCATCCGCTTGTGAGCGAGCTGCACGAGCGCACGGTTCCCGCCATCCGCCACGACGGTGACGATGTGGGCGTGATGGGCGGGCGACCGAGTGGACAGCGTGCACGTCACGACGTACGTCTCGGTGCCGGACCGGAGCACGTCCGTGCATGGCTGGGCGTCGTCGCCGCGAGCGGGAAGCATGCTCGTGATCATGGCGGCCGTGGCCCGGACGTCCACGCTTGGATCCTCGACGTTCCAGTCGAGCAGGGTGCCGTCGCTGTCGATGGCGTACGTGCCGAGGTGGCCGCGCACTGCGCCGAGTCCGCGGAACAGGCCGGCGACGGCGGAGTGGGCTTCGACGCGCGACGGTACGTACGGTGCGACGAGCGCGAGGTGCTGGTGTGCTGCGGCGACAGCCTCCCAGCAGGCGACGGAGTCGACGGGCTTCGGGGCAATGCCGAGCACGGCGGCGAGGCCGTCGGTGAGGGCGCGCGTGTCCGTGCTCTTGGCCAGCGTGCCGCGGGCCCCGAACCACTGGGCCTGCTGCGCCAGCTCGTCGGTGAGGTCCTCGACCAGCACGACGACGGGAAGACCCGGATGACGGGCGGAGACCCACAGCAGCAACGTCATGCCGAGGTCGTTGGTCAGTGGCAGCCCGGAGATCACCATGCGAGGGTTCTGGGACTCGATGGCCTTCAGGGCTGACGCGAGGTCGGTCGCGCTGAGGACGGAGTCGCCGGTCAGGGAGGCCAAGGGAGCGGACATGCGCTCCACACAGGCACCATCATCGATGATGAGGACGCTCATGAGTGGAACCTCGAGACCTGGTATCGCGCGACCTCGGCGTCGGGCCCAGCGAGAAGACCGTGATGAATCATGACAGACGGCTTTCCGTAGATTCGATCGTGCGGAGCGCCAGGGTTCGACACCAGTGGTCGTCTTTCCCCTCCAAGCGAAGGCGACTCTGTGCGTCTGAGGGGGACAATAGCGGTCCCACCCCTAGTCAGCGCGATCATGAGAGGTCTCTCCTCATCACGGCCGACAGAGACCCGCCGACCTCCGGCGGTGGAGATCGGCGGGTCGCGGTGGCGTCACATCAGGTGAACAGGCTCACTCCACCCGGTCCGACGAGCAGGCCGACGACGATGAGGACGATGCCCCACAGAAGCTGGCTCCGTACGATCGCGACCACTCCGGAGATGACCAGGATGGCCGCCAGTATCCACAACAGCGTTGCCATGAGATGAACCTCCGGCTCAGTCCTTGTCGGTGAGGTCGTCGCGGATCTCGTCCGCCGTGTGCTTGACCTTGCCCACGTTCTTCTCGACCATGCCCTCGGCCTCGAGGCGCTCGTTGCCGGTGAGCTTGCCGACGCCTTCCTTGATGGCACCCTTCAGCTCTTCGCCCTTGTGCTCGGCCTTGTCCTGCATGCTCATGGGGTTCTCCTCTCATCCACTTCGGTGTCCTCGACCGGTACCCGCGGGTCGTCGTCACCAAACCCGGCGGGCTGGCTGCCCCGGTTCGGATCGGCACCCTCGTCGGCGTTCGGTGGGTTCTCCACCGCGACCTCGAAGTCGTCGTCATCCCCGCGTCCTGGGCCCTCGGCCTGGGCATGGACCTGCTCCAACTGACCCTCCACTTCGATGCCGTCGTCGTTCGCTGCGCGGCCCCACGCCTCCTTCGTACGACCCGTCTGTTCGTCGTGCCCGGTGTGCTCGGTGGGGTTCATGGGAGCTCCTTCCGCTCCCTGACGGGGGTACCCGGTACGAGCGCCGGGAAACGGCTACAGGCCCGCGAATATCGGCACGACAACGTTGCTAAACCCCTCGTGGTGTGGGATGGTGGCCAGGTCTAGGCGGTCCAACCACGTGCCGACTTGGGCGTTTTTCTCCCGGATCGGAGAGAACCATGGCACGTGGGCATGCTTCGGCAACCACCGTCACGCGTCGCGAGGAACTCACGCGACAGTTGTTCGACGACCTTCAGAACCTCGACCCGACGCAGGACCGTGAGCCCCTCACGACCCAGCTCGTGGAACTCAACCTTCCTCTCTGCGACGCCCTTGCGGCGCGCTACCTCGGACGCGGGGTCGACTTCGACGACCTCGTCCAGGTCGCCCGTACAGCCCTGTGGGTTGCCATCGGACGCTTCCGCCCCGCCGAGGGGCGATCGTTCGTCTCGTTCGCGGTGCCGACCATCACCGGTGAGCTCAAGCGCTACTTCCGCGACCACTGCTGGGTCGTCCGGCCCCCGCGGCACATCCAGGACCTTCGGGTCGTCACCGCCCGTGCTCGCGAGGACCTCGAGCAGACGACCGGCCGTGCCGTGACCACTCAGGAGATCGGTGACCACCTCGGCATCGACCAGCGTGACGTGGCTGAGGTCATGATCGCGCGCGCCGGCTACCGGCCGCTGTCCCTCGACGCTCCCGCGGCCGTCGAGAACGCCACGCTGGGCTCCTCTCTCGCGGCCGACGGCGACCTGGCCTCCGAGCTCACCCAGCACCTGGCCCTCCACGGCGCGCTCAAGGAACTCTCCGAGCGCGACCTGCAGGTGCTGGTGTGGCGCTTCGAGGACGAGCTCACGCAGAGTGAGATCGCCATGCGACTGGGTCTGTCCCAGATGCAGGTGTCCCGCATCATCCGCCGGATCCTCGACCAGACCAGGGACCGGCTGGAGGGCGCACCGCTGGCCGGCTGATCTCCAGGCAGCCCGGGCGCTGGAGGTTGGGCGGCTGGGGCGAGGGGTACCCCTGTGAATAGGGCCGCATCGGGCGGCAGGAGAGGAGTCGTCATGAGCGACGACCGCAACGAGACCCTGGCGCGCAGCGTGGAGAGCGTCCACCCGGACGTCGAGATCGAGATCGAGGAGGATCGTCTCGACGACGACTATGACCCGCCCACGGCGCGCGAGCAGGCCCACGAGGCCGAGAAGGCCGAGCGCGGGCAGCGGGCATCAGACTCCTGATGCCGATTCGCACGTCCTGGTGGGGGTAACAGGGCCTCATGGACCTTCAGCACCGCACTGCCCTCGTCACGGGAGCGGGCTCCGGCATCGGCCGAGCCGCCGCGTTCCGCCTCGCCCAGCGCGGCGCGGCGGTCGCCGTCGTGGCCCACGACCTCGAGAGCGCCACCGAGACGTCCGAGCTCATCATCGCTGCGGGGGGTGAGGCCCGCCCGTACGCCGTCGAGATGGCCGACCCGGAGTCGATCGCGACGCTGTACGAGGACGTGGCCGATCGCTTCGACGCCCTCGACGTACTCGTCGCCAACGCCGGGATCAACGGCGTCTGGGCGCCCATCTCCGAGCTCACCGTCGAGGAGTGGACGACCACGCTCGCGGTCAACCTCACGGGGACGTTCCTCACGGTGAAGTACGCGATGCCGTTGCTCCGCGCCGCCGACCGGTCGTCCATCGTGATCACCTCGTCGGTCAACGGGACCAGGACCTTCAGCAACTCGGGCGCCTCGGCGTACAGCTCGAGCAAGGCGGGACAGGTGGCCTTCGCGAAGATGGCCGCCGTCGAACTCGCGCGCGACCGGATCCGCGTGAACGTGGTCTGCCCGGGCCAGATCGACACCGAGATCGGCGACAACACCAAGCATCGCCACACCCACGACCTGCGCATCCCCGTGGAGTTCCCATCGGGCAGGATCCCGCTCACCGGCGAGGTGCCAGGCACGTCCGACCAGGTGGCCGAGCTGATCTGCTTCCTCGCGTCCGACGCGGCCTCGCACATCACCGGCACCGAGGTGTGGATCGACGGCGCCGAGTCCCTGCTGGTCGGCTGACCGCGGGACTAATCCGGGGAGGCTCGGCGTTACAAGGGTTGAACAAACATTGAACAACCAAAGGAGCCACCGATGACCGACCGCACCCGCCAGATCATCGTCACCCTGAGCGCAGTCTTCATGATCGTCGGGACCCTGTTCGGGACCGGCGTGATCGGCACCCGCGTCGAGGAGTCGTCCGGTGGCAGCCTGTCAGCGACCGCGACGTTGATCGCGCCGGCGGTGCCCGCGTTCTCGATCTGGTCGGTGATCTACCTCGGCCTGGTCGCGTACGTCGTCTGGCAGTGGCTGCCGGCCAACGCCACGTCGCCCCGCCTACGCAGCACCGGTCTGTTGGCGGCGGTCTCCATGGTGCTCAACGCCGCCTGGTTGCTGGTGACCCAAGTCGGGTGGCTGTGGGTGAGCGTGGTCGTGATCCTCGCGCTGGCTGTGACCCTGGGCGAGCTCGTGCGTCGCCTCGGTCGCCCCGAGACCCGGTCCTGGGTGGAGGCGGTGGTCGTCGACGGAACGTACGGGCTGTACCTGGGCTGGGTCTCCGTCGCCACCGCCGCGAACATCACGGCAACCCTGGTGGACTCCGGCGTCGACCCGCAGCTCGGCGTCGCGCAATGGCTGGCCGTGGCCGTGCTCGCGGTCGCTGCCGCGATCGGCGTGGTGCTGGCGACGCGACTCGGGGGCCGAGTCGCGGTGGGTCTGGCCATGGTGTGGGGCCTGTGCTGGATCGGGGTCGGTCGGCTGTCGGGCGAGCCGGCGTCCACCGTCGCGGGAGTGGCGGCGTTCGTGGCGGCACTCGTGGTGGCGGCTGCGGTCGCGGTCGTACGGACCCGTGGCGCGGGCCGTCCGGTCGCGAGCGCTGTCAGCTGACGGGGCGCTCAGGACTGCGGGTCGAGCCAGGTACGGCTGTCGCGGGCGGCCTCGAACAGCGCCATCACCGTCGCGCGATCCAGAAGGTCCGGCAACGACATGAAGAAGGCCACCAGTCGACGGCGGTTCACGACGACCACGTCGGCGGGTGACCCCTGGATCGTCATGGACGCGGCGCCGACCGGAACCACCATGCCGAACGCGGGGACGCTCTTGCCCGTCGCGAGGAGCAGCTTGGCGGTGGCCTGTGCGGCGTCGTGGCGCGCGTTCCGCACGTACGTCATGGGCTGTCCGTCGACCAGGATGGCGTCGCCCGACACCCAGATGGAGGCGTCGCGGTGGTGCTTGGTGAGCAGCGTGAACACGCCGCCGGGGCCGATGACGAGGTGGTCGATGGCGCTGCCGGTGGCGTCGACAGGGACGGAGTTGAGGAACCCCCAGCGCCGGTCCTGCTCGGCGAGCTTGCGGAGCTCGTCGGCGACCAGCTGCTCGCCGGCCGCGGTCGTCTCCCACGTCGGCTCGGGCGCGCCGTCGAGGAGGCGGCGTGCTGCCTGGACCTCAGCCGCGGCCTCGGCGGCCTCGAGACGGATCAGAAGCTCGCCCGCCCGGTTGGGCAGCAGATCGGCAGGAGGTTCAAGCACGGTCCGTACAGCCGGTGCGAGACCCGCACCACGACGGGGACCGGGGTCCGAGGGAGATGAGGGCGACTCGGCGTCCGGAAGAGCGCGAAGTACGGGACGGGGCGAGGTCGGGTCGGTCTCCCGCCACTCGCGCACGATCCGTGCGAGCTCGTCGGCGAACTGAGGGTGATGAGGATGTCCCTCGTCGGTGGTGAGATCCCACCAGCCGAGCTCGGCCCCGAAGGGCGTGCGCACGTACAGGCGGTCCTGGTCGGCGCGGCGCCACCGAGTGACGCTGCCGCTCGGCTGCGTCGTCGACGCCGTCTGGGCGAGGGCTTCCATGCGCAGAAATGTGACGACTCGAGTGCACATTGTCAGGCTCCGTGAGAGAAGTCACACGCTCACGGGGCTTCTCGCGGTTCGCGCGTCGGCCGTCAGGGCGGCTTCTGGGGCGTCTCATCCTGAGGCGTGTCCGGGTCTCATCGGCGAGCTGCTCCGCCCGCGTTTCCTCTAGTGGTGCCGACAATGGCCCCTACCGACCGGTCAGTCGGAGGGCGGGACAACAGGGGGCAATGAGAGTCATCTCATGGGCCTTCGCGAAGGGGCAACTGGTTCGTTAGCGTTCTTCACGAGGCGCGGGAGACCGCTTCTCACGGGGGGATTGGAAATGGGCCCTGCCCATTGAATCCGTCGGACGTGCCGTAGTTCTACAGCTACGGTCGACCGCTGTCACCGAAGCTGGAGTGGTTCAGCTCCGGCCGGGGGTGCGGTCAGTGCCATGACGGTATCGAAGCAGGGGTGATCGCTTCGGCGATCGGGTCGGAACCTCGACCAGAAAAGTCGGGGGTTGCTTCGGACACCACGGATGGTGGTGGACGGGCGGCCCCCGACTTCTCTATTTCTGCGCTGTGCGTACGGGCTCGTGGCTGCTCGTGGCAGCGACTGTCCGACGGCTCGCATAGTCTGTGGCCCGTGGATGACGAGTACGACGAGCTGGACTTCGGGGACCAGGACGGCCCGAACCTCTTCGACGCGCCCGTCGAACCGGTCCTGACCACGCCAGTATCGGTCGAGGAGGCGCATGCGGAGGTCGTCGTCACGCCGCCCGTCACGAGGGTCGACGAGGTGCCACCGGCTCCGCTGGCGTTGTACCGGCGCTACCGGCCGGACACCTTCGGCGACGTCATCGGCCAGGAGCACGTGACCGAGCCCTTGAAGCGTGCGCTCACGAACAACCGCGTGAACCACGCGTACCTCTTCTCCGGACCCCGCGGCTGCGGCAAGACGACGAGCGCCCGCATCCTCGCGCGCGCACTGAACTGCGAGAACGGGCCGACGCCCGAGCCGTGCGGTGAATGCCAGTCGTGCCGCGACCTGGCGCGCGGGGGGCCCGGCAGCATCGACGTCATCGAGATCGACGCGGCCTCTCACGGAGGCGTTGACGACGCTCGCGACCTGCGCGAGCGGGCGTTCTTCGCGCCGGTCCACAGCCGCTACAAGATCTACATCGTCGACGAGGCCCACATGGTCACGACGGCGGGCTTCAACGCGCTGCTCAAGCTCGTCGAGGAACCGCCGCCCCACGTGAAGTTCATCTTCGCGACGACCGAGCCCGAGAAGGTCATCGGTACGATCCGCAGCCGCACCCACCACTACCCGTTCCGGCTGGTGCCGCCGAAGGTGCTGGGCGACTACCTGCGCCGGCTGTGCGATGCCGAGGGTGTCGCGATCGAGTCGAGCGTGCTGCCGTTGGTCGTACGGGCCGGTGCAGGCTCGGTGCGCGACTCGCTGTCGGTGCTCGACCAGCTCCTGGGTGGGGCGGGTCCCAGAGGCGTGACGTACGACCAGTCGGTCGCGTTGCTCGGCTTCACCCCCGACGCGCTGCTCGACGAGATCGTCGACGCGTTCGCGGCCGGCGACGGTGCCGGGGTGTTCGCCACGATCGACAAGGTCATCGAGGTCGGACAGGACCCCCGGCGATTCGCCGAGGACCTGCTGCGTCGCCTGCGCGACCTGGTCATCGTCGCGTCCGTACCCGATGCCGCCTCGTCCGGTCTCATCGACGTGGCCTCCGACCAGGCCGAACGGCTTGCTGTACAGGCGGCGGGCATCGGCGCCGGCGAGTTGACCCGCGCGGCCGAGGTGATCGCCGAGGGGCTCGTCGCGATGCGCGGCACCACGGCGCCGCGGCTGCACCTCGAGCTCATGTGCGCGCGGGTGCTGCTGCCTGGCGCGGACGTCGACGGGCGCGGCGTGCACGCACGTCTCGACCGGTTGGAGCGGCGTCTCGGCATGCCCGACGGCGCGCCGGTCGGGGCTCCGGCGGTCGCTCCGGCGGTCGCGGTCGCGTCGTCTCCGCCTGCCGAGCCCGCACGGAAGCGCACCTGGGACGAGCCGCCGCCCGAGGACGACTGGACACGTCCGGCTGATGCCGATCTGGCGGCTCCCATCCCGCCGGGTGCGCCGCGGCCGACCTTGCGGGTCGTACGAGATCCGGAGCCGGCTCCGTCCGTACAGCAGGCCCCGCCCGTACAGCCCGTGCAGCCCGCCGCCCCCGTGCAGCCCACCGTGGTTGCTGCGCCGCCGACTCCCGAGCCCGCGGCCACTCCCGCTCCGGCTGGGCGCCAGGGACCGGCGGCTGCCGATGTCCGGAGGTTGTGGCCCGAAGTGTTGGACGAGGTCAAGCGCCGGCGCCGCTTCACGTGGATGACGATCTCGCAGCACGCCCAGGTGACCGAGGTCTCCGACGGCACGCTGGTGCTGATGTTCGCCAATCCCGGTGCGCGCGACAGCTTCCTCAAGGGCGGCAGCGACGACGTACTGCGCGACGCGTTGGTCGAGGTGATGGGCGCCGACCTGCGGATCTCCGCGCTGCTCGACTCCGAGACCCGAGCCCCGGCCAAGGCGCCTGCGGAGGTTCCGGCGCCGGACGACTCCGCGGACTCGCCCGCATCGCCTGACGCGCCCGAGGCCGACGAGACCACTCCCGCGGTATCGGCCGACGAGTGGCGGGCGGAGCCCGAGGCGGCGCCGCCGACGGGCCGAGCCGCGCTGCTCGCTCAGGCTCGCGCTCAGGCGTCGGACGGCGCCGAGCCTTCCGTCGTGATCGACGTGAGCGATCCCGGCGACCCGGATGTGGCTGACACTGATGCCGAGAGCCTGCTGCGCGACATGCTGCATGCTGAGGTCATCGACGACTGAGAGGATCGTGCACGTGGAGAACTTCAACATCAACGACCTGATGGCACAGGCGTCCGCGATGCAGGCACAACTGCAGAGCGCCCAGGAGAAGCTGGCGTCGACCGAGTTGACCGGCACGGCCGGCGGCGGACTGGTGACCGCCACCATCAAGGGCACGGGCGAGCTCGTGGGCCTGGTCATCAAGCCAGAGGTGTGCGACCCGGAGGACACCGAGACCCTCGCCGACCTCGTCATCGCCGCGGTGCGCGACGCGAACGCGAAGGCGGCGAACGTGCAGCAGGCGTTCATGCCGCAGATGCCCGACCTGGGCTTCTGAGCGGTGTACGAAGGCCCGGTCCAGGACCTCATCGACGAGCTGGCGTCACTGCCGGGCATCGGTCCGAAGGGTGCGCAGCGCATCGCGTTCTGGCTGCTCGACCAGCCGGCTGAGGACGTGAACCGGCTGGCCGAGACGCTGTTGCGCGTCAAGGAGCAGGTCCGGTTCTGCCAGGTCTGCTTCAACATCTCGTCCGACGACCTGTGTCGGATCTGTCGTGACACGCGCCGTGATCAGACGGCCATCTGCGTGGTCGAGGAGTCGAAGGACGTCGTCGCGATCGAGCGGACGCGCGAGTTCCGTGGTCGCTACCACGTGCTCGGCGGCTCGATCAGCCCGATCGACAACCGCGGCCCCGGTGACCTGCGCATCCGCGAGCTCGTACAGCGCCTCGCCGACGGCACGGTCACCGAGGTCATCCTCGCCACGGACCCGAACCTCGAGGGCGAGGCCACGGCGACGTACCTGTCACGCCTCCTCCTCCCGATGGGCGTCGCGGTGACCCGGCTGGCCTCTGGCCTCCCGGTCGGCGGCGACCTGGAGTACGCCGACGAGATCACCCTCGGCCGCGCGTTCGAGGGCAGGCGCCAGGTCAAGGCGTAGCCGCGGGAGCCTGTGGATAACCTCAGCAGAGGGCTGTCCGCTTCCTCAACCTCCGGGCGCGCGCTGAGCAGGTCGTTCATCCCGGCTCGGTGCAGAGCCATGAGTCGGCCGCTGTCCACTGGAGACTGCCACACCCCGGGACGGCGTCCTGGCACGAGTTCCCGCCCAGCATCACGCTGGCCGGTGATGCATCCCGGTCGCGGCAGGCTTGACCTCCCGCAGGCACTCGTGCTCTGCGACGCGGCGGCGCGACGGGTCATCGAGCAGCTAGTCCGCAACCCCAGGCGCAGGGACTTCGCCAACACCAGGCTTGCCGGGAGCGCCCTGGCACTGCTCGCCGAGGCGTCGGCCTCCCACGGAAGGGCGGGACTCGGTACTGCCTTGGCGTTGGCGAACCCTTCGCGCGAGTCCGTCCCCGAGTCGCTGGTGGCCGGCCACCTTCATCTCGCGGGACTGCCGACGCCCGTGTACCAGCACCGGATCGCATCGCGTATCGGGTGGCTGTACCCGGATCTCTACTGGCCGGAGGCCAACCTCATCGGCGAGTGCGATGGAGCGGTCAAGTACGCGAGGGCCGAGGCGTACGTGGACGAGAAGGAACGCGAACAGGTGTTGCGGGACCTGGGATACCGGATCGTGCGGTGGCTCGCCAAGGAGATACCGACCAGAAGTCGGCTCAGGCGGAACGCCGTGAAAAGGAACGCAGAGCCTTGGGCGCGCTCATGTGCGCCTCGTCGAGAGACTTTGTGCAACAACACTGCAAACCTTTACAGGCTCGCGGGGGCCTGGCTAGCGTCTGCGGCGTACCGTCTCGACAAGGAGCCTGTCGCATGACCACAGCCGAACTGCCCGCCGCGGCCTACCACCAGTCGTACATCGCTCACGATGGCGTCGAGTACTGGTTGGAGAAGGTCGGCACCGGTCGCCAGTTGGTGGTGAAGGGGTCCGACGCCAGCGCGTACTCCGGCTTCGACGGGGCCGCCGACGGCGAC
>JAPUEI010000020.1 GCA_027492675.1 Propionibacteriaceae bacterium | reverse complement strand
GGGGCGCACACTCGTGACTAGACCTGCCGCTCGTGACGGCACCTAAAGAGGACACACACATGCGTCATATGCCACCGATCCAGAACTCGACGGGCTCCTACTGGCCCATGCTCATCCACGGAATCGTCAACCTCGTGATCCTTGCGCTCCTCGTGACGCTCGTGATCGTGCTGATCCAGAAGTACCGCAAGGGCGAGCTCCACGCGCCGACCTTCGCGGGGGTGCACGCTCCCTCGGTCGACAACGACCCGTACCTCAGCGCCCTGAAGCTGCTCAACGAGCGGCTGGCCAAGGGGGAGGTCGACGTCGACGAGTACTACGCCAGGCGCACCGCGCTCAGGGGCCCCGACCCGGTTCCTCCCACAGAGGGCTGACCCGACCCGACGAAGGGGCGTCCGTACGGGCGCCCCTTTGTCATGCCCGGACGTCCCTCAACCGTGCTCCAGGTTGATGAGACTCATCCCACGTAGCCCTGTCGGTCAGAGGTGCCACGGCACACTGCCGGAGTTACAGACAGGTAGGAGAACGCACGTTGTCGAGCCCTGACGAGTCGCTGTGGGTACGGGCCGAGGCGTCCGGCGTTCCCATCTGGTCGACGGGCACCCCGCGCCGCTCGACCCGGGCAGCGGTGATCGTGCGCGCGGGCATCGCCGACGAGACGCCTGAGACTCGCGGCTGGCTGGCTGTCGCGAAGGACCTCGCGCTCGCTGAGGCGCCGCCCGAAGGCGTCAGCGTCAGCGGTGGAGTCCGTGGTCTGCACACCACCCTCATCGTGTCCGCTGAACCCGAGCTGCTCGCCGGTGGCGTGACGTGGCTGCTGGGCAGGTTCGTGAAACCAGACCTCGATCTCCTCGCGCGGGTGGTCGCCGCGCGCGTCAGCCGTCCCCGATCGCCGAACCTGTTCGGTCAGCTCTTGCGCCGCGAGCTCGGCGCGCAGGGGTACGGGCTCGCGGGCTTCCCCGAGTACGGCGTCCCGCGCCTCGACAGCAACGCGATGCGCTGGTTCTCCTCGGTGGTGTTCACCGCCGAGAACATGGCCCTGTGCTTCGACGGCGTCATGCCCACGGGCCTCGACGTACAGCTGGGCTCCGACGAGCGCCTGGCCCCGCCGGACCGCACCGTACAGACCCGGCGCCGCCCCGCGGTCACCGAGGTCGAGAGCACCGACGTCGGCATGCTGGGCATCGTGACCGAGGACCGCGTCGCGTACGTCCTGGCCAAGGTCCTCGCCGAGCGCGCCACGCGCAGACTCCGCCAGCAGCGTCCGACGGAGCCGGCTGTACGGTGGCACGTCTCGCGGCTCGATGACGCTCGAGCGGCGATCTTGGTGTCGGCCACGGCCGACCAGACTCCCGCGAGCTTCGTCCACGGCTGTCTCGAGGCCGCCCTGCGCGACGTCGTACAGACGGGAGCCGCGCCGCACGAGCTGAACGAGGTGGTCGTGGAGACTCGCCGCCGCGTCTCCGACCCGTCACAGCACTTCGACATCCTGCAGCGTGCCGCTCTCGACGACCTGTTGGGCCTGCCCGCACGGTCGCCGCATCACCTGCTCCGGGAGGCGGAGAGCATCACGCCGATCGAAGTCGCCGAGCTCGCCGTGCGGGTGGAGGAGCGCCACCTGGTCGGCCTGCCCGCCGGGAGCGACACCGCGAACCCGTACAACATGCCTGTGGACGCCCCGGCGCCGATCCGCGCGCGCACCGACGGGCAGTCGGCGTTCCCGTCGATCGACAGCGCGTTCCCCGACAAGGCGGTGTACGTGCTGCCGGGCCTGGTCCACCTCCGCACCGACGAGCAGCACGGGCTCGACATTCCGGTGGAGGAGGTCGCGCTTCTCCTGGCGTACGGCGATGGCGGCCGGGTCATCATCACCCGTGACGGCTTCGAGCACGCGGTCGAGCCGACGCTGTACGAGCGCGGGGCGCTGCTGGTTGGCGCACTCGACGCCCTGGTGCCGTCCGATCTGTGCGTCCCGCAACCCGCCCGCGCCTGGGTCCCGCAGCCGCTGCCCGTTGCCCAGCGCAAGATCTGGGATTCGCTCAAGGAGAGGGTCGCGCCCGTCGCGGCCAACCTGCCCATCCCGCTGACCCGCACCGGCAAGCATCCCCAGTTCGACGCCGCCAGGCGCCTCAACGACGGTCTCGACTGACGCTCAACGCGTCGGGTCCTCCTCGCGGCCGAGCAGCACGAGCGACCGGGTCGGCACGTGGACGATCGCCCAGAAGAACGGCCGGTCGACGACGAATGACGGGGGCAGGGATGTCTCCCCCACCCCGCCCACCGTCACCGCCGCGCCTTCGGCCCCCCGCTCGTCGACCGTGATCAGCGCCTTGTGCTGGACGAAATTGAGGACCAGCGAACGGTCGCCCGTGATGGCAGAGAAGTCGGCGGCCACCTCCTCCCAGGCGTCGACGAGACCCAGGCCCGTGAGAGCGGTCTTCAGCGACTGCTCGAACGCGGCGTGGAACGTGGGCATCGACACCATCAGCATGCCTGCGGGCGCGTCGAGCACCGAGGTCAGGTCCGGCACGCCGGAGAGAGCCAACGGACCGGTCGGCACGGCGACGACGAACGCCAGATCCGGGTGGGTGAACGGCAGGGCGATGGACTCGACCTGAGGCGTCGCGAGGTGCGGCACGTGCAGCGAGTCGCTCATCATGTCGACGCTCACCTCGGCGCCTGCCCTCGTACGGAACGGTGCCTTGTGTGTGGCCGCCTCCATGAACGGCTGCTTCCAGGAGCCCTTCACGTGGACGGCGTTGCCGGCCACGACCCGCGTGGCGTCAGTGATCATCGACGTATCGACGATGCTCGGGATCAGGCCCTTCGTGGACGTCGAGCACCACGTGTTGATGGCCTTCACCGCTGCAGAGGGATCAGTGCGGAAGTCGGTGGCGTGGGCGCCCGTCCCGTACCACGTCTTCAGCGCGTCGAGGAACGGCTTCTGGAAGGTCATGCCCGACTGCAGCCACAGCGCGTTGGTGAACGTCAGCTGTGTGCCGTGTTGGCCGTCGAGCGCCGCGAGCCGCTGCCCCAGGCCGTTGAGCTCGACGTTCAGCGCATCGATCGAGGACCCGAGGACCGTCTCGAACTGGGTACGGGTTCGGGCCGCGGCGCCGTTGCCGAGCATGGCCAGCACGACCGCGATGGACGCGGGGGAGAGCACGACGTTGCCCTTCGGCATCGCGTCGAGCAACCGGGCGGAGAACCCGGACAGCGTCGA
>JAPUEI010000019.1:68190-113570 GCA_027492675.1 Propionibacteriaceae bacterium | reverse complement strand
GGGGCGGGGGGCGCGGCCGCCCGCCCCCCCCCCCCCCCCCCCCCCCCCCCCCCCCACCACTCCGATTCAGCTCACAGACCAGTCCGCGAAGTTGTTGTTGTAGAGGTACAGCGGGTTGGCGAACACACTCGCTCCGCTGATCCGCTTGCCCACGAACACGTACTGCTTCAGCGAATAGAGCGGCAGCTTCAGCAGGTCGGCCTGCTCGAGGGACTGCAGCTTCGTCAACACGTCCTGGTAGGCCGCCGCCGACGTCGCCTGATTCAGCTGGGCGTTCAGGGTGTCGAAGGCGGGCTGCGGGCCGATGATCTTGGCGAAGGTCGAGTTGCTGTACTCGCCGTACCACTCGTTGTAGCCGAATGACCCCAGGCCCTTGAGCGCGACGTCGTACTTCTTCGTGGTGTAGAGCTCGGTCGTGGCATCGCCCTGGAACTTCAGGACCTCCACCTTCATGCCGAGAGCGATCAGCTGCTGGGCCACGGCAGTCATCAGGTTGATGGAGGTCTGGTCCGTGTAGTAGTAGCGCAGCCGTACGGTCTTGGTGAAGTCGAAGTTCGCGTCTGTCAGCAACGCCTTCGCCTTCGCCGGGTCGAACGTGTAGGCCGGAATGTCGGACGAGTGACCGGGCTGCCCATCAGGCACTCCGCTGTTGATCACTGTGCCGATGTTCGGGTACAGGCTCTTGACCAGGCTGTTCCAGTCGACGCCGTACGTGAGCGCCTCCCGCGACTTCATGTCCGCGAACGGCGATCCGGCGTCGGACAGGTTGAACACGAAGTAGCGGTAGAACAGCACGTTGACCGGGTTGCTGGAGAACGTGGTGACCCCTGCCATGGCCTTGATGATGTCGGCGTCGTTGCTGGTGAAGTAGTCGATCTTGCCCGCCTTCGCGTCGGCGACCGGGTCGTTCGAGGTCACCAGATTGATCTTGGTGATCTTGGGCTTGGCGCCCTCGTACTTGTCATTCGGGATCAAGGTGATGAAGTTGCCCTGGCTCAACTCCCCGACCTTGAACGGGCCCGAGGTGACCGGCTTCTGCCAGAACGCGTCCGCGGCCATCTTCAGCGGGTCCACCTTCTCCAACGAGTGCTTGGGAAGGATCATGAACTGGGCCAGGACCGGCAGGAGATTCGCGACGGGGTTCTTCAGCGAGAAGGTGATGACGTTGTCCTTCGCGGTCAGGCCGCTCATGGTGGCGTCGCTGCCAGCCTTGACGACCTCGGAGCCCACGATCTGCTTGAACGCCGTCCCGTAGATGGCGTTGGCCTGGGCGGCGCGCAGGATCGAGTTGATCGACCAGACCACATCGTCCGCGGTCAACGCCTGCCCATCGGACCAGTTCACGTTCTTCTTGAGTGTGACGGTGAGCGTCTTCGCATCGTCCGACACGTTGTAGGACTCCGCGAGGTCCGGCTTCACCGTGGTGAGGTCAGCCTCAGCGCGAAACAGCCCGCGGAACATCACGGACTGGGCCAGGTCCCCGGAGTTCATCCAGGGCGTGGGGATCTGCTGTACGCCCACGCTGCCCTGCGTGCTCTCGGCGACGGTGATCGTCTGGCCGGCTGCCCCGGTGGGCCCGCCCGAACCCTGCGTGCTCGGTGTCGCAGAACAGGCGGTCGTCGCCACGGCGACCACAGCTATCAGCGCGACGACCTTCGTGAATGGCCTCAGGCCCTTCATCCAGTGCTTCATTGAACCGCTCCTCAGGAGAACATCCCATGTCTGATCAGTCTGGGCCTACGTCATCCCATGTCTGCTGTGCGGGGAACGTACCAGGCGGTCGCAGCACGTGTCAATGAGGGGATGTGTCGCCGCCTGGGAGCCAAAGCCGAGGCCATTTCGGGGCCGCAAGGGGACACCACGTGATAGGACGTCCCATGTCTGGCAATATCTCGCTATGCTGCTCGTCTAGGCGCGAGACGGAAGGGAATCACCATGGCTCCAGCCGAGGCACTGGGTCTCTCGAAGACCCCCGAAACTGCCATCAGCGGCGCCGACGGATCTCACGACGCGATCGACGGGGTCCCGGCGGACGGGGGCCCGATCGCGCCGGAACGGTCCGGGTCGCGCACCGATGAGGTCGTCAGGGCGCTCACCGATCTGATCGTCGCACGGGGGCTGAAACCCGGCGATCTCCTACCCGCAGAACCCGAACTCTCCAAAGAGCTCGACATCGGCAGGAACTCCCTGCGTGAGGCGATTCGCACGCTGCGCGGGATCGGTGTGATCGAGGTACGGCACGGCTACGGCACCTTCGTCGGCGAACTCTCGATGACAGCTTTGACCGACGAGCTGCTGTTCCACTCCCGTATCGCATCGACCGACGGCAAGGAATACCTGCGCCACCTGATCGAGGTGCGCGAGTCCCTCGAACAGGGATTGCTGAGCAGCCTCATCAGCGATCGCCTCGCCCCGGACGCCGATCGCCTCACCGTGATCCTCGAGCGCATGGACGCGGAGGCAGAACGAGGAGCAATCGATCCTCGCACCGACCAGGAGTTCCATGAAGTCCTGTATGAGCCGCTGCGGAACCCCGTGGCCACCTCCCTGATCCGGGTCTTCTGGAGCGTCTTCAGGGAGCTGGTGACCTGGGGGGACGAGGATGCCGTGGCCGCAATGCTCACGGCCGACCGCCATCACACGATCCTGTTGGCCGTCAAAGCCGGTGACGCGCGAGGCGCGCGCGTCGCCATGCGCAATCACTTCCTGGGTCTGCGTGATCGGCTCGGAATGAGCGAGCACGACGCCGATTGAGCATCCAACGCGATCCAAGCCCTTCACCTCGGGAGGAGAGTCCAGCGTGAGCCTGATCCTCGGGGCATACCCGATCGAACCTGATGACCCGGATCAGCGCCGTCGACTGTTCGAGCTGCTCGGCGCGTCCGGGCTGTACGGAGGCCTGGAACTGCCGTACCACTCAGCTGGCGGGGTCGAGTGGCCGGACGGCGCACCACGAGACTGGCGGGCCGTCATCACGGCGATCCCGGGAACCATGAACCGCATGAGCGCCGATCCGGTCTTCGGGTTGGCCTCGGAGGACGCCGAGGGGCGAGCCCGGGCGATCAACTTCGCCGCCGGGATTCGCGACTACGTGGAGGCAGTGGCGGCCGCAGGGCCCCTGCCAGTAGCCGTGGAGCTTCATAGCGCACCCCGAGCCGGCGGGCGCGTCGACGCGCTGGCCGAGTCGCTGGCCCTACTTGCCGCGTGGGACTGGTCCGGCGCGAAGCTCGTCGTTGAGCACTGCGATGCGAGGCGCCCCTCTTGGGCACCGGAGAAGGGCTTCCTCGAGCTCGAGGATGAGATCGCCGCGGTCGCCGGGGTCGAGGCGGCGACCGGCACGCCCGTGGGGATCACGATCAACTGGGCGCGGTCGGCGATCGAGGGACGCAGTGCGGACCGCGCGACACGTCACATCGAGTCCGCGCGCGCGGCCGGGGTGTTGAGCGGAGTCATGTTCTCGAGTTGCTCGCCTGTTGCGACCGACTTCGGCTACCCGTGGATCGACGCGCACCTTCCGTCGCGAGAGGTGGAGGGGTCGCCGGGTTCGTCGCTCCTCACAGCCGACCGAATCCGGGAGAGCGTCGCCGCGGCCGGGTCGCTGGACTATCTCGGCCTGAAGATCGGTCTGGGGCCGACTCCCCTGGGCATCCAGGACCGTGTCGCACGGCTGGCCACGATGGGGAAGGCGATCGCTGAGTCAGCTGCTGCCCAACGCCGAGCCGCTCCCGCCGTCGAACGACCATGAGCTCACGGTGCCTCTTCGCCGCTGAACGCTGACGATCCCGGCACCACTCCATCTCGCCGGTCTCTCGGAGGTGAGATGGGGGGCCACTCGGGAACGGGACGATCACACCGCGGCATTGACCGACCAGGCGCCCGCATGGGTCAAGTCCGGCGGGGTGGTGTGCGGGTTGATCCTTCTGGTCTAGGCGGTGAGGGCAACGGCTCGGCGACCTACGACGGAACCTCGAGATCCAGAGCTGGACCCGGCGTGGCCGCCAGTTCCTGCGCGACCTGTCCGGTCGTGCCCCTCACAGTGAGGTACGTAGGGAGCACGATTTGGTCGCGATGCCCGCTCATGCGATCCCCCCGCAGATGGGACAGCAGTATTTGGGTTGCGAACCGCCCTGCTTTCTCTATGGGCTCGGTGATCGTGGTCAGTGGCGGATCACAGATCACAGCCGCGAACGTGTCATCGCAGCCCACGACACTGATGTGGTCCGGGACCTGGATGCCCCGCTCTTGAAACCTCTTGAGAATCCCGATTGCGAGCAGGTCGTTCGACGCCAGGCACGCTGTGGCCCCCGTGCGCAGGAAAGCATCGGCAGCCGCGGCGCCGTGAGCGAGTCCTGGACTCCCCCCGAGCTGGACGGCGGTCATGCCGAGTTCCTTTGCCTTCGCCTCGAGCGACCGCCACCTCTGCTGGCTCAGCCACGATCCCGTGGCACCTACGTAGGCGAAGCGGCGGTGTCCGAGGGAGTAGAGGTGCTCCAGCACTTGTCTGTACCCGTCAAGAGTGTCGATGAACACTCGTGGCACGCCGGGCGAGGTCCGGTTGATGACCACCAGGGGAACAACTGCCGCGGCATCAGCCAAGGCATCGTCCTCGAGTCTGGACGCGGCCAGGATGAACCCGTCGACCGAGGGGCGCAACGTCCTCAGCGTGTCGGCCTCGGATTCCGCAGACTCCTCCGTGTCTACGAGAAGCTGGCTGTATCCCGCCGCCTTGAGCTCGCTCTGGGTGGCGCGGATCACGTCGAAGTAGTACGGGTTGGTGACGTCCGGCACGAGCAGCGCGACCGTCTTCGTCCGTCCTGAGCTCAAGGCGCGCCCCTTGGAGCTCGGGACGTAGTTGAGCTCATCTGCGATCGCTTGGATCCGCGAACGAGTGTGCACGTTGACACGTTCGGGATCCGCGAGCGCGCGTGACACCGTGGACACGGCGACCCCCGCAATCTGGGCGATGTCACGAATGGTGGGGGGCTTCTCCGGCTGAGTCGCCCTGCGGCGCCGCCGTACCTCCTCGCTCATGCGGCCACGATAGCGAACCATGGCGGCAAATGGCAAATTTTGGCAAACGGGCAGCCTGACTGACGTGCCTACCCAGCTGAGCCTCCAACTCTTCCCTGGTCAGGGCCTATTGACTCGACGGCAAACGGTTGCTATTTTTTGCCTCGACGGCAGGCGTACCTGCTGGCATCGACGGGCAGGGATTCCCGTCCTTCTAGCCACTGGAGGAGCAATGGAGCTGATGAGACTGACCCGCAGAGGACTGATGGGCCTGGGCGTGGCAGGAGTGTTCGCCAGCGCAGGATGCGCGGGAAGCACCACGACCAGTGACAGTTCACCGACCGGAAGCAAGGCGGTGACTGTCGACGGTGCGGTCACTGTCTGGGTGGGCAGCTGGTGGGCGCCCGTGATCCCCAAGATCGCGGCTGAATGGAAGAACGATCATCCCGATCTCCCCCTCGACATTCAAGGACTGCCCATCAACGGCTTCCTGGACAAGTTCACGTCAGCCACGCTGGGTGGGACCCCCCCGGACATCATGGATCTCGACACGACCTGGATCTCGACGGTGGCTGCGAAGAATCTGCTCCAGCCCATCGACGACGTGGCCTCAGGTCTGCCTGCCTCGGACTACAACCCGGCTGTCTGGGAGGTCAGCAAGTTCAAGGGCCACCAGTACACGATTCCCGAGCGCGGTGAGGCGGGGGTCATGTACTACAACAAGACGGTCTTCGACAAGGCCGGCGTCACATACCCGACGGACAACTGGACGCACGACGACCTACTCACCATCGCCGAGAAGCTGACGATCCCGGGTCAGTACGGGATGGGAATCGCGGCCGATCTCAGCGACCCATCGAATGTGATGTCGACGTTCGCCCCGTTGCTCTGGGCGATGGGCGGTGACTTCCTCACGAAGGACTATAAGCAGGCGGCACTCAACAGCCCGGAAGCGACCAAGGCGATCACCTACTGGCTCGAGCTGTACACGAAGTACAAGGTCACACCTCCGGGCACGCCCAACTACTCCACGACGCGCGATCTCATGCCGTTGTTCCAGACCAACAAGCTGGGCATGATCCCGGGCGGCTCCAACACTGAGGACGCGCTGGCGAAGGTGCAAGGACTCCAGTACGGGAAGGTACTGGCACCGGGGAAGGTGAGCGGGGGCAGCGGCTACGCCATGGGGATCCCCGTCGGGGCGAAGAACACCGACGCCGCGAAGCTGTTCATCACGTGGATCAACCAGCCGGAGCACATGGGCCAGCTGCTCAACAGGAGCCCTTCACGGACCTCGGCCCGCGTGTACGCGCCGTGGAACGAGCCGAAGTACGCGATCTTCACCGAGGCTGCGAAGACCACGCGCTCGATTCCGCCTGTCGCTGGGTGGGTGGACATGCAGACAGCACTGATCACGAACCTGCAGAAGGGATTGATCGGCCAGATGACGCCTCAGCAGGTCGCTGACGAGTCCACCAAGCAGATGAACGCCATCGTCCAGAACAACCAGTGACCGTCTCTGCCCGTCGATGGTCCCACATGACCGTAAGGAGTGATCGTGTTCTCGCTCGGATTCAGCACGCTCGGCTGCCCGGACTACAGCGTTGACCAGGTGATCGACCTGGCAAGAGGGAGCGGCTTCGACGGTGTGGAGATCCGCCTCATCCGCGGTCAGGTGGAGCTCGCGCAGCTGCTCGAGTTCTCGGATGAGCAGATCGCCGACACCCGAGGCCGCTTTGACCGGGCGGGAGTCGATGTGGTGTGCATCGACACCAGTATCCGGTTCAGCGAGACTGATGCTGACGCTCAGCGAGCGCAGGTGGAGCTCGCGAGGCACAACAGCAGGATCGCGGAAGGGTTGGGGGCACCGTTCCTCCGTGTCTTCGGTGGTGCCCTGCCAGCTGGACCTCGGAGCAGCGCGGACCGTCGGCGGCACCTGGCCGGGGTGGCCCGGGGGCTGAATCTCGTGGCGGGGGTGGCCGCAGAGAGCGGCATCACCGTACTCCTGGAGACCCATGACGACTTCTGTACCTCGGCTGCGGTCGACGAGCTGTGGTCCGAGGGGGTCAGGGACGACGTGGGTCTGCTCTGGGACACGCTTCACACCTATCGATTTGGGGAGTCGCCCGAGGCGACCTGGGCTCGGATCGGCGACCGGGTCCGGCACGTGCACGTCAAGGACGCCCATGCTGCGACGCCCGACCACGTCGACTTCGCCCTCACGGGGGAAGGTGTCGTCCCCATCCCGGAGATCGTGGCAACGCTCGTCGACGGCGGTTTCAACGGCTACGTGGACTTCGAGTGGGAGAAGGCATGGCATCCGGAGATCGAGCCGCCGGAGGTGGCGATCCCCCACTTCGCCCGATACATGGCTCAGCTGACCGCCTCCATCCCCTCGACAGGAGCGAGGCAGTGACGTCCGCCGTGGACAACAGCGTTGCGCTGGCGCCGCCGAAGCGGCGCCGGGTCCCCGTACGTCGGCGGATCGTCCCGTACGTCCTGATCATGCCGGGGATGCTGCTCCTGGCCGCAATGATGGTCTATCCGCTCATCCAGACCGTGGTCTTCTCGTTCGCCAAGGTGCAGCTACCGACGTTCCGGACGAGCTTCATCGGCTTGAAGAACTTCACGCAGATCTTCGGCAGTGACAACCTGCAACCGATGCTCGGTCGGACTCTGTTCTGGATCGTCGGCACGGTGGTGTTGCGGTTCATCCTCGGCTTCTGGGCCGCGCTGACCTTCAACGCCACGGTCAAGGGGACGATCGTTCTGCGGATCCTCTGCATCCTCCCATGGACCGTCCCCTCCATCGCCTCGGCCAACCTCTGGCGCTGGCTGCTTCAGTCCGATACAGGTCTCATCGACCAGACCCTCAAGGTGCTCGGGCTGCCCCACCTCGCTCTCAACTGGCTCGCGGACCCGAGAACCGCGATGCCAGTTGTCATGGTCGCGTACTCATGGGCGGGGTTCCCGTTCATCATGCTTCTGCTGCTGGCCGGCATGCAGGGCATCCCCAAGGAGAGCTACGAGGCGGCGAAGGTCGACGGCGCGAACTGGTGGCAGCTGTTCCGCCACATCACGATCCCGTCGCTGCGCGGCGTGATCATCGTCGCGATCCTCCTGGAGATCATCAGCGCTCTCAACTCTTTCGACATGCTCTACGTCCTCACCACCGGGGGGCCGGGCAACTCGTCGCAGATCCTCAGCCAGTTCATCTACCAGACCGGTTTCACGAGCTTCAACCTCGGCGGCGCATCCGCGCTGAGCACGCTCCTGCTCGTGGTGGCCTTCGGCATCTTCCTCCTGTACGCCGTGCTCAACAGCCGCTCCACACAGCGGGAGGGACGCAGCTAATGGCCATTCTCTCGACCAGCCACGCCAGACGGGTCGCTCATCACAGCGTCGTGTGGATCTCGGGGGTCACCCTTGCCGCGTTCGCCGTGGTGCCGCTGCTCTGGGGCGTCAGCACGTCATTCAAGCGCGAAGCGGACGTGTACGGCTTCCCCCCGAAGTGGATCCCGAGTCCCGCCACACTCACGAACTATCTCTCCGTGGTCCGGGACCCGGCGCTCGTCCACGAGTTCGTCAACACGCTCATCATCGCGGGAACGACCACCGCGATCGCCCTGGTCATCAGCATCCTCGGAGGGTACGGATTCTCCAGGTACCGGTTCCGGGGGCGGGACACCCTGCTGTGGACCGTCCTGCTCACCCAACTGTTCCCGAGGGTCGTCGTGATCGTTCCCTACTTCGTGATCCTGAGGAACGTACAACTCATCAACACCTACCAGGGTCTCGTCATGGTCTATCTGATGGTGGTCTTCCCGGTGGCGATCTGGATGATCAAGGGGTTCTTCGACAACCTTCCGAAGGAGATCGAGGAGGCTGCCGAGATGGATGGCTGCTCGCTCCTTCGGATCCTGTGGTCGATCATCATCCCGATGTCGAGACCCGCACTCGCTGCCGTGACCATGTACTCGTTCATCCTGGCCTACAACGAGTTCCTCTTCGCTCTGGTGTTCACCAACGGACTGGGCAAGCGTCCTCTCTCCGTCGGCCTCGCATTCTTCATCGACGACACGGGAGTCAACTGGGGAGAGCTCATGGCGGCTTCGCTGCTCATGAGCCTGCCCGCCATCGTTGTGTTCTCCCTCGCCCAGAAGCTGCTCGTCCGAGGTCTCAGCGAAGGGGCTGTGAAGGGATGACGCACAGCGAGGCGCGGGTCGGGCAGGTTGCGCTCGTGACGGGAGGAAGTCGCGGCATCGGATTCGCGGTTGCGCAGAGACTTCTCGTGAGCGGCATGTCGGTGGCGATCCTCGGGCGAGACCGGGCCGCACTGGCCGATGCGGTCGCGAGACTGGAGCAGGCCGGAGCAGGTCGCGTGATCGCGACCGCTGCCGATGTGGCTGATGAGGAATCCATCGCGCAGGCCGTCAGCACGACGGTGGACAGGCTGGGCCCACTCGACGTCCTGGTGACGAGCGCCGGCACCTCTATGCGAGCACGCCGGGCACTGGTGGAGACGTCGACCGACGAGTGGATGCGTCTGGTGGACGCCAACCTTACCGGGGCCTACCTCACCATCCGGAATGCCCTGAGCCACATGGAGCGGACTGGCAGCGGCTACGTCATCACGATCATGTCGACCGCGTCCTTTCACTCGAGCGCGAACGGCGGCCTCTATGCAGCCACCAAGTACGGAGTTCGAGCCCTGACCGAGTCCCTCATCGAGGAGTACCGCGGAACGGGGATCCGCGTGTCCTCCATCAGCCCCGGGCCAGTCGACACGTCCATCTGGGATCGCAAGCTCGAGCCGCCGACTGCGACCGAGCGCGCACTGATGCTTCACCCAGCCGATGTGGCAGACACCGTCGGATGGCTGCTGGACCGGCCCCCGCACGTGCACGTTCAGGACATCACTCTCACGCCGTGGGTGGCGGCCGACGGTTCGCAGGCCCGTGTCGGCCCCGACCGCCACCAACCGGTGCCGACCCGCAATCCACGGCGAAAGGGGCAAGGTCTGTGACCGCTGCTGTTCGTGTCGGCATCATCGGTGCCGGATTCTCCGCATCCCTCCACGCGACCGCCCTCGGACAGGTCCGGGGCGTCGACCTCACCATCGCCGCCGTAGCGTCTCGCAGCCGCCAACGTGCCGACGCCTTCGCCAGGAGTCGAGGGATTCCCACGGTCCATGCGAGCCCGGAGGAGCTCATCGATGACCCGTCGATCGACGTCGTCTGCGTCTGTGCGCCCAACACCGCGCATGCCCAACTGGTCGTGCGCGCGCTCCGGGCGGGCAAGCATGTCATCTGCGAGAAGCCGTTGACCGGAGCCTTCGGCCCCCGCACGCCCGGTTCAGGTATCGAGCGAGCCTTGAACGAGCGACAGCGAGCGGCCGAATCCACGCAGGAGATCGTCGCCGCCGCGGAGAAGAGTGGTCGGATCTTCATGTACGCGGAGAACTGGATCTATGCCCCGGCCCTCACCAAGATCGTCCGTCTGCTGGAGATCTCGCGCGGCCGTGTCCTCGACATCCGTGCCGAGGAGAGCCACAGCGGGTCGCACGCTCCCCTGTCCAGGCGTCGTGAGTCGGCGGGTGGTGGCGCGCTCCTCATGCTCGGGTCCCATCCACTCGGAGCAGTACTGCACATCAAACGGATGGAGGCGACGTTCGCGGGCGTACGACCCCCGCGTGTCACCTCCGTCACCGCCGAGACGGCACGCCTGTACGGCAGCGAGGCGGTCGCCTCTGCCGGCCATCACTGGCTCGTGTCGGACTGGGACGACGTCGAGACCTGGGCCAACGCGGTGCTGGCGTTCGACGACGGGACCCGGGCTACAGTCACCGCGTCGTTCGCCATGCTGGGCGGGATACGGAATCAGATCGAGGTCTACGCGACCAATGGTGCCTATCGCGCCGACTTGACTCCCAATGACTCCCTCCTGGCCTACACGCCTGACGACAAGGCGTTCGGCGCCGAGTACCTCCACGAGAAGCTCGAGACCCGGGCCGGCTGGATCTTTGCCTCGCCCGACGAGGACTGGGTTCGTGGCTATCCGCAGGAGATGCAGGACTTCGCTGAATGCGTGGCCTGGGAGCGAGCTCCTGCGTCGGATCTGACGATCGCAGCGCAGGTGGTCGACATCATCTATGCGGCTTACCTGTCCGCTGAGAAGGGAGCGCGCATAGACCTCTAGCTTCCCAGGCGTCGACGAGTCGAGCCCGCACACCCATTCCGTGGCACACCAGAAGGACCATCTCCATGATCAAGGAACTCAACCATTTCGGCATCGTCGTGCGTGACCTCGATGCCTCACTCGCCTTCTACCAGAAGGCATTCGGCGCCGTCATCGTCTTCCAGAGCCTCATCCCCGCCTCCCAGACCGACGTCGTCTATCTCCAGATCGGGGGCGGCTTGATCGAGCTCTTGCATCCCAGGACTCCAGCTGACACGGAGACCTTCGGCATCACCCACATTGCCTTCTTGACGGACGACCTCGACACGGACTATGAGCGGCTCGTGGCGAATGGCGCTGATGGACTCGTCGCGCCCCGCGTTGCGGGTACCGGCGTCGGAAGGCTCGCGTTCCTCAGCGACCCGAACGGAGCAAGGGTGGAACTCCTTGAACGCGACCTTGCGATGCGCATTGCACCGGTGGTGCATCCACACGTCGCGGCTTTCGACCACTACTCAGTGATCGCCAATGACTTGGAGGCAGCCCGCGCCTTCTATTGCGGCCAGCTCGGCATGACCAACCTCATCACCCTGGAGGTGCCCGCAACCGAACTGACCATCGACTATCTCCACTGGGACTATGACGTTCTCGAACTTCTCCATCGGCCGACTGCCAGCTCCGCCCCGATCTTCGCCCACGTTGCGCTCCGCGTGCGGGACCTGGATGCGGCGCTCGCCCACCTGGCAGAGATGGACGTCCGCCCTCTCCCGGGGACGCCGAAGGCGGCCGGCACAGGCTACGGCCGGTTGGCGAACATCACCGACCCTGACGGCGTGACGATCGAACTGCTGGACCGTGCCGACCTGCGCGCACTGTGAGTGCGGCGGGTACGCGCGTCTGCGCGAGAGGATGCCTGGACGGCCGGCTCGCGATCCCGCCAGGAGCACCAGTCGCCCCAACGCGCTTCTCTGATGAGGGTTCCCCCTGGAAGCCAGCCGAGTTCTGCGTCATACCCTCGCCGCTCTGGAGGGGGCCAGGGCGGCGGTGACGGCCTCCGGGTCGTACGCCGCGATGGTCGCACGGGCACGCCGAACGCCCGCTCGGTCCTGAGCCGACCAACAACCCCGCGGCGCGGAACATGTGGGAGCTCACGCAGTTCGTCGTCGAGTTCGGCTCCCATCTCGACCTCGCGCTCGAGACGACGGTGACCTGCAGGCAGCCCTCCGCGACCCGGAAGTTCGTCACGCCACGCGGCATCAGCCGCCCCCCGTACGTGACCAACTGGTGCCGATGGTTACGCGGCGCTGGTGAGCGCGCAAGCTCCCCAGGTGGGGCGCAACCCGAGCAGCACAGCTAGTCAGCCGATCCCAAAGACCCATCCGGACGACGCACGCCAAGGCGCTGGACGATGTCCCACACTCGGATCATCCGCTCCGTGGGGTCGAACCCCTCGGTGGCCCTCATCATCCACTGCCACCTCAGTCCCTCGAACGCTGCAGAGAGAAGGAGGGACAGCTCGTCGGCGTTGACGAACTCGGAGGCGAGCGTGTCTCGGATGTAGTCCGCGTTCCGCTGGGTCCGGTTGGCGAAGAACCGATGAGCGGGATGCCCCGGGTCGACGGCCTCGCCCTCGACGATCGCGAAGAGGAGGACCTCATCCCCGTGCTCGCGGTAGTAGGTCAAAACCGCCCTGATCTGATGGGCGAAGTCCTCGTACGGGCCGGACCGGGTGGCCACCGCGGCTAGGTCATTGTCGTCCCGCTGTTGAAGGACGGCGACCAAGAGATCGGCCAGAGTCGGGAAGTAGTGCATGACGCCTGGCGTCGACATCTCGCACGCCGCAGCCACCTGGCGCAGGGAGAGGTCCCGAAAGCCTCGCTCGGCGAACTGCGCCGTGGCGATCTGGACGATCAGCTGACGCCTCTCGGAGGGCCGCATCCGTGTCGCCATCACCACCACTTCCTGAGGCTGCCTGGGTCTTGTTGCGACCCCTGCGGAGACCCTACACTCCCGCTATCTAATACCTGTTAAATATCGGGAGGAACCTTGTCCAGCTCTGTCGACGATCGGCCCGGCTTCCGGCTGCGTGATCATCTGACCCCGGCTCTGCGGCGGCTGTTCGCTCTGATCTTGCCCCTCGGAGTGGGCGTGTACGCGGTCGTCGGAGCCGTTCCGGGAGTCTTGCTGCCGCTTCAGGTCCAGGGCGTCGATCCGTCGTCCAAGGCCGCGAACCTGGCGATCGTCACGGGCATTGGAGCGTTCGTCGCGATGGTCGCCGGTCCTGTCGCCGGAATGATCTCCGACCGGACGCGCTCGCGCTTCGGGCGCCGCGGCCCATGGATGGTGGTCGGTGCCCTGACCACCGGCCTGTCCTTGATCGGCATCGGCTTCGCCAACGGCATCGTGCAGCTGACCATCGCGTGGTGCATCGCCCAGCTCACGCTCAACGTTCTGATCTCGCCGATGTCAGCGATCCTGCCCGACCGCGTGCCTTCCGCGATCAGGGGGACGTTCGCCACCCTCACGGGACTAGGCACGATGATCGGCAACGTGGCCGGTCAGTTCCTCGGTTCGGCACTGTCCACGAACATCCACGGCGCGTACCTGATCCTGGCCGGGCTGCTCGTTGTCGTCGTGGTGTTGTTCGTCGTCTTCACCGTTGACCCGGCAACCACGGACATGACACGCGAACCGTTCTCTGTAGTGGTCTTCGCTCGTACGTTCTGGGTCAATCCCCGCAAGCATCCCGATTTCGGTTGGGGCTTCCTCAACAGGCTGATGCTGTTCACAGGGTTCTTCCTGATCTCGGGCTACCAGCTGTACATCCTGCAGGACTACATCGGTATGAAGGAGGCTGCCGTAGGTGCTGTGCCGATCCTGGGCGGCATCATGCTCGTGGGCGTCCTGATCGGCTCCGCGATCTCGGGCCCGCTCTCGGACCGCGCCGGTCGGCGAAAGCCGTTCGTGGTCACCGCGGGTGTCGTGATGGCTGTGGCGATGATCGTCCCCTTCTTCATCCCGACCTTCACCGGCATGGTCGTGTACATGGCGGTCTCGGCCTTCGGTTTCGGGCTCTACATGGCTGTCGACGGTGCACTCATGTCCGAGGTGCTCCCTGCCGAGGCAGACTTCGGCAAGGACCTTGGGGTGCTGAACATCGCGGCGACCCTCCCCCAGACCATCGCTCCGTTCCTGGGAGGCCTGATCGTCGTCGTTCTCGGGTACCAGGCCCTGTTCCCCTCCGCGTTGGTGCTGTCGCTTCTCGGTGCGCTCGCGGTGATTCCGATCAAGAGCGTCAAGTGACTGCGCCAGTCATCCCCGTCCCGAGGGTTGTCCGGGATACGTCGTCGGCTGGAGTTCGGATCGGTGAGGGTACGACGGTCAGCGGACCATCGGAATGGGCCGCCGAGATCGATGTGGTGATCGACGACATCATCATCGACGGGGGGCCCCGCCTGGTGCCCTCAGCCGGCTGCGGTGCCGTCACCCTCACGAAGGTCACGGCGGCCGACCTTCGCGACCTTCCTGCGACCACGGGCGTACGCGCCGACGGCGCACCGGACGCCGACGAGCGCTACCGCCTGACGGTCACCGCCGAAGCGGTCGAGATCAGTGCCGTGACGGCCGAAGGAGCCTTCCGCGGCCTGACCACCCTTCGGCAGCTCATCACCGCATCTACGGAAGGCCGCCTGCCGGGAGTCGAGATCCTGGACGGGCCGCGGTTCGCGTGGCGCGGTCTCTCGCTCGACGTGGCGAGGACGTTCCACGCGGTCCCTGAGGTGAAACGCGTCATCGACATGCTGAGCCTCCACAAGCTCAACGTGCTCCACCTTCACCTCACCGACGACCAGGGCTGGCGGTTCGAGGTGCCCGGCTGGCCACGCCTGCATGAGCTCAGTGACCAGGGCACGCCAGGCGACCGTCCTGGGGGCCACTACACCGACGCCGACATCGCCGATCTCGTGGCCTACGGACGCGCTCGCCACGTGACTCTCGTGCCGGAAGCCGATCTGCCCGGTCATGTGGGGGCAGCGGTGGGCGCCTACCCCGAGCTCGCTGGGGCCGCAGGGGGGCCCGCAGCCGTGCTGGCTGTCGGCACGCCCCGCACCACCGAGTTCCTCCAGGCCGTGATCGCCTCGGAGACCAGACTGTTCCCCGACGCCGCCTTCCTGCATATCGGCGCTGACGAGGCATTCGGCATGGCCCATGAGGCCTACTCCCACTACGTGGAGGAGGTCAGTCAACTGGTCGCACAGGCCGGTCGGCGGGTCCTGGGATGGCAGGAGCACGCTCGCGCCCGTACCGACGCCAACTCGGTGGCTCAGCAGTGGATCCACCCGGGAATGTTCCCCTTCGAGGATCTGTCTGCGGACGCGATCGGCCTCCCCGCGGACATGCTCGACCTGCTGATGGAACACTTCACCGCTTCCGCAGGGGATATGGACTCAGCCCTGTCCCACGGCGCCACGCTCCTGCTGTCGCCGGCGTCGTTGCTCTACTTCGACCGACCATCGGCAGAGTCGTCCATCGACCCCGAACAGGAACAACGCCGAACTCGCTTGGGAATGCCGGTGTACCCGCCACTCTCACTGTCCGACATCGTCACCCAGGATCCGGTCGCGACTGTCCCGTTGACGAACGGGGTCGAGTCCGTGGCCGGAGTGGAGGGTGCGGTCTGGTGTGAGACGGTGACCGACGCCGCCGACCTCGAGCTGTTGCTGCTGCCCCGACTTGCCGGCCTCTCGGAGGTGAGCTGGGGCGCCACTCGCGCCTGGGGCGATCACGCCGCGGCACTGGCGGACCAGGCGCCCGCTTGGGACCGACGAGGCTGGGGGTACCTCAAGGCGGCGGGCATCGCGTGGGGAAGGCAGCGCTGATCCGCATCGGCTGTGGCACGGCGGGGAGGTTCGTGTGACCTCTCCGCCGGTCCCACGGCAGAATGCCGCCGTGACCCATCTCTCCCTGGACCTCGCGCTCACGAGTCTCACCACCGCCCGCTGGATTGACCTCACCCATCCGTTCGAGCCGGGGATACCCCACTTCGTCGCGTTCCCCGACGAGGAGCGCGCTGTGCTGACGACGGTCGCGAGCGACGGCTTCCTCGTACATCGCTTCTCTCACGTCGGGCAGTGGGGCACGCACGTGGACCCGCCCTCGCACTTCATCGATGGCGGCCGCACCGTCGACGAGATCCCCGTCGAGCAGATGCTCCTGCCACTCGTCGTACTCGACGCTCACGAGCGGGTGGCCGCCGATCCGGACTACGTCGCTGACCTCACGCTGATCCACGAGCATGAACGGCTGTACGGGCGGGTGCCCGAGGGGTCCTTCGTGGCGTTCGCCACCGGGTGGTCGAGCCGCTGGCCGTCGTCAGACGCGATGCAGAACCGAAGCGCCGACGGCGTCGCCCACTACCCCGGGTGGAGCGTGGAGACGCTCCGCTTCCTCGTCGAGGAGCGCGGGATCGTCGCGGTCGGCCACGAGCAGACCGACACGGACCCGGGCACCGAGCTGTCCGCAGGGCGCGTGGACGCCGAGCGCTATCTCTTGGGCGCCGATCGCTGGCAGATCGAGATGCTGGCGAGTCTTGACGGCGTACCCGCGCGGGGCGCGCTCATGCTCGCGAGCTGGCCGAAGCCTCGTGGAGGATCAGGCTTCCCAGCGCGATGCGTCGCGATCGTGCCCGCCTGAGCGCGCGGCCATCAGCCCAGCGTGTGGCCCACGAGCCGGCCGATCCAGTACGTCACGCCCATCGCGAGCAGGCCGCCTGCGACGTTGCGGACGATCGACCGTACATAGGGCGTGCCTCCCGCCCGAGCGCTGAGGTAGCCGGTGATGACCAGCGCGATCACGACTGCGGCGACCGTGATCGGGATGTTGAGGCCCGCGGGTGCGAGCTCGATGGCCAGCACCGGCAACAGCGAGCCCACCGTGAAGGAGACGGCCGATGACACGGCGGCGACCACAGGACTCGTGAGGTTATCCGGGTCGATGCCCAGCTCGGTCTCCGCGTGCGCGGCCAGCGCATCGTGAGCATGCAACTGGGTCGCGACCTCGAGCGCGAGCTTCGCGTCAAGACCCTTCGCCTCGTACAGACCAGCCAGCTCGGCGAGCTCCTCCTCAGGCATCTCGGCCAGCTCGCGGCGTTCCTTCTCCAGCAGCGCCTTCTCGCTGTCGCGCTGGGCGCTCACGGAGACGTACTCGCCGACAGCCATCGACAGGGCCCCCGCGCTGAGGCCCGCGATGCCGGCAGCGAGGATGGTGAACGGGTCCGACGTCGCCCCGGCCACGCCGATGACGATGCCGGCCGTCGACACGATGCCGTCGTTCGCTCCCAACACCGCTGCCCGGAGGCTGTTGAGACGCCCCGCGTGTGACCCGGCCTTCGCCTCGGCAGCCTGGTACCCGGCCGGGTCTCCCCCGGCCAGCTCCTGCGCGTCCACCACGTCGTGCTCCTCACGTCCGAACCGTCGGGGACATCTTGGCCCACCCGGCCACGGCAACGGAACGCCGCCCGCACGCGTGGAACCAGACCCGGCCGAACCAGTCATACCCAATAGGCTGCGGACGTCAACGAGTGCGGGCCACGAGGAGAGCGATGACGTACGAGGACACGCTGGCGCGGATCGGCGTCCGGACGCCTGACATCCTCCTCCCCCGCGCGGACGTCGACCTGCAGCGCTGGGCGGTCGTGGCCTGCGACCAGTACACCGCGCAGCCCGACTACTGGACGGGAGTCGAGGAGCTGGTCGGCGAGGCCCCGTCGACGCTGCGCCTCATCTACCCCGAGGTCTATCTCGGCGAGCCGGACAGCACCGCACGCATCGACGCGATCAACGCCTCGATGCGCGAGTACCTCGACCGCGGACTGCTGACGACGTACGAGCGGGCGCTGCTCCTGGTACGTCGCGTGACGGCGACCGGCGTGGTGCGCTGGGGCCTGATGGTGGCCCTCGACCTCGAGAAGTACAGCTGGACCGCGGCCGACCGCACCCTGATCCGGGCGACCGAGGGCACGATCCTCGACCGCATCCCGCCCCGCAAGCAGGTGCGCAAGGACGCGCCGCTCGAGCTGCCGCACATCATGGTGCTGATCTCGGACCCAGAACGCTCCGTGATCGAGCCGCTGGCCGCGCGCGCCGACGGGATCACTCCCGTGTACGACACCGAGCTCATGGCCCACGGCGGCCACGTCACGGGCTGGCTGGTCCCGACGGACGCGCTCCCCCAGGTGGCCGACGCCTTGGCTGCGCTCCACGGCGCGCTCGACCCCGCCGATCCCCTGCTGTTCGCGATGGGCGACGGCAACCACAGCTTCGCCACCGCCAAGAGCTGCTGGGAGGACGTCAAGGCGACCCTCCCCGAGGCGGAGCAGGCCGACCACCCCGCCCGGTACGCCCTCGTCGAGCTCGAGAACATCTTCGACCCGGGACTCGAGTTCGAGCCCATCCACCGGGTGCTCTTCGAGACGCCGAGGGCCGTCTTCGAGCGCGAGCTCCGGCGCCACTGCGGCTCGTACGTCGCCAGCCCCGCCGCCTCCACCGCCGAGGTGATGGCGCGGGTCGAAGGGGCGCACGAACAGACCTTCGGATACTGCGACGAGCACGAGTACGCCACGTACACCCTCACCGACCCGGTCGCGAGCATTCCCGCGGGCACCCTGCAGACCGTCATCGACGCCCTCAGTGAGGCAGGCCGCGAGGTCGACTACATCCACGGCGCCGAGGCGACCAGCGAGATCGGTCGCCGTCCCGGCAATCTCGGGTTGTTCCTTCCGGCCGTCCCCAAGGACTCGTTCTTCGCCTCCATCGTCGCCGACGGAGCCCTGCCACGAAAGACGTTCTCCCTGGGTGAGGCGGACGACAAGCGCTACTACCTCGAGGCGAGATCGATCCGCACGACCTGAACGACGGCTAGTCTGGCCCAACCATGCAGCCGAGCTTGATCACCTACCCCCTGCACGAACGGCGCCTCGAGAACGGTCTCCGCGTCGTCGTCAATCCGGACTCCAGCGTTCCCGTCGTCGCCGTGAACCTCTGGTACGACGTGGGATCCTCCGACGAGACCCACGACCGCACGGGCCTCGCCCACCTCTTCGAGCACCTCATGTTCCAGGGTTCTGCCCACGTGAAGTCGGGAGACCACCTCGGGCTCATCCAGGCCGCGGGCGGCTCGGTGAACGGCACCACGTCGTACGACCGCACCAACTTCTTCGAGGCCGTCCCCAAGCCGGCGCTCCGGATGGCGATGTGGCTCGAGGCTGACCGCCTCGGCACACTCCTGGAGACCGTCGACCAGGCGAGCCTCGACAACCAGCGCGACGTGGTGAAGGAGGAGAAGCGGCAGCGCTACGACAACGTGCCGTACGGCGACGTCTGGCACCGGCTGCTCGCCTTCAGCTTCCCCGACGACCATCCGTACGCCCATCCCACCATCGGGTCGATGGAGCACCTGGACGCTGCGACGCTCACCGACATCCGGGCCTTCTTCCGAGCGCACTACCGCGCCAGCCGCGCGGTGCTCACGCTCGCCGGCGACGTGACCCCGGACGAGGGATTTCGGTTGGCCGAGCAGTACTTCGGGCACCTCCCAGAGCAACCCGGCCGTCGACGTCCCACGCTCGAGACGCTCCCGCCGCACGTCGGCATCCCCCGTCGCGACGTACAGGCGGCGGTCCCGCGGGATGCGGTGTACGCGACGTGGCGGCTCCCCGCGATTCCGCACCCGGACCTCGAAGCCCTCGGTCTGGCGACCTCCGTGCTCGGCGACGGCATCACGTCTCGACTGCACCAGGCCTTGGTGCGTACAGAGCTGGCTGAGGGCGCCGGCGCCTTCACGATGTCCCTCGCTCGCGGCAACTCGGTAGCCGTCGCCTCGGCGCGTTGCTGGGAGGGCGTCGCCCCCGAGGACCTCGAGGCGGCGCTCGTCGCGGCCTGGCAGCAGTTCGTCGACGAGGGGCCCACCGACGAGGAGCACGAACGCGCTCAGGCCCAGTTCGCCCGAGAATGGCTCTCCGAGCTCGCCGCGCTCGACCAGCGCGCCGACCGCCTCGGGCAGGCGGCCACTCTCTACGGATCACCCGACTGGGTGAACCAGCGCCTCCGCACCGTCATGGCCGTGACGCGGGACGACCTCGTGGACGCGACCCGTCGCTGGCTCGCCCCTGAGCACCGCGCGGTGCTCACCTACCGCACCTCTGAGGCATCATGACGACCCGTCCCCGCATCGGCCGCCAGCGCGCCTGGTCGTTCCCCACCGCCACCGAGCACCTCCTCGACAACGGGCTGCGCGTCTGGGTGTTCGACCTTCCGGGTCAGTACGTCATCAGCACGGGGCTCGCTCTCGACCTCCCGCTGACCGCCGAGTCCTCGGGCAGCGAGGGCATCGCCCACGTCACCGCCCACGCGCTCGACGAGGGCACGATCGCCCACCCGGGCTCATGGTTCACCGAGCAGCTCGAGAACACCGGCGCCGTGATCGGTGGCGGCATCACGCAGCTGGCCACGCATATCGGCATCGACGTACCGGTGACGGGCCTGACCGCTGCCTTCCCGCTGTTCGCGGAAGCCATCCGCACCCCGGAGCTCGCCGACGACGACGTCATGCGCCACGTGGGCCTGCGGCGCGCCGAGATCCAGCAGATCATGGCGAACTCGTCGCAGCTGGCGGGCGCCCTCACCCTGGGCTCCATCGTCGACGCCGATTGCCGCGCGAGCCGGCCCGCTGGCGGGATGACAGCGACGCTGGAGACGATCACCCCCGACCTGGCCAGGTCCTTCCACGCTGAGCACTACGGACCTGCAGGCGCCACGCTCGTCGTGGCCGGCGACTTCGCGGGCGTTGATCCGGCCGCTGTCGCCGCCGACGCGTTCGGCGACTGGTCCGGCCCGGCCACGGCCCCCCGCCACGAGTCGCTCCGCTCCGCACCGCGCCGTCGCCGCCTCATCAGCCGGCCAGGTGCTGTACAGGCGGACCTTCGCATCGTGGCCCCCGCCATCGACCGTACGGATCCTCGCTGGCCCGCATTCCAGGTCGCCTGCTCGATCATCGGCGGCACGTTCCAGAGCCGGCTCAACACCCAGCTCCGCGAGCGGCGCGGCTACACCTACGGCGTGTACATGTCGGCCAGCCCTCTCAGGAGCCGCGGCTTCGCGACCGTGGCCGGCTCCTTCCGTACCGACGTCGTGCCTGCGGCCGTGGACGAGGCTCTCTCGCTCCTCGACGTGGCTGCCCGTCCGTTCACCGCCCGGGAGGTGTCTCGCGCGGTGAGCTACCTCACGCGTACGGCGCCCTTGCGATACGCGACGGCCACCGGGGTCGCCCAGCAAGCCCTCACGCTGGCAACCATGGGACTCGACTGGCGGCAGGTCGACGCGCTCTCTGCGAAGCTCGCCGCGGTCACCGCCGAGCAGGCGACCGCCGCCTTCATCGACATCTGGCCAGAGGACCCGGCCGTGCTCGTCGTCGGTGACCCGAGCCTCAGCGACGGCCTCGGCGTGGACGCCGAGCCGACCCCGAGCCTCTAGCCGCCCATCGCCTTCGTGGCCTTCTCCACGGCGGCCTGTGCCGCCTTGTTGGCCTTCTGATAGCCCGCCAGGTCACCGGCGGCGAGCGCCTTGTCCGCGTCGGTGAACGCCTGCTGAGCCTCGGCGAGCGCCGCGGTCACCGCGGCCTGGTTGGTGACAGGCGTCGTGCTGCCCGTGGTGGGTGTGCCGGTCGTCGGTGTGCCGGTGGTGCCCGTGGTCGGACTGCCCGCGACGGGGGTCTCGTTCGTCTTCGCGCCGGCGTTGCCCGAGAACACCTGGTCCAGCGCCCCCTGCAGAGTCTCTGAGATGCCTACATGGTCGCCGAACCGCACGACCACGTACGTCAGCACCGGGAACGCCCCCTGTTGGGCCTCGTTGCGCTGGGTGTAGATCGGCTCGACGTACAGGATGCCGCCGCCCAACGGGATGGTCAGCAGGTTCCCGTACAGCGCCTTCGCGCTGCCCTGGTTGAGGTACGGCCGTAGCTTCGAGGCCACGTTCTCGTCGCGGAGGATGTTGTTGTGGGCCTGCCCCGCCCCTTCCACCTGTTGAGTGTCCGACATGCGCAGGACGCGGATCTTGCCGTAGTCCTTGCTCGCCGCGTCGGCCACGACCGTCATGTACGCGGCCAGGTTCTGGCGTCCCTTGGGGCTGTATACGGTGGTCTGGCTGAACTGGGGTGAGGTCTCCCCCTCCACTGTCTTCTGGTTGAGCGAGGCCGTCGGCCAGCGGACGGACATGTAGTACGTCGGCTCGCGCAGGTTGTCCTTCTCGTCGTGGGTCGGATCGCTGGGGATCTCCCACATGTCGGAGGTCGAGTACCACTGGTCAGGGTTGGTCATGTGGTAGCGCGCGAGGATCGTGCGCTGCGCACGGTAGAGATCCTCCGGGTAGCGCAGGTGCGCCATGAGGTCCGCGGAGATGGCTGACTTCGGCTGGACCGTGCCCGGGAAGACCTTCTCCCACGTGCGCAGGATCGGGTCCGTGGCATCCCACTCGTACAGCGTCACGGTGCCGTCGTACGCGTCGACCGTCGCCTTCACCGAGTTCCGGATGTAGTTGACCTTGTCGTCCGGCGCGACCGCGCTCGTCTGCACGTTCTGGCGGGACGCGGCGGCCTTGAGCGACAGCTGCTCGCTGTTCGGGTAGCTGTTGGTGGTCGTGTACGCGTCGACGATCCACACGATCCGGCCGTTGACGATCGCCGGGTAGATGTCGGAGTCGGTGGTGAGCCAAGGGGCGACTTGAGCGACCCGCTGCGCCGGCGTGCGGTCGTACAGGATGCGCGAACTGTCGTTGACGCGATCGGACAGCAGCAGGTTCACGTCGCCGAACCTGGTCGCGTACAGCACGCGCGTCGCGAGGTTCCCGACGCCCACGCCGCCGCTGCCGGAGTACGTGTTGAACTGCTCGCCGACCGAGTCGGAGCCACCGGGCGTGTCGAACTCGATGGCGTTGTCACCGGGGACGCGGCCCACGACCACGTAGTTCGTCTGCTGTTCCCCGTAGTAGATGCGCGGTTCGGTCGCCTTGAGGACGCCCACTGTGGGGATGTCCTTGGCCAGCCATTCCGGCTCACCGCCCGACTGACGGCGGTTGCCGTACGCAGCCACGAGACCGTACCCGTGCGTGTACACCGTGTGGATGTTGTTCCATTGCTTGTTCTGCAGACCGTTCTGGTCCATCTCGCGCGCAGCGATGACGACGTCAGTCTCCTGGCCGTCGATCATGTACCGGTCGACATCGAGGACGGGCGCGAACGAGTAGTAACCGCGCACCTGCTGCAGCTGCTCGTACGTGTCGCGCACCATCGACGGGTCGATGAGCCGGATGCCGGGCACGGCCGCGGCGTCGGCCTTGAGCTGGCCGGCCTCGGCGCTGGTCTTGGCGGAGTAGTCGTAGATCTCGGTGTTCGCCACGCCGTACGCATCGCGCGTCGCCGTGATGTTGTACTGGATGTACGGCCGCTCCTTGTCCGGCTCGTCGGGCTTCACGTCGAACGACTGGACCACGCCGGGGTACGCGACGCCGACGATCAGTGACGACACCACCATGAGGATCGCGGCGGTGACGGGGATCCGCCACCCGGGACGACGGGCGTACACGAAGAACAGCACAGCCGTGAGCACGGAGATGACGGCCACCACCGTGTGGGCGGTCACCTGTGCCTTGTCACCGGTGTACGTGAGTCCGTCGAACAGCCCCGACGACGACTGCAGCTCCTCGGAGTAGCGGTCGAGGAACGAGTCGATGCCGTACGTGATCAGCGCCAGCCCCGCGATGATCGAGATCTGGGAGTGCGCGCGCAGCGACGCGGCGCCCGGCTTGCCCTGGTTCGTGAGCAGCCCGAGCGCGAAGTTCATGACGACAGCGATCGCGAGGCACAGCAGGAACAGCCCGAGGAAGAACGAGTTGAGGTACCGGAACCAGGGGTACTCGAAGACGAAGTACGACACGTCGAGCCCGAAGCGGGGATCCGTGACACCGAACGGGGTGCGGTAGAGGTAGGCCAGGAACGTCTCGCGAGCCGCGGTACCCGAGAAGCCGGCCATGATCCCGAAGAACAGGGCGGGCACGATCACGGCGAGGCGGGCACGCTTCCCGAGCAGGTCCTGGTAGCGGTTCAGCAGGGCGCTCCCGGTGCGCGACCCCGACTGCGCGGCCTTGGTGGACGACATGATCGTCCAGGCCACGGCCAGTCCCATGACGAGCCCGAAGCCGACGAACAGGCCGAGCGACGTCCACAGCTGCGTCGTGAAGACCACCCCGAAGCCGAGCTGCGAGAACCACAGGTTGTCGGTCCAGAGCTGGGCGAACGTCGTGAAGAGGTACGCGAGGACGAGCAGGGCGATGATCGTGGGGATCAGCGCGCCGCGCCGGCGGGGTCCTTCCACCACAGGGCTGGACACAGCTGCACTCCTAGCGTCGGGTTCAGTCCTCCAGCGTAGCGAGCAGCGCCGCGGACAATCCGGGGGCTAGGTCCGCGCCGCCCAGAAGTTCTGTCGGGTTCGTCCGGAGTCGTCCCACCGCGTGCCGCGCACCGTCGCGCAGCACACCGGTCACGAGGCGAAGCTCCTGGCGATGCGGGTGGTTCGCCACCACGTCGCTGGCGGACGCCGGGTCATCGGGCAGCTCGGACTCGTACTGGGCGGGCAGGAACGCTCGCTCCAGACTGAGAACGCACCCGGCCACGGTGGCAGGCCACGCGAGGTGGGCGAGCGCCTCGGTGAGGTCCATCCCGCCGTGGAAGTCTTCCTGCTCGATGCTCGACAGGTGCCCTTCGGGATGGTCCGTGCCGAGTTGCGCGGCGAGCTCGGGGGCCGCAGCGATCAGCTCGTGCGTCGGCACGAGCGCGAACAATCTGGCCGGCTGGTCCCACCCCGCGGCGCCGACGTGCCGTTCGACCTCGAGTACGGCCGCGGCCAGCGCGTCGCTCAGCATCCCGGAGGGCGCGCGCCCTGGCTGGGGTCGAGAGCGAGGGGCAACGCCTTGATGGCGTCGCTGAGGGTGGACACCTTGACCAGCGTCATCGATGTGCTCACGCCGACGGTGTCCACGCAGTTCGCGGCGGGCACGAAGAAGACCTTCGCCCCTGCGGCCTGCGCTCCGGCGATCTTCTCCTGGATGCCGCCGATCGCGCCGACCTCGCCCTTGGCGTTCATCGTGCCGGTGCCCGCCACCGTGCGGCCGCCCAACAGGTCACCGGGGGTGATCTTGTCGTAGATGGCGAGCGCGAACATCAACCCACCGGAGCCACCGCCCACGTTGGGGTCGACGCTGAACGTGATGCTCGGGGCGTACTGGTAGCCGGTGCCGACGCTGATGCCGATCGTCGGCACGCGGCCGTCGGTCGCCGAGCCCACGGTGTCGATGGTCGTCGAGAGCGTCGTGCTGCGCCGCAGCACCTCGATGACGACCTTCTGGCCGACGCCCTTCGCCTTGATCGCGCCGGCGACGTCGTCCGCGGTGTTCATGGTCACGTTGTCCACGCGAAGGATGAGGTCGCCCGGCTCGAGCTTCGCGTTGGAGGGGCCGGAGGTGCGGACGGAGACCACCATCGGCAGCTCGTGGACCGCCTGGTCCGCCGCGCGCAGAGCGGCCACCTTGGCGGCCTCTTGGGCGGTGTCCATCAGCGTCTTCTCATCGTCGGCGACCTGCGTGGCCGACTTCCCCGCGGCGTAGATCGCCGTACGTGGCAGCACGTCACGGTTCGGCATGAAGTAGTCGAAAAGCGCCTCGGGGAGGCTCAGCGCGGCGTCGACCCGCGTCTGGCTGACGGTCGTCATGCGCATCTCGCCAGTCGTCTCGTACGTCTGGATGTCGGAGATCTGGATCACCGGCTTACCATCGCGAGATCCCAGCACGTCGTACGTGTCGCCGGCGGTCCACGCCACGAACGGGATGGGCGCGAACGCGATCACCGCGGCGAGGGCAATGAACACGACCGCGGAGACGACGGCGGTCCAGGTCTGGCGGGTCATCGACCTGCCTCCGGGCAGCACAGACCCACGTCGACGGGTCGGTCCAGGAGCGGCATGCAGTGCAATCTACCGGAGCACGCTGTCGGCCACGCGCCGCTGCCGCGTCCAGGGTCCCTTCTGGCGTACGCAGGTAGGCTTCTAGGCGCACACGCGAAGGAGACACGATGGCTGACCGTCCCCATGATGACGAGGGCGAACAGGGTCCGGACGACCCGTTCGGCGGGCTGAACCTGCCCCTTGAGCAGCTCTTCGCGCAGTTGGGGATCCCGATGCCCCATGAGGGCGAGCCGCTCGACATGTCGGCACTGCTCGCGTCCCTGCAGAGCGTGATGGCACGGTCCGGCCAGGCCATGACCACCGACGGTGGCAAGGTCAACTGGGACTTCGCCAAGGACATGGCGCGCAAGGTCGTCGCCTCGCTGGGCCCGGACCCCACACCGTCGAGCCGCCAGCGCCACGACATCGCCGACTCGGTCCACCTCGCTGAGCTGTGGCTCAACGACGCGACCGTCTTCCCTGCGGTGACCGCCCCGCCTGCGGCGTGGAGCCGCGCCGAGTGGGTCGAGAACACGATGTCGACCTGGCAGAGCATGGTCGAGCCGATCGTGTCGACCATCGCCAGCTCGCTGGGCGAGGTCATGGGCCAGCGGATGGGCGACGAGCCGGAGCTGGCCGGGATGCAGCAGATGTTCCAGCCGATGCTCCAGCAGTCGGCGTCCAGCATGTTCGGCGTGCAGTTCGGTCAGGCGCTCGGAAAGCTCGCCACCGAGGTGGTGTCGGCGACCGACGTCGCGATGCCCCTCACGGGTAGGCCGCAGGTCGCGCTGCTACCCACCAACCTTGCCGCCTTCGGCGACGGTCTGGACCTCGACGAGCGCGACGTCGTTCTCTACCTCAGCCTGCGCGAGGCGGCCCGGCAGCGGCTGTTCGCCGATGTCGGCTGGCTCGGCCCGCAGCTCGTGGCGTTCGTCCAGCACTACGCGCGTGAGATCACCGTCGACATCAGCGCTCTGGAGGAGTCGTTCGACGAGTACGGTCCCGAAGGTGTCTCCGTCGAGGACCTGGCTCAGCTCGGCGACAAGATGCGCCGGAGTCTGTTCGCCCCCCAGCGCACCCCCGAGCAGACTCAGATCCTCGGTCGGCTGGAGACGTTGCTGGCGCTCGTGGAGGGCTGGGTCGACGACGTCGTGGCGCAGGCCACCATCCGCTTCATGCCGGCCGCCGGACCGTTGGCCGAGACCGTACGGCGGCGTCGCGCAGCCGGCGGGCCTGCCGAGCAGGTGTTCGCCTCTCTCGTCGGCCTCGAGCTGCGTCCCCGGCGCTCCCGGGACGCCGCCAACCTGTGGGCCGCGCTGCGCGCCGACCGCGGGGTCGAGGGGCGCGACGCCGTGTGGCAGCACCCCGACAGCATGCCGTCGGCACGCGACCTGGATGACCCGCTGGGCTTCGTGAGCGGCGACTCCGGATCAGGTCACGACGATCTGGACGCGGAGCTGGCCAAGCTCCTCGACGAGGAGGGCAAGGGCTGACGCCCCGCTCCAACGAGACCGGCTGCTAGGAGAACAGCGACTCATCGTCGGCTGAGTCGACATCCCCGTCGGTCTCCCACCCCTCGTGGGCCTGCGCATGAGTCACCCCGTGCAAGAAGCCCTTGGCGAGGTCGTGCTGGGGATATCGGCGCATCAGGGCGTGGAAGCGTGGCGTGTGGCCGGCTTCCTCGAGGTGTACGAGCTCGTGGAACAGCACGTAGTCGATCACCCAGGCAGGCATGGTCTGAAGCCTGCTGCTGAGTCGGATCTCGCCTGTGCTGGTGGTGCAGGAACCCCATCGCCGGTTCTGACGGGTCGACCAGCTCACCCGCCTCAGCCGCGTGAGCAACGGCAGATCGGCGGCAAGTTCCGTCGCCAGCCTCACAGCCGCCTGCTCGAGGTCGACGTCGCTGCGACGACGGCTGCTCGTCTCCTTCGCGCGGAGCCGCTCGACCAGCCCCGGGACCACTCGTTCGCACTCAGCGGCCGACATCCTCGCCGGCACCGTGACGACGATGACCCCGGCCTCCCGGCGCGCCTGGACGCTGCGCGTCCGTCGCGCGCTGCGTCGGATCACCACGTCGTCAGGGATCGGCATCCGGCCCCTCCTCTCCTGTGCCACCCAGCATGTCAGCGACCACGGACAGTCTCCTTGACCGGCCTGTCCCGCATCGCTACTGTCATGCACGACAAGGTCCTCAGTGTCGGCCGTTCGCAGGGGAAGGCAAACGGTACCGATCGGGGACCTTGTTTCATGTCCGCACGATGATTCACCGAAGTCGCACGGACAATCACGACGCGGCCGCTCACCGAATGTGGCGCGCCCACGTGCACAACCAGCCTGAGCCCACGTAGAGTACGCGGCCAGGACCACGACGCGGTCGCCCCAGATCGCGTCGCGAACAAGGAGGAACAGTGGCCGACAAGACCTACACGGGTGAGTTCTACTGCGTGAAGTGCAAGGCGAAGCGCGAGGCGACGGGCAACATCGTCGTCAGCGAGAACGGGACCCGCATGGCTAAGGGCAAGTGCCCCGAGTGCGGCACCAACCTCAACCGGATCCTCGGCAAGGCCTGATCCGGCAGCGCACGGCGTCAGAGGGCGGGACCGATTGGTCCCGCCCTCTGCCGTACCCGACGGTGTTGTCCGTTCCCGGCGACGTGTTGTCCGCCCCGCTGTAGCCCTTCCACCCGGCTCCGGTCTGGGCCCACCATGGCCCATGCCGACATCCCGTCCACCCCTTCGTCGCAGACCTCACGGGGACCGCGTCCCTGTCTGGCGCAGCCCCACCACCCTCCAGGTCGGCATCGACGACGACGTGCTCGTCCTCGAGCCCGTACCGGCGATGGCCGACGACCTCCTGCAGTCCCTGTCGGCAGGCGACACGGCCCCGGAGTCATCCGACGCAGGACGGCTCGCGTGGACTCAGTGGTTGCTCGACCGGCTCGACGAACACGGACGCCTCGCCGACCAGATCACCCCGGCCACCGTCCGCATCGTCGGCAGCGGAGTCGTCGCGCAACGACTGTCCACGGTGCTGTTGGACCTCGGGCACACGGTGAGGATCAGGGACGAGACGCCGATCCTCGGCACCCGTCGCACCGCCGCTGACCGGCTCGTGGCACAACTGCGTCACGGACCGCGACGTCATGGCGGGCGCGCCGTCGTGGACGGTCGGGGTCCGGTGTCGATCACGGTGGTGTGCACCGGCACCTGTGAGCCCGATCGCAGCATCACGGACGCCCTGACGCATGACGGCGACCCGTACCTCGTCGTGAGAACTCGCCCAGGCGTGGCCGTCGCTGGCCCCCTCGTCGTGCCAGCCCAGACGTCGTGCGTCAGGTGCGCCGATCTGTGGCGGGCTGATGCCGACCGCGCCTGGCCGCGACTGGCAGCCCAGCTGTCGCACCGAACGGCGCCCGACGACCCGCTTCTGGACTCGTGGGTGACGGCGATGGCCGTCGCGCAGATCGTCGCGTTCGTCCACGGCGAGGCCGGTGAACTGCGGTCGAGGACGCTCACGCTGTCGGGCGACACAGGGCGCACCACCTTGCGGGTGTGGCCGCCCCATCCGGACTGCATCTGCCGGACGTGCGCTCCGGGGTTGGGGAAGGAGGCGACGCCAGACAGAATTGGGGCATGACCGCTGACGAGCCCACCGCTGACCCGTCGGAGGACGCTGGGCAGGAGCGGGTGCCCACGTCGAGCTTTTCCCGCGGCGCACGGATGCTCGGTCTTCCCTTGGGGTACGCGGGCCGGGCGACGGTCGGGTTCGGCAAGAGACTCCTGGGCGCGAGCGCCGAGTCCGTACAGAACGACATGCGGGAGCAGGCCGCTGCCCAGGTGTTCCGCGTCCTCGGCGAGCTCAAGGGCGGCGCCATGAAGTTCGGCCAGGCCCTGAGCATGTTCGAGGCCGTGCTTCCGGACGAGGTGGCCGGGCCGTACCGCGATCAGCTGCGGCGGCTCCAGGACTCCGCCCCGCCGATGCCGGTGGCACGCCTCGAGGCGGTCCTCGAAGCGGAGCTGGGCGCAGACTGGCGAGACCTGTTCAGCGACTTCGGCCGTCGCCCGGCGGCAGCGGCATCGATCGGGCAGGTGCATCGTGCGACGTGGGCGGCAACAGGCGAGCCGGTGGCGGTGAAGATTCAGTACCCCGGCGCCGACGCCGCGCTGGAGAGCGACCTCGCGCAGATCAGTCGCCTGGCCTCGGTCATGTCCCCACTGACCGGCAACATGGACATCAAGGCGCTGACCGCCGAGATCGGCGCACGGATCCGTGAGGAGGTCGACTACCTCCAGGAAGCTGAACACCAGACCATCGCGGCGACCGCCTACGAGGGCGATCCCGAGTTCACCGTGCCGAAGGTCATGGTCGCCACTCGCAAGGTGCTGGTGAGCCAGTGGCTGCAAGGGTCGAAGCTCAACGCGGTCGCGGAGTGGGACGAGACTCGACGCAACGCGGTCGGGTTGGCCTACGTACGGTTCCTGTTCTCGGCCCCGCAGCGCGCCGGCCTGCTGCACGCCGACCCGCATCCTGGGAACTTCCTTGTTCTCGATGATGGGCGATTGGGGATCGTGGACTGGGGGCTCGTGGCGCGTCTCCCCGACGGCCTGCCCGAGCCGATGGGCCGCCTCATCCGTACAGCGCTCCACGGCAACGCGGCAGACGTGGCCGCGGGCCTTCGCGCCGAGGGCCTGCTGGTCGGCGACGCGGACCCCGAGGAGCTGCTGGCGTACCTGGCGCCGTTCGTGGAGCCGGCCACAGCGGCGGAGTTCCACTTCACGCGGGACTGGATGCGCAACCAGTACCAGCGGCTGGCCGCCGAGGGACACCACCCCGACACCGTGATGAACCAGCTCAACGTGCCTCCGGTCTACGCGCTGATCCACCGCGTCTGGATGGGCGGGATCGCGGTGCTCTCCCAACTCGATGTGCGGGCGAGCTTCTCCGACGTGCTCACCGACTACTTGCCCGGCTTCGCGCCGCGCTGAACCGCACCCCAGACAGCAGAAGACCCGGACCAGGTCTCTGGTCCGGGTCTGCGCCCCCTCACGCGGCGTACTCCTGACGCGTGGGGAGTTCTACGGCCGGTTCCGGCTCGACGACCTTGCGAGGACGTCCGCGCGGCCTCTTGCGGGCCACGATCTCGCCTGCGATGAAGAGCTGCCCACCCCAGACGCCGTGAGGCTCACGCCTGGACAGCGCGCCGGCGAGGCATTCGTTGCGTACGGGGCAGTCTCCGCAGATGAGCTTGGCCAGCTCGATGTCGGACGGGGACTCAGCGAAGAACATCTCGGGGTCCTCATCGGTACAAGGCATGTCGACGCGAGCTTCGAACGGGGCCATCAGTTCGAGAAGAAGTGTCATGGTGTGCTTCCTGGGTGGCGGTTGGTGTCTGGTCTGCCCGGGAAACACGAAGGCCGTGAATCCCGGTGATCTGGGTTTCACGGCCTGAGTGGCGCTTGATGGTCAGCCCATCAATCGGCGCCCCCAGGGGCCAGATCGGTTCCGGTGCCGTAGTCGGCGTTGTGACGCTTGAGACCGCTCGTCTCGGCGTCGAAGCGCGACGTGGACGGATTGGTGCCGGTCGTGGGCGTGGCAGAGAACGCAATCGTCTGCGTCATGGCCGTGATCGGCATCCATGTCGTCAGCATTGGTTTCTCCCTTCCGCCTCGAGTCAGCGCGCCGCCACCCGGTGGCGACCTTTCAGAGGCTAGAGAGGTCGTCGAAGGATGTGCAACCTATTTATTGCGCCGGTACGAAATCGTGACCGAAACTCTCATGATCCCGCGGCGACAAGGGCCAGTACGTCGTCGCCGTACTTCCTGATCTTGCTCGGCCCGACACCTGAGATCTCGGCCAGCGCGGCGGCATTCCTCGGGCAGGCCTCGGCGATGGCGACCAAGGTCGAGTCGGTGAACACGCAGAATGCGGGCAGCTTCGCCGCAGCGGCGACTCGCTCACGCCAGAGGTGAAGGGCCGCCACGAGGTCCGCGTCGTAGCTCGAGGGGCAGTCCTCGTGACGACCCAGCACACGCTCGGCTGACGAGCCGAGCGCGCGCCCGCACACGCGACAGTTCGTGGCGACCGTCTGGACCACGGCCTTCGCGCGTCGCGCGCGGGGGTCGCGACGAGTGGTGGCCGCGACAGCGGCCAGGAAGCGGGAGGGGCCGCGGTCACGGCCGCGCCCGGTCGACCAGGAGATGCGCAGATGTTCGCGCGCCCTGGTCACCCCCACGTACAGCAGGCGCCTCTCCTCGGCGATCTCCTCGGGCGTCTCCGCCAGCACGAACGGCACTCCCCCGTCGTGGATGCCGACCAGCGCAACGGCATCCCACTCGAGGCCCTTGGCCCCGTGCAGCGTCGACAGCGTGACGCCCATGCCCGCGGGCGCTTGTTCGACGGACGCCCGCCGCTGCAACTCAGCGACGAGGTCGGACAGGCTCAGGCCGGTGCCCGCGAGGTCAACGGCCAGGTCGACGAGCGCGTTCTGCGACTCCCAGCGCTCACGCACCTGGCCACCGGAGGTCGGCGGCTTCTCAGACCATCCGAGGGCCCCGAGCACCTCTCGTACGGCCTCCAGTCCCGGCTCGCCGCCCTTGGTGCGCGCGGTGGCGCCGAGGGCACCCAGCGCCTGACGTACTTCCGGCCGGTCGTAGAACTTCTCCGCGTTGCGCACCTGGTACGGGATGCCGGCGTCGGTGAGAGCCGCCTCGTAGGCGGGCGAGTGGGCGTTGATCCTGTACAGCACGGCCATCTCGCGCCAGTCCGTGCCGTCGGCCCTGAGGTTCTTCAGCCACCGGACCACGGCAGAGGCCTCGGCGGAGTCGTCGGCAGCGGATTCGAAGACCGGCTGTGGTCCGGAAGCTCGCTGCGCGCGCAGCGTGACATGGCGCTGGCCGGACCCGGCGAGGAGCGTGTTCGCAACCCCGACCACTTCGGGCGTCGAGCGGTAGTCGCGGACGAGCTCGACGCGACGCGCGCCGGGGTGCCGCTCGGCGAAGCCCAGCAGGTACTCCGCGCGAGCTCCGGCGAACGAGTGGATCGTCTGCGCCGGATCGCCCACCACGCAGACATCGCGGCCCACCCCCAGCCACAACTCCACGAGCCGTTGCTGGACCGGGCTGACGTCCTGGTATTCGTCGACGACCAGGTGCCTGTACGTTCGGCGCACCTCGGCGGCGACGTCCTCGTGGTCGGTGAGGAGCGCCACGGCGCACAGCAGGATGTCGTCGAAGTCGATCCGGCCGCGGTCGTGAAGCAGGTTGTCGTAGGTCACCAGCAGGCGCCCCACGACCTCGGGCTCCACCGCAGCCACCTCCCGGTGCGCGTGACGCGAGAGCGTGGCGTACGACTCGGGCTCGACATTGGACACCTTCGCCCACGAGATCTCCGCGGACAGGTCCCGGATCAGCGCGGTGTCGGTCGGCAGACCCAGGCGCCGCGCCGCGTCCGCCACCGTCGAGAAGCGACCCTCCGTCACCTGGGGCAGCGACGACCCGTACGCCCTCGGCCAGAAGTACTGCGCCTGCCGCAGGGCTGCCGAGTGGAACGTGCGCGCCTGCACGCCGGGAACGCCGAGGCGCCCCAGCCGTCCGCGCATCTCGCCTGCCGCTCGGGTCGTGAAGGTCACGGCGAGCGTCGCGCGCGGGTCGATGGCGCCCGTGAGCGCCCCGTACGCGATCCGGTGCGTGATCGCTCTGGTCTTGCCGGTGCCCGCTCCGGCGATGACGACGACCGGCTCGCCCTGGCTGGTGGCCACCTCGCGCTGCTCCGGGTCGAGTCCGGCGAGGATCTCGTCGGGGTGCGGAGCGGCCATGCCGGACACTGTGCCACGCGTCGCCGACAGTGCTCCAGCCGCGTCCGTACAGGCGTCTGCCGGGAATAGGCGCGACTGTGTCCGACGTTCGCCTGAACATGGCCCTGACGATGTTCACGACGACCTGGTGCGGCTACTGCCATCGACTGAAGTCTCAGCTCGACCGGGCAGGTATCGAGTACGAGACCGTCGACATCGAGACCGAGCCGGAGGGCGCCGAGCTGGTGGAGCACGCGAACGGCGGCAACCGTACGGTGCCGACGCTCCTCTTCGAGGACGGCTCGACGCTCACCAACCCGAGCGTCGCCGACGTACAGAAGCGCTTGGCCGCACTCGCCGGCTGACGGCGTCTCGCGGGGTTCTCATCCCTGTCTCCTCCCTCTCGCGCCGTCGTTGCCGAGAGACTTCCAACCCGTTCGCGAGAGACTTCCGGAGCGTTGCGGAGAGACTTCTGAACCCTTCCCGAGAGACTTCCTGGGCCTGGTCAGGTTCTGTCCGAGGTCACCTCTAGGGTGAGGCGCGTGAACGGGTTGAGGGTGCGTGTGGGAGACGATCCCGACGCGCTGGTCGCTGCCCTCGCCCAGGATCTGCGAGGCGCCCGGCAGGACCCCTTCGAGGCAGACCTCGTCGCCGTGGCCACACCGGGGCAGGGCCGCTGGCTGATGCAACGCCTCGCGACGGAACTCGGCGCCGGGGCTGAGGGCGGCGACGGTGTGTGCGCGCGAATCGCGATGCCCTCACCGTCCGTGATGCTGCGAGACCTCGAGCGCGAGGTGCTCGGCATCACCCCGGCCGAAGACCCCTGGGTGGTCGAGAAGCTCACCTGGACGATGCTTCGCGCGTTCGATGTGGCGGCCGATCGTTCCTGGTTCCAGGACATCGCCGAGCATCTCCGCGACGACGAGCGCCCCGGTCGGCGGTACGGGACGGCGCGGCGCTTCTGCGAACTGTTCATCAGGTACGCGAGGTGGCGGCCCTCCCTGCTGACGGCCGCCGGCAGCGGGGGCGACGCCTGGCAGCACGAGCTGTGGACGCTCCTGGTCGACCTCGTGGACGAGCCGACCCCGGGGGAGCGGACCTCGCAGGCGGCCGAACTGCTCCGACGTGACCCGACGGTGACGTCGCTGCCCAGCAGGCTGTCGATCTGGTCGCCGGAACGGCTCGCGCCGTCGGAGCGGGAGCTGTTGGCCGCGGTGGGATCCGGGCGCGAGGTGACGATCTGGTGGCCCTCGGCCTCCGTGAGTCACGACGGTCTGATCACCGGCCGTCTGGGGGTCGCCAATCGCGCGGCGCTGCGGGCGCTCGCTCGCGAGGCCGAACCTGAGCCCGTGGTGGTGGCGGGCGGTGGCGCCGATACGGTGCTGGGTCGGCTGCAGCGCCATGTCCGTACGGGCGAGAGCACCACTCCCCCTGTGCCAGACGGCAGCATCGCGGTGCACCTCAGCCATGGGCTCGACCGCCAGGTCGAGGTGCTGCGCGACGTGCTGTGCGACCTGTTCAACCAGTACCCCGACCTGGAGCCTCGGGATGTCGTGGTCTGCGCTCCCGAGCTGGAGGACGTGGCGCCCCTCGTGCGCGCGCTCTGCATCGTCGACCCCGAGCTGGTCGGCCCGACGTCCCACCCGGTGAGTCGACTGCGGGTGCAGGTCACCGACCCGTCCGCGGCGAGGACGAACCCGGTGCTCGACGTGCTGGCCCAGGTGATGAACCTCGCCACGTCGCGGGCGGAGCTGCACGACTTCGTGGGGCTGTGCTCCGCGCCTCTGGTCGCGCGCCGCTTCCGCTTCGACGCGGAGAAGCTCGAGACCGTCACCGACCTGCTGGAGCGGGCAGGTGTCCGCTGGGGCATCGACGCGTCCACCCGGGTGTCCTTCGGCATCCCCGGCATCAACCAGAACACCTGGCTCACCGGACTCAACCGGCTCGTGCTCGGGGTGGCGCTGTCGGAACGGGAGCTGACGTACGTGTCCAGTGTGCTGCCGCTCGACATGGTCGATTCCTCCGATCTCGACCTGGTGGGGGCGCTCGCCGAGATCGTCGCGGTGGTGAGAAAGGCCGTCGCATCCTTCGCCGCCAAGGCGACCCCCAGAGAGTGGGTGGCCCGGTTCCGGGAGGTTCTCGATCACCTCGTGACCGTGTCGTCCGACGACAGCTGGCAGCTCGGCGACGCCCAACGCCAGCTCACGGATCTCGCGGCGGCGTCAGGCGAGGACGCGCCGGCGGTGAGCCTCGCCGACATGCGTCACCTGGTGACCGACTGGCTGGAGGGCCATCCGCCCCGGTCGACGCTGCTCACCGGCAACCTCACGGTGACGACGCTCAACACGCTGCGCCACGTCCCCCACCGCGTGGTGTGCCTGGTCGGGCTCGACGAGTCGACGTTCCCACGCGCGGCGCGTCGGTCCGGCGATGACCTGCTCGAGCGGGCTGACGACCCGGAGGACCCGCACGGTGCGCTCGACGACCGACAGCTGTTCCTCGACGCCCTGATGTCGGCGCGCGACGCGTTCGTCGTCATCTGCGCGGCGCGTGACCAGCGGACCAACGACGAGCTCCCGCTGGCGGCGCCGGTGGTCGACCTGCTCGATGCCGTACGAGAGCTCGGTCTCGACCCCGACCACCTCACCGTGCCGCACGCGCTGCAGCCGTACGAGGTCGCGACGGAGGCGACGTACGACCGGGCTGCCGTCGAGGCCCGTCGCGCGCTGGTGGCTCCGACCCGGAAGTCGGCCGAGGATCGCTTCGACGTACGAGACCTGCCACCCCTGCCACGCCCCGCGGCGGTGACGCTCGCCGAGCTGGTGGCGTTCCTGCGCCATCCGGCCCGCGAGTTCCTGCGCAAGCGGGTGGGGTCGTACTGGGGCATCACCCGCAGCGAACTTGACGCCGACCCCGACGACGGCCAGTCATCGACCACCGAGATCCCGATCGAGCTCGGCCCGCTGGAGAGCTGGTCACTGGAGAACCGCCTGCTGCAGCTCGCCGTCGCCGGTCACGACCCGCAGGCGATCGAACAGGCCGAGCTGCGGCGGGGCTTCCTGCCGCCGATGGTGCGCGGGTCCCTCGCGATGGCGACGGCCACCTCCCGGGTCGGCGACGTGCTGGACACGGTCCGGCCGTACCTGTCGGCGCCCTTGGACCACATCGATGTCACGCACGAGCTGCCCAGCGGCATCGTGATCAACGGCCGAGTGCCGGTGCGCGGTCGCACGGTGGTCGACGCGATCACGTCGAAGCCCGCGGACAAGCGCCTGGTCGAGCCGTGGGCGCGACTCCTGCTGCTCGCCGCGGGGGCTCCGGGCGACTGGTCGGCCACGGTGTGCTCGCGGCGCCGGGTGGTGACGCTGGGCGTCAGGTCTGCCGAGGAGGCGTCGCTCGCGCTCGACGCCCTCGTCGCCGTGATGCTCGAGGGCTGGAACGCGCCGCTGCCGCTGCCACCGAGACTGGCCTACGCGTTGGCAGACCCGAGGGCAATGGTCGACGAGCCACGACGTACGGAGCTCTGGAAATACGACATCGACCCGACCTGGCAGCTGTTCTTCAGCGGATACGACGACCTCGCGACTGCCGCGGAGCGGTGGGGTGGGCTGGAGAAGCTCGCGCAGCAGACGTACGGACCGTTGCTGGAGGCCCAGCGATGAGCGTTCCGTTCGACCTGGGCGGACCTCTCCCCCACGGCACCACCGTCGTGCTCCAGGCGAGCGCGGGAACAGGCAAGACCCACGCGGTCGCCACCTTGGCCGCGCGAGCTCTCGCCGAGGGCGCCGTCACGCTGGCGGAGCTCATGGTGATCACGTTCTCCAGCGCGTCAACGCGAGAACTGCGCTCGCGGGTACGCGCCCGGGTCGCCGACCTGGGACGCGTCCTGATTGACGCGTGCGATGGCGTGGAGCCCGAGGACCCCGCGTGGCGCGCGGTGCTCGCCACCGTTCCAGCCGACGAGGCGAGCCGACGGATCAACGCCGCGCTGGTGGGCTTCGACGCGGCCATGATCTGCACGACGCACCAGTTCTGCGACCGGATGCTCGCCGAACTCGGCGTGCTGGCCGATCACGACCCCGAGGCGCTGGCGGTCGAGAACGTCGACGACCTCGTCGAGCAAGCGGTGAGCGATGAGTACCTCGCGCGCTACGCGAGGAGCCAGGGCGTCCCGTTCCCCCTGGAGACTGCTCAACGGATCGGCAGGACGGCCGTCGACAACCCGTACGCGCCGTTGGTGCCCGGGGGCGAGGCCACCGCGCGAGGCGCTGAGCGGCGGTCGTTCGCGGAGGCTGTACGGGCGCGGGTGGAGCAGCGCAAGCGCCAGGTCGGCCTGTACACGTTCGACGACATGCAGACCCGGCTGCTCGCGGCGCTGAAGCACCCTTCGACCGGGCCGGCTGCGCGTCAACGGTTGCGCGACAGGTTCCCCCTCGTGCTCGTGGACGAGTTCCAGGACACCGACCCGGTGCAGTGGGAGATCCTGCGCGAGTCGTTCGTCGGGCACGCCACCGTGGTGCTGATCGGCGACCCCAAGCAGTCCATCTACGGGTTCCGTGGGGCGGGCGTCCACGCGTACCTGGACGCGGTCCGCGACCACACCACCCAGCACCTCAGCACGAATCGGCGTACGACTCCGGAACTCGTGGCTGCGGTCCAGAGGGTCTTCGACGGGGCGGAGCTCGGCGCACCCGAGATCACCGTGCTCCCCGTCGACGGGCTGCCTCAGGCCCAGCGGCTGGACGTCGACGGTCCGTGGAGCCACGCCATGCGAGTCCGAGTGGTGCCGGGCAGCGGACTGCGATCCTGGCGCTTCGGGGAGACGGTCATCGCAGACCTGACCGCCGACATCGGCCGGCTGCTCGCGTCCGGGGCGCGCCTGGCACGCGACGGGGTGAGCCATCCCCTGCGCGCCGACGACGTGGCCGTGATCGTCACGAGCAATGCCCGCGGCCGAGCGATTCATCGAGCGCTGGCGAATGCGAACATCCCGGCGGTGTTCACCGGGGTGCTCAGCGTCTTCACCTCGCCGGCTGCCGAAGACTGGCGCAAGCTGCTGGCGGCGATCGAGCGTCCTCGCCAGGGCAACGTACGGGCGGCAGCGCTCACCGATCTGGTCGGCTGGTCGTTGCAGGAGCTCGCGACGGCCGGTGAGGACAGGCTGGCCGGGCTCACCGGCGACATCCGCCGCTGGGGGCGTCTCCTGGAACGCGACGGCGTGGCCGGGCTGATGCAGGTCCTGCTCGCCGACGGCCTCGCGTCGCGGGTCGTACAGCTGAAGGACGGTGACCGCCGGCTCACCGACCTGCGTCACGTGGCCGAACTGCTGCATGCCGAGCAGCTCAGCGCGAAGCTCACCACGACAGGCCTCATCGCGTGGCTGGCCCGCGAGGCCCAGGAGTCGGGAACGCGCGGCGACGAGCGATCGCGGCGCTTGGAGACAGATCACGCGGCCGTACGGATCCTCACCGTCCACCAGGCCAAGGGCCTCGAGTTCGCGGTGGTGTACCTGCCGGAGCTCGCGACCCGGTTCATCCGGAGCATCAGCGACCGCCCCATCCAGCTGCACGAGCCACGCGACGGACGCTCTGTGCGGGTGCTCGACATCGGAGGCAGCGGTGAGCCCGGGCGCGATGTCAGGGAGCGTGCGTACCGAGCGGACGAGGACGGCGAAGGACTGCGGGCGCTGTACGTGGCGCTGACCAGGGCCAAGTGCCACGTCACGCTGTGGTGGGGGCGCACGGACAGAACGGCGGAAGCGCCCCTCCACCGCGTACTTTTCCGCGACCGGGGTCCGGCAGTGCCCGCGCGGGTGGAGCCTCGGGCGGACCTCGACCCGAGCCGCTTCTCCGGGGCAGACGTCGTGGTCGAGGAGGTCGAGAACGGCGGAGGAGCGCGCCCCCGACGTCGGTCGCAGACGGCCACCGTGGCGGATCCTCTCGAGCTCGCGCGCACGGTGGATGTGGGCTGGCGCCGCACCTCGTACTCCGCCATCACCGCACCCGCCCACGAGGTCTTCCACCTCGAGAGCCCGCTGCTGATCGACGAGCCGGCCACCGGTACCGGCGGCGAACACGACCCCGACGTGCCGTTGACCTCGGCATCGGTCCCCGACCCCGCGCTCGACGTGCCGTCGCCGATGGCCGACCTGCCCGGCGGTGTCGGGTTCGGCAGCCTGGTGCACGTCGTGTTCGAGACGTTCGACCCGCACTCGACGACGCCAGAGGAGGACCTCGCCCGCATCGTGGCGACCGAGGCCGCGCGGTTGCCGGTGCCCGGCGTCACCGAACCCGAACTCGTGAGCGGTCTCCTGCCGGTTCTCGCCACGTCCCTCGGACCGCTGGCCGACGAGCTGACGCTCGCCGACATCCCGGCACGCGACCGGCTGGCCGAGCTGGACTTCGAACTGCCGCTGGGGTCGGGGAGCAATGGAGCGACCGTCGAGCGGATCGCGGACACGATCGACGCCTGGCTGCCCGACGAGGACCCGCTGCGCGACTACGGCGCGCGCCTGCGAGAGTCGCTGGTCGACCAGCGGATGCTGCGCGGCTACCTCACCGGAAGCATCGACGTGGCGCTGCGCGTCGGCGGCCGCTACCTCGTCATCGACTACAAGACGAACCGGCTCGGCACACCCGGCACCCCACTGCTGCTCCGCCACTACACGCGGGACGCGATGGCGGAGGCCATGATGGACGCCCACTACCCGCTGCAGGCCCTGCTGTACGCCGTCGCGCTCCACCGGTTCCTCCGCTGGCGTCAGCCCGACTACGACCCCGAGCGGCACCTGGGCGGGATGCTCTACCTGTTCGTACGAGGGATGGCCGGGCCCGATACCCCCGTGGTCGACGGGATGCCGTGCGGCGTCTTCTCGTGGCGACCGCCCACGGGCCTGGTGCTGGCGCTCTCCGATCTCCTGGCAGGTGCCCGATGACGACGGAGCGTGACGTGTCGATCACAGCGACCGGCCTGCTCGCGGCCTTCTCCGAGGCAGGGGTGCTCGAAGTGGCCGACGTGCAGGTCGCGCGGCACATCGCGTTCCTCTACCACGAGGTCTCCGAGGTGATGCGTCTCGGACTCGCCCTGACCGTGCGCGCTCTGCGTCTCGGCGCGGTGTGCGTTGACGTGGCGACCATCGCCGAGGACGCCCTGGCATCGCTCGAGGAGCCGCCGAGCGAGCCGCTCCCCTGGCCTTCCGAGGGCGAGTGGCGCGACGTGCTGGCCACGAGCCCGCTGGTCACGGAGGGGCCCGACGGCCCGGGACTGCGACCCTTGCGCTGGGTCGGCGGCCAGCTCTACCTCGAGCGCTATTGGGCCGACCAGGAGCTCGTACGCCGCGAGCTCCTGGAGCGCGGCACCTCCGCCCCGCCGCTGGTCGACGATGCCCGGCTGGAACGACTCGCGGACGAGCTGTCGGCCGATGACCTGCTGCCCCCCGGCGAACCGAACCTCCAGCGGCTGGCCGCCCTCACGGTGGCCAGGTCATGGCTCACGGTGCTCGCAGGCGGCCCGGGAACCGGCAAGACGACGACCGTAGCCCGAGCATTGGCCCTTGTCGCCGCAGAGCTGGGTCGACCGCCCGTGGTCGCGCTGGCCGCTCCGTCCGGCCGTGCGGCGGCGAGGCTGCAGGAGTCCGTACGGGACGTGGTGGGCCACCTACCCCTCAGCGGCGCTGACCGGGCCGCCATCGCGAGCGCGCCGGCGACGACGCTGCACCGCCTGCTGGGCTGGCAACAGGGTCGGACCTACCTGCACTCCGCCGAGAACCCCCTGGCCGCCGATGTGGTGGTGGTCGACGAGCTCTCGATGGTGCCGCTGTCGATGATGGCGAGGCTGCTGCCTGCTGTACGGAGGGACGCCCGGCTGGTGCTCGTCGGCGACCCCGAACAGCTCGCGCCCGTCGAGGCCGGAGCAGTGCTGGCCGACATCGCCGCCGCGGTCGAAGAACCGCCGCCTGGTGCCGACCCGCTCCCGCTGCCGCTCGTACGGCTGAAGCACACCTGGCGGTACGGCGGCGCGATCGAGCAGCTCGCCCAGGCCATCCGCGATGGGGACACCGACGGCGCACTCGCCGTTCTGTACGGACCCGACCCGTCTGTACAGATCGTGCCTCTCGACGACTCCGGCCACGTCACGGCCGCGGCTCTCGGCCCGATCCGACACGCGGCCGTGGATGCCGGACGTGACGCCATGGTGGCCGCGCTGGTCGGCGACGCCGAGGAGGCTCTGCACGCCCTGTCACGCCACCGGGTCATCTGTGCGCACCGCACCGGCCCGTACGGCGCCTCCGCCTGGGGGCGCCAGGTCGGTCAGTGGCTGGCCGACGCGATCCCCGACTACGGCCTCGGTGGCGAGTGGCACCTCGGTCGTCCTCTGCTGGTCACCCGCAACGATCCTGACCTCGGCGTGTCCAACGGCGACGCGGGCATCATCATCGCCACTCCCGCAGGCCCTCGGGCGGCGTTCGGCGGCACTCCTCCCCTACTGCTCGCACCGGCGCAGCTCGAGGACGTCGCGACGCTGCACGCGATGACCATCCACAAGGCGCAGGGCAGCCAGTTCGAGGCCGTGACGATCGTGCTGCCGATGCTGCCGTCGCCCCTGCTGACGCGCGAGCTGCTCTACACCGCGGTCACGAGGGCCAGCGGCCAGGTGCGGCTGATCGCCCACCCGGACTCGGTCCGCCACACGATCGTGACCCGTGCGCTGAGGGCCTCAGGACTGAGGAGCCGCCTGTACGAGGCGTAGCGCGGGCCGAGCCCGTACAGCCGTCAGCCTCGCGCGAGCCAGTCACGCACGAGCCGGAACGCGATGGACGCCTCGCCGGGGAGGATCAGGGTGCCTGCCGCCACCTCGGCGCGCAGGGCCTCGCGCGTGAACCATCGCGCGGAGACGATCTCCTCGCCGTCCACGGTGATCTGCCTGGTGGCGGCGCGGGCCCGGAAACCCAGCATGATCGAGCGCGGGAACGGCCAGGGCTGGCTTCCGAAGTACTCGACCTGGCTCAGCCGGATGCCCGACTCCTCGAAGACCTCGCGGTGCACGGCCTGTTCGAGCGATTCCCCCGCCTCGACGAACCCCGCGAGCACGGAGTGCCGTCCGGTCGCCCAGACGCCCTGCCGCGCCAGCAACAGCCGGTCCTCGGGGTCGGTGATGGCGACGATGATCGCCGGATCCGTGCGGGGGAAGCGGTCCTGCCGGCACGAGGGACAGTGCCGCACGGTGCCGGCCGCGACGACAGCCGTCGCCGTGCCGCACGCGGGACAGTACGGTTCCGAGGCATGCCAGGCGGCCAACGCCGACGCCATCGCCGCGTACTCCGCCTCGGCCTCGGACAGCAGCGGCCCGGCCTCCCGCAGGGAGAAACCGTCCACGGGGTCCGCCGACCGCTCCGCGAACACCACGCGATCACCGTCACGGCCGAGGAGCCAGTGGCGCTCGGGCTCGTACGTCCCGTCGACGCGGGAGAGGAGCAGCTGCGCCGACGGCGCCGATTCGGCCGCGGCAGGTCGTACCCCGAGGACGACGTCGTTGGCCGTGCCCCACGGATCGGCCGAAGAGACGCCGGCAACGGGGAACCTCCCGTTGTCGTCGATCACCAGCAGCCATCCCCCGCGCCAGAGTGCGGCGACCGCGTCGGCGTTGCGCCGTTCCCCGTCGAGCCGATCCGTCACACTCGCGCCGCTCCAGTTCCCCACGGCCCCATGCCTACAGGTTCGATCCCTCGCGGGCAACAACGGATCAGTGGCCGAGACCCCGCACCAGCGCCTCGATGCCGTCGCGATCGGGCAGGTCCCGTACGAGATCGAGCCGGTCTGTACGCACGTGGTAGAAGCCCGCGGCGACCCGCGCGAGCTCTAGGCCGTGCAGCTCCGCCCACGCCAGCCTGTACAGCGCCAGCTGCAGTGGGTCGGGCGGCGACGAGCCCGTCTTCCAGTCGACGACCAGCGCGTCGTAGCCGTCAGGGGTGACCGGTCCCGGCCCGTACACCGCGTCGATCCGCCCCCGCACCACCTCCGTGCCGACGAGCAGGGAGAACGGGAACTCGCACGCGGCCGGTACGACCTCGCCGAAGCGCCCGGCCGCGAACGCCCGGCACATCTCGCGCAGGTCGGCGTCGGGGGTGTCATCCTCGACGTCGAGCAGCTCGTCGGGGTCGATGAGGACCGGCGCCGCGTAGTGCCGCAGCACCCACTCGTGGAACCGCGTGCCGAAGCGCGCCGACTGCGAGGGCGGTCGAGGCATGGGCCGCGCGAGGCGGGCGGCGAGGTCCTGAGGTGACGACACGGCGAGCATCACCTCGGACGCCGTGAGCGACTCGGGCATCGGCACGTCGACCACCCGCGCGTGCTGCCGGTGCGCCTCATCGAGCAACGCTGTGACGTCGGCCTCCCAGGACGCCAGCCGCTCCGCGACCTCGGCCGACGCTGCGCTGACAAGGGCATCCACCTCGTGGGTCGCGTGCTCGCGCTCCAGCGACCCGGCCCGCAGCCTGGTCACCAGCGACGCCGCTGACCGCCGCCGAGCCACCAGGTCAGGGTCCACAGGCGCGGGCCACGGAACGGCCTCGGTCGAGATGGCGAGCGGGTTCGCGCTCGCCTCGTACACCGGCGTCGGGTCGCCGCCGAGCGTGAGGAAGTACGGGCTGGGCTCGCGCCGGTTGACGTCACCGGGCCGCCAGCCGTGCGTGCTGGCGACGAGCAGCCGCCGCGCCCGGGTCACCGCGACGTACGCGAGCCGGTCCTCGGAGCGCCGGTTCTCGGCACGGAGCGCCGCGTCGTACGCCTTGAAGCCCTGATCGCTGGCGTCCTCGAGCTGCGGGATCGAGCCGGCGTCGCCGCGCAGCTCGGCGGGCAACGCGTGCGCCGCCCGCACCCAGTTGTCGGTGACACGGTCCGACGGGAACGTCTTGTCGCACAGGGCGGGCACCACGACCATGTCCCACTCGAGGCCCTTGGCACGGTGGATCGTCAGCAGTTTCACCGAGTCCGCCTGGCTCGGCAGCGCCTGATCGAGGCCGGTGCCGTGGTCCAGTTCGGCGTCGAGGAACCCGAGCAGGCCGCGCACGGTGGCGTCCGAGTCGACGGCAGTGAAGTCGGCCACGGCGTCGAGGAACGCGCCCAGCTGCGCGGTCGCGCCGGGTCCCCGCGCCGCCACCAGCTCGACGTCGACCCCCAGGGTCGAGACCACACGACGTACGAGATCGCCCACAGGCTCGGTCGCGTGCCGCCGGAGCATCGCCAGCTCGGCTCCCAGCGCCGCGAACCGCGCCCGCGCCTCCGGCGAGACGGGCGCGTCGCCGAGGTCGGTCAACGCCTCAGCCAGCGACACCGACTCGCTCGGGTCGGTGTCCGACAG
>JAPUEI010000019.1:58785-68090 GCA_027492675.1 Propionibacteriaceae bacterium | reverse complement strand
CCGTAGATCGCGCCGATGTCCGCGTTCCGCCTGGCCAGCACGGCGATCTGGTCCCAGGTGGCCACGTCGCCGTCCGCGTGCGCGGCGACCACCCGGTCCACGACCCAGTCGACCTCCTCGGGCCAGGTCGAGAAGGCCGCCGTCTCGACACGGCCGGCAGGGGTGCCTTCGGGCGCCCGAAGGAGGCGCTGGCCGAGGTCGTACGAGATCGTCTCGTCGGCCCGCAGAGGCGCCGCGAGGTGGTTGGCGACGTCGAGGATGCGGGGCCCGCTGCGGCGGTTGATCGTCAGCGGCAGCACCGTGGCGGGACTTCCGTCGGACAGGGGGAAGTCCTCGGGGAACGCGAGGATGTTGCTCGCCGCGGCCCCGCGCCACCCGTAGATCGCCTGGAACGGGTCCCCCACAGCAGTCACGGGGTGGCCCATCCCCCGGCCGGCGTCCGGCCCCGAGAACAAGCCTCGCAACAGCAGCGCCTGGGCGGCGGAGGTGTCCTGGTACTCATCGAGCAGCACGACCTCGTACTGCTCGCGCAGCTGCTCCGCGACCGGCCCGACGCGCGTCGCGATGCGCGCCGCAGCGGCCATCTGGTCGGAGAACTCGACGTAGCCGGACTGGCGCTTGAGCTCCTGGTAGGACCTCACGAGCGAGGCCAGTTCCAGCCGCTCACGCGCAGCCGCCTCGGCCCGCTTGACCGACTGGTAGACGTTGCCGCGGTACGTGGGCGCGTTGGCGAGCTCCAGCACGAACGCCCGCGCCTGCTCGTCGAGCTGGGCGTCGTCCACGAGGTGCGACTGGAGCTGGCTGTCGAGCGCGAGCACCCTCTCGGTCACCGACTCCGGCCGCAGCCGCGACAGCTCGTCGAAAGGTCCGGCCGCCGTCGCCACCACGCGCGACGCCAGTCGGTAGCGCGCGGCGCCCGTGATCATGGCCGGGTCGGTCTCGTACCCCAACCAGAGCCCGTGCTCAGAGACCAGCCGCGAGGCGAACGAGTCGTACGTCAGGATGACCTGCTCGCCTTCGTCGTCGACGCCGTCGGCGCTCAGCACGCCGGACGAGACGAGCGCTCCGCGGATGCGGTGGGCCAGCTCGGCGGCCGCCTTGCGCGTGAAGGTGAGGCCGAGCACCTGGCTCGAACGGACCTGGCCTGTGCCGACGAGCCAGACGACCCGTGCTGCCATCACCGTGGTCTTCCCGGACCCGGCGCCGGCGATGACGACAGTCGGCTCGAGCGGCGCGGTGATCGCCGCGAGCTGCTCGTCGCTGAACGGCACGCCGATGGCCGCGATCAAGTCATCGGCTGTTCGCAGCGGCGTCTCCCGGTGAGACGTGCGCCATGCCGCGAGCGACGTGACGGAACCACTCACGAGATCACCTGCCGACCTTCGCCGCGACCGGGACAGCTCGACTGGAACGGGCAGTACCGGCACTGGTGACCGACGGTCGCGACGTACGAATCGCTGGCCAGCACCCGCGCCGCCGTGGCCATCCGATGGTGCACCCAGCTCGGGTGGTCCTCCTGCGACCCAACGGCCTTGCGGCTCTCCGCGTCGAGGACGGCTGTGGACGGCTCCTCGGGAAGGTACGGCACGTCGAGGATCGACGGCTGCTGCAGCACTTTCGGGTACGGCTGCTGGCCGTCCTGCGCGCGCAGGTAGACGAGCTCCGCGGCGCCCACCGGTGCGTCGCCCGCGAGGTCCGCGAAGGCCCCGAGCTGAGCCGCCAGCTGGTACGCGCCGAGCTGGTCCAACGACGCTGCCTCGCCCCTCGTCGGCACGTGGCGCCCGGTCTTGAAGTCGACGATCACCAGTCGCCCGTCCGCGCCCCGGTCGAGCCTGTCGACCGTGCCGGTGAGGCGCAGGGGCTGTCCCGCCGTGGGCACCATCACCTCGAACGGCACCTCGACGCCCAGCACCTCACGTCCGCGGCGCGCCTCGATCCAGCCGGCGAGCCGCTCCAGGGACTCATCCGCCTCGGCCCGCTCGGATGCCGACAGCCAGGCCGCGTCGAACGGGATCTGGTCCCAGACCCTGTCCAGGTGGGAACTCAGCTCGGTCGGGCTGACCCCTTCGGCGACCGCGTGCTCGGCCAGGACATGGACGACCGAGCCGAAGCCGGCCGCCGACGTACGTTGCCGGTCCGCGCCCGCCCGGCGCTGCAGGAACCACTGCCGGGGACACGCCAAGAGCGTGCCGAGCTGGCTCCCGGACAACGCGACGGGCTCCCCCTCGCGCCGATCCGGTCGACCCCCGGTGAGGTCCTTGACCCCCCACCACCGGTCGGGGTCCGCGGCGGGTACGAGGGCGCGGCCGTGGTCGGTCTCATCGGCCAGCCGAGCCAGGTGAGCGGCCGCCGCGGCGCGGATGGCCGGTGGTTCCGCAGGGTTCACGACCGCGCGCCGCAGCTCTCCGACCAGGCCCACGAGGTTGAGCGGCCGAGCCGGACGCCCGGGCACCGCTCGTACGGGAACTCCCAGCTCGTCGAGGAACCGGGACGGCTGGTCGCCCTCTCCGTCGGTTCCGGAGACCGCGGTGACGACGAGCCGGCGCGTGGCCCGCGTGCACGCTACGTAGAACAGTCGCCTCTCGGCGGCCAGCAGCACGCTCGTGGGTGGCGGCTCGACCAGACCGTCCTCGGCCAGGCGGTCGGCCTCGAGGAGTGACGCCCTGCGGCGGGGATCGGGCCAGACGCCTTCCTGCACTCCGGCGACGACGACCAGGTGCCACTCGAGTCCCTTGGCCCGGTGGGCGGTGAGGACTCGCACGCCGCGCCGTGCCGCGGTGGCCTCGCGCGCGGTGTCGGCGGGGATCTCCTGGGCCGCCACCTCGCCGAGGAAGCCCGCCACACCCCTGCCGCCGGCCAACTCATCCGATCGCTCGGCCACGTCGAACAGGGCGCACACGGCGTCGAGATCCCGGTGCGCACGCGCGGCCGGGTCGCCGCCGACCGTGAGCTGCGACTGCAGCCGCAGCGGCCAGTCCGTGCCGGACCACAGGCACCACAGAGCCTCATGTGCTGTACGACCTCGGTCGACGAGGTCGCGGCACTCGGCGAGCAGCGCGGCGAGGCCAGCGACCGTCTCGGTGACAGGACCGGTCGGCAGCGCGACGATGAGGTCAGGGTCGAGAAGGGCGTCACGTACGAGCTCCGCTGAGGACGCCTGCGGGCTCCCGGCGCCCAGCTCGAGCCGGTCGGCGTCCCGGAGCGCGCGACCGAGCCGACGCAGGTCGATCGAATCGAGCCCCGCGAGCGGGCTCTGCAGCAGTCGCGAGGCGACGTCGGCGTCCAGCCGTCGGGGGTCGGCCGCGACCGACAGGGCGAGCAGGAGAGGCGTCACGGCCTCGGCGGCAGACAGCGCGATCTCGTCACCGGCCACAGCCACTGGCACGCCGGCAGCCACCAGCGCGCGGCTGAGCCGGGGGATGTCGCGCTTGCCCGACCGTACGAGCACGGCCATGTCGTCCCAGGGGACCCCGTCGCGGAGGTGGGCACGGCGCAGGAGGTCGGCGATCTGCTCCGCCTCTGCGCCCGAGTCGTCACACGTCAGCACCTCGAGCTCGCCGGCAGGCTTCCCCGGCTCGACCGTGGGCCGCCGGAACGCATCGCGCATGGCCTCCGGAATCGGCAGAGGCAAGGGCAGCCGCGCCGAGATGCGCCGCGTCGCCTCTGCCAGCGTGCCGCCGAACCGATGGGTGCGAGACAGCGCGACGATGGGCGCCGGGGTGCCCGCCCGGTCACGGAAGCGGTCCGGAAACTCGAGGATCCCCCGGGGCTGCGCGCCGCGGAACTCGTAGATCGATTGGTCCGGATCGCCGACCACGACCATGTCACCTCCGGGCACCACCAGCTGGCGCAGCAGCCCGACCTGCGACGGGTCCGTGTCCTGGTACTCGTCGACGAACACCACCTCGGCCGATTTCCGTACCTGCGCGCAGATCTCGGGATCGGCCAACAGCACCCGCGTGCGATGGACGAGCTCGGCGTAGTCGAGAACCTGCTCGTGCTCGAGCACATCGAGGTACTCGTCGAAGAACTCGCCGAGCGCCGTCCATTGCGGCCGCTCGGTCACCTCCCCGTACATCCGCAGCGCCTCGCCGTCGAGCCCCAGCTGCCTCGCCGTCGCGAGGGCGCCGCGGACCTCACCGGCGAAGCCCCGCGTGCCGTACGCCGGCGCGAACTCCGGCGGCCAGTCGTCCGCCGACCGACCCGCCAGCACCTCCCGTACGCGGAAGTCCTGTTCCGGAGCCGTCAGCAGACGGGGTGACGCGCCGTACAGCTCGACGTCGGAGAACCGCCGCACGACGGCGTAGCAGAACGCGTGGAACGTCATCGCCCGCGGCGTAGCGACCGACCGACCGAGCCGCTCCGCGATCCGTCGGCGAAGGTCGACGGCCGCGCGCCGCGAGAAGGTGAGCACGAGTACGGCATCGGCCGGGACCCCGTCGTCGATGTAGCCGGCGACTGCCTCCACGATCGTCGTCGTCTTCCCCGTGCCCGGCCCGGCCAACACCAGCAGCGGCCCGCCACGGTGCATCGCGACCGCCTCCTGCTCGGGCGTCAGGGTCGGCCGCGTCAGCTCCTCACGTACAGACGGCAGCAGCCGGTAGCTCGGTCGAGGCGCTGTCGTCACGGGTCCATGCAAACAGATGCCACCGACACATGCGACCCGGCCGCGCCCCTCGGCCTCCCGTACGACGGCGGCGACGCCCTCTGGGACTCCCCCACCCCCGGACAGGCAATTGGTGCTCCAGTGGCGCGACACGCCGCAGAACCGTGTCCGCATCGCCGCTTTGCCTGTCGAAGGACAGGCAGAACAGCGCTCCCACGGACGACACGCCGACGCTCACGCCCCATGCGCCCCAATTGCCTGTCCGGAGGGTCGGAGCTGTCGGAAGGGTTGGCCTGTCGGGCGGGGTCCGGGCTGCGCGCGCCAGTTCATCCGGACTACTGACACGCTGACCCTCAATGTGCCAGGCTGTTGCCGCTGCTCCAGCCCGGGCGAAGCTTGGGAAGGTCCGGACCGTCGTCCAGCAGCATGAGATCTCAAGGTGCGGTCTCAGGAAAGCAGTTGGGAGAAGTTGCATGGCCCAGGGAACTGTCAAGTGGTTCAACGCCGAGAAGGGCTACGGCTTCATCGCCGTGGAAGGCGCTGACCAGGACGTCTTCGTCCACTACACCGCGATCGACACGACAGGCTTCCGTACCCTCGAAGAGGGCCAGAAGGTCGAGTTCGAGATCACGCAGGGCCCCAAGGGCCCCCAGGCCGATCGCGTCCGCGGTCTGTAGATCCTCACACGCCCAACGGGCCCTCCGCCGCTGCGGAGGGCCCGTTGACGCGTCTGCACCCTATGCGGGCCGCATGCCCCGGCCGACGATGTTGTCGCCAACCGTGGCCTGGCGGAGAGCCCCGGCCGTGAGTCCTCCGATGTTGTCGTCATTCAGGCTTGGCGGGGCCTCGCGGCGACAACGTCGGAGCACGGACGGAGCTTCGGGAGCCCAGAATGGCGACAACATCGCCGGAACCCCGCGAGAGATCTCGGTCAATCCTCGAGTGGTGCCGACCACCGGCGTCGCGATCGTGAACACTGTCGGCGTTGGCGCGGCCCACCTAAAGTGACCCCATGCCGAGCAGCGAGTCGATCGTCACAGCAGTCGGTGACCGCACCCTGACGCTGACGAACCTCGACAAGGTGCTGTACCCCTCCGTCGGCTACGCCAAGTCCGAGGTCATCGCCTACTACCTCGCCATCGCCGACACGATGCTCCCCCACCTGGCCGGGCGCTGCCTGACCCGCGTGCGCTTCCCCCACGGCGTCGAGGCACCGCCCTTCTTCGAGAAGAACGCCCCTGCGGGAGCGCCAGACTGGCTCGCCGTACAGCCCGTGGCCGGTACGGAGGGACGCATCGAGTACGTCGTGGCGACCGAGCCGGCCTCGCTGGTCTACCTGGCCAACCTCGCCGCGCTCGAGCTCCACGCCCCGCAGTGGACCGTGGCGCACTGCACGCTTGTCGACGGCGCCGTACAGCTCGCCCCCGACCGCGAACCCCGGGCGACCGTGTGCGTCGTCGACCTCGACCCCGGTCCGGGCATCACCATGGTCGACATCTGCCACGGCGCCCTGATCCTCGCGAACCGGCTGGCGGCCGACGGGCTCATCGCCTCGGTGAAGACCTCCGGCTCCAAGGGTCTGCAGCTGTCCGCCCCGATCGCGCCGACCCCGAGCGAGGACGTCGTACGGTACGTGGCCGGCCTCGCCGCGGAGCTGACGCGCCGCCACCCCGACCTGTTCGTCGCGACCATGGCCAAGTCGGCGCGCGACGGCCGCATCTACATCGACTACCTGCAGAACAAGGCGGCGCGGAACACCATCTGCGCATACTCCATGCGAGGCAAGGACCAGCCCTGGGTCGCGACCCCGCTCACCTGGGACGAGGTCGCCGCCGTGACCGATCCCGACGCCCTGCGGTTCACCCCCGAGATGGTGCTCGCCCGGGTGTCCGAGCACGGCGATCTGTTCGCCGACGTGCTGGCCGACGATGGGCCGCGTCTGCCCCGGCAATTCGGGGTTCTGTCAGGCACTGCCCCCGAGTGATCGCACCACCCGACCGGTACATTGGACGCGATCTGCATCTCACGAGTCGTGAGTCCCTTTCGAAAGGTGTCCCATGTCAGAGTCCGGCCAGGCCGCGTACGCCCCCCTGACCCCGCCGACGGCGACTGCCACCCTCACGCTGGAGGCCCCGGCCGCCGTCGCCGCGGTGCCCACCACCCAGGCTCCCAAGATGGCGCCGCAGGTCGACGCCGCCCAGGTGCCGGTGCTGGACCAGAAGGTCGACGCCTTCATGCAGGCGATCACCAAGGCACAGACCGGCTCGCCCGACTTCGCGGCGCAGGCCGACGCCGTACGGTCCATGGGCGACGCCGACATCCGCAAGGCCGCCGAGACCTCGAACCGCCTGCTGAACACGCCTGTCCGGGCGCTCAAGGAGGGCAACCTCACGCAGGGCTCGAAGGTCGGCCAGACGCTGCTGGACCTCCGTCGCACGGTCGAGGACCTCGACCCCAACAAGGACAGCATGGAGAAGAAGTTCCTGGGCATCTTCCCGATGGGGAAGAAGATGCAGGACTACTTCCGCAAGTACCAGTCCTCCCAGACCCAGCTCAACGCGATCCTCCACGCCCTGCGCTCCGGCCAGGACGAGCTCACCCGCGACAACGTGGCGCTCAACATGGAGAAGCAGAACCTGTGGCAGACCATGGGTCGGCTGAACCAGTACGTCTACATCGCCGAGAAGCTCGACATGCAGCTCACGGCCAGCATCGCCGAGATCGAGATGAGCGACCCGGACCGGGCCCGCCAGCTCAACCAGGACGTGCTGTTCTACGTACGGCAGAAGCACCAGGACCTGCTCACCCAGCTCGCCGTCTCGATCCAGAGCTACCTCGCGATCGACATCATCATCAAGAACAACATCGAGCTCATCAAGGGCGTCGACCGCGCCGCGACCACGACCGTCTCCGCGCTGCGCACCGCGGTCATCGTCGCCCAGGCGCTGGGCAACCAGCAGCTCGTGCTCGACCAGATCACCGCGCTCAACACGACGACGTCGAACATGATCCAGAAGACGTCGGAGATGCTCAAGGACAACTCCGCACGGATCCAGGAGCAGGCCGCGTCGTCAACGATCGGCATCGAGCAGCTGCAGGCGGCGTTCCAGAACATCTACGCGACGATGGACTCCATTGACGAGTTCAAGCTGCGCGCGCTGGACAACATGGCGCAGACCATCGGTGTGCTGGAGAACGAGGTCACGAAGTCGCGCGACTACCTCGACCGAGCCCAGCGCAGCCAGCCGGTGATCCCGGGCACCGAGCTCAACGTCGACACCGCGCGCTGAGCCGGAGAGTTGAGCCGATGGGTCTGTTCGACTGGCTGAAGGGCGATCCTGCTGCGCCCGAGCCGGAGCCGATCCTCGTCGCGGCACCCCCGACGCCGGAGGAGATCGCCGGTTCGCTCGCCAAGGTCGACCAGCTCGCGGTGGACGGTCATGTGCCGCCTCCCGTGCTCATGCGCGTCTACCGGGTCACCCGCAAACTGCGCGAGACGCTGCCGCGGATGCGCAACGCCGGTCTCGACTCCGCCGAGCAGTACTCGCTGATGGCCACCGCCACCGACTACCTGCCGGAGGCGCTGAGCGCCTACCTGCGGCTGCCGCGCGACTGGGCCGACAGCAGGCCGATCGAAGGCGCCAAGACGTCTCTGTTGATCCTCGTCGACCAACTCGACCTGCTCGGGTCCACCGTGGACAAGATGTACGACGCGGTGCTGCAGGCCGACGCCCAGGCGCTCATCGCCCACGGCCGCTTCCTGCAGGAGAAGTTCGGCCACGCACCCACCGAAGCACCCAGGGCCCCCGCCGTCCCCCGCGGACGCATCGGGCCCGCCAACCCTCTCGACCTGGAGGTCTGACCAGTGACCACACTGCGCACGGCGCTCGACCAGCTCGCCGCCGCCGCTCACGCCGCGGGTCTCGACGAGCACGCCGCCCGTACAGAGGGTCTGCAGCTCGCCGCTTCTGTCGCCGAGCCCGCTCGCGGTGCGTTCGCCGCCTGGGGCCAGGAGACGGGCGAGGCGGGGGGCGCGACCGCGTTCTTCGAGGCCGCGTCGAAGGGCCGGCGGTTCCGCTCCGCCCCGACGCCCCTGATGGCCGGGCTCGGCCAGGGCGACCCGAGGCTGGCTGCGGAGTACGCCGACGCGCTGGCCGCCGTCGCCGCCTCCGCCTGCCTGCTCGGCGAGCCCCATCCGCAGGTCGCCGGCACGGCCGCCACGGCGACGGCAGCCCAGCGCACGGCGTTGAGGGCAGCCGGCCGGTTCGACGTGACGGGCGGGTCCGTACCGGGTGCGTTCGACGGGCTGCCCGGGGGTGCGCCGCTCTCCAGGGGTACGTCACCGGTGCCGGCCATGCCTGTACAGGCTCCCGTCTCGCCGCCCGCCCCGGTCTCGGGCGACGTCCTCGCTCCCGCCGACCAGACGCTCGTCGAGCAGATGGCGTCCCGCAGCCGTGAGGCCGCCGACCAGGTCGGGGACTTCGCCAAGCGCGCGCCCGGGATCCTCTCGAACGTCTTCGACCAGCTCCGCCACTCGCAGGACCGGATGCGCGAGGCCGGCATGAGACCCCAGAACGACCTGAGCGCGTTCGACACCAACCCGTTCGACCTGAGCACCCTGGACCCACACGCCCCCGGCGCGTTCCCGAACCTCCAGGCTGGCGGCACGACCCCGGTCGCGCCCGCCACACCCGCCGCC
>JAPUEI010000019.1:6699-58685 GCA_027492675.1 Propionibacteriaceae bacterium | reverse complement strand
CCCTGCGGCCCCCGCGAAGGAGCCCGAGCCGGAGGTTCCGCAGAAGTCGCTCGAGGAGCTGCTCGCCGAGCTCGACGGGCTCGTCGGCCTGCAGCGGGTCAAGGACGAGATCCACCGGCAGTCGGCCATCCTGCGCGTGCAGGGTCTCCGCCAGAAGGCGGGCCTCACCGACCCGACGATCACGCGGCACCTGATCTTCGTCGGCAACCCCGGCACCGGCAAGACGACCGTTGCTCGCCTGGTCTCGGGCATCTACCGCGCCCTCGGCCTGCTGAGCAAGGGCCAGCTCATCGAGGTCGACCGCTCCGAGCTGGTCGCCGGCTACCTCGGCCAGACCGCGATCAAGACCTCCGAGGTGTGCGCGAAGGCCAAGGGTGGCGTGCTGTTCATCGACGAGGCGTACTCGCTGTCCGGTGACCAGTACGGCGAGGAGGCGATCAACACCCTCGTCAAGGAGATGGAGGACAACCGCCAGGACCTCGTCGTGATCGTCGCGGGCTACCCGAAGCCGATGGCGAAGTTCATCGACGAGAACCCGGGCCTCAGCAGCCGCTTCCGCACGACCATCGAGTTCGACAACTACACCGACGACGAGCTCGTGGGCATCTTCTCCGGCATGGCGACGAAGGCCGACTACGACGTGACCGACGACGTCATCACGGCGTTCAAGCTGCAGCTCGCGCAACAGGTACGCGATGAGACGTTCGGCAACGGCCGCTTCGCCCGGAACGTGTTCGAGGCCGCGATCGGGCACCAGGCGTGGCGCCTGCGCGACATCGCCGAGCCCACGCTCGAACAGTTGCGTGGCCTGCTCCCCGAGGACCTCGCCATCGCCCAGGACCAGGAGCCCGTCGACTGGCCCGGCGCGGCAGAGACCGTGCCCGGAGCCGTCGGTCCCGCCTCGCCGGTGACCGAGGCTCCTGCTCCGGAGGCAGGAGCGTGAGCAGCCAGACGACGACCTCCCCCGTACAGACCCCGCCGGATGTGGCGACCGGGTCGGCGCTCGTGGCGAGCCCCGCGGCGTCCGCCCCGACGACGCCGTCGCTCGTCTACCCGACCCCGACCCCTCGGGTGCTGCGTGCGCTACGGAATGTGGTGATCGCCGCGCTGCTGCTGTTCGCGGTGCTGACAATCGCCGGAACGGTCGCTCCCGAGCTGGCTCTCGGCTCCGCGCGTGACGACGCCACGTACGGCATGCAGCTCCGCAACGCGCGCGCCACCCTCGCGGAAGCCGACCGGCGCGCGTCGGTGGCGTTCCTCGACCCTGCGACCGCGGCCGGATCGGGCGAGTGGACCACGTACGAGGCCACTCTCGACACCGTGTCGTCCATGCTGGTCCGGGCCGCCGCGCAGCACCCCGGTGACGCCGACCGGCTCGCGACCGTCCAGACCCAGGTCAACGACTACCGCCGGACCGTCGATGCGGCCTGGACGAAGGCGGCCACCGACGCGACCTCCGGCGGTACGACGTACGCAGCCACGTCGGCCAAGCTCACCGACCCCCTCGCGACGCTCGCGGCCCTCGCCCAGGAGAGTGATGCCCGACTGGGCGGCGGACCGCTGTGGATGGCGGGCTACGGTGCCGTCATCGCCGGGTGGCTCGCGCTCGTCGCGCTCGCCGTGAGCTCGGTCGTGATCGCCCGACGTACGCGCCGGGTGCTCAACATCGGCCTCGTCCTGGCCGTGGTCCTCGTCGGCGTCGCCCTCAGCCTGGCCAGCACCGCGAACGGGCTGGTCCAGCAGTCGCTGATCGACGTGCGCACGACGACGCTGGTGCAGGCGCGCAGCCACGCGGACACACGCGCGCTGGCCGAGCAGGCGAAGGCTACCGAGGACCGGAACATCCTCACCGGGAGCCCCAGCACGACGGCCTGGGACGCGCTCAGCACGTCGGTGACCTCGGCCATCGACGCCCTCCCCGACCAGGACCAGCGAAAGAAGCAGGCCGGGTTGTGGACCGCGTACACAGCAGCCCACAAGGCCCTGCCCCCCTCGGCGAGCGCGAACGCGACCGCGAACGCCGCCGCCCGCGCGCAGGCCCGCGGCACCGCCTTGAGCACGGTCACCTCGTTCGTACAGAGCGCTGAAGGACTGTCGGACAGCAGCGCGACCACCGCGACCGACAGCCTCAGCACCGTGAAGAGCCAGCAGCTCCCGTACGGCATCGTCGCGTCCATCCTGGCCCTGTTGTCCATCATCGCGGCGCTGGCGGGGATCACCCGGCGCCTGACCGAGTACGTCTGAGGTGGCACCCGTGGACACTGCACCCGTCGCGCCGGGACGGCTCGGCACCCCGGTCGAGATCCAGGACGCGATGACCTACCTCGGTCTTCTCGGCAGCTGGATCCAGCAGCGTCGCGCCGAGCTCGACGAACTCGACGCCACGATCCTCACGTCGCCGGACCGCTCGCTGACCAGCGACATGATGCTCTCGCTGTCCGTGTGGCAGGCGATCAAGAACAGGTACGACCTGTTGCTCGCCACCTGGGACTCCGGACGCGTCGGGCCGACCGAGCGAGAGCGCCTGTCAGCGCTGATCTGGGGTCGGCTGGACGACACGCTGCCCGACTCGGGCTCCCCCACCCCGGGCTCGGCCGCCATCAGTGGGCTGTCGGTCTCGCTGCCCGAGGCCTGTCGGCTCAGCGACGCGCTCGCCGGCCAACTCCGCAGCCGCCTGAACCGCAGCCCGCAAGCCGACCAGTTCGCCTCCCGGGTGCGTGACCTGCGCGCCCAGGTCGAGCGACTGCGCGACCAGGCCGCCCTTGAGCCACCGGCCACGCGGCCACGCGTGCTCGCCACGGTCGAGGAGCTCGCGACCCGTGCCAACGACCTGGCGGCGAAGTCGGACCGCGGCGGTGACATCGGTGGCCTCATCGGTCCCGTGGAGATCCAGGCGGCGACCCTCGAGCGCGACCTGATCGTCGGCAACACCAAACGTCGGCAAGCCGTCGACAAGCTCGCGAGGGCCCGCGAGCTCCGCGACGCGCTCGAGCTGCGCGAGAAGGCCCTCGCCGACCTCGTACAGCACGTGGTCACGACCGTGGCCCCGGCGCCGAAGTACGCCGTGCCGAACGTCTCGGCCCTCGGCGACATCCCCAGCAGCGCCTCGCAGCTCGATGGCTACCTCACCAAGCTGGGTGCCGTCAGCAACGCCATGCAGGTGGTCCAGGAGGCGTACGGCAAGGCCCTCGACGCCCACACTGCTCTCACGGCCCGGCTCGCGACGGACGTGGCGGCCGCCCAGGCAGCAGGCGTGGCGGGCGATGCCGACCTGGCTGCTTTGGCCGCCGTGGCACAGTCGTTCCTTACCCGACGCCCGGCCCCCGCGCAGGTCGTCACGGCGCTGCTCGACGCCTACGCCGACGCCGTACAGCTGCTGAGTCCCGCGAACCCAGGAGGATCCTCGTGAGGTGTCTGCAGCCGGGATGCACCGGCTCGATCGTCGACGGCTACTGCGATGTCTGCGGCATGCCGTCTCCGGGAGGCAGCCACTCCGCGGCCGCAGCGTCGGTGGCACCCGCGACGCCGAACGTCTCCGTGCCCCCGAGGCTGGCCCCTCACAGCGCGCCTGGTCGTGGCGTCTCGCAGCCGCCGCCGGCCAAGGTGCCGACGGGCCGCTGCCGCATGCCCGGCTGTACAGGCAGCATCATCGACGGCTACTGCGACGTCTGCGGGTCCCCCGCCGGTGCCACGGAGGCGTCCAGCGCACCCCGCTCCCCCAGTACGGGCGCGACGTCGGTCACCCGCGCCTCCAACCTGCTGAGCTCGACAGCCCTGGGCTCCGCTCGGGCGGGAGCCGCAGCCAGCCGGTCGGCGAAGAGGATCCGCGACACGGCCAAGCGACTGCGCGCAGCGAGACTCGGCGCGGGGCTCACCTCGGTGCCGGCCGCCCCGTACATCGATCCTGAGACCGCGGTCATGAAGGATCCGGTGATCCCGGAGGACAAGCGCATCTGCCCGAACTGCGGCTCGCCCGTCGGACGCTCGCACGAGGACGCCGAGGGCCGACTCGAGGGCTTCTGCCCGAAGTGCCAGAAGCCGTACTCGTTCACGCCGAAGCTCGCCAAGGGGGACCTGGTCGCCGGCCAGTACGAGGTCCAGGGCTGCCTGGCCCACGGCGGCATGGGCTGGATCTACCTCGCGCGCGACCGCAACGTGTCCGACCGCTGGGTCGTGCTCAAGGGTCTGCTCAACGTGGGCGACGGTGACGCCGTCAGCTCAGCGATCGCCGAGCAGCGCTTCCTCGCGCAGGTGGAGAACCCGCTGATCGTCGAGATCTACAACTTCGTCACCCACGACGGCGCGGGCTACATCGTGATGGAGTACGTCGGCGGCCGCTCGCTCAAGGAGTTCCTCAAGCAGCGGATGATGGACAGCGGCGGCTCGTACGACGCGCTGCCCGTCGACTGGGCCCTCGCGTACATCCACGAGACGCTGCCGGCGTTCAGCTACCTACACGACCAGCACCTGCTCTACTGCGACTTCAAGCCCGACAACGTCATCCAGATCGACGACTCGATCAAGCTCATCGACCTCGGTGGCGTGCGTCGGCTCGACGACGACGAGTCGGCGATCTTCGGCACGAAGGGCTACCAGGCCCCGGAGGTGGCGACGATCGGCCCGTCGGTCGCGAGTGACATCTACACGATCGGCCGCACGCTGCTGGTGCTGTGCGCGGAGTTCCGCGGCTACCAGTCGACGTACGAGTTCACGCTGCCCCCCATCGACGAGCTGCCGCTGTTCGGGGAGTACGACTCGCTGTACAGGCTGCTGCTCAAGTGCTGCGCCGCCGACCCGGCGGACCGGTTCGTGTCGGCCGACGAGCTGCGCGTGCAGCTCCTCGGCGTGATGCGCGAGGTCGTCGGTTCGATGCACTCCGGCATCGCCCAGACCTCAGCCACGTCGCTGCTGTTCGAGCCCCCCGCGGTGACGGGTGAGGTCGTCGACTGGACGCAGCTGCCCAAGCTGAAGCCGGACATTACCGACCCGCAGTACGGCTGGTTGAGCGGTGTGGTCGACACCGACCCCGTACAACGGCTTGCTCTCCTCGAGCAGGCCCCACAGGCGACCGCCGAGGTGCTGCTGGCCAAGGCGACCGCGGCGCTCGAGATGGACAACCAGCGCCTCGTACGCCAGTACGTCAACGAGCTACTCGCCGCCGACCCGTGGGAGTGGCGGGCGGTGTGGCTGTCCGGCATGGCCTCGCTGAAGATCGGCGACTGGCGGACGGCGCAGTCGTCGTTCAACGCGGTGTACGGGCAGGTGCCGGGCGAGCTGGCGCCCAAGCTCGCGCTGGCGGTGGCCTGCGAGCAGGGCGGCGAGCCGGCGATCGCGGAGAACCTCTACCTCATCTGCGCCTCGACGGACGCGAACTACGTGACGCCTGCGGCGTTCGGTCTGGCCCGGCTCCGGGCCCAGCGACGCGACCTGCAGGGCACGCTCGACGCGCTCGACATGGTGCCGTCGACGAGCCGCGGCTACCTGGAGTCTCGTCGCCTCGAGGCGGAGCACCTGCTGGGCTTCGGATCCGGGTTGCCGGACCTGCAGCGGGCGATGACCGCGACTCACAACGCCCGGCTGGACGCGCTCACGCAGGCGCGGATCGACGTCGACATCTTCGAGCGCGCGCTGAGCGAGGTCTCCGCCAAGGGCGCCAGCGCGACGACGGTGATCGGCGACGTACCAGCCACGCCGGTGGCCCTGCGGGACCGGCTGGAGACGGCGTACAGGCGGCTGGCCGCGCTGGAACCGGAGTCGCCTGTACGAGTGCAGCTCGTCGAGAAGGCCAACAAGACGCGGAAGTGGAGCCTGCTGTGACCGAACCGGAGAAGGGCTGGACCAGGCTGCTCCCCGACGGCCTGGAGCGGTGGCTCCGGGGCAAGGAGGCGCCCGAGGCGACGCCGGGCATCGAGTGGCGGCCCGCCGCCAACGCCCCGGCCCCCGGGGTGTCGTCCCCCGAGGACCACGCCTACGTGCCGCCGGGCGTGGAGTGGTCACCCGCGACGACGATCGACCCCGATGCGGTGACCGCTCCCGCGAGGCCATGCGTTCAGTGCGGCGGCGGGGTGGACGCCGACGGCTACTGCACGGTGTGCGGCAACAAGGCCGCGAGCGAGAGGGACCACTACCGCGAGGAGCCGGCCCCATGGGTCGCCGGCGTCTGCGACCGTGGGCTGCGCCACTCCCGCAACGAGGACGCCCTGGCCCTGGGCGCGTCGCAAGAGCAGGGCGTACGAGCGGTGCTCGTGGTGTGCGACGGGGTGTCCAGCTCCATCGACTCCGACATCGCGGCGCTGGCAGGTGCGGAAGCCGCACGCGATCTCCTGTGGACCAACCAGCCGCAGGGGCTCGGCGTCGAGGCATCGCGGTCGGCTGCCATGCAGCTGGCGCTGACCGAGGCTGCCGCGGCCGCGAACGTCGCTGTCGTCGAGAAGACCGACCCCGCCAGCGAGAACGCGGCATCCGCCACCTTCGTCGCGGCCGTGGTGTCCGACGGACGCCTCTTCTACGCCAACCTGGGCGACTCCCGGTCGTACTGGTTGCCCGATGGCGGTGAGGCTGTACAGCTGAGCGTCGACGACTCCGTGGCTCAGGCCAAGATCGAGGCGGGGTTCAGCCGCGAGGAGGCCGAGACCGGCTACGGCGCCCACGCGATCACGAAGTGGCTGGGCCGAGACGCCCCCGACGTGACCCCGCGCTGCGGCGAGCTGGAGGTCGGTACGGGCTGGCTGCTGGTCTGCTCCGACGGACTGTGGAACTACGCATCGACCCCGGGCGCGATCCGTACGGTCCTCGACGCCGCCCTCACCACCCCGGCGTCCAGTCTGGTCGACGTCTGCGAGCGCATGGTCGCTTGGGCCAACGCCCAGGGCGGCAAGGACAACATCTCGGTCGCGATCGCCCGCTTGGGCGAGCTACCGGCGTTCGCGACGCCCGAGGCCGCACTGAGCGGCGCCGAAGTCGTGGAACCAGCCCCGGAAACGACGACTTAGGCACCGGGTTCGGGCCTGTGGACAACTCAAGCGAGCACGGGCCCCGACACGACAGGATCGTCGGGTGCGCGATGTACCGGACGAGCTGACCCACGGACCCTTCACGGTCGCCCGAGCGCTTGAGCTCGGCCTCACCCTCGAGATGCTCGGCGGCCGCCGCTTCCGCCGACCCTGGCCGGGTGTCCGCGTGCTCGCCGAGATTCCCGACTCGCGGCTGCTTCGGTGTCGTGCGGCCGCGCTGGTCCTCCCCCACGGCGCCGTCTTCTCGTACGCGACGGCGGTCGAGCTCGCGGGATGGCTCGCACCGATGAAGGGGGATCGCCCGTCGACGACGTACGAGCCGAGGCCGGGCGATCTCGACACGCCAGTGCACGTGTCGTACCCCTCGACGCACCACCCTCACGGTCGAGGCGTCATCGGGCACCGTTTCACGCCGGGTTCCGACGACGTCACGACAGTGGACGGGGTGGCTGTGACCACGCCTTGGCGTACCTGGTGCGATCTGGCCGCAGCCGGCGCGGACCACGTCGACCTCGTCATCCTCGCCGATGCGCTGAGGCGCCGGTTCCCTGGCGTCGCACCCATCCGGCTGGCCGATCGCCTGGAGGAGTGGGGATCCGGACGAGGTGTACGGGCGCTTCGCCGGGCCCTTGCGTATAGCCGGGACCGCGTCGACTCCCCCATGGAGACGCGCCTCCGGCTGATGTTCACCGAAGCCGGCCTGCCCGAACCCGAGGTCAACAGATGGGTGCGGGACGAGCACGGCAGCCCGATCCATTGCCCTGACCTCTCGTGGCCAGAGTGGAAGGTGGCGGCCGACTACGACGGCCAGCACCACGGGCAGCGGGACAGCGAGGACGACGTACGGGCAGGGCGAGCCTCGAACTGGCGGCAGCGGCAGGACAACTCCCGGCGCGATGTGATGGACGATGCCGGCTGGCGCCTCCGGGTGTTCACCGCGCTGGACGTGTTCGGCCGACAAGAGGTCTCGGTCGAACGCATGCGTCGCACCCTCAGGGCGGCTGGGGCGCCCGTCTGACGCCGAGAGGCGCCAAAGCCGTCGATTGTTCGTGTCGAACGACGGGTTTGGCGCCTCTCGCGACGTGCAGAAAGTCAGACCGGGCGGGTCTTCGGGGAGTTCGCCGCGGTCATCGCCGGGTCGCGGACGACGACGTCGCCCAGGGCCTCGTCGATCCTCGCCATGACGTCGGACGGGATCTCCACGCCGGAGGCCGCCACGTTCTCCGCGACCTGCTCGGGGCGCGAGGCGCCGATGATCGCGCACGCGAGGTTCGGGTTCTGCAGCACCCAGGCGACCGCGAGCTGTGCCATGGACAGACCAAGCTCGTCGGCGATCGGCTTGAGCACCTGCACCCGGCCGAGTACATCATCGTTCATGAAGCGAGAGATCATCTGCGCCCCGCCCTTGTCGTCGGTCGCGCGCGACCCCTCGGGCAGCGGCGCACCCGGCACGTACTTGCCGGTCAGCACCCCCTGCGCCACCGGGGACCAGACGATCTGCGACAGACCGAGCTCCTCGCACGTCGGCACGACCTCGGCCTCGATGACGCGCCACAGCATCGAGTACTGCGGCTGGCTCGAGATCAGCTGGAAGCCCAGCTGGGTCGCCAGAGCGTGTCCGGCGCGGATCTGATCGGCGGTCCACTCGCTGACCCCGATGTACAGCGCCTTGCCCGCTCGTACGACATCGGCGAACGCCTGCATCGTCTCCTCGAGCGGCGTCTCCGTGTCGTAGCGATGAGCCTGGTACAGATCCACGTAGTCGGTGCCGAGCCTCTTCAGTGAGCCGTTGATCGACTCCATGATGTGCTTGCGCGACAGACCGGTGTCGTTGTGACCCTTCGGACCCGTCGGCCAGTACACCTTCGTGAAGATCTCCAGCGACTCACGCCGCTCACCGGCAAGGGCATCACCGAGTACGGACTCGGCCAGGGTGTTCGCGTACACATCGGCCGTGTCGAACGTGGTGATGCCGGCGTCCAGAGCGGCCCGTACACAGGCGGCTGCGGTCTCGTTCTCGACCTGGGAGCCGTGGGTCAGCCAGTTGCCGTAGCAGATCTCGGAGACCTTCAGCCCGGAGTTGCCGAGGTAACGGAACCTCATGCGTGGGCCTTCTCGTCGTCGGAGACCTCGGCGTCCTCGGACTCGTCGTCCTCGTACTCCTCGTCGCCTTCGTCGACCGCGGCCTCGTCCTCGACGTCCGCCTCATCCTCGCGTCCCTGGGCGTCGACCAGCTCGGCCTCGGCGACTTCCTGCTCCTCGGGCGTGCCGGGGTCGACGAACGCGGCCACCGGGTCCGGCTCGCCGAACGGGATACCGATCGTCGTGCCGCCGAGCGTGGCGAGCATCTGCCGCACGTTGGTCAGCTGGGCCGTGATGGCGTCGCGACGCGAGGTGGCCGCCTGCAACTCCCGCTCGGTCTCGCGACGGATCTTCTCGGCGGCCTGACGAGCGCTGTCGATGTGCGACGCGGCCTCCTCGCGGGCGGCCTTGAGGAGTGCCTCGGACTGGGTCTTGTGCTCGGCGCGGATGCGGTCCGCCTCGGCGTCGGCCATCGCGTGGCGCTCCTGCGCGGCGGCGACCGTCGCCTCGTGCGCCTGCATCGCCGACGTGAACTCGGCGGCAGCCTTGTCACGGCGCTCGGCGAGCGTCTTCTCGAAGTCGGCGGCAGCGGCGGCGGCGCGGGCACGCTGGTGCTCGTACACCGCCTCGGCCTCCTCGCGGCGCGTCGTGGCCTCGCGGTCGGCGTAGTCGAGGATCTCGTCGGCCTGCTGGCGGGCGGCCTCGACGACGCGCGCGGCGTCGGCGTCGGCCTTGCTCGTCACCTCGGCGGCGTAGCGGTCAGCCGCCTCCCTCGCCTGCTCTGCAGCCGCGACGGACTCGGTGGTGAGCTTGTCCGCCTCGGCCTTCGCCTTGGACCGAAGGTCCTTGGCCTCGTCGTTGGCGAGAGTGAGGATCTTGCCCACCCGGGTGCCGAAGTCGGCGAACGTCGGCTCCGCACTCGGCGCTGACTCCGACGCCAGAGCGCGCGACTTCTCCGCAGCGAGCTGCTCCTCGAGCTGCGCGACCTGGGACTGGAGCTTGGTCACGGCGACGCCGCTGTTGGCAGCATCCGTACGCGCCTGGTCGACAGCCTTGCGCAGGTCACCCAGGGTGCGGTCGACCTCAGTCGGCTCGTAGCCACGCATCACGGTGCGGAAAGCAGGGTTCAACTGGGACATCATTCCTCTTCCGTTGTGAACTGATGTGGTGCCTGTGCCGCTGGCCCGGGAGTCTCAGGCACCGCGAGTGCCTCGATAACCCCGGAGAGATGACCCAGCTGAGCGTTGATGTCGTCGCGGCGTCGCGCGAGCGCGGTGACCTCTGCGCGGGCCTTGTCGAGCATCGCCCTGGCCTCCGTCCGTACCTGGTCGGCATCGGTCCTCGCCTTGGACAGCATGGCGATCGCCTCCTCGCGAGTGGTCCGGGCTGTGCCGTACGCCTCCCGCTGAAGGGCCTCGAGCTCGGTGGCCGTCCGCTCACGAATGACCTTGGCACCGGCCTCCGCGTCCGCCAGACGCCTCTCAGCGCGATCCGCCTGGGACTGCGCCTCGGTGCGCGCCGTCTCGACGACACGCTGTGCCTCGTCCTCGGCGCGCTGTCGGGTCTGCTCAGCGTCCTTCTCGGCAGCGTCGAGTACGGCCCGTGCCCGAGCCTGGACGTCCTCCGCTGCAGCCTCGGCCTCAGCCACCAGGGCGAGGCCCTTGTGGTGGGCGCTGGTGAGCAGCACCTCCGCCTGCTGGCGTACGGCCACGATCCGGTCGGCCATGTCGCGGTGGTGCTGCTTGCGCTGGGCCTCGGTCTCGGCCTCCGCGGTCGCCTTCAGCTCGGCCATGGCCTGCTGGGTCCATTCCATGTGCGCGGCAGCCGAGGCCAACTGCTCATCAGCGACGCTCTGTGCGTGCGCGGCGAGCTCCTCACGCTCGGCCTGGGCGGCGCTCTGCTGGCGGGCGAGCTCCTCGTCCCACGCCTGGCGCTCCTCGGCGAGCCGGGCCTGCGCTGCTGTCACTTCGGCCTCGAGATCGCTGGTGCGCTGCGAGACCATCGCATCGATCTCGGAGTGGCGCTTCGTGACGTGGCGGTCGAGGTCTCCCCGGCGACGGCTCTCCTCGGCCTCCCAGGCCCGACGCTTGGCGTCGAGGTCGGCGTCGATACCCGCAGCGTGAGCCGTGAGCCGCTCCTTGACCTCGGCGACAGCTGCCTCCGACGCGCCGTTGAGTTCGTCGGCCTTGGCCTTGGCCTCGGCAAGTATCTGCTCCGCCTCGGCCCGCGCCTGCGCGAGCACGTCGGCGGCGGTGCGCTCGGCTGTCCGGGTGATGAGGCCAGCCTGTGCCGACGCGTCCTCGAGCAGTGTGACGGCGTCGCGGCGCGCCTCATCGAGCCTTGCGGATGCCGCTTGAGCAGCAGCTTCCGCCTGGGCCTGCTTCTCGGCGGCGACCCGGACCAGGTTGTCGTTCAGGTCGCGGTTCGTCGCCAGTTCAGCACGCATCGCCTCAGCATCAGCCTGGGCCTCGGCACGCAGTTGGTCAGCGAGATTCTGAGCCTGGGTCAGGACTTCAGTCGCCTGTCGCGTCACCTCGATCCCGGCCGGCTGGGCAACCTCACGCACGGCACGATCGAGCACGGGCCAATGATCCTGCCCCGACAAGGGGCATGGCAACCCGAGAGACGCTTTGTTCACCCGCTGATCAAGCGTCCCGGGCGGCACCCTGGCCGCGCACGGCCACCGCGGAGGCTGGATCGCTACCGCGACCCGCTACCGTCGGTGGTGCACGTGTCTCGTTGCCCAGTCTTTGTGCCCTGCGAGAGAATCGACACTATGGCCCAGTTCACCTCCACCGTCTTCCAGAACGAGTTCCTTCCCGACGGCGGAACAGACGTCAACGCGATCATCACGATCGACTGCGCCGGCGCGGGTGCTGCGGGTCAGACCGGATCCGGCGCGGCAGGCGAGATCATCGTCGTCGACACGTCCGGTTCGATGGGCGAGACCAACATGCGTGCGGCCAAGCAGGCCGCCATGGTCGCCGTCGACGCGATCCTCGACGGCACGTACTTCGCGATCGTCGCCGGCAGCCACAAGGCCTACCTCGCGTTCCCCATGGTCCAGACCGGCGCCGGCATGGTGCAGATGAACCCCCAGACCCGACGCCAGGCCAAGGACGCGATCAGCTTCTTCCGTTCCGACGGGGGCACGGCGATCGGCGCCTGGCTCAACCTCACCAGGGCCTTGTTCGACTCGGTCGGCCCGCTGTCCCAGAAGCACGCCATCCTGCTCACCGACGGCGAGAACCACAACGAGACCCCGCAGCAGCTGGATGCGGCGATCCGCAACTGCCTGGGCCAGTTCCAGGTCGACTGCCGCGGCGTCGGCGTCGACTGGAAGGTCGAGGAGATCCGCAAGATCGCCCAGGCGCTGCTCGGCTCCGTCGACATCATCCCCTCGGGTCAGGACATGCCGGCGGTGTTCGGCGACCTGATGCACAAGGCGATGGCACGCGGCGTCGCGGACGCCCAGCTGCGCGTGTGGGTGCCGCAGGGGGCCCAGGTCCTGTTCGTACGCCAGGTCTCCCCCACCGTCGAGGACCTGACCCGTCGCGGCATGCCGGTCAACCCCCTGACGCAGGGGTTCCCGACCGGTTCGTGGGGCGATGAGTCCCGCGACTACCACGTGGCTGTACGGCTGCCGGCGAAGGCCGTGGGGCAGGAACAGCTCGCCGCGCGTGTGCAGTTGTGCATCGGCCAGAACGTCATGGCGCAGGGCCTGGTCAAGGCCCGCTGGTCCAACGACGCGTCGCTCACTGCTCGGATCAGTCCCGAGGTCGCCCACTACACCGGTCAGACCGAGCTCGCCGCGGCGATCCAGGAAGGGCTGGCAGCCAAGGCTGCAGGCGACGACCGCACCGCGACCACGAAGCTGGGCCGCGCGATCCAGCTCGCGGCCGAGACCGGCAACGACGAGGCGACCTCGAAGCTGCGCAAGGTGGTCGACGTGACGGATGCGGCGACGGGGACCGTACGGCTGAAGCGGCAGGTCGAGAAGGCGGACGAGATGGCGCTGGACACGGCCTCCACCAAGACGACCCGGATCCGCGGCTGATGGCCGGCATCTGCGAGGCCGGCCACCGTTCGACGACCGACGACTACTGCGATGTCTGCGGCCTGCCCGTACGTCCGGCTCCCGACGCGCCCGTAGCGGCTGCTGCGGCGGACGCCCCGCCGAGCCAGAAGTGCCCCAACTGCGGGGCGACCAACCCCGCGGACGCGCTGTTCTGCGAGGCGTGCGGCTACGACTACACGACCGGCACGCTCCCCCGCTCCGATGCCGCGGGCATGCTCGGGCTGCGACGGCCAGACGCCGCGACCGCGGAGCCGGCCGCAGCGGCGACCTCAAGCCCGCTCGACATCGACGCCCCCGCCGCACCCGTACCGGCGCCTGATCTGACGCCCGCCGCGCCGGCGACCCCGACGTACGTGCCGGCCGAGCCGGTCGTGGCGACGGAGGTTGAGGCCCCTGCGCCCGTCGCGGAGGCCACGCCGTTGGACACCGACGAGCCCACGCGGGGACGTCCGGCGCCCCGGCGCGAGTCGTACGTCGCCGAGGTCTGGATCGACCCCGACTGGTACGAGGTCCAGGAGACCGACGAGCCGATGCCCTCGGTGGGGCTTCCGGGCACCGTCGCGCTCGGGCAGGACAACCTCATCGGACGCGTGTCGACCAGCCGCGGCATCCACCCCGAGATCGACTGCGGCGTCGACTCCGGAGTCAGCCGGCGCCAATCGAGGCTGTCGACCGACGGCACCCGCTGGTACGTGGAGGATCTGGGCTCCGCCAACGGCACGTTCGTCGGTCCGGCGGCCGGTCCGCTGCCGACGACCCCGATCCAGGGTCGGTACGAGCTCGGGGCTGACGACCGCATCTACGTCGGTGCCTGGACGCGGATCGTGGTCCGCAAGTCGAGCAAGGAAGAGATCGACGCGCTGAGCTGACCCTCGCTTCGGCCCGTGGCGAACAGGCGCGGGGTGAACGCGTCCCGTATGGCAGTCTGGCTGGTGGGCAAGGCAGGGAGCCGGTCCGTTCCTGAGAGGGTGACCGTGGAGATCAAGGTCGGCATTACGCATGTGAACCGCGAAGTCGTCGTGGAGTCGGACAAGTCCGCCGAGGACATCTCGAAGGACCTCGCCAAGGCGATCGCCGACGGCGGCGTGCTGACCCTCGTCGACGACAAGGGCCGCAAGGTCCTCATCCCGGCCACCGGCATCGCGTACGTCGACCTCGGCTCCGAGCACGTCCGTCCCGTGGGGTTCGGCACCGTCTGACGCCGAGCGGTCCCGAGCGCGGTGTCAGGAGGGGGCGCGACGCGCTCCGCCTGCGCCGACGAGTAAGGGCCGACGGTGGGTCTCGACGCCATCTGCGGCCAACTCGCGCTCGTACGGCGACTGAACGGGCCCGAGTGGCGTACGGACGGGTCTACAGCCAGGTCGGCTAGACTTGCCTTCGGCGCCGCAACCGGCGCTCGTCGCTGAACACCCCGGACTCGCGTCCGGTGCGGTGCAGCGAGGCCCGCTATCCGGCCTGTGAGGGCCGGCCACCCGTAAGGCACCACACTGACTCTTCCGTCCGGCTCCGTGAGCCCCAGCAGCGCGCCCGAGGACTACGTCCACGACCCCGTCGCAGAAGCCGATCCCCAGGTCACCTTCGAGGAGCTCGGCGTCATGCCGGACATCGTCGAGGCGCTTGCCGAGATCAACATCACCCACCCGTTCCCCATCCAGGCGCTGTCGATCCCGATCGCCATCCAGGGCACCGACATGATCGGCCAGGCCCGTACAGGCACCGGCAAGACCCTCGCGTTCGGCATCTCGCTGCTGCAGCGGATCGCCGTGCAGGGCGAGCCGGAGTACGAGGAGCTTGAGGCTCCCGGCAAGCCGCAGGCGCTGGTGATGTGCCCCACCCGTGAGCTCGCGCTCCAGGTGACCCGCGACATCGCGATCGCCTCCACCAAGCGCAAGGCGCGCGTCATGACGGTGTACGGAGGTGTCGGCTACGACCCGCAGCTCGACCAGCTCACCGCCGGCGTCGACGTCGTCGTGGGCACGCCCGGTCGGCTCAAGGACCTTGCCGATCGTCGCGCCCTCGACCTGTCGCACGTGCGGGTGCTCGTGCTCGACGAGGCCGACGAGATGCTCGACCTGGGCTTCCTGCCCGACGTCGAGAAGCTCATCGCCAAGACCCCGAAGACCCGCCAGACGATGATGTTCTCGGCCACCATGCCGTCGGCCATCGTCGCCCTGTCGCGCACGCACCTCTCGCACCCGGTGAACGTCCGCGCCGAGGCCCACGACGCCCAGGCGACCGTGCCCGACACGACCCAGTTCGTCTACCAGGCGCACAACCTGGACAAGCCGGAGATCGTCGCCAAGCTCCTCCAGGTGCCGGGCGCGAACCGGATCATGGTGTTCTGCAAGACCAAGCGTGGCGTGCAGCGGCTCACCGACGACCTCATCGACCGCGGCTTCGACGCGGCCTGCATCCACGGCGACCTCACGCAGGTCTCGCGCGAGAAGGCGCTCAAGCGGTTCCGTGAGGGCAAGGCGCAGGTCATCGTCGCCACCGACGTCGCTGCCCGCGGCATCGACGTGGCCCAGGTCACCCACGTGGTGAACTTCGAGTGCCCCGACGACGAGAAGACGTACGTTCACCGCATCGGCCGCACGGGTCGCGCCGGCAACACCGGCGTCGCCGTGACACTGGTCGACTGGGCCGACGTCACCCGCTGGAAGGTCATCAACCGCGTCCTCGACCTGCCGTTCGGCGAGATCGAGGAGACGTACTCGACGTCGCCGAAGCTCATGGAGCAGCTCGAGATCCCGGCCGGCACCAAGGGCCGGATCGTCCCGACCAAGCCCCGCGCCGAGCGCGAGGACCGCGGCGAGATGCTCGAGTCTCATGGGGGCCATGGCTCGCGCGATGGCGGCCGTGGCGGACGTGACCGTGGTGGGCGCACGAGCGACCGCGGTGGCGATCGTCGGGAGCGTCCCCGTACGAAGCCGTCCGAGGGCGAGTCCGCCGAGGGCGGCCCGCGCCGCGAGCGCGTCCGTCGCCGCAACGGGGAGGTCCTCGCCGAGGGTGCTGTTCCCGCCGCCGTGGCCTCGGAAGCAGGTGACGCCGAGGGCGGCGCGAGCAAGCCTCGTCGCCGCCGTCGCCGCCGCAGCGGTGGCTCGCCCGACGCCGGCACCGCCCCGGCTCCGTCGACCGAGAGCTGACCTCGTACGACCCTTCGAGCGCGACCGGACAGGCCTTCCTGTCCGGTCGCGTTCTGCTGTCGTGCCCACGCGCACAACTCCTGGGTCGCCAGACACGTCACAGCGGTTGTGCGGGCGACGTAAGGGTTGTGCGGGCGGGGTGCGGGGATGGAAACAGAAGGACCTCCTGCTGTTGCAGGAGGTCCTTTGACGTAGCCCCGACGGGATTCGAACCCGCGCTACCGCCTTGAGAGGGCGGCGTGCTAGGCCGCTACACAACGGGGCCCTAGCTTGTCATCGCCGTGTCCGGCGACTGCGTCACGCTACCAAACCATGAGGTTCCCAGCGAATTGCGCTGGGGTACTAGGACTCGAACCTAGACAAACTGAACCAGAATCAGTTGGGCTGCCAATTACCCCATACCCCATCGGCACTTCACAAGCGCCGAGGTAGCACTCTACCGGGTCCAACGGGCACGGCTCAAACCGGATGCCGACTTCCCGTCGTGCCGGCGATGTCGGGCGCCACTTCGTACGGGACCCGCATCCTCCCAGCGATCCACCACGCGATCGCCGCGAACACCGCGAAGCCGGCGATCTCCTGGGCCGCGCTGAGCCAGGTGAGTTCCTGTACGGCTCGCGCCCGGGCGACCGAACTCGTCAGTGCCGCCCAGCCGAAAGCGCCGAGGTTGTTGGCGATGTGGGCGCCGATCGAGGCCTCGAGACCGCCCGTACGCCACGCCAGCGCTCCCATGATCAGTCCGAAGGCGAACCGGTGGGTGAACAGCGCGAGGTTCTGGGTGCCGTGGAACAGCGCGAACAGCAACGCCGACCCGACGACCGGGAACCACTGGTTGCGCCAGACCAGTCCCAGGGCCTGCATGAGATAGCCGCGAAAGAGGACCTCCTCCGCCGCCGCTTGGATCGGTGAGGTGAGCAGGATCGCGACGACGAAGCCCGCCAGCCCCTGTTGGGGGTTGAGCCGCGGAACCCCGGAGATCAGGAACTGCAGCCCGATGAGCACCACCAGACCGACGAGGAAGCACGCCAACAGGTACCGCCACCGCACTCCTGGCGAGATCGACCAGATCCACGCAGCGCGGCGACGGTGGAGGACCCGCAGCAGCCCGGCCACCACGAGGATCGCCGACCCGATGCCGAGGTTCGCGGCCACCAGCCCCCAGGCCGTCTCGAACGCCGTGGCGGCCTTCGTGTAGTCCAGGAACGGGACACTCCTGCCCTCGACCAACCACCCGATGCCTTGAAGGCCCAGGTTCACCGACGAGGTGGCGATGCTGTACGCGACGAGGCCGACGACGATCGCGATCACACCGAAGAACCGTACGGCCGACTGGTTCGGGTCGATCCCCTGGCCCAGCAGCGAGAGGGGGTAGCGGCTGCCCGGCTCGGGCAGCGTCCAGCGGTCGGCGTCAGTCGTCGACACCGGCGTCCTCGACGACGACGTTGTCCAGGATCCCGATGCCCTCGATCTCGACCTCGACGTGCTGGCCAGGGGTCATCGGGCCGACGCCCGCCGGCGTGCCGGTGAGGATCACGTCGCCGGGGAGAAGCGTCATGAAGCTCGAGACGTACGAGACCAGCGTGGCCACGTCCCGTACGAGCAGGCCGGTCGTGGAGTCCTGCACGACGGCGCCCTCGAGTCGCGTACGGATCTCGAGGTCGCCCACCTCCTCGAGCGTGAGGTGGGTCACGATCCACGGGCCGAGCGGGCAGAAGGTGTCGTAGCCCTTCGCTCGCGTCCACTGGCCGTCGCTGTTCTGAAGATCGCGCGCGGTGACGTCGTTGGCCACGGTGTAGCCGAAGACCACGTCCGAGACCCGGTCTCGCGGTACGTCACGGCAGATCCGCCCGATGACGACCGCCAGCTCACCCTCGTAGTGGAGGTTCGTCGTCGTTGTCGGCCGCACGATGGCTTCGCCAGGGCCGATGACCGAGGTGTTGGGCTTGAGGAAGACCAGCGGCTCATCGGGCACCTCGTTGCCCAGCTCCGCGGCGTGCGCGGCGTAGTTGCGGCCGATGCCGATGACCTTCGACCGCGGGATCACGGGGGCGAGCAGCCGTACGTCGCTCAGGAGGTGGCGCTCGCCGGTGTACGTGACCGGCCCGGCCAGCGGGTCGGACGTCAAGGTGGCGACGGTGTCAGGGTGCTCCCCCGCATCCTCGGCCAGCTCGACCGTGCCGAACTGGATCTGGTCACCGACGACGTACCGCGCGATGCGCATGGGGAACTCCTTCATTCGGGCTGCACGCGAAGCCTAGCCACACCGGCTGGCAGAGACGCAGGTGCGGTGACAGGGGCTGGCACCGCGGTGGATCAGCGCAGGATCTCAGGGGTACGAGCGAGGCGGCGGCGGCGCATCCAACGCTCGAAGCCCCATTCGTGGCGGGCGCTGAAGCTCCCCATGCCCATGCTGCCGCTGACGATGATCACGGGGTAGCCCGGGAGCGGCAGGGGCCCGATCCTGTTTCGTACGGACCCCATGCCCTTGTTGAGGCGGTCAGTGTCAACGGCCCAGCCCTCGGGGACGATCATCACGAGGCTGCCCATCACGCCCTCGACGCTGATCCGGATGAGGTTCTCCTGCACGACGGCGTCGCGGAAGTCGAGCCTGATGCTGCTCATGTTCGGGGCGGCCACGATGAACGGCGGCACTGCCCATCGGCCCGCGCGATGTTCGCTGGAGAAGTTGGCGGCGATGCGCAGCGGGTCTTCGGGCGTGAGCCCGACCTGCTGGTGCTGCCAGGACGGCGACGGCACGGGCCGTACAGGAACCGCCGGGGGCTGCGGCAGCAGTGGCCACTCCTGAGGACCGTTCACCATGTCGCTGAGGATACCTGGCGGACTAGACACCCACTGGTTTGAGCACGGCGATGCCGTACAGGTACGCGTCGACCAGCGCCTCGTACGACGCTTCGATGACGTTGCTTCCCACGCCGACCGTGGTCCAGCTGCGCCCGTCAACGCGCGTGTCGATGAGGACCCGCACGATCGCGTCCGTGCCGTGGCCGGTGTCGAGGATGCGTACCCGGTAGTCGGTGAGCTCGAACCCGGCCACATAGCCGAACGCCGGCTCGAGTGCCGTGCGCAGCGCCATGTCGAGCGCGTTGACCGGGCCGTTCCCGTCCCCTGCGTACAGCTTCGACGGCTCGCCGTGCGTCGAGACGCGCAGGATCGCCTCGCTGAGGTCGGTCTGATCGGTGAAGACGCGCCACTGCTCCACTGTGAACGGACGTACGAGCTGGCCGAGCTCGTCGCGCAGCAGGAGGTCGAAGGAGGCGTCAGCCGCCTCGTACGAGTAGCCCAGCGCCTCGCGGTCCTTGATCCGGTCGGTGACGCGCGCTGCGGTCTCCCGGTCGGACAGGTCATGGCCGAGCTGCTCGCCCTTGATCTGGATGTTGGCGCGACCGGCCATGTCGGAGATCAGCATGCGCATGTTGTTGCCCACGACGGTCGGGTCGGCATGCTGGTACAGCATCTCGTCCACCTTGATGGCCGATGCATGGAGTCCGGCCTTGTGTGCGAAAGCCGAGGTGCCGGTGTACGGCTGGCGCATCTGCGGCGCCTGGTTCGCGATCTCGGCGATGGCATGAGAGATGCGGGTGAGGTCCCGCAGGGCCTGCGGCGACACCAGCGGCCACCCGAACTTGATCTGGAGGTTGCCGATCAGGGTGACCAGATCGGCGTTGCCGGTCCGCTCGCCGTAGCCGTTGATCGTGCCCTGGATGTGCATCACGCCGGCCTCGACGGCGGCGATCGTGTTCGCGACCGCGCAGCCGGTGTCGTTGTGGCAGTGGATGCCCAGGTCGACGCCGATGGCCGACGCCGCGCTCACGACCTCGCCCATCCAGCTCGGCAGCATGCCGCCGTTGGTGTCGCACAGGATGACGACCTCGGCGCCGGCCTCCGCGGCCGTACGGATCACGTCGAGGGCGTACGCGGGGTTGCTGCGGTAGCCGTCGAAGAAGTGCTCAGCGTCGACGAAGACGCGCTTGCCCTGGCCCTTGAGGTACGTCACCGTGTCGCGCACCATGCGCAGGTTCTCGTCCAGTGTCGTGCGCAGCGCGTCGGTGACGTGCCGGTCGTGCGACTTGGCCACGATGCAGATGACGGGGGTCTGGGCGTCGACCAGGGCCTGGACGAGCGGGTCCTCCGACGCCTTCATACCCACGCGGGTGGTCATGCCGAAAGCGACCAGCGTGGCGTGCTTCAGGGTGAGGCTGCGCGCCGCCTCGGCGAAGAACGCCGTGTCGTTGGGGTTGGCGCCCGGCCAGCCGCCCTCGATGAAGGTCACGCCGAGTTCGTCCAGCAGGGAGGCGATGCGGAGCTTGTCGTTGACCGACAACCGCAGCCCCTCCTGCTGCGCGCCATCACGCAGGGTCGTGTCGAAGACGTGGAAGTTCTCGGGTGCGACGTTCACCGGGCTCATCTTTGACCTTCTTCGGACGTGTGGCGCGGCGGGTGCGCGCAGGGCGCCTCGTCGCGTGTGTCGGACGATTGTGACCCGCGAGGTCCGGATTGACGAGGGCGTCCCGTTCTATGGGACGAGATCTCGAATTCTGAACAGGTCGCTCAGCACACCTTCTGGCGCCACCCGTACGGGTCGTCGCCGCGCCCGTACTGGATGTCCAGCAGCCGGTTCCTGATCGCCATGGTGGCGCTCCCCTGCTCCGGCGTGGAGACGTCGATCCCCTCGCCCAGGAAGCGCCCGATGGGCGTCACGACGGCAGCGGTGCCACAGGCGAACGCCTCGACGACGTCCCCGTGGTGAATGCCCTCGACGAGCTCGCTGAGCGCGATCGGCCGGACCTCGGGGGTCAACCCGAGCTCGGGGGCGAGGGTGAGGATCGAGTCACGCGTGATGCCGTCGAGGATGGTGCCCGAGGTGGGCGGCGTGAGCAGACGACCGTCCGCGGTGACGAGGAAGATGTTCATCCCGCCCAGCTCCTCGAGCCAGGAGTGCGTCTGGGCGTCGGTGAACAGCACCTGGCTGCAGCCGTGCTCGTACGCCTCCTTCTGCGCGACCAGGCTCGACGCGTAGTTGCCGCCACACTTCGCGGCGCCCGTACCGCCCGACCCAGCCCGGCTGTACGTCGTGGTGACCCAGATGTCGACGGGCTTTACTCCGCCGGAGAAGTACGGACCGACCGGGCTCGCGATGACGGCGTACTGCACGGTCTCGGCGGCCCGCACGCCGAGGAAGCTCTCGTTGGCGAACATGAACGGCCGCAGGTACAGGCTCATCTCTTCGCCGCCGGACGGTACCCAGCGCTCATCGGTGGCGACCAGGCCGCGAACCGAGGCCAGGAAGTCCTCCTCGGGCAGCACGGGCAGGCCGAGGCGTTCGGCGCTGCGGGCCAGCCGGCGGGCGTTCATCTCGGGCCGGAACAGCCACACCGAGCCGTCCTCATGACGGTAGGCCTTGAGCCCCTCGAAGATCTCTTGCGCGTAGTGCAGCACGGCCCCGGCCGGGTCCACGGCGAACGGTCCGTACGCGACCAGCCCGTCCTCGCCCCACCCCGTGTCCTTCTGCCACGTCGCTACGGCCATGTGGTCGGTGAAGAAGCGGCCGAACCCGGGGTCGGCGAGCCGATCGGCGATCGTCGACGCGGAGGCCGGAGACGGATGGGAGGAGACAGGGAACTTCAGGGCCATGGAGCGGAAACTACCAGGGGCGACGGGCTGCTGAGATGTGGACCACGCCTCGGGGGTCAGTCGCTAGGCTCGCCGATCGTGACGACACAGAAGATTGCGGTCATCGGCGGAGACGGCATCGGCCCGGAGGTGGTCGCCGAGGGCCTCAAGGTCCTTCGCGCGGTGGCGCCGCAGGCGTTCGAGTTCGACATGTACGACCTGGGCGCCGAGCGCTGGCAGCGTACGGGCGAGGTCCTCACCGACGAGGACATGGCCCGGCTCGCGACGGCGGACGCCATCCTGCTGGGTGCGGTGGGCGCAGCGCCCGGCTCCAAGGCCGTACCGTCAGGCCTCCTCGAGCGCGGCCTGCTGCTGAAGCTGCGGTTCGCGTTCGACCATGCCGTCAACCTGCGGCCCTCGAAGCTCTACCCGGGTGTGCCGACGCCGCTGGCGCCGAGCATCGTCGACGGCAAGCTCATCGACTTCGTCGTGGTGCGCGAGGGCACAGAGGGCATGTACGTGGGGAACGGCGGTGTCGTACGTCAGGGCACCCCGAACGAGATCGCCACCGAGGTCAGCATCAACACCGCGCTCGGCGTCGAGCGGGTCGTCCGGGACGCGTTCGCCCGGGCAGCCGCCCGCCGCGGCAAGTTGACGCTGGTGCACAAGCACAACGTGCTGGTCCACGCCGGCGGGCTGTGGAACCGGATCTTCAACGCCGTCGCGACCGAGTTCCCGACGGTCACCACCGACTACCTGCATGTGGACGCCGCGACGATCGCGTTCTGTACGAACCCGGACCGCTTCGACGTCATCGTCACCGACAACCTGTTCGGCGACATCCTCACCGACGAGGCCGCCGCCATCACGGGCGGCATCGGCCTGGCGGCCAGCGCCAACATCAACGTCGACGGCACGTACCCGTCGATGTTCGAGCCCGTCCACGGCTCGGCTCCCGACATCGCCGGCAAGGGCATCGCGGACCCCCGCGCGGCCATCCTGAGCGTGGCCATGATGCTCGAGCACCTGGGGCGTACGGCCGAGGCGGAGCGCATCAAGACCGCCGTCGAGGCCGACATCGTCGCCACCGGCGCCGCGAAGCGCTCGACCTCCGAGGTCGGCGACGCAATCGTGGCCGCGCTGGCGTGACGATCCCGGTGCGGCCGTCGTCGGGCGGTGACGAGGTGGGCCCCGAGGCACCTACCCCGTACGAGCGCATGGGCGGACATGACACGTTCGTACGACTCGTGGCGGCGTTCTACCGCGGCGTCGCGAGCGACGAACCGCTGCGCGCGCTGTACCCGGAGGAGGACCTCGGCCCCGCCGAGATCCGGCTGCGTCTGTTCCTGGAGCAGTACTTCGGCGGCCCCAAGACGTACTCAGAGGAGCGGGGCCACCCCCGCTTGCGGATGCGCCACGCGCCTTTCGCCGTGACCCCGGACATGCGCGACCGCTGGCTGCGCCACATGCTCGCGGCGGCGGACGAGATCGCGCTCCCGGAGGCCGAGGACACCGAGCTCCGCTCGTACCTCACGTACGCCGCCGAGTTCATGATCAACGCCCCCGACGCCTGATCCGCGTTTTGATACCGCAGATGGCCGGGTAGGGGCCGAAACACGGTCGGGGCGCCATCCAGGGTACGAAAACGCGGATTGCTGGCGGCGACTCTGCAGTGGCACGCCTCCCGCCCCGTGGACCGGCCAGCCCTAGCATGGTGACGTGCCCAGCACCCCCCGGCATCACCTTGACGCGTCGGACAGCGAGCCCGCGCCGCGGATGTTTGAGTGGGAGCCGACGCCACATCACGGGCCAGAGGACGAGTTCGCCGCCTATCGGCCAGATCATTCGAACGTCCCGCGAGACCCCTTGACCATCGACATAGATGTCCCGGGCGCCCAGCGGCCGGGACCGGTATTCGAGCCCGCCTTCGGGCTGAACCTGGACAACGCCGGAATGGGCGACGCGCTGATCGGGCTGGTGGTGATCCTGGTCCTGGGTCTCCTTTCTCTCCTCCTCGGTGGCGTGCGTTGGGTGTGGCAAGCGGCGTGGTACCGCTCCCGCAACCCGAGGACGAAGAACTTGGGACGTACCTCCCTGACTCTGACCTCAGAGGGTCTGACCTGCACATCCTTCGACGGCCAGAGCAACCACGTGCAGTGGACGCACGTTGATGCCGTCCACCTCGCCCGTACTGTTGATGACGTGCTGCGGATCGAGTGGCGCCTCGCCGCGAACGGAGAGGTCGACTACGCAGTCATCGGCCCCGGAGTGGACCGCGGCAACCTGGGCCTCGAGCTGGCTCGCTACGCAGGTGATGTCTACGGGTCGTGGTAACGGCCGACCTCGTAGGCCATGGGGGCCTACCCTGATGTGACGCCCAACCCTGAGGACCTCGATCTGACAGGGAATGGAACCTACTCCCCTCGGTACGCGAGGGTCTCGAAGACCGGCGCCTGAACGAGTTCGAGGAACGTTCACCCCAGCCGGAGACGATCGAGGCCTACGCGCCGGTCGCCGGGACAGTCTTGATCCGTACTCGGTGACCGCGCGTCAGGCACGTCAACCTGGGTGACACCGTCGACCCGCAGGAGCTTCGGGCCGCCATCCAGAAGCGATGCCCGGTACCCGGCCTGATCAGAGAACCGGGAGACCACGCCTACTAGTCCGACGCGACGATGCTCGGGCCTGAGCATCGATCGAGATTCTGCATCGCCGGATCCTGATATCGGTACACCAGAAGCGATTCTGAGGTACATCACGCCCGTACGAACGATCTGGCGTACCGATCTATGACTCAGACGACGTCGTCCCGACGCTCGACGACCGTCGTACCCCGCCGCGTCTGGGTGGCCTGCGTGTACATCACGAGCCCGATGATCAGCGCGAGCAGGCCCGCGCCCATGCAGATGTAGCCGATCATCTGCAGGCTCACGCCCGGGATCGAGTCTCGCACCGCGAAGCCGAGCACCGCGCCGACGACCAGCAGGCCGATCCCCGTACCGATTCCCCAACCAGTGCCCATTGCCATCTCCTCGTGTCCAGGTGTGGCTACCAGGTACCCGATCACCAACGATCCGAAACAGCACGCGACGCTGCACCGATCACTGCGAACCGCCCCACCCCGGTCGTACAGTCATGTCGTGACCCCCGCACCGGACGACGTGCCGATGTGGGAGGTCGTCCCCAACTTCCTGGACCGTACGGGGATTCCGGTCTATCAGGCGCCCGCGTCGGGAAGCCCGGACCCCCGGGTCGTAGAAGGGAAGAGACCCTCCCGGAGAGTGCTCGTCTCAGCCTTGCTGGCGGTCACCTACGGCGGGTTCGCCTGCTTCTCCGTGCTCGGCCACACCGTCGCGGCTGGCGCTGTCGCCGTCGCCATCGTCGTCGCGGGTGTCGCTGTCACGGCGATGCTCGCCATTCGCCGCCGTGCCTGGAAGATCCCACGCGTCGTCACAACGCGAGAGGGCATCGCGGTGACAGACATCCACGGGCAGGTACAGTCCGCGCCCTGGTCGGATGTCGGCTCCCCCAGCCTTCTGCGGCAGAAGGTCGCAACCAGCGAGGTCCTGCAGCTCGCATGGACCGACCCAGCGGTCGAGCGCATCAGGCTCAACCTGGGCGACACGATGGACCTCGTCGACGTACGTCACGCCATCACCGCGCGCGCTCCCAGGACCCTCAAGCTGCGTGCCGAGGCCGCGCTCGCATACGACGAGGAGGACTCCGATGAGTGACGATCCCGTGGCCGTGCGCTCGGCAACCAACTCGTCGGAGTGCCCCGCCTGGGAGTTGCTCCCCGCACCCCCAGTGGCCCCGCTCACCATCGCCGCGCAGTACCAGCCGCCCGCTCAAGGCTCAATGGACCCTCAGACACTGCTTCTGAGCTCGTGGCGGACGGTGCTGATTGCGATGGTGATGACGGCTGGCCTCGTCTTCGCCGTGCTGGGCGTCCTGGTGAACCGGCACGCCATGGACGTCGCCAAGACCGTCCCGATGCTCGTGATCCTCCTGCTGCTGTGCGGGCTTTTCTGGCTAGCTGTCGCCTTTCCGCCCCGACTCACGCTTGATGCGGAAGGCCTCCGATGGAAGCCCCTCGGACCACGTCGTGCCGAGACGTCGATTCTGTGGGCTGACATCGCGGCTCTTCGGCTCGAAGGAAGGCTGACCAGGCTCGGGAACAGCCTCAGGCTTCGCGTGCTGCTGCGCTATGAGGACGGGTCGCAGCACGTTCGGCCGAGAGGAGCCCTCTATCAGATACTCCCCGTGGGGCTCGTTGGTTTCGATCGGGTCGACCAAGCCGTTCGCCGGTACGCACGCTGCGACTACTCCTCGAGCCGCTGGTGAGTGCTGTGCCACTTGATCACGTCTCCCCACCACGAGCACGTCCTCCCGCCACCGTCGCCGGTGCCCGTGGCTGGTCAGCGACCACGCCCCCAGAGGCCGCGAGTTCATGCCGCGCGTCATCCTGCGGCGCGACGGCCGCCTCGTCAACGCGATCGCCCAGACAGCGATGGATCCGGACACGCGAACGCCCGGCCCCGCGGACGGGACCGGGCGCACGTACAGAACTCAACGAGCCGCAGAGCCCTCGACGTAGTCGTTGTCGCTCGTCTTGACCCAGCTCATGAGCTTGCGCAGCTCGCGACCCGTGGCCTCGATCGGGTGGGCCTCACCGGCGGCGCGGAACGCCTTGAACTCCGGAGCGCCGGCGTCCTGGTCGTCGATGAAGCGCTTGGCGAAGGCACCGGTCTGGATGTCGGTCAGGACGTCCTTCATGTGACCCTTCACGGCAGCGTCGATGACCCGCGGACCCGACACGTAGTCGCCGAACTCGGCGGTGTCGGAAACCGACCAGCGCTGCTTGGCGATGCCACCCTCGTACATCAGGTCGACGATCAGCTTGAGCTCGTGCAGGCACTCGAAGTACGCGACCTCGGGCTGGTAGCCCGCCTCGACCAGCGTCTCGAAACCGGCCTGGACAAGAGCGGACGCGCCGCCACAGAGCACGGCCTGCTCACCGAAGAGGTCCGTCTCGGTCTCCTCGGTGAACGTGGTCTTGATGCCGCCGGCGCGCAGGCCGCCGATGGCCTTCGCGTACGAGAGGGCCAGCGGCCACGCGTTGCCGGTGGCGTCCTTCTCGACGGCGACGATGACCGGCACGCCACGCCCCGCCGCGTACTCACGACGAACCAGGTGGCCCGGGCCCTTCGGGGCGACCATGCAGACGTCGACACCCTCCGGCGGCGTGATGTAGCCGAACCGGATGTTGAACCCGTGCGCGAAGAACAGCGCGTCACCGGGGACCAGGTGGGGGGCGATCTCCTCGGCGTACAGCTTCCGCTGGTGCTGGTCGGGGGCCAGGATCATGATCAGGTCGGCCTCTTCGACCGCGTCGGCGACGTCGAGGACGCGCAGGCCCTCGGCCTCGGCCTTCTCGCGCGACGGCGAGCCCGGCTTGAGCCCGACGCGCACGTCGACGCCGGAGTCGCGCAGGCTCAGCGCGTGGGCGTGGCCCTGCGAGCCGTAGCCGATGACCGCGACCGACCGGTTCTGGATGATCGAGAGGTCGGCGTCGTCGTCATAGAACATCGTTGCTGCCATGGAAGAACTTTCTCCTAGATGAGGTTTCGTACGCGTCAGGCGCGTTCGGACTTCGGGGTCTTGTCGTAGCGGCTGCGGTCGGTGATCGCCCGGGTGCCGCGGCCCAGCGCCACGGAACCGGACTGCACCAGCTCACGAATACCGTACGGCTCCAGCAGCGCCAGCAGGGCCTGGATCTTGCCGAAACCGCCGGTCGCCTCGACGACGACGGTCTCCGGGGCCACGTCGACGACTCGGCCGCGGAACATCTCGGCGATCTCGAGGACCTGGCTGCGCGTACGGGCGTCAGCCCGGACCTTCACCAGGATCAGCTCGCGCCGCACCGCCTCCTTGTCGTCGAACTCAAGGATGCGGATCACCTCGACCAGCTTGTTGAGCTGCTTGGTGATCTGTTCGAGGACACCGTCCGAGTCCACCTCGATGACGAGCGTCACGCGGCTCAGCTCGTGGTTCTCGGTCGGCCCGACGGCCAGGGACTCGATGTTGAACCCCCGCCGCGCGAACAGACCCGAGATTCGGGCCAGCACGCCGGGCTGGTTCTGCACCAGCACCGACAGCGTGTGGAACGCGCTCACAGCTCCTCCTCATCCCATGCAGGCGCCAGATCCTTGGCGTACTTGATGTCGTCGTTCGAGGTGCCCGCCGCAACCATCGGCCACACCATCGCGTCCTTCTGCACCACGAACTCGACCACGACGGGTCGGTCGTTGATCTCGAGCGCCTGGTTGATGGCCATGTCGACCTCGGCCGGCGTCTCGGCGCGCAGCCCGACACACCCCATCGCCTCAGCCAGCTTCACGAAGTCTGGCAGCCGGGCGGTGTGCAGATCGGTGTTGGAGTAGCGGCCCTCGTAGAACAAGGTCTGCCACTGCCGCACCATGCCGAGCACGCCGTTGTTGATGATGGCGATCTTGATCGGAATGTTGTTGAGCGCGCACGTCACGAGCTCCTGGTTGGTCATCTGGAAGCAGCCGTCGCCGTCGATCCCCCACACCACCGTGTCGGGCCGCCCGACCTTGGCGCCCATCGCCGCAGGCACGCAGTAGCCCATCGTGCCCGCGCCACCGGAGGTCAGCCACTTGTGCGGCTGCTCATGGGGCAAGAAGTGCGCTGCCCACATCTGGTGCTGCCCGACGCCGGTCGCGAAGATCGTGTCCGGGCCGCTCAGCTCGCCGATGCGCTTGATGACTTCCTGCGGCAGCAGATAGTCGTCGCTGGGGTCACCGGCGTCGGTCGGGTACTTCTCCTGCAGGTTCTGCAGGTACGAGACCCACGGGCTCAGATCCTGCATCGAGGAGCTGTCCACGAGCTTGCCGAGCTCAGCCAGCATCAGCTTCGCATCGCCCACGATCGGCAGGTCCGCCTCGCGGTTCTTGCCGATCTCAGCGGGGTCGATGTCGCAGTGGATGACCTTGGCGTTCGGGGCGAACGAGTCGAGCTGGCCCGTCACGCGATCATCGAACCGCATGCCGATCGCGATGAACAGGTCGCACCGCTGGAGCGCACCCACGGCCGCCACCGCACCGTGCATGCCGGGCATGCCCATGTTCAGCGGGTGCGAGTCGGGGAACACGCCGCGCGCCATGAGCGTCGTCACGACCGGTATGCCGGTCTTGGCGACCACGTCGGCGAGCTCCGCGGAGCCGCCCGCCTTGCTCACGCCGCCCCCGATGACGAACACCGGGCGCTGCGCAGCAGCGATCATCTTGGCGGCCTGCTGCACCTGGCGCATGTGCGGGCGGATCGTCGGACGGTACCCGGGCAGGTCCACCTCACCGGTCCACGAGAACTCCGTCATCTTCTGCAAGGCGTCCTTGCTGATGTCGACGAGCACCGGACCGGGACGACCCGTACCCGCGATCTCGAACGCGGCCGCGATTGCCGACGGGATGTCGTCCGCCTTGGTCACCAGGAAGTTGTGCTTGGTGATGGGGAACGTGATGCCGCGAATGTCTGCTTCCTGGAACGCGTCGGTGCCGATGAAGGCCGAGTTCACCTGACCGGTGATCGCGACGATCGGCACGGAGTCGAGGTACGCGTCTGCGAGACCGGTCACGAGGTTCGTCGCGCCGGGGCCCGAGGTCGCCATGCAGACGCCCACCTTGCCGGTCGCCATCGCGTATCCCTCCGCGGCGTGCGCGGCGCCCTGCTCGTGGCGCACCAGGATGTGGCGCACCTTCGAGTCGAACAACGGGTCGTACGCAGGAAGGATCGCGCCACCGGGGATGCCGAAGATGACTTCTACACCAACGGCCTCGAGGGAAGCGACGAGGGACTGAGCCCCTGTCATCGTCGTCGTTGCCACCGTCTCTGCCATAGTCACTCCTCGGTTAGGTCGTGCGGTCTCATGAAAAAACCCCCGCTGCCGGCCGGCAGGCGAGGGTGCGTGTCGTGCCCGCTTCGGGCTTCGACACGCTGTCAGGGTACGAGGACGATCCGCACGGGAGTCACTTTGGCCCATCGGCGGAGGACCTGTCAAAGGGCGTCCGAGTAGTGGACGCACGGAGGCGGAGAACGCAGACGGGGGCGGCCCGAAGGCCGCCCCCGCTGCGGGTGCTGACGAAGTCGTCAGCCGTGGTTCAGCTAGCCGACACCGTCTGGGCAACGGCGTCGTCACCCTTGCTCTTGAAGACGGTGAGCGCGAGAGCCCACAGGGCCACGCCTGCGACAACGGCGATGATGCCGATGACCAGGACGATCGTCCCGACCAGCCAGAACGCGTACGCGGTCAGCAGCGAGCTGCGCAGCGTGTCGCCCTGGAACAGCGTGTTGCGAAGCGCGGAGTACGCGGCCTTCTGCTTGGGATCGGTCGTCGCGCTGACGACGCCGCCGAGGGCGGAGTAGTTGCACTTCTCAGCAGGAACGGCGGGGACGGCGTTACCGTCGGCGTCCTTGACCGCGGTGCAGGCAGCGCTCATGTGCTCCCAGATGTAGTGGTTCGCGAACGCCTGCGCGGCATCGCCCGAGGTCATGGGCTGACCTGCGAACGGCTTGAGCGCATCCTGCGAAGCCTGCGGCAGCGTCTTGTACGCAGCCTCGGCCGGCATCGTGATCTTCTCCTGCGCGAGCTGGTCACTGACGTAGCTGTGGGCGAACACCCCGGCGCTGATGGCAAAGATGCCGACGGCCAGCCCGATGACGCCGAATACCTTGGACAGTGTCCGGTAGATGACGGTCTTCATAGTGAAACCCTTCATGGTTCGTGTGCCGGGAGGCCCCGGCGATGGTTGCCGGTTGAAGTACATCACCCGGCTTCCGAGGGGTTTACACCGGGGTGGTTGATTCGTTGACAGTTGCGCGAATCAACTACCTGGCAAGGACTTTTGCATCCGGCCGCAGGGCAGCCGAGCGCTTGCGGACCAGTTCGACGACAGCGTGCACCGCGAGGCCCACCACGAGAACGGTCCCTAGCGTGGGTCCTAGGTTCCCGACGAGCTTCTGGCCGACCGTGTAGAGGACCTCCCTGTGGGACCCGTACGGCAGCACCGCCAGCGGCAGACAGAGAGCGATCCAGATCACCCAGACGCGAGCGAGCCACACCGACCAGACCGGCAGCGTGGTGCGCAGCGTCACCGCAACGAGGAGCACCGCGGCCCACACGTGGTGATGGGTCCACGACAACGGAGACGCCAGACACGTGGCCAGCCCGACCAGACCCACCGCGAACACGCGCTCGCCGCGGCGCCACCAGAAGGCGGCCACCAACGTGGCGAGGCCTGCCACGGCGAACCCGAGAAGCAGCGCGCTGACGATCGTCGTACGGTCCTCCGCGAACCACCGCGTGAGCGCTCCAGTGATGCTCTGGTTCCCCACGTACACCGGCCCGGCGGTGTTGACCTCGCCCTTCCCCAGGCTGGTCCAGAACTCAACCGACTGCGGTGGTTGCAGCATGAAGCCGAGCAGCGTGAAGACAGCGAACGACAGCGTCGCCATCACGGCCACTCGTCGACGCCAGATGAGCACCGCGAAGACGACGAACAGCAGCGGCGTGAGCTTGATGGCCGCCGCGAGACCGATCAGGGCGCCCCTGGGGATGCGACGGACGTGGCCGGGCTCGTCCGGCAGGAGGTCCATCACGACCAGGGCCATGAGCATGGTGTTGACCTGCCCGTACCCCACGGTCGTGCGGATGGGTTCCATCGCGAGGACCAGCGCCGCGGCCAGGACGCCCAGCACGATGCCGCGCGGCACGCGGGCGCGACGGAGGACCACGATCAGCGCACCCGTGCCGACGATCGTCCAGATGACCTGCCACATGACGTACGGCCCGAGCAGCAGCGGCGTCATGAGGATCGCGGCGATCGGCGGGTAGATGAACTTGAGATTGTCGCCCGGCGTGCTCGTCAGGTAGATGTCGCGGCCGTTCACCATGTCCGTCACGGCCAGGTGGTAGACGCGCAGGTCGATGGTGTTCGGGTCGTACGGCCACAGGTGGCCCTTGGAGATGATGACCGGCAACAGCAGCAACGACACGACCAACGGCGGCAACCACTCGGCTGCCTCACGTGGGAGGGCTGCCCGGATGCGCTGTACGAGGGCGGTCATGCGGTGATCTGTCCGTGGACCACGTCGAGGTCGGTGTCGTCGCCACGCGTGAGGTTCGTCAGACCAGGCGCCTCGTCGTACCGCGGGACGAGATGGATGTGGGTGTGGAAGACCTCTTGCCCGGCGGCCGCCCCCGCGCTGCTGACGACGTTCAGCCCGGCCGCGTTCAAGCGGCTCACGAGCAATGGCACGACGTGCTCGATGGCCGCCTGTACGTCCCCCCAGACCGTCGGGTCGTCCACCAGGCTCACGACGTGGCGCCGCGGGATGACCAGCGTGTGCCCTCGCTGCCAGGGGCGGATGTCGAGGAAGGCCACGGCGGTGTCGTCGGCGTACACCTGGCGGGAACCGATGTCGCCGGCCACGATCGCGCAGAACAGGCAGTCGGTCATGCGAGCGGCCCCCAGACGAGGTTGGTGAACGGTTCTCCTGCGGCCAAGCGATCGAGCTGGGCCGAGATCAGGCGGTCGTAGCGTACGGGCACCGAGTCGTTCGCACCCCCGACATGGGGGACGATCGTCATCCCGGGCGCCTCCCACAGCGGGTGGTCGGCGGGCAGCGGTTCAGGGTCGACGACATCGAGCGCGAAGTGGAGTCGCCCGGCTTCGGCGGCCATGGCGTCGGTGTCGATGATCTTGCCGCGACCGGCGTTGACGACCAGTGCGCCGTCTGGGAGCAGCGCGAGAGCAGCAGCGTCGAACGCGTGGACGGTGTCCGGCGTGGCGGGCGCTGTGATGAAGACGACATCGACGTCCGGCAGCAGCGAGGCCAGCTCGTCGGCGGAGTGCACCTGCGGCTCCGGGCGGGCCGAGCGCGCCAGGCGCACGATGGAGGCGGGTTCGAAACCCGAGACCCGTCGTTCGACAGCGGCTCCGATGCGCCCGTACCCGTAGATGAGCACCCGGCGGTCGGCGAGCGAGCGGCCGATGCTCGAGGCCCACGTGTGGGTCGTCTGCTGACGGGCGTACGTGTCGAGGCCGCGGAGGCTGACCAGCGCGAGGGCCACGGCCAGTTCGGCCGTCCCCGCGTCGTGGACGCCCGCCGCGTTCGCGATCGACACCGAGTCCGGCACCACACCGACCATGTGCTCGTACCCCGCCGATCCCAGCTGTACGACCTGGAGCTTGGGCAGGGAGTACGTGGCCAACCGGGCCCAGACCTCGAGGGCCGCGTAGTTGGGGACCGCGGCGAAGACGACCTCGCCCGCGGTGGCCGCCAGCTCGTCGGCGTCCTCCAGGACCGTGATGTCGACAGCGTCACGACGGCCGACGCGCGCCTCGGCCTCGGCGACGGTCGCGTACGGCAGCCAGACCCTCATCGGGCCGTCTCCGCGAGCGTACGGACGGGATAGCCGGCGTCGGCCAGACCGCGCTTCACCTCGGCGATCGACAGCGTGCCGTAGTGGAACACCGAGGCGGCGAGTACGGCGTCCGCGCCCGCGCCGACCGCGTCGACGAAGTGCTGGACGGTGCCAGCGCCGCCCGACGCGATGAGCGGCACGTCGGCCACCTCTCGTACGGCTCGGATCATCTCGAGATCGAACCCCGCAGTCGTGCCATCGGCATCCATCGAGTTGAGCAGGATCTCCCCCACTCCCCTCTCGACGGCCTCCTTGACCCAGGCGAGCGCGTCCAGACCGGCCGACGTGCGCCCGCCATGGGTGGTGACGCCGAAGCCCGACGGCATGCCGACCTCACGTCGCGCGTCCACGGAGAGCACGAGGACCTGGTTGCCGAAGCGGTGCGCGATCTCGTCGATGACGCCGGGCCGCCGGATCGCGCCGGTGTTGATGCCCACCTTGTCCGCGCCGTGCCGCAGCATCAGGTCGACGTCGGAGACCGAGCCGATGCCGCCACCGACGGTGAGCGGGATGAACACCGTCTCCGCCGTACGTCGCACCATGTCCCGCGTCGTGGCGCGCCCCTCGTGCGAGGCGGAGATGTCCAGGAAGGTCAGCTCATCGGCGCCCTCGATGCCGTACTGACGGGCCAGCTCGACCGGGTCACCGGCATCCCGGAGTGCGACGAAGTTGACGCCCTTGACCACCCGGCCGTCGTGGACGTCCAGGCATGGGATGACCCTGATCGCGACTGACACGCCCGCCAGCCTAGTGGTGTCGACCGTGGCGCCCACCGATGGTTCGCGGACGGCCACTAGGGTGACGGCATGCCTGCTGGACTGGATCCTCGATTCACTTCTCTGCCGCTGGACGCCCTCGCCGACGCTGCGCTGAGCCGCGCACAGCAGTTGGGCGCGACACACGCCGACGTACGGATCGAGCGCGTGCGCTCGGGCATGCGGCTGCTCCGCGACGGCGCGCTGGAGAGCAGCACCGACAGCACCGACCTGGGTCTGGGCGTGCGCGTCATCCATGACGGAGCCTGGGGTTTCGCTGCCGGGATCACGCTGACGACCGACGCTGCCGCTGCCCTCGCCGATCAGGCCGTGGCCGCTGCTCGCGTCAGCCGCGCACTCACCGCGAGGCCGGTCGAGCTCGCGCCCGAGCCCGTACACGTCGGGGAATGGGTGTCCGACTTCCGCATCGATCCGTTCGACGTGGGCGACGCGGAGCGCATCGACCGGCTGGTCGCCCTGTCGCAGGCCGCGACCGGGCAGGGCGTCGACCACGTGACGGCCAGCCTCGAGTTGGTCGATGAGCACAAGCTGTACGCGGACCTGGCCGGCAGCCGCACCCTGCAGCGCCGCGTGCGGGTGTTCCCGCAGATCGAGGTGATGAACACGTCCGAGGGCTACCACTCGATGCGCACGGTGAATCCTCCCGTGGCGCGTGGCTGGGAGGCCGTGGCGCACAACGAGGGCTGGGACCTCGATGCCGAGGTGGCTCAGCTGCCCGGCTGGCTCGCCGAGCAGGTGGCGGCCCCGTCGGTCGAGCCCGGCCTGTACGACCTGGTGATCGAGCCGACGAACCTCTGGCTCACGATCCATGAGTCCGTCGCCCATGCGACCGAACTCGACCGCGCGCTGGGGTACGAAGCGGCGTACGCCGGCACCTCGTTCGCGAAGCTCGAGACCCTCGGCAGCCTGCAGTACGGCAGCCCGGTCATGACGGTGACCGGCGACCGGGTGACCGAGCACGGCCTCGCGAGCTGCGGCTGGGACGACGAGGGCGTCGCGGCGCAGACGTTCGACATCGTGCGCGACGGCGTGCACGTGGGCTACCAGCTGAACCGCCAGATGGCGTCCGAGCAGGGCCTGGGCCGCTCGAACGGCTGCGCGTTCGCCGACAGCTCCGGCCACATCCCGCTGCAGCGGATGCCGAACGTGTCGCTCCACCCCGCGGCCGAGCCCACCAGCGTCGACGACCTCATCGGCCGCGTGGAGCGTGGTCTGTACGTGGTGGGCGACAAGTCGTGGTCCATCGACATGCAGCGCTACAACTTCCAGTTCACGGGCCAGCGGTTCTACGCGATCGTTGACGGCCGCCTCGAAGGTCAGGTGGCGGATGTCGCGTACCAGGCGACAACGACCGACTTCTGGGGCTCGATGGAGGCCGTGGGCGGGCCGGAGACGTACCGCCTCATGGGCGCGCTCAACTGTGGCAAGGGCCAACCCGGCCAGTCGGCGCCGGTGTCGCACGGCGCACCGGCCGCGCTGTTCCGTAGCGTCAACGTGCTGAACACCGAAGCCGAAGGGGGCCGGGAATGATCACCGACTGGATCGAGGACGGGCTCGCGGCCGCGACGACCGACGAGTGTGTCGTCATCGTGCGCGAGTCGACCGAGGCGAACCTCCGCTGGGCGATCAACGCCCTCACGACCAACGGCCAGATGCACCATCGGTCCGCCACGGTGATCGCGATCGCCCGCGAGGACGGCATCGGACACGCCGGAGTCCTGTCGGGTCCGGTGACGAGCGCCGACGACCTCGTACGGCTCGTAGGTGAGGCCTGTGCAGCCGCGGCGGAGGCACCGGCCAGCGACGACTCGGCTCCGCTGCCCGACCCGATCATCGACGACGACTACACCGACCAGCCGGTGGGCACGTCGATCGACGTCTTCGCCACGTTCGCCCAAGGACTCGGACGGGCCCTCGACGCCTCCCGCGCCGCCGGCACCGAGATGTTCGGCTACGCCGAGCACCACATGTCGACCGTATGGCTGGCGACAAGCGCCGGCGCCCGCCGACGCGCGGTTGAAGCGTCGGGCAAAGTCGAACTCAACGCCAAGCACGCCGACCGCATCGGGTCAGCCTGGGTCGGCCAAGCCACCACGGACTTCGCCGACGTGGACGCCGACGCGCTGGCCGCCGAGGTGACCAGGCGGCTGGGCTGGTGCGAGAACCGGCTCGAGCTGCCTGCGGGCCGCTACGAGACGATCCTGTCGCCCAGCACGGTCGCGGACCTCATGATCCTGGCGTACTGGACGGCCAGCGGCCGCGACGCAGAGCAGGGCCGTACGGTCTTCGCTGGGGCCACCCCGGGATCGACACGCGTCGGCGAGACGCTGTCACTGTTGCCCTTGCGCCTGACCAGCGGCCCCGGGGCGATGCCCGCACCCGCGTTCGCCGTCGTCGAAGGCTCGTCCCCGGGACTCACGTCGGTGTACGACAACGGCGCCGAGGCCGAGACGGTCGACTGGATGAGCGACGGGCGGCTGGACCGCCTGGCGTACACGCGGGCGGCCGCGCAGTCGTCGGGTCAGCGCTACGCGTTCCCCAGCGAGAACCTCGTGCTCGACGCAGGGTCGACGCTCACGCTGGACGAGATGATCCGCTCGACGAAGCGGGGCCTGTTGCTGACCTGCCTGTGGTACATCCGGGAGGTCGACATCGATTCACTGCTCGTGACCGGACTCACGCGGGATGGCGTCTACCTGGTCGAGGACGGCGAAATCGTGGGCATGGTCAACAACTTCCGGTTCAACGAGTCGCCCGTCGACCTACTGCGTCGAGCGACCGAAGCGTCCGTGTCGAGACCGACGTTGTGCCGCGAATGGAACGACTGGTTCACGTTCACCACAATGCCGGGACTCCGAGTACCTGATTTCAATATGTCGACGGTGTCGAAGGCGTACTGACTATCCGGTGAAGTTCTCGACCCAGTAGTAGGTCCCATTCGACGACTGGGCGACGCCCACGAAGATCGACTTGTAGTTCGGGTTCAGGATGTTCGCCTTGTGACCCGCCGAGCCCATCCAGCCTGCGGTCACGCCGGCGACGCTGGAGTAGCCACGCGCGATGTTCTCACCCGCTGTGGTGCCACCACCACAGCCGTTGAGGACGTTCATGAGGTTGTTGTGGTACAGCGCATTCTCCGTCGCGAGCTTCACCGCGTAGTTGGCGGGAACGCTGCAGGAGCGGATCGCCAGCGGCTTGAGGCCCGCGGCCACACGCTGCGCATTGGTCGCCGCGGCAACCGAGCTGGCGAGGTCCTGACGCGCGACGACCGAACCACCGCCTGCAGGCGGCGCGGCCGGCGCAGTCGCTGCAGTGGTAGCGGGTGCGGCGGGCTTGGGGGTCGCAGCGCGAACGGTGCTTCCCACAGCGGCAGCAGGTACGGACTTCGCCGCGACGGCTGCCTTCGCGGTGCTGGGCTTGGCCGCCGAGGTGCTCGGCGCGGCCGGAGCCGCCGTGGCGGCTGCTGACGTCGGCGCCACCGATGGAGCCGGAGCAGCGGAGGTGGCGGTGTTGTCGGAGGCGACGCTGGCCGGCGCGTAGCTGACGGGCTGTGCCGACGCGCTCTTCATGAGGTCGGAGAGCGACGCTGCCGGGCTCGCGACCGGGGCTGACGTGTCAGGTACCGCTGCAGCGTCGGCCGAGTGAGCAAGGCTCGTCGGCAGCAGAGCAGCTGCAAGAACGATGCCGGCTGCCGCGAGGCGACGGCCAAATCGGGCTGTGACCATGTTCTCAATCCCCCCGGATCGACGGAGCCTGGGTGGCTCCGGTTCGAACCGTAAGACGATCGGGATTTGCGAGGCCCTTTCATGAGGCGCCTCTCACATTCAAGTTAACTCGAGGTGCAGGTCACACGTAGATACCCGTGAATAGAATTATGAGAGCCCTCTCACTAAACCTTGAGAATTCCTTGAAATCCTCGTCCCCATTGAGAGTCGGGTCACTCGTCCGAGACGTCCACCACGCCCCGGCGCATCGAGGAGACCGCCTCGCGACAGGTCACCCGTAGGGGCCCAGGGCCTGCCGCGTCAGCCACCTGGCCGGCCACATCGATCACCTGGCGGACCCACCGCACGACGTCTCCAGCGGGCAGACCGGACAGCGTGAGGACGTCCGCCAGCTCGGCGCCCGCGGCCCAGGCATGGGCGGCCTCGGCGAATCCGATGTCTGGCTCAGGCCCTCGCTCGACGCGGTTGTCGCGCTCCACGAAGCCCACGTCGCGCCAGACCTTGCGCAGGCGCACCTGTGCGGCCTCGCTGTGTCTGTCGGGCATCCGTACGGGTCGCCTGCCGTCGGTCGGTCTCGCCTGGAAGACCAGGCTCGAGAGCACAGCCGCGAGCTGAGGCGCGGTGAGGTGGTCGAAGACCCCGTCGACCACGCACTGCGCGGTCACGAGATCGAGCTCGCCGTAGACACGGGCCAGCACGCGGCCCGCGTCCGTCACGGTGCGGCCCTCGTCGTCGAGGTAGCCCAGAGCCGACAGCACTGAGCACACGCGGTCGAAGGCCTGCGCGATCGTGTTGGACCGCTCTGCGGACCGTTCCCGCGTGCGATCCGCCTCGCGCTCGAGCCGCATCGCCTGCTCGGTCAGCCGGGCGTGCTCCTCGCGATCGGGACAGCGATGACAGGGGTGGTTGCGCACCGCAAGGCGTACGGTCTCGATCTCGGTCATCACCTCGTCGTCGGCTCGCTTCGCGCGCCTCGGATCGGGCAGGTCCACCTCGCTGAGGCGGGTGAGGAAGGCCGAGGCGAGGTTCCGGCGGGACGCCGCGCTGTGGGCGTCGAAGTGCTTCGGTACGCGCACGCGCCCGGCCACCACCGGCGGCGTCGGGAAGTCCGTGACCGACAGCGTCTTCAGCTGCCGCTCCTCGGTCATCACCAGCGGCGCCGGACCACCCGCAGCGTGGGGACGAGGTTCGACCACGGCCGCCCACCCGCGATGCCGACCGACGGGTACGGAGATGATGTCGCCGGGTTGCAGCGCCTGCAGCACCGTCAACGCCTCGGCATGGTTGTCCGACCGCCGCGCCCGAGCGGCCTCGGCCTCGAGTGACCTCACCTGCTCCCGCAACCGTGCGTACTCGCCCACGTCGCCCAGCTCGCACTGCGCCTGCTCGAGGAGCCGCGCGACCTCGCCCTGCGTGCGCCGGACCGATCGCGACGCGGCGACGACCCCACGGTCGGACTGGAACTGGGCGAAGCTCTGCTCGAGCACGGCCCTCGCCCTCTCACGGCCGACCGTGCCGACGAGGTTGACGGCCATGTTGTACGTCGGGCGGAACGCGGACCGCAGCGGATACGTACGGCGTGAGGCCAGGCCGGCGACTGCCCGCGGGTCCAGACCCGGCTGCCAGCACAAGACCGCGTGGCCCTCGACGTCGATCCCGCGCCGCCCGGCGCGGCCCGTGAGCTGCGTGTACTCCCCCGGCGTGATGTCGGCGTGCGACTCTCCGTTGTACTTCACGAGCTTCTCGACCACGACCGTACGGGCGGGCATGTTGATGCCCAGCGCGAGCGTCTCGGTCGCGAACACGACACCGAGCAGACCTTCGGCGAACGCGACCTCGACGGCCTCCTTGAGCGCCGGCAGCATGCCCGCGTGGTGGGCCGCCACGCCGCGCTGGAAGGCCGTCAGCCACCTGTCGTACCGCAGCGCCTGCAGATCGGCGTCGGAGAACCCCAGGGTGTGCTCGCTGGCGATCTCGTACAACCGCCTCCTCGCGGCCGCGTCGGTCAGACGGACACCGTCGGCCATGAGCTGGCCCACGGCCGCGTCGCAGCCCATCCGGCTGAAGACGAACACGATCGCGGGCAGCAGGCCATCCCCGTCGAGCGCGGTGATCATCTGGGACCTGCGCGGGACCAGCGACGGGCTGTTCTCGGTCCACCGCGTGTGGGCTGCTCCCCCGTACGAGCCGGAGCCGTACCGCGTCTTCGCTTGCCCACGACCGTTCCGTCCGCGGGGACGTCGCGAGTCGTCGCGCAGCCGCGACTCCTGCTGCGCCAGCTTCACCAGCTCGGGGTTCACGTCGGCCCGACCGCCGGGCAACGCCCTCGCCGTCGGCGCCTCGTGCGCGAACAGGTCCACCAACCGCGTGCCGGCCAGCACGTGCTGGAACAGCGGTACGGGACGGCGCTCGCTCACGACGACGCTCACCGCACCCCGCACCTCGCGCAGCCAGTCGCCGAACTCCTCGGCATTGCTGACGGTCGCCGACAGCGCCACGACCTGTACGGAGTCGGCCAGGCCGAGGATGACCTCTTCCCACACCGGACCGCGGAACCGGTCGGCGAGGTAGTGGACCTCGTCCATCACCACGAACCCGAGGTTGTCCAGGGTGAGCGAGCCCGCGTAGATCATGTTGCGGAGCACCTCGGTCGTCATCACGACGACCTGGGCCTCGGAGTTCACGCTCGCGTCCCCGGTGAGCAGCCCGATGCTGTCCGGTCCGTACGCCGCCACCAGGTCGCGGTACTTCTGGTTGGACAGCGCCTTGATGGGGGTCGTGTAGAAGCACTTTCGGCCCCGGGCGAGCGCGAGATGTACGGCGAACTCGCCCACGACGGTCTTCCCGGCACCCGTCGGCGCCGCCACCAGCACGCCGGAGCCCGCCTCGACGGCAGTGCACGCTTCGCGCTGGTAGTCGTCGAGAGCGAACGGGTATCGCGCGGCGAAGGCGTCGAGCTGGATGGAATCAGACATCGCGCGCCAGGCTACGGCACGCGGACGAACCGGCGCCCGCGAGATCCGTGGAACGTGCTGTCAGGACCTGTGTGCCACGGCGCGCGGCACGTACACCGTCAGCGCCTTGGGGACGGACTCCAGCAGCAGTGGAGCCGGTCCCAGCGCCTCGCCGTCGGCCATCCCGTAGAGATCGTCGCCGTCGATGGTCACATGGGTCGCGCGGAGTCGTTCGACCGCAGGATCCCGGACGAACCGTCCCGAGAAGATCTCGGGCAACAGGCGCAGCAGCGTCAGTCGGCTCACGGGGTGGATCACGGTGACATCCAGCAGGCCGTCGGTCACGGAGAAGTCGGGAGCGATCCTCATGCCGCCACCGAACATGCCCGCGTTGGCCACCGCGATCAGCATCGCCGTCTGCTGGCGCGGCACCCCGTCCACGGTGATCCGGTAGCGCAGTGGCTCGAAGCGGGCCAGCTCCGCCAGCGCGCTGTACGCGTAGCCGAGCGAGCCCAAGGTGAACGTCATCGCGTTCGTGCGGCGGTTGACCCGCGCGTCGTAGCCGGTGGAGACCACGGACCCGACGTACCGCTGGGTTGCGCCGTCCGTGAGCGAGCCCGACACACGGGTGAGGTCGATGTCCTGGGTGATGCCCTCCACGACGACCCTTGCTGCCGCGACCGGGGACTTCGGGATGCCGATGGCGCGGCAGAAGTCGTTGCCCGTGCCGGCAGGTACGAGTCCGAGCGGGACGCCGCTCATCGCCGCCGCGTTCAGCCCCAGGTGCATCATGCCGTCGCCACCCATGACGACCAGGCAGTCGCGCCGACCGTCGACGTGCGTCTCCCGGGCCCCCTCGACCGCCGCGATGCAGCGGATGCGCGCCTCGTCGTACGACGTCGCCCTGACCACCTGTACGCGTGCGCTGGGCACGCCGGTGAGTAGCGCCTGGACGACAGCGGGAAGGATGCGCGCCGCTCTGCCCTTGCCGGCCGTCGGGTTGACGACCAACGTCACCGTCGGTGGTTGCATCAGTCGAGGCTGACGACGAGCTCTGTCGATGAGGCGAGCTTCTTCGCCTTCCGCTTGTCGTTGCGCCGGCAGATGAACTCAGCGACGACGTACATCAGAGCCATCGGCAAAGCCAGCGCGCACATCGAGAACGGGTCCGTCGAGGGGGTGGCGACGGCGCCGAACACGAAGCAGCCGAAGATGGCTCCCGTACGGGCCTTGCCGAGCTGCACACCGGTCACCACGCCCGCCAGATTGATCATCACGAGGATGACCGGAAGCAGGAACGAGACTCCGAACAGCAAGATGAGCAGCAGCTCGAGCCCGAGGAACGAGTTGAGGTCGAGCTGGTTGACGATGCCCAGGCCGTCAGGGGTGAACTGGAGCATCACGGAGATGCCCTTCGGCAGCACGAAGTAGCCGACCAGACACCCCGACAGGAACAGCGGGATCGCGGAGATAAGGAAGTTCGTCGCGTACTTCTTCTCGTGGTCCAGCAGCGCCGGCACGATGAAGCGCCACAGCTGGTACAGCCAGATCGGGCACGCGGCGAGTAGCCCCGCGACCAGCGACACCTTCAGCGCCAACATGAACGGGCCAGAGATGTCACGATTGACGACCTGCGTGACGATGTCAGGATTCCACGACACCAGATCCGCGCGAGCCGAGTACCACGGCCACATGACGACGAACAGGATCGGCCGGTAGAAGATCGCCGCCAGGGAGGCGGTCACGACCACCGCGATCGCCGAGATGATCACCCGATAGCGAAGCTCACGCAGGTGGTCGTACAGCGACATCGTGCCATCAGGCGTCGGCGGTGGCGGCTGCAGTGCCGTCCAGAGCCGCCGAGCGCCAGCGAAGACGGCCACGCTCAGGCGTCCTTGCGGGTCTCCGGAGCGACGATCTCGGCCTCGACGGGCTCTTCCACATGCTCGTCGGCAACGGGCTTGGCGGCCTCGACCCCCACGGGAGCCTTGACCTCCTCCTTGAACTCACGGATGGCGCGACCAGCGCCCTTGCCCATTCCGGCGAGCCGGGTGCCACCGAACAGCAGCAGTGCGACGACGAGCAGGATGACCCACTCCATGCCGCCAGGAAGACCGGCGATCAACGCAGTCATAGGAGTACTCCTTATCGAGACTTGAACGGGGCCCATCCTAGGCCCGGCCAGCAACTTCGACGCCATGGCGGGGCCGCTCCGAGGAGATCATCGGGGTCGCCCCGATGCTGCTCAGCTCCCGCTCCACCCCGGACATCGTGCGTTCCAGGGCTCCCGCCTGGGCGAAAAGACCTTTCAGGGCAAGCCAGACGCGCCAGCCCAGGAAGACGTGCACGGCTAAGCCCACGACGACGATCGCCACGCAGATCCACAGCCACACGCAGTGGACCCTACACCGCCAGATTAGGAATCCAGGGTCCACGCCGCGTACTGGGCCAGCGCTTCCCGCGCCGCCCGTACGGCGTCGTCCTGGGCCTCCACCGGCGCCACCACCTCGGCCTCGTCGCCGAGCCGGAGCACGAGCTGGCGCAGCCACGCGGGGTCCCCCACGCGGAGTGTCACGAGGTCGCCGTCGGTGTGGGCGACCGGGTAGTACTCGATGATCCAGCGTGCGTTCGCGGAGACCCGGAGCGTGACGTCCGGCCCGGTGCTGTCGGCCAGCCAGTCGCCACGCTTCGGCGGTACACCGTGCATGGCGGTCGCCTCGCCGGTCTCGCGGACGGCGACGATTCGGTCGAGCCGGTACGACCGCCATCCGTCCCGTTCGAGCGACCAGGCCTCGAGGTACGCGTAGCCCTCCCGCACGACCAGCGACGCCGGGTCGACGACGGGCTCGGTGGTGTCGCCGCGCGCCCCCCGGTCGTACGTCAGCCGCACCCTACGGCCGTTGCTGAGCGCGTCGACCAGGCTCTGACGTACGCCTTCGTCGCCGGTGACGATCGAGACGACAGCGGGAGGAGCATCCTCCCAGGACATCGTGGCGAGCTTGGCGCTCGCGGAGTCGATGGCGGCGTACGACTCCGGGGCAGCCACCTCGCGTACGACCTGCAGTGCCAGCCGCAGCGTGGCCACCTCGTGCGGTACGAGTCGCAGCGGCCGCGACAGAATCTCGGCGTTGGCCAGGCGGATGACGCCCTCGCCCTCGGCGGCGTCCATGTCGACCTCGATGAGGTCTCCCGGCAGCCCGCCCGGTAGCCCGCACATGAACGCGATCCACAGGTCGGCCATGAGCTGGCGCTCGGAGATCGAGAAGGCGGCGGCCGCTTCGGTGAGGGTGATGCCGGGGCGGGCCTGTACGTAGGGGATGAGGGCCAGCAGGCGGGCCACCTGGTCAGCGCTGGTGCTCATGCGCGCTCCGTGGACAAAGGTCTCGCCGCGACCGCACGCAGCCTCGCCAGCGTGGCGTCACGTACGTGCGCGGGGCTCAGCACGAGCACATCAGAGGCGGCCGCGGCCGCTTGCTCGGCGAGCTCACCGACGGAGCCGTACGGCACCTCGTAGGCCGTGTATCCCTCGGGCACCCCCGCTGAGGTCTGCGTGCCGCGACGCCTCAGCCCGGCAGCGGCGGACCCGCGGATGGCGAGGAGCGCGGTCTCGGTGGCGCCGGTGGGCTCGAGCGACGAGGCGGCCGCCTCGACCACGGAGCGCTCCGGGAGCTCGTACGCCGCGGCCGGCTCGAGGGCCTCGACGACCCCGGCGATGCGGGACAGCCGGAACATGCGGGGCGCCGAGCGGCCGAGGTCGTTGCCGTAGACGTACCAGGCGCCCCGTCGCACGAGGACTCCCCAGGGCTCCACCAACCGGGCCTGACCGGCCTGGCGGTAGTCGAACCGGATCCTGCGCCGGTCGCCGAGCGCCTGCCAGACGACGACCGCGTTCTCGTCGTCGCCACCGAGGTGGGCCTGTACGAAGCCTGGTGAGCCCAGCTCGACGCCCGCAGCCTGCAGCTTGCCGAGCGCGGTGGACGCCTGGGGCGCCAAGCCTGCCCCGTCGAAGACGTGGGCGGCGAGGCCGAGAGCGACCTGCTCGGACTGGCTGAACTCCACCGGGGGCAACTCAAAGTCGCCCGCGAGGATCCTGTAGCCCGGCTCGTCATCGAAGAACGCGTCGTTCGACCCGGTCTCGATGGGGATGCCCAGGTCCCGCAGGTCGTCCTTGTCGCGCTCGAACATGCGCTGGAACGCGGGGTCGGAGAGGCCCTGGTAGCCCTCAACGGAGCTCCGGATGGTCTCGCGCGACAGGAACCGGCGAGCCGCGAGGAGGCAGATCACGAGGTTGAGCTGACGTTCGGTCTTGCGCGGCGCCATGCCCCTCCTCTCGTAGTCTTGGCAAGTCTTGCAGCCGGTGGCGTCGTGGTGCTCACGCCACGCGAACGAGGGAGGTGTGATGAGCGGCAGGTTCGCTCCGTCGCCCACGTCCGACCTCCACCTCGGCAACCTCCGTACCGCGCTGCTGGCTTGGCTGTTCGCCCGGTCGACGGGACGAGGCTTCCTGGTGCGTGTCGAGGACCTCGACCAGGCCCGCGTGACAGCCGCCGCGGGAGTCGCCGACCGCCAGCTCGCCGACCTGGCCGCGCTGGGCATCGACCATGACGGCGACGTGGTGCGCCAGTCGGAGAGGCTGGGGCTGTACGAGGAGGCGCTGGGGCGTCTGGAGACGTACGAGTGCTACTGCACACGCAAGGAGATCGCCGAGTCGGCCCAGGCGCCCCACGGGAGCGACCACCGACCGTACCCCGGGACCTGTCGCGACCTGACCGAGGCGCAGCGTGCACGACTGCGAGCCGTACGACCTGCGGCTCTGCGTGTACGGGCAGGCGGAGCGCTCTGGACAGTCTCCGACGCCCTTCACGGCGAGGTCACCGGCGAGGTGGACGACTTCGTCCTCCGTCGGGGGGACGGCACCTACGCGTACAACCTGGCCGTGGTCGTCGACGACGGCGCGCAGGGCGTGGACCAGGTGGTGCGCGGCGACGACCTGCTGAGCTCGGCGCCGCGGCAGGCGTGGCTCGCGGACCGGCTGGGGCACACGCCGCCCACGTACGCCCATGTGCCGCTCGCGGTGTCGCCGAGCGGGCAGCGCCTCGCCAAGAGGGATGGTGCGGTCACCCTGACCGACCTGGCCGCCCAGGGCGTGACGCCCGAGGGTGTCCTCGCCAGGATCGCGGAGTCGCTCGGGCTCGCGGACCATCCGGAGTCCGTGACACCGTCGCTGCTGCTGTCCCGGTTCGACCCGGAGAAGCTCCCCCGCGACCCGTGGGTCGTCGGTTAGCCGGCCTCGTACGCGAACAGGATGTCGACGACGTAGACCATCGTCTCGCCGTTCTTGACGTCGATCCGCGGGTTACCGGACGGGTACGCCTGAGCCGGCGGCACGACGAGCAGCACCCGACTGCCGATCGTCTGGCCCACCAGGCCTGTCTGCCAGCCCGGGATGGTGGTGCTCAGCGCCCCGTCGAGCGGGGAGTAGCCGTACGTCTGCTTGACGAGCTTGCCGGTGCTCCACGCGTACTCGGCGTAGTCGACCCGGATCGTCGACGTCGCCGTCACGGCCTTGCCGGTGCCCTTGATGAGCGGCTGGACGATGAGCGACGACGGCGGGGTCGCCGTGGTCGGGATCGTGATCACGGGAGCCTTGATGTTGTCGCTCACCGTGGGCAGCCCTGCGGCCGGCGCCACCGTGCTGCCGGACGGACCGGGCAACGAGGCGCTCACGATGTCGACCACGAAGACCAAGGAGTCGCCGACGAGGATGCCGATGTTGGCGTTGCCTCCCTGCGAGTCGTAGCCGTCGGCGCCGGTGATGCCGATGAGCACCCGGCTGCCGACCTTCTGGCCGACGACACCGGTCTGGAAGCCGGTGATGAAGCCGCTGACGGCATACGAGATCGTCTTGCCGTCGGTGAAGCTCTCGTCGAACACGTTCCCCGTGTAGCCGTCGGCGCCGTAGTAGTTGATCTCGATGATCGAGCTCGAGGTGACCGCGGGCCCGTCGCCCTGGATGAGGGTCTTTGCCTGCGACTTGTCGATGCCCCACGGCGTCGGGATCTTCACATCAGGCTTCGCGCCCATCGCTCCGGTGACCGTGATGCCGTCCAGGGAGGTCGCCGGCGTGATCGACGGCCGTGCCGTGGTGCTGGACGAGGCGCTTGAGGACGCAGTCGTGGACGTGGTCGCGGAGGCGGTCGGCAGGAACTGCGTGGTCGTGGCCGACGGGCTCGAGGACGCGCCACTCGTGGAGTTGCAGGCGGCCAGGAACAGGGTCAGCAGCGCGACGACCAGAGCGGTCTGACGGCGACGGGGAAAGATGTGCACCCGGGAAGGGTACCGGAGTCGGCTGGGTGCCTCAGGCAGCGAGTCTCGTCTCACATCTTCACGGCGTCGAGGAGTGCCCCCAGCTCGGCCGAGGTGAGCTCCCGCGAGGATCCCTGCGCGAGCTGCCCGAGCCGTACAGGACCGATCCTGGTGCGGGAGAGCCGCCGTACGGGATGGCCCACGGCGTCGAACATGCGACGTACGACGCGGTTTCGGCCCTCGTGGATCGTGACTTCGACGAGCGACTTCGCCGCGCCCCGGCTGGTGACCTTGACGGCGTCGGGGCGTACGGGACCGTCTTCGAGCACCACCCCGTGACGCAGCCGCTTGACCGTCGCCTGCTCCACGACCCCTTCGACCTCGGCGAGGTAGGTCTTCGACACCTCGTACGACGGGTGGGCGAGCCTATGGGCGAACTCTCCGTCGTTGGTGAGGATGATGAGGCCCTCGGTGTCGGTGTCGAGCCGTCCCACGTGGAACAGCCGCTCCTTGCGCTTCTCGATGAGGTCGGCCAGCGTGGGCCTGCCTTCCGGGTCGGACAACGTCGAGACCACGCCCCGCGGCTTGTTCAGCACGAGGTAGACGTGACGGCGGGGCGGCGGGATGCGTGAGCCGTCCACGCGGATGACGTCCTTGTGCGGGTCCACCCGCACACCCTGTTCCTTGACCACCCGGCCGTTCACCTCGACACGACCACGCGAGATCAAGGCTTCGGCGGCGCGTCGCGAGGCGACACCGGCTGCCGCGAGCACCTTCTGCAGGCGGATGCCTTCGGGCTCCTCGTACGTCTCGTCGTCGACGTCGTCGAAGTCGTCGGCCGAGCTGCCGGAGGTGGGGCTACTCGGGGTCGGTGTCATGCGGTGCCTCCGTGGCGGTGGTGACGGGCTGGGCGGCTGCCAGCAGCTCGGCTTCGAGGGTGCTGGCGTCCGGTAGGTGCGGAGCCAGCGGCGGCAGGTCATCGACAGAGGTGAGCCCCATGCGTTCGAGGAAGTAGCCAGTGGTGGTGAACAGTACCGCGCCGCTCACCGGGTCCCGACCCGACTCCGCGATGAGGTCGCGAGCGAGCAGGGTCCGTACGACGCCGTCGACGTTCACCCCTCGTACGGCAGAGATCCGGCTCCGGCTGGCCGGCTGAAGGTAGGCGATGACGGCCAGCGTCTCCAGGGCTGCCTGCGAGAGCCGTCCGTGCTGGCCCTCGAGCACGTACGCCGAGACCATCGGCGCGAACTCCGGACGCGTCGCGTATCGCCAGCCACCGCCGGCGTGGCGCAGCTCGAAACCCCGCGCGGAGTCGATGTAGAAGCGGACGAGCACGGCCAGCACAGCCTCGACCCGCACCACCGGCACGTGCAGCGCCTGCGCCAACTCCACCGAGGGCACGGGTTCGGTCGCCATCAGGAGCAGGGCCTCGATCGCTCCGCCCAGCGGCTCGTCGTCCAACTCGACGACCTCGTCCACGTCAGTCATGCTCATTCCTGCTCCACCATCTGCTGTGTCTCGTCGAACTCGCCGGAGACTTCGATGTCGCCGGAGGCCGAACCTGTCCACCGTACGACCAGCTCGCCCAGCGCCATGACCTGCTCGAACTGTACGGATGCGCTGCGGAACAGTTCCAGCAGCGCCAGGAACCGCGCGACGACGGTCAGCTTGTCGGCGGCATCAGCGACCAGCGCCCGGAACGAGAGCGATCCCGCCCGTCGGAGTCGGTCGGCGATGACGATTGCCTGGTCAGCGACGCTGACGCGCGCCTGATGCACGTGCAGCACCGACACCTCGGCCATGGCCCTCGGCTCCATGGCTCGGGCAGCCAGCGCCGCGAACTGGTCGGGAGTGAGGTCGATCTCGACGTCCGGGAGCAGCGCGGCGAACTGCGGCTCGAGGCCTCCCGGCCGTACGAAACGCTGCCCCTCGGTGGCCAGCGTGCTGTCGATCCAGGCGGCGACCTGCTTGAACGCCCTGTACTGCAGGAGACGCGCGAACAGAAGGTCCCTGGCCTCCAGCAGCGCAAGGTCCTCGATGTCGTCGACCTCGCCCTGAGGCAGCAGCCGGGCGGTCTTGAGGTCCAGCAGGGTGGCGGCGACGACCAGGAACTGGCTGGTCTGCTCGAGGTCCCAGCCCGGACCCTGTGCGCGGATGTGGCCGATGAACTCGTCGGTGACGCTCGCGAGTGCGATCTCCGTCACGTCCAGCTTGTGCTTGGAGATGAGCTGGAGGAGGAGGTCGAACGGTCCCGAGAAGTTCTCGAGGTGCACGGAGAACTGGTCGGCCTTGGCGCCGACGACCGCTTCGGACACTGTCAGCTGCCGAGCCTGGAGATCACGTCGGCGGCCTCGCCGTTCTCCTCCAGGTCGGCGAGTGCCGCGGCGATGGCGGCCCGTACGAGGCGTCCGCGGTCGACCGCGATCCCCTGAGCCCGCAAGGTGAGTCGTGCCTGCTCCAGCGCGATCAGTTCCTCCGCGGACACGTACACGGTGATCTTCTCGTCGTGCCGCACACGGCCTGTCGCCGCGCCGGCCGAGGACTCGGGAACATCCTTGGCGCCGCGGAACAGCTCGCTGGCGCCGGGAAGGCTTACGCGTCTGGGCATCGTGCCAACACCTCTCGCGCCAGTGAGCGGTACTGGTCGGCACCGCTGGACTCCGGCGCGTACGTCGTGATCGGCTCCCCTGCGACGGTCGTCTCGGGGAACTTCACGGTGCGCCGGATCACGGTGTGGAACACGGTCTCGCCGAAGGCCTGGATCACCCTGTCGAGCACCTCGCGGCTGTGCAGCGTACGGGCGTCGAACATGGTGCCGAGGATGCCGAGCATCTCGAGGTCGGGGTTCAGGCGGTCCTTGACCTTGGTGATGGTGTCGGTCAGCAACGCGATCCCTCGGAGGGCGAAGAACTCGCACTCGAGCGGCGTCAGCACCTTGTCGGCGGCCGTCAGCGCGTTCACCGTGAGCAGCCCGAGTGAGGGTGCGCAGTCGATGAGGATGATGTCGTAGTCGGGCCGCAACCGGTCGAGTACCCGCTTCAGCGTGTGCTCTCGGGCCACCTCGCTCACCAGCTGCAGCTCGGCGGCCGACAGGTCGATGTTGGCGGGCAGGATGTCCATCCCTTCGACGCCCGTGGGCACGATGACGTCGCTGGCGTCGATCGTCCGGCTGAGCAGCAGGTTGTAGATCGTGCGCTCGAGCGTGTGGGGGTTCACCCCCAGACCGACGGAGGCGGAACCCTGGGGATCGAAGTCGACGAGCAAGATCTTGCGCCCGGTCTCGGCCAGCGCCGCGCCCAGATTGATGGTGGTCGTCGTCTTGCCGACGCCGCCCTTCTGGTTGCACATCGCGATGATGAGCCCGTTCTTGACGCCGTCGCTCGGGGGCCGAGTCGCGGGCAGATCCGGCCACGGGCGACCTGTCGGGCCCACCTCGGTTGCCTGGATGCTGTTGGCTTTCTTCGCCACCCCAACTCCTCGTAGTGATTTGTCGCCTTTGTGTCCACCCTAACCCGGAGCCGTGCGTGGCCCGGGACGTGGCGGAGAACCCACGGGCGTGTCGCGGAGCCCATCCACACGGACCCACGGACGGGGTACGAGCCGTGGCGCAGCGTCGCCGCCACTAGCTGTCGCCGGCGGTATCCCTGGCGCGTGGGTGGGCTTCCAGATAGACGTCGCGGAGGTGGTCCACCGTCACGAGTGTGTAGATCTGGGTGGTGGTCACGGACGCGTGCCCCAGGAGCTCCTGCACCACACGGACGTCGGCGCCTCCGTCCAGCAGGTGGGTGGCGTACGAGTGGCGCAGCGTGTGCGGCGAGACCTCGGCGGTGATGCCTGACCGCTGCGCCGCGGCCCGTACGCGGTTGAACGCGCTCTGCCGGCTCAGCCGTCCCCCTCGCTCATTGAGAAGCAGCGCCGGCGTCGCCCGAACTGCCTTGGCAGCGAGCGCCGGCCGACCCCGTACGAGCCAGGCCTCGACGGCGGCCCGCGCGTACGATCCGAGCGGTACGAGGCGTTCCTTGTCACCCTTGCCCAGCAGCCGCAGTCCGATGGTGGCGTCGGACAGCGTCCGCTCCACCTCGTCGACATCGAGGGCGACGATCTCGCTGATGCGCGCCCCGGTGCCGTACAGCAGCTCGGTGAGGGCGGCGTCGCAGAGGCGTGAAGAGGTAGCGGCCGGTGCGTCGTCGCCGCCTGCCGCCGCCGCGAGCAGTCGCTGTACGTCGGGGACCGAGAGCGCCTTGGGCAACCGACGGCCGGGTCGCGGTGGCGCGACATGCCGTGCGAGGTCGTCGGTGGTGACATGCTCGCTGGCCCAGAACCTGTGCGCGCCACGGACCGCAGCCAGCATGCGCGCCACACTCGACGTCGCCAGCTCGTGCTCCCCCAGTTCAGCGCTTCGCAGGGAAGTCGCATAGCCCTCAAGGTCGTCGCCGGTGACCCCAGTCGGGGTGGTGATCCCCTGGCCTCGCAACCACGTCGCGTACCGGTCGAGGTCCCGCCCGTAGGCCGAGAGCGTGTTCGGGCTCAAGCCGCGCTCGACGCGGAGGTGGTCGAGATAGTCGCCGATCTCCCGCGCCAGACCGTCGGTGACCACGTGGCTCACTGTGTCACCCGCCGAGGGTCGGTGCAACGACGCGGGCCGCGGTTCCCCAGGAACGACCTCGGGGTGGGGGGGGGGACGAGCGGGCCCCCCCCGGGGGGGAGGGGGCAGGGGTGAACGAACCCGCCGCCGGGGCCCCCCCCCCACCCCCCCCCCCCGCGGAAGG
>JAPUEI010000019.1:0-6689 GCA_027492675.1 Propionibacteriaceae bacterium | reverse complement strand
GTCCCCGGGTGCAGCCGTGGCCCCCCGGCCGGGGGGGGGGCCCCGCCGGGGGCCGGGGGCCCCCCCCCCCCGCCCGGGGTGCCCGGCTCTCCCGGGCCCCCACCCCGAGGGTCGTCAGGTCACTGCTGTCAGCTACGCCGACGCCTTGCCCCAGCCACACCCGCACCGAGCAGGATCAGGCCGGCAGCCAGAGCACCGATGCCCCCGAGGAACCAGGTCAGCGGGATCGTCGTGCCCGTGTTGGGGAGCGTGATCGTGATGCCCTCCTCCTCAGGCGGGGAGATCGTGACCACACCCTCGGCGTCGTTGTCAGTCGGCGTGCTCGCCGTGTCCGTCGTGATGACCGGCACGACTAGGGGGTTCGTCTCCGTGATCTCCTTCGGAGAGGGAGACACGTACGCCACGTTCTTCCACGGGCCAGGCGTCGCATCGTCGGGGATCTGGACGACCACCGTGATGACGTTGCCGTCAGCGCCCGCCGCGAGGGTCGACGAACTCGTGCAGACAAGGTTGGTGAGGCAGACATAGCCGTCACCGCTCAAGCCCACGAGGATCGCCCCAGCCGGGAGAACCTCGGTCACCGACCAGCCGGGCAGCGCATCGACGGGACCGTCGTTGTGCGGCACCAGCGAGTACCGGACCTGGCTGCCCTTGTAGTACGGGCCCTGGGACGTGACCGTCTTCGTCAGCGACAGGTTGAGCTGCAGCAGACCGGCGTCGATCGTCGGCAGGTCAGCCTTGCCCGGATCGGTCAGGTTCTGGCCTGTGGCCGGCGCGACGAAGGACACCACACCGTCGCTCGGGGCATCCGAGTCGACCGCCTTGTTCGTGCCGACGGTCTGCGTGGTGAAGGTCGTGTTCGCCGGAGCGGTGAACACGATCTGGTAGCGCTGACCCGGGATCAGACCGGCGAACGCGTAGTAGCCGTTCTGGTCGGTGACCGTCGTGTCGAGCACGTTGCCCTGCGCGTCCTTCAGCGTCACCGTGACGCCAGCCACGGGCGGCTCGTCCGCGGACTGCAGACCGTCACGGTTGACGTCCCACCAGACGTAGTCGCCCACGGAGACCGGGCTGGCCACGTCGATCGTCGCCTGCGCGTCGTTGTCCGTCGGGCTGGTCGACGTATCCGTCGTCAGCGCGGGGACGACCAGCGGGTTGGTCTCGGGGACGTCACCCTTGGCCGGCGAGACGTACGCGACGTTCTTGAGGCTGCCGTAGTCGACGACCACCTTCGTCACGACGGTGATCTTCGCGCCATCGGCACCGGCCGCGAGACCGGCGGACGCCACGCAGACGGGCTTCGTGGGATCGGTCGTCGCATCGCACGTGTAGCCGTCACCGGAGATCGACACCAGCGTCATGCTCGCGGGCAGGACGTCGGTGACGCTCCACCCAGCAAGCGCAGCCACGGGGCCGTCGTTATGCGGCGTCAGCGTGTACGTCAGCTCAGCACCGTTGCGTACCGGACCCTTGGTCTCGATGGTCTTCGCCAGCGTCAGATTGATCTGGGTGACGAGGCCAAGGTCGATACCGGGGTTGTCGGCGGTCTTCGGAGCAATGCTGTTGTTCCCGTTGGCCGGCGTGGTGAAGGCGACCAGGCCGTCAGGCCCAGCATCCGAGTCGGTCAGGTCGGAGGTGGCGCTGTTGCTCGAGTCGCCGCCCGCATCCTTGGTCGTCACCGTCGCACCTGCCGGCGGGACGAACTGGATGGTGTACGCCGTGCTCGGATCGAGGCCCGAGAAGGCGTAGTAGCCGTCGCTGTCGGTGACCGTGGTCGCGACCACTGCACCACCCTTGAGCAGCTTCACGGTGACACCGGCGATGCCAGGCTCGCCCGGCGTCTGGAGCCCGTCACGGTTCGTGTCGAGCCAGACGTAGTCGCCCACCGAGACCACGATCTTCGTGAAGCCGAAGTCGAGGGTCAGGTCGGACGAGCCGTTCGTCACCAGGTCGCCTGAGGCCGCGGAGCCGGTCGACGAATCGACCGCCCGGTTGGAGCCGACCTCGGCCAGCGTCGGTTGGTAGCCGGCCGGCGGGGTGACGGTGACCGTGTAGTGCTCGCCCGCCGGAAGCGCCGGCAGGTTCACGAACAGGTACGCACCCGTGGGGCCGGTGACGATCGGAGCCACCGGGTTGCCATTGACATCGGTCACCGGCTTGCCGTCAGGACCCGTCAGCGTCAGCGTGGCGCCCGCGAGTCCGGGCTCGCCCGGGTCCTGGATGCCGTCCTTGTTGCTGTCGAGCCAGACGAAGTCGCCCACGGACACCATCGGCTTCACGAAGCCGAAGTCGAGCGTGAGGTCCTTGTCGCCGTGGTTGACCAAGTCACCGGAGGTCGCCGAACCGGTCGACGAGTCGACGGAACGGTCGGCACCCGCATTCGCGGTCGTGGCGGTGTAGCCGGACGGCGTGGTCACCGTGACCGTGTAGTGCTGGCCAGCAGGCAGCGTCGGCAGGTTGGAGAACCCGTACTTGCCCGAGGCGTCGGTGGACGTCGGTGCGACTTCCGCGCCACTCAGGTCGGTCACGGGCTTGCCGTCCGGGCCCGTCAGCGTCAGCGTGACGCCGGCGATCCCCTTCTCGGTCGGGTCCTGGATGCCGTTGCGGTTGCTGTCGAACCAGACGTAGTCACCGACGGAGACCGCGCCCTTGACGAAACCGAAGTCGAGGGTCAGGTCCTTGTCGCCATCGTTCACCAGGTCGCCGGACGTGGCGGAGCCGGTGGACGAGTCGACCGCACGGTCGCTGCCTGCGTTCGGGGTCGTGGCCGTGTATCCCGCCGGGGTGGTGGCCGTGACCGTGTAGTGCTGGCCCGCGGCGAGCGCCGGGAGGTTCGAGAACAGGTAGTGACCCGACGCGTCAGTGGTCGTCGGAGCGACGGGGTTGCCCGACAGATCCTTGACCGGCTTGCCGTCAGGGCCAGAGAGAGCGAGCGTCACGTTCGGAAGGCCCGCATCCGCGCCCTCGTCCTGGATGCCGTTGCGGTTGCTGTCGAACCAGACGTAGTCGCCGACGGAGACCGCGCCCTTGACAAAGCCAAAGTCGAGGGTCAGGTCCTGGTCGCCGTTGTTCGTCAGGCCGGTTGACTGAGCCGAGCCGGTCGACGAGTCGATGGCGCGATCAGAGCCGACGTTCGGCGTGGTCGGGCTGTAGCCGGCAGGCGGCGTCACCGTGACCGTGTAGTGCTGGCCATCGGCGAGCACGGGCAGGTTCGAGAACAGGTACATGCCGTTGGGGTCGGTCGTGGCCGGAGCGACAGGGTTGCCCAGAACGTCGGTCACAGGACCGCCGTTAGGCCCGGTCAGGGTGACTACCGCACCCTGGATGCCGTGGTTCGGCCCATCGTCCTGCAGGCCGTTGTGGTTCGCGTCCCACCAGACGTAGTCACCCACCGAGACCGCGCGGAACTCGCCGCTGCCCGTGCCACCGGCGCTCAGGTAGACCTCAGTGTGGGTGGTGGTGATCTGCTTCTGCTGGTCCCACGACGCCTTCGCGGTGTTCGTCAGCTGGCCGACGTAGCCCTTCGGCACGGTCACGTTGAAGACGAGCCGCCACCATCCTCCCTTGGCGAGGATCGGAGCGTCGAAGCGGAAGGAGCTCGAGGTGACGTTGCTCAGCGAGTACAGCGACGGCGAGGCCGTCTGCCAGATCGGCCACGTGCCCTGGGAGTTGAGGGTCGTGCCGCGCTCGAGCGAGAACGTGCTGGGAACGAACGTCTGGTTGCCGCCCAGCGAGTCCTCGATCACCACGTTGAGGTAGTCACTGGTCTGACCGGTCTTGCCGCCGGGAAGGTAGATGTACCAGGTCACCTGACCGTCGTGGACCCAGACGTCCTTGTAGAAGTCGATCCCGGTGAAGCTGTTGGGCACCGACCCAGTCGTCGGGTACGAGACGCCCGTGGTCTTCGTGCCAGCCGTGAACGGGACGGTCACCGTCGTGTTCTCGGGGATGTTGACCTGGGTGAGCGTGAACCAGACCTTGCCCTTGATGTTGAACGGGTGGCCGGTCACGAATGCCGTGAGCGTGCAGTCCAGCGCGCCGGTGCCGAGCGCACAGGTGGCGACGGTGTCGCCGGTCGTGTTCTTCAACGACAGGTTGCCGCCCACGCCCGCCAACTTGTCGGTCGGCCACGCCATGGTGAAGGTCGACCCTGCGGGAGTGTGGTCCGGAACGGCCCAGTCAGCCGTGACCCTCACCTGCTCCCACGGGTAGATCGGACCGCTTCCCGTCGCCGCAGTGACGGTGATGTTGGTGAAGGCGCCGTTGATGGCGGCTGCCTGTGCCGACCCCGACGAGAATGTCAAGGCACCGATGAGCACCGCGAGCGCGGTGATGAATTGCGCCAAACGGGCGCGCGAAAGACGGATCACGATGAACTCCCCAAGTTCCCCAAGTCCCCAAGCGACGCTCTAGATGAGAGAGTCTTAACGAAACCCTAGGGTTTGTCTGCGATGTGCGCAACTGTTGGGCCGCGTTTCGCGGGGACAAGGCCAAAGTCCGTCAACGAAACGTCAAGACACCCGGAGCTCCACCGTGCAAGAACCGCCGGTGCAGGTGCTCAGCGTCCCTCACGTACAGCACGCGCTGCCCAGGGGGCCGACGGGGTGCGAAGCAGGTCCAGGCGCCCGTCGCGGATCGCGCTGTGGAGCGCGAGCACCCCCACAGCGAGGGTGGGGTTCTGAAGCTGACCGGCGAAGATCCCTTCGACCAGGTCGTCGACGCGCGCCCACCGCAGCTGCATGTGGGCCTCCTCCCCGCCAAGGACGAACCCATCGGGGCGCGGCACCTGGGTCAGCCCCCGCGCGAGGAAGATCCGCAGCGACTCGGAGCTGCCCCCGGGGCTGGAGAAGATGTCCACGAGCACCCGCCAGTCACGCGCGGCCAGCTCGGCCTCCTCGGCGAGCTCGCGCTGCGCAGCGAGGAGGTAGTCCTCCCCCGCCACGTCCAGCAACCCAGCGGGCGGCTCGACGACAGTGAACCCGACGGGATGCCGATACTGGGTCACGACCGCGATCCGGCCGTCATCACCGAGAGCGATGACCGCGACGCCCCCAGGATGCGCGAGGTACTCGCGCACCATGGTGTGGCCATCGGGTGTCCGGACCTCGTCGGTCACGAAGTCCATGACCCGACCCCGGACCTCGTCGACGCGACGCATCGGCCAGGTCACGGCCACGTCGTGCAGCTCCTCGGCGGAGATCTCCGTCCCAGGAAGGCTCACTCGCCTGCCTCGGGCAGCCGTCCGGCGTTGCGCCGGTGCAGCGCCGCCTCGACCAGACCGGCGAACAGCGGGTGCGGCTTGGTCGGTCGGGACTTCAGCTCCGGGTGCGCCTGCGTGGCGACGAAGAACGGATGGACCTCGACCGGGAGCTCGACGAACTCGACCAAGGTCGAGTCCGGCGACGTCCCGGAGATGACCAGGCCCGCCTTCTCCAGCTGACCGCGGTACGAGTTGTTCACTTCGTAACGGTGGCGGTGACGCTCCGTGACGTGGCGCGTCCCGTACAGGCGGCTGACGATGGAGCCGCGGCTCAGCTCTGCCGGGTAGGAGCCCAGCCGCATCGTGCCGCCCATGTCGCCGTCGCCGGACACGATCGCCACCTGCTCGGCCATCGTGGCGATGACGGGGTGGGCGGTCTCCGGGTCGAACTCGGTGGACGCGGCGCCCTCCAGCCCCGCGACGTTGCGCGCGACCTCCATGACCATGCACTGCAGGCCCAGGCACAGGCCGAGGATCGGCACCTGGTTCTCGCGTGCGTAGCGGATCGCGCCGATCTTCCCCTCGACGCCGCGGATGCCGAAGCCACCAGGCACGACGACACCGTCGACCTCGCCGAGGGCGCGCGCGGCGCCTTCCTGCGTCGCGCAGTCGTCAGATGGCACCCACTGGATCTGGACCTTGGCCCAGTTCGCGAACGCACCCGCACGCAGCGCCTCCAACACGGACAGGTACGCGTCCGGCAAGTCGATGTACTTGCCGACCAGCGCGATCCGTACGTCGTCCTTGGGGCTGTGGACCCGCTCCAGGAGGTCGTCCCAGGCCTTCCACTGCACATCGCGGAACGAGAGGCTGAGCCGGCGCACCACGTACGCATCGAGGCCCTCGTCGTGGATCACCTTCGGGATCTCGTAGATGCTCGGGGCGTCCGGGCAGGAGATGACGGCTTCCTCGTCGACGTCGCACATCAGCGCGATCTTGCGCTTCACGCTGTCCGGTACGGCGCGGTCGCAGCGGCACACCAGCGCGTCGGGCTGGATGCCGACCTGGCGCAGCGCGGCCACCGAGTGCTGGGTCGGCTTGGTCTTGAGCTCGCCGGACGGGCCGATGTACGGCACCAGCGAGACGTGAAGGAAGAACACGTTCTCGCGGCCCACGTCGCGGCGCACCTGACGCGCCGCCTCGAGGAACGGCAGCGACTCGATGTCACCGACCGTGCCGCCGATCTCGTGGATGACGACGTCGACGCCAGGCCTGGCCATGGCGAGCATCTCGTCCTTGATCTCGTTGGTGATGTGCGGGATGACCTGGACGGTGTCGCCGAGGTAGTCACCGCGACGCTCCTTGGCGATGACCGACGAGTACACCTTGCCGGTCGTCACGTTCGCGTCAGCGGTGAGGTTCACGTCGAGGAACCGCTCGTAGTGGCCGATGTCCAGGTCAGTCTCGGCGCCGTCCTCGGTGACGAAGA
>JAPUEI010000018.1:6742-25396 GCA_027492675.1 Propionibacteriaceae bacterium | reverse complement strand
CCGTTCTTCTCGATCTCCGGCTCCGACTTCGTCGAGATGTTCGTCGGCGTCGGCGCCTCTCGCGTCCGTGACCTGTTCGAGCAGGCCAAGGAGGCCGCCCCGGCCATCGTCTTCATCGACGAGATCGATGCCGTCGGCCGCCACCGCGGCGCCGGCATGGGCGGTGGGCATGACGAGCGGGAGCAGACCCTCAACCAGCTGCTGGTGGAGATGGACGGCTTCGACGTACGAGGCGGCGTGATCCTGATCGCGGCCACGAACCGGCCCGACGTGCTCGACCCGGCACTGCTGCGTCCCGGTCGCTTCGACCGCCAGATCCCGGTCGACGCCCCCGACCTCGGTGGCCGCCTCAAGATCCTCCAGGTGCATGCCCAGGGCAAGCCGATGGCGAACGGTGTCGACTTGGCCAGCGTCGCCCGCCGTACGCCTGGCTTCACGGGCGCCGACCTCGCCAACGTGCTCAACGAGGCCGCGCTGCTCACCGCGCGCACCAACAAGACACAGGTCGACAACTACGCGCTCGACGAGGCGATCGACCGTGTCATCGCCGGCCCGCAGCGCCGCACCCGTCTGATGGGCCAGAAGGAGCTGCTCATCACGGCGTACCACGAGGGCGGCCACGCCATGGTCGCCGCCGCGATGCCCGGCACCGACCCCGTACAGAAGGTGACGATCCTTCCCCGTGGCAAGGCCCTCGGCTACACGATGGTGCTGCCGGACACGGACAAGTACAGCCAGACGCGTGGCGAGCTGCTCGACCAGCTCGCGTACATGCTGGGCGGCCGCGCGGCCGAGGAGCTCGTCTTCCACGACCCGACCACCGGGGCCAGCAACGACATCGAGAAGGCCACGAAGGTGGCGCGAGCGATGGTCACCCAGTACGGCATGACCGAGCGGCTCGGCGCCGTACAGCTCGGTTCTGATGACCGCGAGCCCTTCGTGGGCATGGAGATGGGCCAGGCGCGCACCTACTCCGAGTCGACCGCCGCGATCATCGACGAGGAGGTCTCGCTGCTCATCGCCACGGCGCATCAGGAGGCGTTCGACGTGCTGGTCGAGAACCGCGACGTCCTCGACGAGCTCGTCCGTCAGCTGCTCGAGAAGGAGACGCTCGACAAGGAGCAGATCGCCGCGGTGTTCGAGCCCCTGAAACGCCACGACAAGCGGCCCGCGTGGACCGGTTCGGACACCCGTCGTCCGTCCGAGATCCCGCCGGTTCCCGCGCCCGTACGCAAGGAGCCCGCGCTCGACCCCGTACCCGTCGGCGCACAGCTGCCGCCCGGTCACACCCCGCCGAGCCAGCCCTGGACCGACGACACGCCGACCACCGGCTGGGCTCCGCCGACGTGGCCGCCGACCGGCCCGGGCGAGAGCCCGAACGGTCATCACTGACATGCCCGACGGCACTGAACCCGTCCGTACCGACGATCTGGCCGCACGCCGCGCCGGCAGCTTCGACCTGCCGCGCATCGAGGCGGCGATCCGGGAGATTCTGTACGCGATCGGCGAGGACCCCGAACGCGAAGGGCTGCTCGACACCCCGAAGCGCGTGGCGCGTGCGTACAAGGAGGTGTTCTCCGGGCTCGGCACCGACCCGGGCCAGCATCTTCAGACGACGTTCGGCATCGACCACGACGAGCTCGTGCTCGTGCGCGAGATCGAGGTCAACTCCACGTGCGAGCACCACCTGGTGCCGTTCATGGGCGTCGCGCACGTCGGCTACATCCCGAGTCCGGAGCGTGGCGTCGTCGGCCTGTCCAAACTGGCCCGTGTGGTCGACGGCTTCGCTCGACGCCCGCAGGTGCAGGAGCGGCTGACCGCGCAGGTCGCCGACGCCCTGGTCGAGCACCTCGACCCCCGCGGCGTCATCGTCGTGCTCGAGTGCGAGCACCTGTGCATGACCATCCGCGGCGCGCAGAAGCCCAACGCCCGCACCATCACGACGGCCGTCCGCGGCGAGCTGCGTGACTACCCGGCGCGGTCGGAGGCGATGTCGCTCATCATGGGTCAGCGGTGACCGAGGCTCCAGAGAGCGCCCACCCGCTGCTGGCTCCCGGCCCGACCCGGGTCATGGGCATCCTCAACGTCACGCCCGACTCGTTCTCCGACGGTGGCCTGTACGTCGATGTCGAGGCGGCTGTCGCGCACGGCCTGCAGCTCGCGGCCGAGGGTGCAGCCCTGGTCGACGTCGGTGGCGAGTCGACGCGACCCGGTGCGGAGCGCGTCCCGGCCTCCGACGAGCTGGCGCGGGTGCTGCCCGTGGTCGGCCGGCTGGCAGAGGCCGGCGTCGCCGTCTCGGTCGACACCATGCGTGCCGAGGTGGCCGAGCGCTGCGTCGAGGCGGGTGCCGTCGTCGTGAACGATGTCTCCGGTGGGCTTGCCGACCCGCAGATGCTGTCGACGGTCGCCAGGCTGGGCTGCGTCTACGTGGCCATGCACTGGCGCGCGCACAGCACCGAGATGAGCCGCCACGCCACGTACGACGACGTCGTCGCCGAGGTGATCGACGAGCTCATGGGTCGTGTACGAGCGGCGGTTGGCGCCGGCATCGAACCGGACCGGCTGGTGCTGGACCCGGGACTGGGGTTCGCCAAGGCCCCCGCCCAGAGCTGGGACGTGCTGCGAGGGATCGAGGCCGTCCACGCCATCGGTCTGCCGGTGCTGTGGGGCGCGTCGCGCAAGCGGATGCTGGCCGACCTGGTGCCAGGACCGCCCTCGGCGCGCGATGATGCATCCGTGGCGATCACGACCTGGTTGGCCGAGCGTGGCGCGTGGGGTGTACGGACGCACACCGTCGCCCCGCACGTGGCGGCGATCGCGGTGACGACGAGGTTGGGGCAGGCATGAGGCGGCTGGACCGAGAGCTGTACGAGACGTTCGCGATGGCAGACCGGATCGAGGTCACGGGGATCGCCACGAGCGGCGTCCATGGCGTGTACGACGACGAGGCGATCGATGCGCAGCCGTTCGTCGTGGACGTCGTGATCTGGACCGGGTTCGACGAGGCGGTCGCCAGTGACGAGCTCGACCACACGATCGACTACGTCGGCGCGAGCGCGCTCGTCCAGGAAGTCGTCCGCACTTCGCGCGCCCTGCTCATCGAGAGGCTGGCCGACGAGATCTGCGCGGCGCTGCTCACGAACGTCCGGGCGCTGGGTGCCCAGGTGACCATTCACAAGCCGCGCGCGGCGCGCGACGCCCACGCGTCTGACGTCTGCATCAGGCTCGCGAGGGCCCGATGAGGGCCGCGTTCGGGCTCGGCTCGAACCTCGGCGACCGCGTCGGCCACCTGCGGGCGGCCGTGACCGGGCTTGCCGCCGGGGGAGTCGACAACATCGCGGTGTCGCGCATCTACGAGACGGACCCGGTCGGGGGGCCCGCCCAGCCCGACTACCTGAACGCCGTGGCCGTGGGCGACACCACCCTGGCCGCCACGGAGCTGCTGGGCCTCGCGCGGTCCCTGGAGTCGACGGCGCAGCGGGTACGGACCGTGCGCAACGCCCCTCGTACCCTCGACGTCGACCTGCTCGCCGTCGGCGACGTCGAGATGGCCACCGAGCAGCTGACCGTCCCGCACCCTCGCGCCCATGAGCGCGCGTTCGTGCTGGTGCCCTGGGCCGAGGTCGACCCGAGCTTCGTCGTTCCCGGCCACGGCACGGTCGCCGAGCTGGCCGCCGCGGTCGAGCGAGAGGGCGTACGTCCGGGGCCCGCGGTCGACCTGGGAGGTGGAGGCCATGGCTGACACCCCGTCGGGCGTCCGGCCCACCCGCGTCCGTACCCTCGTCCTTTCCGCCCTCATCGGCGCGGGGATCTCGCTGTTCACGATGACGGCCGTCACGTCGTACGAGCTGACCGTGCCCACCGTGCCCTGGTCGACGCCCGTACTGCTGTTCGTCGGCGCCGTGGCGGCGACCGTGCTGGCGCGGGTGACGTACCTGCGGAACCACGTCGTCCGCCAGCCGCAGGACCCGATGCGATCGTTGGTGACGCTGGCCATCGCCAAGGCCATGCTGATCGGGGGCTCTCTGCTCACCGGCGGCTACCTCGCGTTCGCCCTGTTCAGCGTGGGACACCTGGACGCGCCCCTGCCGAGGCAGCGGCTGACCATCGGCCTGGTGTCGACCGTGGCCTCCGTCGCCGTCCTCGTCGCGGGTCTGGCGCTGGAGCGTGCCTGCCGTACACCGGACGACGACGAAAAGCCCGACACGTAGCCGCGCCTCACGCGTGGCTCGCTCGAGCGGTCATACGCTGACGCGCGTGACTTCCCCCGTGACTTCCCCACAGCGCTCACAACCGATCTCACCGCAACGCCGCATGTCCGAGGTTGCCCTTGCCGTCGGCTGCGCCTTCGCCACCTCCGCTCTCTTCGGCAGCATGTGGTTCGCCCGCATCGGGCTCGTCGTCCTCGCCATCGCCGCGATCATCGCCGTACGCGCCGCGTGGAAGGAGGTGGTCGAGGCCCGGATCGAGGCTCATGGCCAGCTCCTCGCGGCCGAGAACCACCACCAGGAACTGCTCTTCGAGACCCGCCAGTCGGCCACGATCGTGCGTGAGGTGCTGCGCAAGCGGAACTCGGTGCTCGCCGAGACGCTCACCGCGACCCGCTCCGACCTGTCCATCACCCGCACCGAGGTCATCGAGCGGAACCGCCTGATCACCGAGCAGATCCGCGTGATGTCCGCGATGCGCGGCGACCTCGCCGCTGCGCGGGTGGAACGCGACGAGCTCGCCGGTCACGTCACGATGCTGATCGGTCGCGTCAGCCGGCTGGAAGACCATGCCGTATCGGGCTCCGCCGAGGTGCTCAGCCTGCCGCGTCGCGTGCAGCGCCCCGAGCGCGAGGCCGTGTGGCACACCGACGAGCTGCCCTCCGTCGCTGAACTCACGCAGTTCGAGGCGCAGAGCCCGGCTACGCCGGTCTGGAAGCAGGCCTGAGACTTTCACGGAAGCACTACCCGTATGCCGCTGAGCGCCGTGCCCGGATGGGGCGCGGCGCTCAGATCGTTCTGAGCGTCATTTCGCGAGGTCGCCCGCGACGTAGCCCACTGACGCGACGGCCAGCGGCAGGTCGTCCACGGCCGTTCCGGGGAGTACGGCCTCCAGCGCCGCCATGTTCGCCATGCTCGGCGTACGGAGCTTGAGCCGCCAGGGCACCTTCTCGCCACGGGAGACCAGCCACCAGCCAGCGTGTCCGAGGGGCGCTTCCACGGCGTGGTACGTGTCGCCGACGGGCACCCGGAGCACCTTGGGCAGCTTCACCGACACCGGCCCGTCCGTCCGTCGGGCGCCGTCGACGGCGGCTCCGAGCAGCGCGGCCGTCGCCGTGAGCTCGTCGGCCCATGTCAGAAGGCGTGCTTTCGCGTCACCGCGGGTGTCCGTCACGACCGTGCCGAGCTCGGCGGTGAGCTCGGCGTAGACGGGGTCCGTACGGCGAAGGTCAGACTCGACACCCGCCGCCCGTGCCGCAGGGCCCGTCACCCCGTACGTCCGGGCGATCTCGGGGTCGATCACGGCGATGTCACGGGGCAGGTCGGCCGCGACGATCCGCGCGCGCACGGCGGCTCCGAGGGGCGCGATGCGGTGCGCCAGCTCCTCCTCCGCGTCCAGCCAGGAGACGTCCGGGTCGGCGGCGAGCCCACCCAGGCGGCAGACCATGGGGTGCACGCGGTTGCCCGTCAGCACGGCGAGCTGCTCGCGCAGAGCCTCGCGCGCGACGTGCAATGCCTGAGCGAGGCCGGCGTCCGGCGCGAGGACGGCCGGCACCGCGGAGAGACTGCCGAGGTGGCTGTGGAGGCGGGCGTGCTCGGCCAGCACCGTACGGATCCGGGTCGCGCGCGGTGGCGGAACGAGGTGGAGCGCCGACTCGATGGTCTGTACGACGCCGAGCTCGCCGACGAACGGAGCCTGCCAGTCGTGGCGGTTCGCGAGGGCGAGCACCTGTCGATAGTCGCGCACCTCGAACAGCTTCTCCGCGGATCTGTGGCCTGCCCCGGGCAGGATCTCGGCACTCGTGATCACGCCCGCATCCGTACGGCATGCGACCTCGACCAGGCCGCTGCGGCTGGGGTGATCGGGCCCGAGGTCGAGGTGGACGCGTTCCGCCGAGGAGGCTCCCAGCGGGGCCCCCAGGACGAAGGTGATCACCGCCGGTAGTCCGACGACGCCCTGACCACGAGCTCCGGCGAGAAGCGGATGTGTCTGACCGACCCGGTGAGCAGCAGGTCCGCGGCATTCCAGCCGATGTCGTGCATGGGCTGTCGCACGGAGGTCAAGGGAGTACGGAGCTCGCTGATGATCGGCACGTCGTCGTAGCCCACCACCGCCATGTCCTGGGGCACCTCGATCCCGCGCTCTCGCAGCACCCGCAAGACGCCCATGGCGACGGTGTCGTTGACGCAGAAGACGGCTGTCGGGGGCGTGTCGACCGTGTCCAGCAACTCGCGGATCGCCGCAGCGCCCGCGTCGCTGGTGAGGTCAGGCAGGGCGATCTCGATCACGATGTCCGACGGGTCCAGCCCCGCCTCGTACACCGCAGCCGTCGTGCCCGCGGAACGGTCACGGCACTGCTGCAGCTCGATCGGGCCGTTGAGCAGGGCGATTCTTCGGTGCCCGCGCTCCAACAGGTGTCCGACGGCGAGCCGGCCGCCCTTCACGTTGTCCACGCTCACGCACGCGAGATCAGGGCTGTGGGTGTCGAGGAGCACCACGGGGATCTGCAGGTCGGACAGCACCTTCAGTCGCTCACTGGAGCTCCCGAAAGGGGTGATCAGGATGCCGCGTACACCTTGTTCCGCGAACTGCCGCAGATAGCGTGACTCACGCTCAGCGTTCTCATCGGAACTGCACAGCATCAGCAGGTTGTCGTCCTCTGCGAGTCGGTCCTCGATGCCGCGAATGATTCCTGTGTAGAAAGGATTCGCGAGGTCCATCACGACGACACCGACGGTGAGGGAGTGTCCTGCCCGCAGTTGTCTGGCCGTGGCGTTGCGTACGAATCCGAGTTCGCTCATCGCGTCCTGGACGCGCGTGCGGGTCGTCTCGGAGACGAAATCCGGCCGGTTGAGCACGTTGGACACGGTGCCGACCGATACGCCCGCTACGCGCGCGACATCCTTGATACTGGCTCGATCTCTGCCCACGGTGGATCCCTCCTTCGTATGTATCCTGCCTGATCGGAGCGCGATGTGGTGCAGGTTGGCGGCGCGGCTCACGGAAGGGACCGCACCGAGCCTCCGAACAGTACCAAGGATATTGACAATATTTGACACGCCGGTGTGACAAGATTTGTTCAGTTTGGGCTTTGATTGGGGCGCGCCAGATATGTTGCATTCCTCACTGACTATGCATATTGTGGGCCGAGGTCGGACGATGGCCGGACGACAACTCATGGAACAGCTCGGGGAGAACATATGGTCCAGAAGATGACGGTGGTACTGGAAGACGACGTGGACGGCACCGCTGCTGCTGAGAGCGTCAGTTTCGCGCTGGACGGCGTGAGCTACGAAATCGATCTTTCAGCTGCCAACGCCGAGAAGCTGCGTACCGCCCTCGCCCCGTGGGTCGGTCACGCTCGCCGCACCGGCGGTCGGAAGAGCAGCGGCCGCGCGCCCAAGAGCGCCGGTTCGAACGCGAACGAGATCCGCGCCTGGGCGCGTGCCAAGGGCATGCAGGTCAGCGACCGCGGTCGGGTCTCCGCGGAGATCCGCAAGGCCTTCGAAGACGCTCACTGAGCCGTCGAAGCATCTGCACGAGCGCAGGGGCCGGGATGATTCCCGGCCCCTGCGCTGTTGTCCGAGCACGTACGTCAGGGGGATGCGCTGTCAGCGAACGACGGAACACGCCTTGTCGCTGGGATCGTTGCCTAGACTGAGGCGTACCGACGGCACACACGTGGGATTCACGTGGGGCCGGGTCGTGGGAGCTCCGTGGCTCCCGAGAGGAGAAGAAGGTGTCGATGTTCGAGCGGTTCACTGACCGCGCCAGACGAGTCGTTGTGCTGGCGCAGGACGAAGCTCGCATGCTCAACCACAACTACATCGGGACCGAGCACCTGCTGCTGGGCCTGATCCACGAGGGAGAAGGTGTAGCGGCCAAGGCCCTTGAGTCGCTCGGCATCTCGCTCGAGGCCGTCCGTGAGCAGGTCGAGGAGATCATCGGCCACGGCCAGCAGGCGCCGACGGGGCACATCCCGTTCACGCCGCGCGCCAAGAAGGTGCTCGAGCTCTCCCTGCGCGAAGCGCTCCAGATCAACCACACCTACATCGGCACCGAGCACATCCTGCTCGGGCTGATTCGCGAAGGCGAGGGCGTCGCGGCCCAGGTGCTCATCAAGTTGGGCGCCGACCTCAACCGGGTCCGTACGCAGGTGTTGCAGCTCCTCAGCGGCTTCCAGGCCGGCAAGGAGTCGACCACGGCTGGTGCGCCGGAGGTGGGGCCGCAGTCCCCGACGTCCAAGGTGCTCGATCAGTTCGGTCGCAACCTCACCCAGCTCGCTCGGGAGAACAAGCTCGACCCGGTCATCGGGCGTGAGAAGGAGATCGAGCGGGTGATGACGGTGCTCTCGCGCCGTACCAAGAACAACCCCGTTCTGATCGGTGAGCCCGGCGTCGGCAAGACCGCCGTCGTCGAGGGACTGTCGCAGGCGATCGTCCGCGGCGATGTCCCCGAAACCCTGCGCGACAAGCAGATCTACACCCTCGACCTCGGTGCCTTGGTGGCCGGGTCCCGCTACCGCGGCGACTTCGAGGAGCGGCTGCGCAAGGTGCTCGCCGAGATCAAGACGCGCGGCGACGTCATGCTGTTCATCGACGAGATCCACACCCTGGTGGGTGCGGGCGCGGCCGAGGGCGCCATCGACGCGGCCTCGATCCTCAAGCCGATGCTGGCGCGTGGCGAGCTGCAGACGATCGGCGCGACGACCCTCGACGAATACCGCAAGCACATCGAGAAGGACGCCGCGCTGGAGCGCCGCTTCCAGCCGATCCAGGTCGCTGAGCCGTCGATCGCGATGACGATCGACATCCTCCGCGGGCTGCGTGACCGCTACGAGGCGCACCACCGGATCACGATCACCGACGAGGCGCTCGCGGCGGCCGCACAGTTGGCCGACCGCTACATCTCCGACCGGTTCCTCCCGGACAAGGCGATCGACCTGATCGACGAGGCCGGGGCTCGCCTGCGGATCAAGCGCATGACCGCTCCGCCGGACCTGCGTGAGTTCGACGAGCGGATCGCTTCCGTACGCCTCGAGAAGGAGGCCGCGATCGACGCGCAGGACTTCGAGCGGGCCGCGGGTCTCCGCGACCAGGAGAAGAAGCTGCTCGCGCAGCGCGCCGAGAAGGAGCAGGCCTGGAAGGTCGGCGACCAGGACGTGGCCGCCGAGGTCGACGAGGAGCAGATCGCCGAGGTGCTCAGCTCGGCCACCGGAATCCCGGTGTTCAAGTTGACCGAGGAGGAGTCGGCACGGCTTCTCCACATGGAGGACGAGATCGCTCAGCGCATCATCGGCCAGCAGGATGCGGTGAAGGCGCTGTCGCGCTCGATCCGTCGTACTCGTGCTGGTCTGAAGGACCCCAAGCGCCCGTCCGGGTCGTTCATCTTCGCCGGTCCTTCCGGCGTCGGAAAGACCGAGCTCACCAAGGCGCTCACGGAGTTCTTGTTCGGTGACGAGGATGCGCTCATCACGCTCGATATGAGTGAGTACTCGGAAAAGCACACGGCCTCTCGGATGTTCGGTTCGCCGCCCGGATACGTGGGGTACGAAGAGGGCGGTCAGCTCACCGAGAAGGTGCGCCGTAAGCCATTCTCCGTGGTGCTCTTCGACGAGATCGAGAAGGCACATCCCGACATCTTCAACTCGCTGCTCCAGATCCTCGACGAGGGTCGGCTCACGGATGCGCAAGGTCGGGTCGTGGACTTCAAGAACACCGTGATCGTCATGACGACGAACCTCGGCACTCGCGACATCTCGAAGGCGGTGAACCTCGGCTTCAACCAGGGCGGGGACGCCGAAAGCAACTACGAGAAGATGAAGGCGAAGGTCTCCGACGAGCTCAAGCAGCACTTCCGTCCGGAGTTCCTGAACCGCGTCGACGAGATCGTGGTGTTCCACCAGCTCTCGCAGCCCGAGATCGAGCAGATCGTCGACCTGCTGGTCAGCCAGATCGAGTCCCGCCTCAAGGACCGCGACATGGGTATCGAGCTGACGCCCGCTGCCAAGTCGCTGGTCGCCAAGCGTGGCTTCGACCCGATCCTCGGTGCGCGACCTCTGCGTCGAGCCCTGCAGCGCGACGTGGAGGACTCGCTCGCCGAGAAGATCCTCTTCGGAGAGCTGCGGCCCGGACAGATCGTGCTCGTCGACGTGGCGCCCGAGGGCTCCGAGTCGGCGTTCACGTTCACCGGCACCGAGAAGCACCTGCCCGACAGCCCGATGGCGGAACTTGCCGGCCACGGTGAGGCCGCCGAGTAGCAGCCGTACCCACAGCGCCCCGAGCTTCGGCCCGGGGCGCTGTGCTGTGCCCGGCCTCTGTGACGCCACACCCCACGTGCGATGCCACACCCCACTGGTGGGGTGTGGCGTGAGGCTAGGGGTGTGGGGTCGACGGGTGGGGTGTGGGGTCGGTCGGGTCGGGTCGGGTCGGTTGGGGCGGGTGGCTCCGGTCCCGTTGGGTCCGGTCGGAGGGAGGGTGGGGCGACAGAGGGGCGTGGCGTCGGCACGGGTCGTCGCTCAGGAGGACTGACCGAACGCATTGAGCCCGTACAGGTGGCGCACAGGGTGCGTTCCTAGCGTCGGTGGTGAGCGAAGGAGATCCGAGATGAGCACACGTTTCGTGGCGCCGCCCACGTGGCCGACGCCTCCTGCAGGGTGGGTCCCGTCCGAGGGCTGGCAACCGCCCGCGGCATGGGGCCCGGCGCCGGCGGGGTGGAGGTTCTGGCAGGAGTACGGGGTGGTGCCCGCGATCGCCTCCGCACAGACCGCACCTCTCGTCGCAGCACCTATCGCCCCAGCGCCCTTCGACACCGCACGTCTCGACACGGCGCCTTCTGGGGCGGTCGCTCCCGCGTACCCGCCCGTGCAGACCGTCGTGGCCCGGCACAGCTGGTGGCGCCGACTCGGCTGGTTGGTGGTGCTCCTGGGCGGCCTGGTCTCGTACGCCCTCGTCAACCAGACGATGCTCGACACCCAGAACGTGCTCTTCTTCCCGACGCTGCTGCTCATCGGCTCGGTGACGGTGCCGGCGACGGTGCTGCTGCTGGAGTACGCGATCGGGCGCGGGCTCGAAGGGCACGGTGGGCTGATCATCGGTACGGCGGTGACGGCAGGCATCATCGGAGTGACGCTGGCCGGCGCGATCGAGAGCTCGTTCACGGGCACCGGCTCGCAGCTGTACCTGGGGGTCGCGGTCGTCGAAGAGCTCGCCAAGATGCTCGTACCCCTGGCCGTGTTCCTCGTCGCCCGTCGACGGACAGCCGGCGCCGGTCTCGCGCTCGGCATTGCCGCGGGCGCCGGGTTCGCCGTGCTGGAGACGATGGGGTACGCGTTCTACGCGCTCGTGTCGCGCGGCGGTGGCCTGGCCGCGATGCAGGACACCCTGCAGCTGCGCGCTCTGCTGGCGCCCGCGAGCCATGTCGCGTGGAGCGGTCTGGTCGGTTGGGCGCTGTGGAGGATCGGCGCCACGCCGCGCAAGCGGTTCGCGATCACCGGGCTGGTCGCGTCGTTCGTTGCGGCCGTCGGCCTGCACTACCTGTGGGACACCTCCGAGGACGTCACCGCCCACATCGTGCTCGCGGTCGTGAGTGTCGCGGTGCTGATCACGCTCATGGTGCTGTCGGCGCTCCGCGACGCAGCCCGTACGCACACCGGTCCCGTCAGCGGCCCGGCTGCGATCGCCGGCCCAGCGGCAGTCGAGCTGGCTCCGGTCGCGCCGATGCCTCAGGCGTGGGGCCCGGTCAGCCAGCCTGACCGGCGCGCCGCCTGAGCACGTCGGGGGTGATGCGCGCCAGGTGAGCGGCGAGGGCCAGTCGGCGTCGGACGATGTCGACCGGCCCGAACCGCGTCATCTGGCTGAGGTTGTTGCCGTGGCGGCGGTAGAGCAGGTACGGCGTTGGCAGGAACACCACGTCGCCCATCATGTCGGCGGTGATGCCGATCCAGCCGTCGTGGGTGCGGACGGACAGGGGGAACGGCACCGCCACGTCGACCACGTCGCGCCGGATGGCGAGGCAGCAGCCGAGGTACGAGTTCTTCACGAAGTTGTGGACGACGCCGGGGCCGCTATGGGCGTGGGCGAAGTACGAATCGTCGGTGCGGACGCCGTCGCCGTCCACGATGACCGCCTCGGTGACGATGCCTGTCACGGCGGGATCGGCGAACGCCGCGACCACGGCGTCGACCTTGCCCGGCAGCCACTCGTCGTCCTGGTCGGACAGGAACACGATGTCGTGGCTGGCTCGCTGCAGGCAGCGCTCGAAGGTGCCGATGACGCCGAGGTTCGTCGCGTTGTGGGCGACGACGATGCGGGGGTCGTCGTACGCGTCGATGATGCTCAGCGTCTCGTCGCTCGAGCCGTCGTCCTGGATGAGCAGCTCGTCGTCATCACCGAGCTGGGTGAGGATCGAGTCCAGCTGGGTCCGCAGGTACCGCTCACCGTTGTACGTGGCCATGCACACCGACACGGGACGTCGCCCGTCAAGGGGCTGCCGCGCTTCGCGCACCCGCTCCTCGGGGATCCGGGGGGAGTCGCCAGGGCGCTTCCCGCCTCGTCCAGCAACCCCGTCCCGTACACCCTCAGTCATCGCGCGCAGCTTGGCGCCCTTGTCGTCTTCGAACGCGACCACCTTCGCGACGCCGAGACCGAGGCCGAGGGCGGTACGGGCGGTCCAGCGCAGATCGCTCCCGAGTTCGCCGGCGCGGGCGAGCAGGAGGTAGTTGCGGTACTTGTAGTACTGCCGGTCCGGGGTGTGGTTGGTCGTCGTGACCTCGCCGAGCAGCGGCACGTGGTGTCGGGTGGAGCGGCCGATCGAGTGCTCCAGGATCGCGGCGGGCTCGATCGTGAAGCCCCATCCCGCAGCCCCGAGTCGTACGCACAGGTCCCAGTCGACGAAGTCGATCACCAGGTCCGTACGGAACCCGCCCACCGCCTTCAGCGCCTCGACGCGGCAGAGCGCACCGGACGTGATGACCCGGTCGGTCTCGTACGGGCTCGTCCTGGTCGGGTCGCCCTGCAGCGACGCGGCCGTCTCGGCGTCGAGCACGACCGGGGCGACGATCGCGGTACGGCTGCTTTGCAGGGCTGTGCTCGTCGTGATCGCCGTGAGGGTCTCGGCCGTGAGCACGCTGTCCTGGTCGAGCGTGAGCAGCCAGTCGGCGGTCGTGGTGTGGAGAGCGGCCGCCAACGCCCCGGCGACCCCAGTGTTCGATCCCAGGGTGGTGATCGTCGCGCCCGCCTCACGGCACGCGTCCAGGTGCTCGAGGCCCGTGGCCGAGGCGTTGTCCACGATCTCCACGCCGATCCCCGCAGCGACCAGCACCGCGACCAGCCGGGACAGCGCGGACGTGGGGTTGTACGACACGATCGCGGCGGCCACCTGCATGGCAACCACCCTATCGGCGGGGGTACGCCTGGTTGATCCGCGGTTTCGAGGGGCTTTGTTCGGACCGATCCGAGTTCTGACCGTCCAGATGGCGTGAATGCCCGGATTTCGGGCGGTTCTGCGCATCTGGACCTCCGAAACTCGGATGTGGTCGCGTGCCCCTCGGCACGGCACGCCGACGCGAGGCGGCAGACTGGTCCCCATGCGCGAGCAGGTCTGCTACGTCAGCCAGTGGTACCACCCCGAGAACGTCGGGGTGGCGTGCTGGGTCGCCGAGGAACTGGAGCGCATCGGCTGGGACGTGACCGTGCTGACCGGCGTGCCGAACTATCCGACGGGGGTCGTGCCCGAGGGGTACGACGCGAGCCGGGCCTCCCGGGAGGAGATCGGGGGGATCGAGGTCAGGCGTACGCCGCTGTACCCGAGCCACGATGCCCGCGCGGCCGGTCGGATGATCAACCTCGCGAGTTGGGCCCTGTCGAGCACGTACTACGGCGTCGGTGACATTCGCCGTGCCGGCCTCGCGGTCGTGTACTCCTCGCCGGTCACCGCGAACCTCGCGCCGATGGTGGCGCGGGTGCTGTTCCGGACCCCGTACGTGACGATGATCCAGGACCTGTGGCCCGACTCCGTGTTCGCGTCCGGGTTCCTCACGTCAGGGCCGCTGTACAGGCTGGCGAACGCGATCATGGGCTCGTTCGCGAAATGGTCGTACAGGCTGGCGAGCCACGTCACCGTGCTCAGCCCGTCGATGAAGCAGGTCCTCGTCGACCGCGGCGTGCCGCCGGAGAAGATCAGCCTGGTCTACAACTGGGTGGACGAGTCGCTTTTCGGGGGTACGACTCCGGCTGACCCCACGCTGCGCGCCGAGCTGGGCCTGGGGCCCGACGACTTCGTGGCGATGTACGCGGGCGCGCACGGCTCCGCCCAGGGGCTCGGCGTGCTCGTCGAGGCGGCTGCGCTGCTGGACCCCGACGAGCGGATCCACATCGTCACGCTGGGGGACGGCATCGACGGTGAGCGGCTGCGGGCTCTGGCCGTGGACCTCGGCGTCACCGACCGCGTCCACTTCCTCGGTCGCCGCCCGATGGCCACGATGCCCGGGCTGCTGGCCGCCGCCGACCTGCAGCTGGTGTGCATCAGCGACACCCCGCTGTTCCGCGTCAACATGCCGAGCAAGATCCCGTCGCTGCTGGCCGGCGCCCACCCCGTACTCGTCGTCGCTGCCGGCGACCCCGCCGACGTCGTGACCGCTGCCGGGGCAGGGTTCTCGGCGTCGCCCGACGACCCCGCTGACGTGGCCGCCACGTTGCGCAGGGCCAAGGCGGCGGGCGCCGATATGCTGCGCGGGATGGGCGAGAAGGGCCGGGAGCTGTACGAGCGGGAGATGTCGTCGGCGATCGGCGGCGCCCGCCTGACCGACATCCTGCGGTCGGCCAAGAGGAAGGGCCGCTCATGACAGACACCATCCAGCGCGCGGAGATCGAGACCACCGACGTGACGGGCAAGGTCGTCACGATCACGGGCGGTACGGGCTCGTTCGGGTCGACGATGGCGCGCCACCTGCTCGATCACGGCGTGGCGCAGGTCAACGTGCTGAGCCGCGACGAGGCCAAGCAGGACGCGATGCGGCGGGTGTTCGCCGACGAGCGGATGCGGTACTTCCTGGGTGACGTACGTGACCGCAACAGCCTCGAAGCCCCCATGGAGGGCGCCGACTTCGTGTTCCACGCCGCGGCGCTGAAGCAGGTGCCGAGCTGCGAGTTCTTCCCGCAGCAGGCCGTGCTGACCAACGTCACCGGTAGCCACCACGTGATCGAAGCTGCCGCGGCCGCGGGCGTACGGTCCCTGGTCGTGCTCTCGACCGACAAGGCCGTCTACCCGGTGAACGCGATGGGCATGAGCAAGGCCCTGATGGAGAAGACCGCGCAGGCGTTCGCCCGCAACCACCCGGCCTCGCACATGACGGTGGCCGTCACCCGGTACGGCAACGTCATGTACTCGCGGGGCTCGGTGATCCCGCTGTTCATCGAGCAGCTGCGGGCCGGCAAGCCGCTCACGCTGACCGAGCCGACGATGACCCGGTTCCTCATGAGCCTGGACGACTCCGTCGACCTCGTACTCCACGCCTTCACGCACGCCACGACCGGCGACCTGTTCGTCAAGAAGGCGCCGGCGACGACGGTCGAGATCCTCGCGCGCGCGGTGGCGTCCGTGATGGGCGTCGACGACCCCGAGCTGTCGGTGATCGGATCGCGGCACGGCGAGAAGCTGCACGAGTCGTTGCTGAGCGTCGAGGAGATGGTGAAGGCCGACGACCAGGGCGACTACTTCCGCGTACCGCTGGATGCGCGCGGGCTGCAGTACGAGCTGTACTTCGACGAGGGCGACCGCCGGATTCCGCGAGACGTGGACTTCACGAGCGCGAACACCACTCAGCTCGACCTGGAGGCGACGAAGGCGCTGCTGTTGACGGTGCCGGAGGTACGGGCGGCGGCCGAGGCGGGCCTGTGAAGATCGCTGTCACCGGAGCCGACGGGTTCCTGGGCTGGCACCTGAGGGTACGGGCGTTCGCGACGCGTCCCGACCTGGAGATCGTGCCCGTGGCGCAGGCCGACTGGCCGCGGCTGGCCGAGCTGGTGAGCGGCGTCGACGCCGTGATCCACATCGCCGGCATCAACCGGGACACCGACGAGGTCGTACGTGACGGCAACATCGCGCTGGCCCGCGATCTGGTGGCGGCGGTGGGGTCGGCTCGAGTGCCCGTGGTGTACGCGAACTCGATCCAGGTCGGCAACGGCAGCCCGTACGCCCTTGGCAAGGCCGGTGCAGCCGAGGTGCTCGCGGAGGCCTGCGCGGCGTGGGGGACCGGCTTCACCGATGTACGGCTGCCGAACCTGTTCGGTGAGCACGGGCGACCCGCGTACAACTCGTTCGTGGCGACGTTCGTCGCGGCGGCGGCGGCCGGGGAGACACCGGGCTCCATCGCCGACCGGCCGATCGGGCTGCTGCACGCGCAGGGGGCGGCGCAAGCGCTGCTCGACGGGCTGGCGACGTCGGGGGTGGTGTCGCCGGAGCCGCACGAGACGTCGGTCGCGCAGGTGTGGGAGACGCTGGCGGAGTTCCGCGAGATCTACCGCGGCGCCGACGTGCCGGACGTCACGGACCCGTTCCGGCTGGACCTGTTCAACACGTACAGAGCGGCGCTGTTCCCGGCGGCGTACCCGTTGTCGCTCGCCCCGCGGTCGGACCAGCGCGGTCGGCTGGTCGAGTCGATCCGGAGCCACGGCGCGGGCGGCCAGGTGTTCGTGTCGACGACGAACTCCGGCTTCACGCGCGGCGAGCACTTCCACCTGCGCAAGATCGAGCGCTTCGTGGTGCTCGCGGGCAAGGCTGAGATCGCGCTGCGGAAGATGTGTACCGATGAGGTCGTCTCGTTCGTGGTGAGCGGCGACGACCCGGTCGCGATCGACATGCCGACGATGTGGACCCACAACATCACCGCTCTTGACGGCGAGGCGACGACGCTGTTCTGGACCAACGAGCTGTACGACCCGGACGCCCCGGATACGTACTGGCAGAACGTGCGTCTTTGACACTGGGATCGACCTGGATCATTGATGGACGGCTCCGGTCACCCATGCTCCCCGGGCTGGGGCCCAGGCCGCTGACTGCGGTTCATCATGTTAAGTGGGTGACTCGCGGCTTCCCACGGCGAACCCGCCATGAGATCCACCAACTCGCCTACTTCACATGATGAACCGGCGGTGGCGAGTGGCTCGGACCGAGGTACGCACGGTGGCGGGGTCCGGATGGGAGGATGAACCCGTGACGCGTGTGATGACGGTGGTGGGGACTCGTCCGGAGATCATCCGGCTGTCCGCGGTGATGAAGAGGCTGGACGAGTCGCTCGACCACGTCCTCGTACATACCGGCCAGAACTACGACCCCCTGCTCAACGAGGTCTTCTTCGCCGACCTGGGGCTTCGCCTGCCGGACCGGCTGATGAACGTGCGTACGGACTCGCTGGGGCAGGTGCTCGGCGACGTGCTGACGGGTACGGAGCAGGCGATCCGCGACTACGCGCCGGACGCCGTCCTGGTGCTGGGCGACACCAACTCGTGCCTGGCCGCGGTGATGGCGAAGCGGATGCGCGTGCCGGTGTACCACATGGAGGCCGGCAACCGGTGTTTCGACGAGAACGTCCCCGAGGAGACCAACCGCCGCCTCGTTGACCATGTCGCCGACTACAACCTCGTCTACACCGAGCACGCCCGCCGCAACCTCCTCGCCGAGGGCCTCCAGCCGCGCCGGATCATCAAGACCGGGTCGCCGATGAAGGAGGTGCTCGAGGCCCACCGCGAGGCGATCGAGGCGTCCGACGTGCTGGTACGGCTGGGGCTCGAGCCCGGCTCGTACTTCCTCGTCTCCGCCCACCGCGAGGAGAACGTCGACTCGCCCGAGCGCCTGGACCCGCTGCTGGACTGCCTGGCGAAGGTGTTTCAGACGTACGGCAAGCCGATCCTCGTGTCGACCCATCCCCGTACTCGCAAGCGCCTCGACGCCCTGGGCCGCACGCTGGAGGGCGTCACGTTCCACCCGCCGCTGGGGTTCCTGGACTACAACAAGCTCCAGCTCAACGCGGCGTGCGTGCTGTCGGACTCGGGCACGATCGCCGAGGAGTCGAGCCTGCTCGGCTTCCCCGCGGTCACGCTGCGCGACGCCATCGAGCGTCCCGAGGCCCTCGACACGGGCGCGATCATCATGACCGGCCTCGACCCGGAGAACGTCATCGAGGCCGTTGGCCTGGCGATGCGCGGCGAGCCGATCGTCGTGCCCGACGACTACCAGATCGGCAACTGCTCTCAGCGGGTCGTCGACTTCATCGTCTCGACCGTACGTCGCCACAAGCAGTGGAGCGGTCTGCGCTGATCAGCCGTCGTGCTCCTTGAGGGTGGTGTCGGCCGGCTCCTCTCCGCTTGGCAATGCCAGGCGCGCTTGGCAAGGGGCTGGTGCATTGCCAAGCACGTCTTGCCTTGCCAAGGGGCTGCGAGTCTCTCG
>JAPUEI010000018.1:3125-6642 GCA_027492675.1 Propionibacteriaceae bacterium | reverse complement strand
GAAGATCAGCGCGAGGTCGCCGAAGAAGGTACGGCTTCGTACGTACCCCACGTACAGCGCCACCTTCTTCGGGAGGATCACGTCGACGTAGTGGCGTTCCGGGTCAGCGGCGGCCGCGAGTTCGACCTCCTCGTGGCGGAACGCGATGCTGCCCGGGTCTGTGATGCCGGGGCGGACCGACAGGATCTCGGCGCGGGCGTCTGCGGGCCACTGATCGACGTACTTCGGCACCTCGGGACGCGGTCCCACCAGCGACATGTCGCCGCGCACGACGTTCACCAACTGCGGCAGCTCGTCCAGCTTCGTGGCGCGCAGGACCTTCCCGACGCGGGTGATCCGCGAGTCCGTACCCGCCGTGATCTGCAGCCCGTCGCCCTGGCGCATCGACCGGAACTTGAGGATCTGGAACTCCTCCCCGCCCAGCCCGACCCGCGTCTGCCGGAACAGCGCGGGGCCCGGGTTGTCGACGACCACAGCGATCGCGCACACCGCGAGCACCGGCGAGAGCACCACCAGCGCAGCGCCGGAGACCGCCGCGTCGAAGACCCGCTTGGCGTCGGCCATCAGCGGCCCAGGATCGTCCAGAGCGCTTCGATGACACGGTCGACGTCGGCATCGGTCATGCGCGTGTAGATCGGCAGGCTGAACGTCCGCTCGTACAGATCGCTGGCGACCGGGAACTGCTCGGGCCGCAGCTTGTACGTGTCCCGCCAGTACGGCTGCAGGTGGAGCGGGATGAAGTGCAGCGACGTGCCGATGCCCTTCTCGGTGAGCGCGTCGACGACCTGGTCGCGCGTGCGGGCCGAGCCGTCGGGCACGCTCACCACGTACAGGTGCCAGGCGTGCGACGAGCCTTCCGGTGCGTGCGCGGGCAGCGTGAGCGGCAGTCCGGCCAGGCCCTCGTCGTACCTCGCCGCGATCGCGCTGCGCCGCGCGAGGAACTCCTGCGCCCGCGTCAGCTGCACCCGTCCCAGGGCGGCCGCGACGTCGGTCATGTTGTACTTGTAGCCCGGCGCGACGACCTCGTAGAACCAGCTGCGCTGCGAGACATCCGTGTAGCGGTTGAAGATGTCGCGGCTGATGCCGTGTAGCCGCATCGTGCGCATACGCTGCGCCAGCGTGGCATCCGGGGTGGTCACCATGCCGCCCTCGCCGGTGGTGATCGTCTTGGTCGCGTAGAAGCTGAACACCGTCGCCGCGTGGCCGTGATGGCCGACCTGCTTGCCCTCGTTGACGACCGGGAACGAGTGGGCGGCGTCCTCGACGACGGCCAGGTCGTGACGATCGGCGAACGCGCTCACCGCGCTGTCGGGCACGGGCAGTCCGCCGAAGTGGACGGGGACGAAGAGGGCTGAGCGATCCGTGACGGCGGCGTCGGCAGCGTTCAGGTCGATCCCGTACGTCCTCGGATCGATGTCGACGAAGACCGGGTCCGCGCCCAGGTAGCGCACCGCCTCGGCGGTCGCCGTGAACGTCCAGGTCGGCATGATCACCTGGTCGCCGGCGGTGACGCCGAGGGCTTCGTACGCGAGGTGGAGGCCCGAGGTCGCGGAGTTCACGGCGACGGCGTTCTCGGCTCCGACCACGTCCGCGAACTCCGTCTCGAACGCCTTCGTCGTCGGGCCCGTGGTCAACCATCCGGATCGCAGCACCTCGACCACAGCGGCGATCTCCGCCTCACCGATATCGGGCAGTGCAAAGGGGAGGTTGCTCATGGATCCTGAGCCTATCGGGGTCGCTCGATGAACGGTCGAGACCCGGCGGGGATCCAGCAGATGACGACGAACGTGTCGGGCGGGGTCCGTGGTCGCTAGCCTGACCTTGTGCTGACGTTCACGACGCTGCCCACGCCCATCGCTGGGCCCGGGCAAGGCAACAAACTTCCCATCCTCGATGCCGGGGGCGCGCGTCCGGTGAGCTCGTCGGACTGGGAGGTTCTGGGTGGACGGGCCGGCTACGTCGACCGGTTTCCGACGGTCCTGCCGTACGACTCCCAGGACTCGTTCGACCGCACCGTAGAGACCCGTGATCTGCGGGTGGCGGTGCTCGAGAACGACAGGCTGAAGGCGACATTCCTGCTGGACCTCGGGGGTCGGCTCTGGACGCTGTACGACAAGGTCGCCGGCCGAGAGCTGCTGTACCAGCCGGATGCGTTGATGCACGGCAACCTCGCGCTGCGTCAGGCCTGGTTCTCGGGCGGTGTCGAGTGGAACCTCGGCTTCACCGGCCACTGGCCACTCACCAGCTCGCCGGTCTCGGCCGGCCGGGTCGCCGGGCCGCAGGACTCCGAGGTGCTCAGGCTGTGGGCGTACGAGCGGATGCTGGGCCTGGTATGGCGCCTTGACGCGTGGCTTCCCGACGGCGCGGAGGATCTGTACGTGCGGGTCGTGCTCCACAATCCGTACGACCGCGTGGTGCCGGTGTACTGGTGGTCCACGATCGCCGTGCCTCAGGTCGCGGGCGGGCGCGTGCTGATTCCGGCCACGCAGGGTGTGTCGTCGGGCTACAAGGACCTGTCGGTCGTGAACGTGACCCAGGGACGGCTGGACCCGGCCTCGCAGACGTACGCGTCCGACCTGTTCTGCGACCTTGCCGGCAGCGACGAACCGTGGGTGGCTGCAGTCGACGCCAAGGGCCTCGGCATGCAGCAGACCTCGACGCCGCGACTCCGCGGCCGCAAGCTCTTCGTGTGGGGGACCTCGACCGGCGGCGAGACCTGGCAGTCGTGGCTGGGTGGCAACGGCCGGTACTGCGAGATCCAGGCCGGCCTCGGCCCGACCCAGCTCCACCACCTTCCGCTCGCGTCGAACGACACCTGGACCTGGACGGAGGCGTACGGCCCGCTGAGCTTCACCGGGAAGGCCGGCCTGAACCCGCCACGGGCCACCAAGGTCGCCGAGGCGGACCACGCCCTGTCCCGGGTGCAGGACGCTCCGGCCGAGGTCGAGGCGATCGGCGACGGCTGGGGCGCGCTCGCCGTCGCCGCGGGCGATCTCGCCGCGGATCCGGCCACGCCCTTCCCGGCGGAGTCGCTGGGCAAGGAGCAGCGTCCTTGGCTCGCCGTACTGGCAGGGGAGGCACCCGTGCTCGCGGCCGCCCCGGTCAATGGACCGGGATGGCGCGCGCGGCTCGAGGAGGTGCCCCCGAGCCCGGGGCGTGACCTGCACCTGGGCTACTTGGCCTTGTCACGCGGCAAGGCGCGCAGGGCGCGCAAGTACTGGCGGGCATCAGCGGCGGAGACGCCCTCGGCCCTCGCGTACCGTGCGCTCGCGCTCACCGATGACGACCCGGCGACCCGCGTCGATCTGCTCGCGAAGGCGGTCGACCTGGACCCGAACCCCTCGCTGCTCATCGAGTACGCCACCGCGGCCCTCTCAGCCGGGCGGGTTGCCGATGTGGTCGAGAAGCTCGAGCAGGCGTACCGGTCGGGGCCGCGGCAGGGCAGGTTCGGTCTGCTGCTCGCGGAGGCGTACGTCGCTCTCGGTCGCCTCGACGAGGCCGGCGCGATCCTCGACTC
>JAPUEI010000018.1:0-3025 GCA_027492675.1 Propionibacteriaceae bacterium | reverse complement strand
GGCGCGCCCAGGTGCGCTCGGCGGTGCCGAACCCGCGCGCCTCCATGGCGGTCGCGAGCTTCGAGCCGCGGCGGATCGCGATCACGAGCATGGCGAACGCCATCGTCGCCCACCGTCGTACAGCACCCGTGTCGCCCAGGCCTCGCGCCCGACGCGCCAGCGCCAGCGACCGCCAGTCATCGACGAACCGGGTGAGCAGCCGGAAGCCTGCCAGCGCGCCCAGCACGAACCGGGCGGGCAGACGCCACACCTGCGCGAGTCCGTCGGCGAGGTCGGTCGGGTCGATGCCGGTGAACAACAGCAGCGACGGCACACCGAGCGCGAGCACCCGCAGGAACACCGCGACCGCCAGCCGGAGAGAGTTGTCGGTGATGTGGACCAGGAACCAGTCGACGTGGACCGCGCCGCCGGGCCGCCCGTACAGCGCCATGTTGAGCGCCGCCAGCGGTGCCAGTGCGAGCACCGGCCAGACGCGCCGCGCGATGAAGCCAAGAGGGAAGCCGAGCGCCACTGCGGCTACGAGCACGAGAGCGACCATCGTGGCCCCGCTGACCCAGTCGAGGGTGACCAACAGGGGGAGCGACACGATCACGGCCGCGGCGATGCGCGTCACCGGGTTCGTACGGTCGAGAGCCGTGTGAGGGGGCGTCACCGGACGACCTCGAGGTGGACCCGGTTCTCGCCGAGCAGCGCCAGGTAGTCGCGGTCGTGGGTGACCGAGACGACGGTGGTGCCCGAATCGACCTGGGCCTGTACGAGACGGACCAGGTCGACCCACGTCGTCCGGTCCTGGCCGAATGTCGGCTCGTCGAGGAACACCACCGCGGGGCCGGTCGCGAGCACCGTGCCCACCGAGAGGCGGCGCTTCTCTCCCCCGGAGAGCGTGAACGGGTTGGCCCTGGCGAGCCGGGTGAGGTGCAGCTGCTCGAGCAGCTCGGCGACGGTCGCGTCGATCCCGGACCGCTTCAGCGCGCGCAGTCCGATCGCGAGCTCGTCGGCGACGGTGGCGGCGACGAACTGGTGCTCGGGGTCCTGGAAGACCGTGCCGATGCGCGTGAGCAGTTCGCGGGAGCGCCAGCGGCCGGGGTCGGTACGGGACCCGGGGCTGATCGCGGCCGACGCCGTGACCGTGCCTGCCAGCGCGGGGATCAACCCCGCCAGGGTGAGCGCCAGCGTGGTCTTTCCGCTGCCGTTCGCGCCGGTGAGCGTGGTCGAGAGGCAGGCCGGGAGGTCGACCGCCGCCACCGTCCGTACAGCACGTCCCGGCTCCCAGCCGATCGTCAGGTCGCGGGCCGACAGGGCGGTGTCGGCGGTCGTGGGTGTGGGACGGGGTACGAGACCGTGCCCGATCCCCGGCACCCACGCCCCCATCGCGGCGAGCTCGGCGCCGTGGTCGGCGAAGACCCTGTCCGGAGGCCCGTCGGCGGCCACGCCTCCTCCAGCCGCGACCACCACCACCCGGTCGACCAGCGGCAGCCAGATGTCGAGGCGGTGCTCGACGACCACAAGCGTGGTGAGCCGGTCCTCGACGAGGCGCGCGACCGCGTCCCGTACCTCCTCGACGCCCTCTGGGTCGAGGTTGGCCGTGGGCTCGTCGAGCAGCAGCAGTCCAGGGTGCATCGCGAGGGCGCCAGCGAGCGCCAGCCGCTGCCGCTGGCCGCCGGACAACCGCTCGGTGCTGTGGTCGAGCGGCAGCTCGAGGCCCACGGAGCTCAGCGCGGTCCGTACGCGCGGCCAGATCTCGTCGCGCGGCACTGACTGGTTCTCCAGGCCGAACGCCACGTCGTCGCCCACGCGGGCGAGGATCGTCTGGGCGTCGGGATCCTGCATCACCAGGCCTGCGCCGCCTGGACGGGGCCGCTCCCCATCGATCGAGAGCAGCCCTGTGGACTCACCCTCGTCGGCGCTGCCGAGCACCCCGGCGAGGGCGTGCAGCAGCGTCGATTTGCCGGCGCCGGAGGCACCGAGGAGGAGTACGCGCTCGCCCGGCTGCACGGTCAGCGTGACGCCGGACACCGCCCATGCGGCGCGTCCTGCGTGACGCCAGCCCCAGCCGTCGAGCCGTACCTCGGCAGGGGCCAACTCAGACGTCCGCTCGCGCCTCACGGCCGGCCTCGAACCGGGACAGCGCCCCGGAAGTGGCGAGCGCCTTGGTGAGCAGCCAGCCGACGCCGCCGGCCAGGACGGCACCGGAGATGGCGAGGCAGACGAGGTACGTGAGGTTGAAGGCTGCGGACTTCGCGATGTTGCCGGTCACGAACTCGAGCACCCAGGCGCCGACGCCTGCACCCGCCCCGGCCAGCGCAGCGGGCACGATGCCCCAGCGGCGGTAGGCGAGGACGAGGAAGATCAGCTCCGCGCCGAGGCCCTGGGCGACGCCCGAGTAGAGGGTCGTGATGCCCCACTGGTTGCCGATCGCCGCCGAGACCAGCGCGGCCAGCAGCTCGACGGCCAGTGCAGCGCCGGGCTTGCGGATGACCAGCCCGCCGAGCACGCCGCCCAGCAGCCAGATGCCGACGGCCAGGCCGCCGAGGCCCGGAGTGACGGCGTTGAAGACCTCGTAGCCGGCGCCGCCGACGAAATTCCAGCCGACGAAGATGACGCCGGTCGCTACGCCGAGTACGGCGGCGACGACGATGTCGACGACGCGCCAGCCGTACGTACGGGCGGGCGTCGTGGTGGGTGTTGCTGTCTGTGCCATGGTTCGTGCCCCTTTCGTGGGCACGGGGTGATGCCGACGTGCGGCGTCTCGAGATGCCTCCCTGCGCTGGCATGACCCAGATCAGGTTCGACGGTCGAAGGTCGCGACCTTCCTCTCAGCCCGGCGTCTCCGGACTCCCGTGTTCGAGCCTCATCATACGGCTCATTGGTTCGTGGGGTGAGGGCGGTGGTGCGCCGCTCTCACCCCTGATGGATCAGGACAGCTTGGGCTTCACATCGGTCGTGTAGATCGAGGTCAGCGACGCCTTGAGCTTCGCCAGCCTGTCGGGAATGTTGGCCTGGGCCGTGAGGATGTCTGCGCTGG
>JAPUEI010000017.1 GCA_027492675.1 Propionibacteriaceae bacterium | reverse complement strand
AACTAGCTCGACGGTGGCTTCCCGATCCGCGTTGTCGAACCCCAGATGGTCGGAACCGCGTGATGTCGGGGGGTCATAGCCATCGCGGGTACGAAAACGCGGATTCGCGACAGCGACCGCGGCATCCCGTCTACGTCGGTCGCTGACCGGCCCGCATGATCGGGGCGCCCGCGACGATCACCAGCGCGAGCGCAGCCGGCACGTACATCGTGTGCTGGATACCGACCGAGTGCACCAGCGCGCCGATGACCGCGGGTCCGGCGAGGATCGACGTGAAGCCGAACGACACGGTCACGGCCAGCCCGCGCGCGCCCGCCAGGTAGCCAGCCGCCGCGTACACCTGCGGCGCGATGATCCCGATGCCGATCCCGACGAGCGCCCACCCCAGCAGGACCAGCGGCAACGCCGTGAGGGTCGCCGCGATCAGGAAGCCGAGCGCCGCGGTGACAGCGCCGACCCGTACGACCCAGACCCGGCCGACCTTCGCGACGATCGCGTCGCCCGCGAAGCGGATGAGCATCATGCAGCCGGAGACCATCGTCACGCCGAGGGCGCCGACGCCGGGGGAGACCTTCGCGACGTCGGTCACGTGCAGCGCGGACCAGTCGATGCCCGTACCCTCCGCCAGCCCGAATCCCATGCTCATGACGCCCAGCAGGTAGATCGAGCGCGGCAGCTTGATCTTCGGCGGCTTCACACCGTCAGGGTGATGCGTGACCGAGTCGGGCACGATCGCGAGTCCGGTCGCCAGGGCCACGATTCCCAGCGCCGCGGTGATGAGTCCGGCGGTGAGCGTGAAGCCGTCGCCCGGGGTGACCCGCGAGGCGACGACCACCACGCCGCTACCGACCAGCTGGCCCAGCGACCAGGTGCCGTGGATACGGCTCATGACGGGGTACAGGCGGGCCTTCTCGACCTCCACGGCCAGTGCGTTCATCGCGACATCGAGGAAGCCGTTGCCGACACCGATGACCGCGACACCGCCGATGAGGGCGGGGTACGAGCTCGCCAGGCCGACGAGCAGCGCACCGAGGGCGAGCACCGGTACGGCCGACAGGCAGGCCCGCCTCAACCCGACGTGATCGCTGAACCGACCCGCGAGCTGCTGGCCGACGATCGAGCTCAGACCCAGGGTCAGCAGCGCCCAGGTGACAGTGGCGTCCGTCAGTCCGAGGCGGACACGAAGCCCGGGCAGCGATGCGGCGTACGTCGCGACGGTCGCGCCGTTGATCAGGAACAGCAGCGAGACCCCCAGCACCGACCTGGTCCGGCCCAGAGGGCTCACCGGACGTCCGGGTACATCGGGAAGGAGGTTGGCATGTCCCCCATCCTGTCACTCAGCCGCGACGTAGCCAGACATCGAAACCGTGGTAGCTCCCGGAGAAGGCCCACGTCGGATCGCCGTTCAGCCGCGCGGTGGCGGCGGGGTAGTCATCCCGGCCGCCGAGAGTCGGGAAGATCGCGCAGGTGGCACCCGGAGGGGCAGCAGTCTCTCCCACGCCGAGGAAGTAGGCGTGTGCCTGGGCGAGGCGCTCCCGCCCGAAGTAGTCGGCGCGACCGTCGAACCAGATCGGCACGTCGGGGCGCGCCAGGATCGTCGGACCCGCCACAGAGGCGGTGGTGAAGAGCCGGCAGCCGCTCGGCAAGGCCTGGATCGCCTCGAGTTCATCAGGGACCGCGTGGGTCCCGGGCCCGAGCACCACGGCGAACGGCAGGAGGAGGCCGGCCACGACCGAGAGGACGATGCGCCAACTCCGCGTGGTCGTCCACCGCACGGCGGACTCCCGCCACGCAGTCGTCGGCGGCAGCCCGGCGGCCCAGTCACGAGCCTTGTACGCGCCCTCCGAGATCCCCATCCCGATCACCGGAACGAGGGTGAGCGACGAGACGCCGAGGAAGCGCAGCGCGAACAGCCCGGCGATGCCGAAGGGGACGCCCACCACACAGATCGCCGCCGCCAGGGCGAACGTGTTGTCGAGCCTGCCCGACCGCAGCCGCGCGACCAGCCACCACCCGATTCCTCCGAGGATCGCGACCATGCACACGGCGACGAATGGCCACAGGGCTATGAGACCGGTCGTGAAGGGGCTCACCCACTCCATGATCTGGCCCGCACAGGCCGCCTGGGTGACGCGCGTCCGTTCGAGGGTCAGCGCGATCCCGTACGGCGTGGCCAGGATCCCGCCCGCCAGGCCCAGGCTGCCACCGATGACAGCCGCCCAGCGCCGGGGGTCCGTCAGGCGCTCCCGCGGGCCACCCGTCGGCCAGTCGGACAGCAGCCAGTACAGAGCCCAGGCCGCGGCGAGCACCAGCGCCATCACGACGAACGAGAGGTGGACCCAGTTGCCGACCACGGAGAGCACGCCGCCGGTACTGAGCAGTACGACCCCGGTCAGCCAGGGCGACGTACGGGCGAGGCGCGGACGCCACCAGATGGGGATGTACAGGCCGATCCAGATGAGGAGCTGAACACCGACCGTGCCGCGCGCCGACAGCATCGGTAGGGCCAGGATGAACGCAGTCGTGACGCCGGCGAGGGCCGCCAGAGGATGGGCACCGAGTCGGCGGGTCAGGGCGTAGGCGACGGCGAAGTACGCGAGCAGCACGGCGAACGTGAGCACGAAGAGCCCCCAGTAGCCGGCGGCCAACCAGGACACCCCGAGAAGCAGGTTCCAGCCGGGAGAGTTGGGGTAGAACAGGTCGTGGACGGGGGCCCAGCTCCAGGAGTCCGGTCGGACCAGGGGCACTCCCATGAGGTTCTCCACGCCGGCCCGAGTCTCCCAGTACGGGTCGCGCTCCTGCGTGGTCCCGGCGCGCACCGCAGCCATGGCCACCAGCCAGACCCACACGATGACACGCGTCGACGGCAGTCTGCGCCACCACGGACGGACGGCAGCCGTCTCGGGAGTGTCGCTCGGGGCGGTCGTCACGGTCACGCTGCGACGGTAGATGACGGTGCGGGAGGGATCGGGCAACGTTGGAGCGTTGTCATTTCCTGGAGTGAACTAGAGGTCCCGCTCCGGGTCGGCGAGGTGGCCGGGATCCTCCGAGAGGTGGAAGTCGCGGCGCAGATTGTGCATCCCGTTCCAGGCCAGGTTGACCAGATGGGTCGCCACTTCGGCCTTGGTCAACTGAGGGTTGTCGAGCCACCACTGGCCCGTCATCGAGACCATCCCGGTGAGCGCCTGCGCGTATAGCGGGGCAGCCTTCGGGTCGAGCCCGCGGTGGCCGAACACCGAGCCGAGGAGGCCTTCGACCCGGATGATGACGTCGGCCAGGATGCTGCCGTACGAGCCGTTCCTCGAGTACTCCGTCGTGTCTCGCACGAGGATCCGGAAGCCTTCCGGGCAGGACTCGACGTAGTCGAGCAGGGCCAGCGCTCCGAGCTCGAGAAGCCGCCGCGATCCGGCGTCCGGGGTGGTGATCGCGTCCCGGATCGCCGTGTGCAGCGCCTGGACCTCGCGGTCGACGACCACCTCGTACAGCCCCTCCTTGCCGCCGAAGTGCTCGTACACCACGGGCTTGGAAACCTCAGCCCTCGCGGCGATGTCCTCGACGCTGGTGCCGTCGAAGCCCTTCTCCGCGAACGCGGAACGCGCGACGCCGATCAGTTGGTCGCGCCGCTGGGCGCCTGCCATGCGTACGCGGCCGCGCCGGGCTCGGGACTGTTCGGAATGGGCCACGGGGTCAGTCTGGCCCTTGGCCACAGCATCGCGCGAGCGCGGGGCCCGTGTCGGTGAGGTTCTGCACCCGCACAACCCTGAGGGCGCCCGCACAACCTCGGTGACGCCGAATCCGAACGTAAGGGTGGTGCGCGGGACCGGGAGCCCGGCCTGGAAACCCTCGGGAGTCGGCAGCGGGAATCGGTAGGCTGCCGAGCAAGCCACACGAAAGGACCCGTGATGAGTGTGTTCTCCTCCGTCGAGCAGGCTCCTGCCGACCCGATCCTCGGTCTCACCGAGGCATTCGTCGCCGACACCCGGCCGACCAAGGTGAACCTGGGCGTCGGGGTGTACCTCGACGAGACCGGCAAGGTCCCGCTCCTGGAGTGCGTCAAGGTCGCCGAGCACGCGCTGGCCGACGCCGAGAAGCCGCGCAGCTACCTGCCGATCGACGGCCTCCCCGCGTACACCGCCGCGGTGAAGAGCCTCGTGTTCGGTGACGCGCAGGTCGTCGCTGAGGGCAGGGTCGTGACCGTACAGGCGCTGGGCGGCACCGGCGGCCTGCGGATCGGCGCCGGCCTGCTGAAGCTCAGCAACCCCGACTCGACCGTGCTCGTGTCGAACCCCTCGTGGGAGAACCACCAGGCGCTGTTCTCGCGGGCGGGCTTCCCGGTCGCCACCTATCGCTACTACGACGCCGCCAACCGCCGCGTCGACGTCGACGGCATGGTCGCCGACCTCGAGGCCGCCGCGCCGGGCACGATCGTCGTGCTGCACGCGCGCTGCCACAACCCGACGGGGTACGAGCTGCAGCCGGCCGACTGGGACCGCGTCATCGCGACGGTGGGGGCCCGTGGCCTCGTGCCGTACCTCGACATGGCATACCAGGGCTTCGCTGAGGGGATCAGCGAGGACGCGTACGTCGTCGGCAAGGTTCTCGACGCCGGGCTGTCGTTCCTGGTCGCGACGTCGTTCTCGAAGTCCTTCAGCCTGTACGGCGAGCGGGTCGGCGGGCTGTCCGTGGTCACCGCGACCGCCGACGAGGCGAAGCGCGTCATGAGCCAGCTCAAGGTCGTCATCCGCACGCTCTACTCGAGCTCGCCGCACCACGGCGCCGCGATCGTCGCCCACGTGCTCAACGACCCGCAGCTACGAGGCCTGTGGGAGTCCGAGCTGGCTGGCATGCGCGACCGCATCAAGATCATGCGCTCCGCGCTCGTCCAGGGTCTGGCCGCCGCCGGGGTGAGCCAGGACATGAGCTTCATCACCGACCAGGTGGGCATGTTCAGCTACTCGGGCCTCACCAAGGACCAGATGCTGCGGCTGCGCAGCGAGTTCGGCGTGTACGGGACGGACTCCGGCCGGCTCTGCATCGCGGCGCTCAACCACCGCAACATCGAGTACGTGAGCTCGTCGATCGCGGCCGTCGTCGGGTAGTCGAGTCGCGCGTTCCGGCGACGCCGAGTGCGTACCCGGAGCGGGGCGAGCGTCCAGAACTTCACTGACGAGCCGCTGGGGGCGACGAGGGTCAGGCGAGTTCTATAGAGTGTTGCTCGATTCGGCACCACCCGACTCGTATTCCCCGGTTGGTCTGCCGGCAGGGCCCGCCTGACTTTGAATCAGGATCAAGCGACGTAGGTTCGACTCCTACCCGGGGAGCGACACTTTCGAGCAAAGGAGCGTGCGTGTCCCACGATTCCGATCTCGGTGTATCAGCAGTCGTCGTCCTCGCCGCCGGGGGCGGCACGAGGATGCGCTCGAAGCGGGCCAAGGTGCTCCACGACCTCGGTGGCCGTCCGATGCTGTCGTACGCGCTCTCCGCGGCGGCCGCTCTCGATCCGTCGCACCTCGTGGTCGTTGTCGGGTTCCAGCGCGACGAGGTCGCCCACCACGTCACCCAGCTCGTCCCGTCGGCGCTGCACGCTGTGCAGACCGAGCAGCGCGGGGTGGCCGACGCCGTACGGGCGGGACTGGCGGCCGTCGATGGCCTCTCCGGTGACGTGCTCGTGACGTACGGGGATGTGCCCCTGCTCACGGCCGAGACGCTGTCCGGCCTCGTCGGCGCGCACAAGGCTTCGGGCAACGCCGTCACCGTCCTCGCGGGCGACGAGTCGGGCCAGGTAGAGTCCGAGCCGGTGGTGTACGTCGCGGACGCCGCGGCGTTGACCGGCAGCCTGTCCGCCGGCGACGGGGGACTGCTGGCGTGGGCCGAGACCAGCGGCGTGTCCGTCGGCACCCACGTGGTGGCCGACCACTGGCAGCTGCGCGACGTGAACGACCGCGTCCAGCTCTCCGAGATCGCCGCCGAGCTCAACCGTCGGATCCTCACCGGCTGGATGCGCGCCGGCGTCACGGTCATGGACCCCGCGACGACGTGGGTGGCTGACACGGTCGACCTGGCTGAGGACGTGACCCTGCTGCCCAACACGATCCTGCGCGGCGCGACCTCGATCGCCGAGGGTGCCACCGTCGGTCCCGACACGCTGCTCACCGATGTCGAGGTCGGACCTGGCGCGACGGTCACCCGTACGCACGCGACCCTGGCCGTCATCGGCGCGGACGCCGAGGTCGGCCCGTACTCCTTCCTGCGCCCCGGCACCCGTCTCGGCCGTCACGGCAAGATCGGCGCGTTCGTCGAGGCCAAGAACGCGATCATCGGCGAGGGCGCCAAGGTGCCGCACCTGACGTACTGCGGTGACGCCGAGGTCGGCGACGGCGCCAACATCGGCGCGGGCACGATCTTCGCCAACTACGACGGTGTCACCAAGAGCCGCACGAAGGTGGGCAAGGCGTCGTTCGTCGGCTCCAACTCGGTGCTCGTGGCTCCCGTCGAGATCGCGGACGGTGCGTACATCGCCGCGGGTTCGGCGATCACGGAGGCCGTGGAACCGGGCGATCTGGCGATCGCACGGGGTAGACAACGCAACATTCCAGGCTGGGTGGCCAGCCGACGGGCGGGGACGAAGACCGAAGCCGCAGCGAACCAGGCCCTCGGGGCCAAGAAGGGCGACAAGCAGTGAGCACCGGTCTGACGAAGAAGGACCAGAAGCACCTCATGCTCTTCTCCGGGCGATCGCATCCAGCGCTCGCCAACGAGGTGGCCTCGATCCTCGACGTCGACCTGGTTCCCATGCGAGCGGTGACCTATGCCAACTCCGAGATCTATGTGCGTTTCGAGGAGTCCGTACGAGGGTCCGACGCGTTCGTCATCCAGTCCCACCACGCGCCCGTCAACGAGTGGATGATGGAGCAGCTGATCATGGTCGACGCCCTCAAGCGGGCGTCGGCGAAGAGGATCACGGTCGTGTCGCCGTTCTACCCCTACGCCCGGCAGGACAAGAAGCACGCGGGCCGTGAGCCCATCTCCGCGCGACTGATGGCCGATCTGTACCTGGCCGCCGGCGCCACCCGCATCATGTCCGTCGATCTGCACGCCGCCCAGATCCAGGGCTTCTTCTCCGGGCCCGTCGACCACCTGCACGCGATGCCGCTGCTCAGCGAGTACGTGATGGCGAAGTACGGCACCGAGGACCTGGTCGTCGTGTCTCCCGATGCCGGACGCGTGCGCATGGCCGACCAGTGGACGGACCGTCTCGGCGCCACGCTGGCCATCATTCACAAGCGCCGCGACCCGAACGTCGCGAACACCGTCGCCGTGCACGAGGTCGTCGGTGAGGTCGAGGGCAAGGTCTGCCTGTTGGTCGACGACATGATTGACACCGCTGGCACGATCTGCCTCGCCGCTGACGCCCTCATGGCGCGCGGCGCGAAGGCCGTGATCGCCGCGGCGACGCACGCTGTGCTCTCCGGCCCGGCCGCCGAACGACTGAACCGCTCGGCGTTCGATGAGGTCATCGTCACCAACACGCTGCCCATCGACCCGTCCGTACACATCGACTGCCTCACGGTCCTCTCCATCGCCCCGCTGATCGCCAAGGCGATCAAGGAGGTCTTCATGGAGGGCTCCGTCACCTCGTTGATGAACGAGCACTGAGTTGATGAACGAGCACTGAGCCGTACGACGTCGGCCAGAGCCTCAGAACACCTCGAGCGCCAGTCGCACGGCGACGGCGAGCATCGTCAGACCCACCAGGACGTCGACCACGCGCCATGTGGTCGGTCGACCCAGCGGGCGGGCGAGCGCCGTCGCGCCGAACCCCAGCGCGGTGAACCACAGGATGCTGGCCGTGCCCGCACCCCCGGCGAAGATCCACCGCTCAGGGCCGTGCTGGGTCGCCAGTGTGCCGAGCATCACCACGGTGTCCAGGTAGACGTGGGGGTTGAGGAACGTCAGCGCAAGCGCGGTGGTGACGATCGACCGGCGGGCCGCCGGCTCCCCGGACTCGAGCGCCTGCGGGTGCAGCGCCGACCGGAACGAGCGGAACGCGAACCAGAGCAGGTACGCGACGCCGCCCCAGGTCAGCACGGTGAGCAGCCAGGGCACGTACGTCACGAGCGTCCCGATGCCGAAGGTTCCAGCGGTGATCAGGAGCAGGTCGCTGAGGGCGCAGATGACGACGACTTCGGCGACGTGCTCGCGCCGTAGGCCCTGACGCAGGACGTACGCGTTCTGCGCCCCGATCGCGACGATCAGGGACAGTCCGGTCGCGAGGCCGGTCAGGAAGGTGGAGAGCACGGCGCCATGCCTACCGGCGAAGGGCCACGACTGCCAACTCGCTGTGAGTCGCATCTACCCGGTACCAGGTACTTTCTTAGTCAATCTTGATGGTTTCATGACGGTCCTCTCACCGTGGTTGCAGGTCGTCTGCGACCACGGTCATAGTCGGCCTCAAGGCACTCCTTCCGAGGGGAAGGAGCCGGGGGATCGTCGGAGAGGTCCGGCGACAGAGGAAGGACTCACCAATGCTTGTCGCCGTTTCAGCCCAGGTCGTCACGATGGCCCACATCATGCGCACGCGCCTCGGCAATGCCACCAAGGGTGCGACCGCCGTTGAGTACGGCCTGCTGGTCGCCCTTATCGCCGCCGTCATCATCGCCGCCGTCACCCTGTTCGGCGGCAACCTCAGCACCCTCTTCAAGAAGGTCGCCACCACCATCAACAAGTGAGCGGGCGTCGCGAGAGCTCGGGCACGCGCGGGGGCATCTGACTCCCACAACCTGCGCGTGCCTGGTCCGCGACTCCCCTGTGCGGGCTAGGCTACGAAACCGTAACTTACGGATGAGTAGTCAGGGGACCTGATGTCGTTCACTCCGCGTCCGGCCACAGCGGCAACCTTGGCGGTGCGTGAGGCCAGGGACTTCCTCCTCGCCCATGGCTCCGACTACGCCGAGGCTGTCGGCGGCTTCCGCTGGCCTCAGCTCGACGAGTTCAACTTCGCGACCGAGTGGTTCGACGTCGTGGCAGGCGAGCACCCCGACCGCCACGCCGTGACCATCGTCTCCTCCGACATGGTGGCCTCGTCCTGGACGTACGCCCAGCTCTCCCAGCGCTCCGATCAGGTCGCGCGTTGGCTGCGTAGCCTCGGTCTCGGCCAGGGTGACCGTGTCATCGTCATGCTCAACAACTCCATCGAGCTCTGGGAGCTGCTGTTCGCTCTCCTCAAGATCCGCGCGGTCGCCATCCCCACGTCCACGTTGCTGAGCGCCGCCGACCTCACCTACCGGGTGGACCACGGCCGCGCCAAGGCCGTCGTGGCTCCGACCAGCTTGCAGGCCCGCGTGGAGAGCCTGCCCAAGTCCATCCTGCGGATCGGTGTCGGTGAGCAGACGCCGGCGGGATGGTTCTCGTTCGCCGAGTCGGAGAAGGCGCCGACCGCGTACACCCCCAGTGCCCCGACGAAGGCCTCCGAGCTCAGCCTGCTGTACTTCACGTCCGGCACGACGTCGCGTCCGAAGCTCGTCCGGCACACGCACGTCTCGTACCCCGTCGGTCACCTGTCGACCATGTGGTGGCTCGGTGTACGACCGGGCGACGTGCACCTCAACATCTCCTCCCCGGGCTGGGGCAAGCACGCGTGGAGCAACTTCTTCTCGCCGTTCCTGGCGCAGGCCACGGTGTTCGTCTTCAACTATGAGCGGTTCGACGCCGGCGCCCTGATGAGGGTCATGGACGCCTACGACGTGACGAGCTTCTGCGCGCCGCCGACCGTGTGGCGGATGCTCATCCAGGCCGACCTGACCCAGCTGAAGAAGCCGCCGCGCGAGGTCGTCGGCGCGGGGGAGCCGTTGAACCCCGAAGTCATCAGCAAGGTCCGCGCCGCCTGGGGCTCCACGATCCGCGACGGCTTCGGCCAGACCGAGATGACCTGCAGCATCGGCAACTCGCCGGGCCAGGTCGTCAAGGACGGGTCGATGGGACGGCCCATGCCGGGGTACCCGATCGTGCTGCTCGATCCGGTCAGCGGAGAACCCAGCCCGACTGAGGGCGAGATCTGCCTCGACCTGTCGAAGCACATCCTGGGCTTGATGGACGGGTACGACTCCGACCAGGCGATGACGGACGAGGCGTGTCGCGGGGGCTACTACCACACGGGCGACATCGCCTCGTGTGACGACGAGGGCTACCTCACGTACGTCGGCCGCGCCGACGACGTCTTCAAGGCGTCCGACTACAAGATCTCCCCGTTCGAGCTGGAGTCGATCCTGCTGGAGCACCCGTACGTCACGGAGGTGGCGATCGTGCCCAGCCCCGACCCCGTACGACTGGCCGTGCCGAAGGCGTTCGTGACGCTCGCGCGCGACATCGCCGCGAATCCGCAGGACGCCGCGAAGGAGATCTTCGAGCACGCCAGGGAGCGGCTGAGCGCGTACCAGCGGGTGCGCATCATCGAGTTCGTCAACGAGCTCCCGAAGACCATCTCCGGCAAGATCCGCCGCGTCGAGCTGCGGGAGCGTGAGGCCACTCGCCTGGCCGATCCGAAGGCCGACACCGAGGGTCAGTTCCTCGAGAAGGACTTCCGGTAGGCCGACGACCTACCCGGTTTCCGTGAGCCCGGGGCAATCCGGTAGCCTGTGCGGGTTGCCTCGGCGAGGGGCGGCCCGGTCTCCCGGGCACCCGTGATCGACTAGGTCCTCCCTCGGCGAGCCCCGCGCGGCTTGACGGCCGCAACACGTACGAGGTTGAGGAGACCCACATGGCTGATCAGATCACGCTTCCCGCGGCACCGCGCTCCGAGTTCGGTAAGGGCGCTGCGCGCCGGCTGCGTCGCGACAACCGGGTGCCGGCGGTGCTGTACGGGCACGGCTCCGAGCCGATCCACATCAGCCTCCCGGCTCACGACACGCAGCTCGCCATGCGCGCCGCGAACGTGCTGCTGTCGCTGAAGTTCGACGATGGCACGACGCAGCTCGCGCTGCCGAAGCAGGTCCAGAAGGACCCGGTGCGCGGCACGATCGAGCACCTCGACCTCGTCATCGTGAAGCGTGGCGAGAAGGTCACCGTCCAGGTCGCCATCGTCGTCGTCGGCGAGCACTCGGCCGACGTCATGGTGAACGTCGACCAGAACACGATCACCCTCGAGGTTGAGGCTACGCACATCCCCGAGCACATCGAGGTCGATGTCACGAGCATCGAGGTCGGCCAGGCTGTCACGGCTGCGGACCTCGTCCTGCCGGCCGGCGCGGTGTACGTGGGTGAGCCCGATGACCTGATCCTCGCGGGTCACGGTGTGCAGTCGCAGGCCTCGCTGGACGCTGAGCTCGCGGATGCCGTCGGATCGACCGGCGAGCCCGCAGCGGCGCCGGCCCCGGCCTCCGACGAGGAGTAAGCAGCCCGCATGGCATGGCTTGTGGTGGGGCTCGGGAATCCGGGCCCCACTTACGCATCCAACCGACACAACGTCGGCGCGATGGTCGTCACGGAGCTGGCACGCCGCGGGGGCGTGGCATTCAAGGCCCACGCGATCCTGCGGGCGAACACCTGCGACGTACGCGTAGGGCCGAACGGGGTCGGGTCCGTGGGCGCCGACGCCGCACGAGTGGTGCTGGCGACGACCCGTACGTACATGAACGAGTCCGGTGGACCCGTCGGCAAGGTGTTGAGCCACGACAAGATCGACGCTGACCACCTCATTGTCATCCACGACGAGCTGGACATCGACTTCGGCAGGATCCGTACGAAGTTTGGCGGCGGCGACAACGGGCACAACGGGCTGAAGTCGATCCGCAAGGTGATCGGTACGGGCGACTTCTACCGCGTGCGCTGGGGAGTGGGGCGTCCCCCTGGCCGCCAGGACCCGGCCGACTTCGTACTCAGTGACTTCCCGAAGTCACTGGCCGAGGACGTGGCCGTCGAGGTGCAGCGGGCGGCCGACGCCGTCGAGTGCCTGATCACGTACGGGCTCGACGCCGCGCAGCAGAAGTACAACTCCTAGGGCTCAGAGCACGGTTCGCAGCGTGCGGGCGGAGCGCCGCACCGTGAGCTCCTGGCCCCAGGTCAGCGACACCCTGTCCGACTCCATCCCGTCGCCGAACACGACCAGGCTGTCCGACTCGACCCGTACGACGAGCGGCTCGCCCTCGGCCAGGAGGCCAGCCAGCAGGTCAGCCTGGGTGGAGGGTGAGGGCCACGGCTCGCGGACGAACCAGGCGAGCGTGGCGTCCGCGGGAGCGGGGAGTGGCAGCCTCGGCGCCTGGGCCCTCCGCAGGGACGCGCACCAGCCGGTCGCGCCCGTCCCCGTACCCACGACGATCCCCGACGATGACTGGCGTTCGGTGACGCCGCCGACGGTGAGCGTGTACCTGGCCGACTGGTGCGTCGGCTGGCCGACGTAGATGTCGTTGAGCGCGACCAGCCGCTGGCCGTCGTCCGACACTGCCTCGAGCATGGTGCGCTCGAGGACGCGTGCCGTGCCGTCGACGGCCGCGTGCAGCAGCCCGCCGGCTTGGCCGGCTCCGTGGGGAACGAGCACGCCCATGTACGTCAGCGGAGCGGGGTTGAACCCCACCACGGGCTGCCCGTCGAGGTACTTCGCCACGTTCGCCACGAGACCGTCCTGGCCGATCACCGCCACGACGTCCTCCGGTCCGAAGACGAACCGGGACAGCTCCTGGCGCTCGACCTGCGCCCGCCGCCAGTCGGCGGGGATGGCCCGCTGCACCAGCCGTACGGAGTTGTCCACCGTGTGGTGCAGCGCCTCGACGTCGTCGAGGGAGCGGCCCCGCGATGCGAGGAAGAACTCGGCCTGGCCCCGGGTGGCGTGGCGGGCAAGCAGCTCCTCGAACTCCGTGCGCCGGTGTACGACCACCACGCGCGGGCTGCTCATCGCCGTGTCTGGTCGACGAGGCGGCCGATGAGACCTGTGACGACGTCAGGGGTGAGCACGATCTGGCCGACCTCGGGCAGGTTGGCCGCCACCTCCTTGAGCGCCAGGGCGACGAGAACGTCCCGCGTGGTGTTCTCGTACGCCGCGAGCTTCGCGCGCTCGGTCTCCGCGGCGGCGTGGCCGATGGCCTCGTCGGCGGCAGCCTGGGCCTGCGCGACGGCCAACGTGCGGCTGGCCTGAGCCTGGGCCGCGATGGCGTCGGCGGCGGCCGCGTCCTCGGCTTCGCGCCGTGCGTTGACGCCGCGCTGCGCGATCAGGTCCTGCTGCCTGCGCGCGAGCTCGATCTGGTTGGCCAGCTCGTTCTCGCCGATGGCCGCCTCGCGCTCGACGGCCAACGCCCGCCGCTCGAACGTCGCCTTGTCGGCGTCCTGCTGGATGGTCTCCCGGGTGGGGGTCTGCAGCGCGCGCTCGACGTCGGGGTCCGGTCGTGAGGGAGCGAACCGGATGCCCACGACCTCGATGCCGATCGCCGCGAGCCGTCCATCGGTCTCCAGCCAGCGGGCCACCGTGGCGCTCAACTCGGCGGGGTCGAGCCGCAGGATCGCGACCAGCTCGCGGTCGGACAGGGCGGCGGTGATGGCCGCGGCGGCGGCTCCGTGGATCATCGCGCCGACCACCTCCAGCGGCCGGCCGAGCCAGAAGCCCTTGCGCAGGTCGATGCTGAAGTCGACGCGGCGGGCGGCCAGACCGGGGTCGGCGAAACGGTAGGTGATCGTGCAGGGGACCGTGACGCCCTGCAGGTCGGCGGTACGGAGGCGTACCAGCACCTCGTGCTCGCGGTCGTCGACGGGGACCTCGCTGATCGCCGCCGAGAGTGGCCGGAACCAGAACGCCGTACCGGCGCCCTGGTGACGTACGCGCCCGTTGGCCAGGTGCTCGATGTGGCTCGTGCTCGTGGCTCGCAGGTGGCGGGTGAACGGGTAGGTGGTGATGGTGGGCATGTGGTCCTCCTCAGGACTTGTTGTTGGTATGACGATAAGTCTGGATAGAAGTTCTCGTCAACTCGACGAAAATCGGGTAGTGTCTGCCGCATGTCCTTCTCCGTCGCCGTCGACCTGGTGGTGCTGACCATCCACGAGGGCCGGCTGAGCGTGGTGCTCGTGCAGCGCGGGATCGAGCCGTACCTGGGTCGATGGGCACTGCCAGGCGGCTACGTCCTCTCGGGTGAGGGGCTCGAGGACGCGGCCCATCGCGAGCTCGCCGAGGAGACGGGCGTGGGCGCCGGCGTACATCTCGAGCAGCTCGCGACGTACGGCACACCGGGACGTGACCCTCGTGGCGACACCGTCACGGTGGCGTGGCTTGCGCTGGCGCCGTCCGTCGGCGTGCCCGTGGGAGGAAGCGATGCGGCCGACGCACGGTGGTGGCCCGTGGACGAGCTGGCGTCAGTCGCGCTGGCGTTCGACCATGCGCGGATCCTGGCCGACGGCATCGAGCGGGCACGAGCCAAGATCGAGTACTCCGCGCTGGCGACCGCGTTCTGTCCTGCGGAGTTCACGATCGGACAGCTGAGGGCGGTGTACGAGGCGGTGTGGGGTCGGGAGCTCGACCCGCGGAACTTCCATCGCAAGGTGACGAGCACGCCGGGCTTCCTCGAGGCGACGGGCCGGACGACCAACGCCGACGGCGGGCGACCGGCGCAGCTGTACAGGCGTGGTCCTCGCGAGCAGCTGGTTCCGCCGCTCACCCGATCCTGATCCGACCCGGTTTCGGCCGGTCCTGGGTCCCGAAGTGGACCCAGGACGAGCTCATAACCAGCCGAAACCGGGTCGCGTGTCCGACGTCGCGGCTGGCAGGGCTGATAACCAGCCGAACCTGGGTTGAGGGTCACGCGTCCGCGTCAGCTGCGGTATGGCGGGGGACCCGCTGGACCCCATGCGCCGGGCGGAGGCTGTGGCGGGTAGCCCCATTGGCCCGGCGTCGGGGCCTGGGGTGGCCACGCGGGCGCCGGGGGTCGGTTCCACCCGGGCGGCGGCGCTGGCGGTCCCGTCAGTACAGGCGGCCTGTACAGCTGCACGGTCACCTCGGGCACGTGGCGGGCGGCCTCGACGAGAGCTGGGAGGGCAGCCGCGCGCTCGAGCTGTACGGAGCCGACCAGTTCGAACTCCCTCTGGAACGCGTCGGGACGCGCCTGGCCGCGCGCGATCGAGTCGCGCACCATCGCCAGCTCGGTCACCGCATCGCAGAAGTGCCGCACCTGCGCGGCCGCTCGCGGCCCGGCGACCTGCTTGACGATCCGGAATCGGGCACCACGTGACTGCAGGGATGCCAGCCACGCGGCCTCCCGCGCCTGGATCAGCCGCTCTCCCACCATGCGGGGCAGCTGGAGGTTGACGCGCGAGCCCTCGGATCGGCGGCTGTGGACGGCGATGACCACCAGCCCGACGAACAAGGGCACCGAGACGCACCCGTACACGATCAGGTAACCGCTCAGGCCGAAGATGGTCGACGAGTTCCAGATGCCGTGGAGGGTCATCGCGCCGACGTACCCGCCCAGCCCGTACAGCACCTTCCTCCCTGTCGTGCGCGCCCTGTTCGTCGCGTAGTAGAGGCCGATGGCCGTGGCCGACGTGAAGAACGGATGAGCGAAGACCCCGAGCAGCAGCCGGATCACGCCGGTGACGATCGTCCCGGTGAGGCTGCCCGTGCTCGACAGGTACAACAAGTCCTCGACGAAGGCGAAGCCGAGCCCGACAAAGCCGGCGTACACGAGGAAGTCGGTCAACGTGTTCATCTCGGCCCGCCTCCGCCCGGTGAGCATGACCACGAGCAGCAGCCCCTTGAGGCTCTCCTCCACGACAGGGGCTTCAGCGACCATGCCGAACGTCTCGTCCGTGACGCCGGCGATGTTGAAGGCCAGACCCACCAGCAGTGCCCCGGCCGCAGCGACGCCGGCGCCCCAGAGGAAGGCGAACACCAGCAGGCGCAGCGGCTCGGGCTCCCAGCGGTCCAGCCAGAGATACGCCAGGACCGCACCACTGAACACGACGAGCGTCGGGATGAGCCCGAAGAAGAACAGGTAAGGGTTCGTGACGCCCGCCAGCAGCATGAGCACTCCGGCGGCCACCCCGCTGACGATGAGCACGGCGAGCGGCGCCCCGACCTTCCGCGTCATGCGCAGGGCCGGCATGGAGCGGTACGGCTGAGGTGCGGTCGGCGGGTACGGGAGGGGCTGAGGTGGTACGTACGGCAGCTGGGCTGACACGTCACACAGGATAGGGGTGGAGGGCGTCACTGGCCCGTCGCCAGCCGGGTGCGCTGGTCGGCCTTGTGATGCCGACCCATCCCTAGGGCGGAGCACCCGAACCTGCGCTAACTGAATCGTTACATTCTCGTGGCGTCCACCTCTTGTAGAACGGTCCACGAGGACGTAGATTGATGCGCGGAGAGAGTGTAGAGCGATCTACACAAACAAGGGAGAGTCGATGCCGACCCAGACGCGTTCGTCCGTGACGATCGAGGACGTCGCTGCCCGTGCCGGTGTCTCACGAGCTGCGGTCTCCAAGGTCCTGCGCGATGCGTACGGCGTCAGCGAGGCCATGCGCGAGAAGGTGAATGCCGCCATCACCGACCTCGGCTACCGGCCGCGGGTGTCCGCGCGGGCTATGCGCGGCGCGACGTACACACTGGGCATCGAGATCCCCTCGATGAGCAACCCGTTCTTCGGCAAGATCATCAACGGCGCCACGGCCGCGCTCAAGGGCACGAACTACCAGTTCATCATCGCCACGGGCGACCCGGCCTCGGAGGGAGCCCCGGAAGCCGCCATCGAGATGCTGGCCGACCGCCAGGTCGACGGCATCCTCGCGGTCTCGATCGCGGTGGGGCCCGACTACCTCGAGGAGCTTGCGCGTACGACTCCGCTCGTCATGCTCGGTCGCCACGATGCTTCCCTGGGGTACGACACGGTGGTCGACGACGACCTCGAAGGTGCTCGTCTGGCCGTGCGTCACCTGTACGAGCTGGGGCATCGCCGGATCGCCCATCTCAGCATCGACCCCGCACTCCAGAACCGGATGCCGACCGCGCCGCACGCGCTGCGCGAGGCGGGCTACCGGGCGGCGATGGCCGAGCTCGGCCTCGAGGCCAACGTGCACGTCGCCCACCTCGCGAGGGAGGGCGGCGAGGCCGAGGAGGCCATGCGACTGCTCGCGGGTCCGAACCGTCCCACTGCGGTGTTCGCCGGTCATGACGAGATCGCGCTCGGGGTGCTCACCGCGGTCTCGACCCTGGGCCTGACCTGCGACGACGTCGCTGTCGTCGGCTACGACGACACGGACCTGGCCGCACACCCGATGGTGTCGCTGACCAGCGTCAACCAGTCGGGCACCCGGATGGGGGAGATCGTCGTACGACTCCTCCTGGAACGCATCGCCGGCCGCACCGAGCCGGTCCATGAGGTCATCGCACCGAAGCTGATGTCCCGCCGCACGACCCTCCGCTCCTCGGAGGGAACCCACTAGCCGCAGGTCGAGAGCCCTGCAGGAAATGCAACCCACAGCGGTCGCCGCACCCGCGGCGACGTCGATCAGGAGGTACAAAGACGTGACCTTGAACAGACGGAGCCACCTGGCTCTGATGGCCGGCATCGCAGCCGGCGCTCTTGCCCTGTCCGCCTGCTCGGCGGGATCACTGGGCTCCAGCAGCTCGTCGGGATCGGCGGGCAGCGTGACGATCACCATGCTCGTCGACAATGGCGACGCGACCGTGAAGACGGCCAACGGCATCGCCGAGGCCTACAACGCCACCAACTCCGGCGTGACGCTCAAGATCGAGACGCGCGCCCAGGGCACTGACGGCGACAACGCCGTCAAGACCAAGCTCGCCACGGGTGACATGTCAGACCTGTTCGCCTACAACTCCGGGTCACTCATGCAGGCCCTGGACCCCGGCAAGAACCTCGTGCCGCTGACCTCCGAGCCGTACATGGGCAACGTCTCCGCGAGCTTCAAGACAGCCGTGACCTCGGGTTCGGAGCAGTACGGCGTGCCGCTCGGCCAGGCGACTGGCGGCGGCATCCTCTACAACAAGAAGGTCTTCGCGCAGCTCGGCCTGTCGGTGCCCAAGACGTGGGCCGACTTCATGGCCAACAACGCCAAGATCAAGGCGGCCGGCATCGATCCCGTCATCCAGACGTACGGCGACACCTGGACGTCCCAGCTGTTCGTCCTCGCCGACTACTACAACGTCCAGGCCAGCCAGTCCGACTGGGCGACCCAGTACACGGCCAACAAGGCCAAGTACGTCGACCAGCCGGCGATCAAGGGCTTCCAGCGGCTTGAGGACGTCTTCAAGGCCGGCTACCTCAACAAGGACTTCGCCTCGGCGAAGAACGCTCAGGGACTTCAGGCCCTGGTGAAGGGGACGGGCGCTCAGTACCCGATGCTGACGTTCACGGTCTCGGCGTACGTGTCGATGTCCGCCACGGCCAAGGACGACATCGGCTTCTTCGCCCAGCCGGGCGACGACGCGTCGAAGAACGGGCTCACGGCCTGGACCCCGGGTGGCATCTACATCCCGACGACGACCAAGGGCGCCAAGCTCGACGCCGCCAAGAAGTTCCTCGCGTGGTTCGCGACGCCGGCCGGATGTGACGCGCAGACCAAGGCCGTCACGCCCACCGGCCCGTACATGATCAAGGGCTGCACGCTCCCCTCGAGCCTCCCCGTGGCCGTGACGGACATGCAGAAGTACTTCGATGCCGGCAACGTCGCCCCGGCGCTCGAGTTCGTGTCCGCGATCAAGGGCCCGAACCTGGAGAAGATCACCGTCGAGGTGGGCTCCGGCATCACGTCCGCCGCTGATGGCGCGAAGCGCTACGACGAGGACGTCAAGAAGCAGGCCCAGCAGCTCGGTCTGCCTGGTTGGTGACGGTCCGTGGGGACCGATACGTCGATCCCCACCTCCATCGCTGATCTGACCGCAGCCGTACCGTCCGTACGGTCCGGGAGAGCATGATCGCTCTCCCGGACCGCGGACGCGGCGGCGGTGTCGACGCCGGTGCCCCCGCCGGCCCGCTCCACACCGAAGGACCTCCATGAGCACCACCTCGACCCGACCGAAGGCGCCGACACGCGCCTCCCGGGCGACGGCCAGGCACGTCGACCGCTCGTACCCGCTCTGGTTCTACGTGCCGGGCGGGCTCGTCTACCTCATCTTGTTCATCGTCCCCACGATCATGTCGTTCTACTTCGCGTTCACCCGGTGGACGCTGTTCAAGGCGACCTTCATCGGCTTCGACAACTTCGTCCTGTTCTTCAACGAGCCCGGCCTCATCGGGTCGCTGCGGAACACGCTGGTGTACGGCGTGCTCACCTCGGTGAGCAAGGTCGTCCTCGGCATGCTGCTCGCCGTCGTGCTCAGCTCGCCGCTGATCGCCCGCGGCTACCTGCGCTCGGTGACGTTCTTCCCCGTGCTCGTCAGCTCGGTCGGGGTGGGGCTCACGTTCCAGGTGCTGCTCGACCCGTTCCACGGTCCGGTCAACGCGGTCTGGTCGGCCATCACGGGGGCGGATGGCCCCCGCTGGCTCACGGACCCGAAGCTGGCCCTGTACTCGGTCGTCGGGATCGACGTCTGGAAGGGCGTCGGGCTGGCCACCCTGATCTACATCGCCGGCATCGCCGCGATCCCCAACGAGTACTTCGAGGCGGCCCGGGTCGATGGGGCGAGCTCGTGGCAGATCTTCCGCAACGTCATCCTGCCGCTCAGCTTCCCTGCGACCTCGACGGTCATCATCTTGTCGCTCATCGGCGGGCTGCGGTCGTTCGACCTCATCTGGTCCACGACTCAGGGCGGACCGGGGTTCGCGTCCGACGTCATCGCCTCGGTGATCTACAAGCAGTACCAGGCAGGCTTCTACGGGCTGTCGACGGCGGGCAACGTGGTGCTCTTCCTCGTGGTCACGGCGATCGTCTACCCCTTGTCCCGGTGGCTCAACTCGAGAGAGGCAGTGCTGTGAACACCATGCGCCGCTCGTCCCGCTGGCTCGCCGGCCTCTCCGGCATCATCATCACGACGGTCCTGTTCCTCGTGCCGTTCGCGTTCGTCTTCACGATGGCCGCGAAGGACGAGAACGAGGCGTCGATGCTGCAGTTCTCCTGGCCGACACATTTCCAGCTCTGGGACAACGTGGTCGCCGTCTTCCAGGCGCGCGACTACATGCTGGTCATCGCCTTCATCAACTCGACGATCCTCACCGTGGCCAGCGTGACGCTGCTGGTGATCCTCGGCGCCATGATCGGCTTCGTGCTCGATCGGCGGGTCAGCAAGCTCAACCCGCTCATCAACACGCTCGTCCTGGCCGGGTTGATCATCCCGCCGGCAGTCGTCCCCACGATCTGGGTCATGCAGAGCACCGGCCTGTTCAAGACGCTGCCCGGGCTGATCCTGGTCGAGGTCGCGTTCGGTCTGGCGTTCACGGTGCTCACCATGAGGGCGTTCATCGCCACGATCCCGAAAGAGATCGACGAGGCGGCGATCGTCGACGGCGCCGGACCCTTGCGCCTGTTCTTCCAGGTGATCTTCCCGCTGCTGCGATCGGTGATCATCACGATCGTCGTGGTCCAGTCGATCTTCGTGTTCAACGACTTCCAGAACCCGCTGTACTTCCTGCCCGGGGACGCCAACGCCACCGTGCAGCTGACCCTGTTCAACTACATGAGCCAGCAGCGCACCAGCTACAACCTGCTGTTCACCAACATCCTGGTGATCACGGTGCCGATGCTCATCATGTACATCTTCTTCCAGCGCCAGATCGTGGCCGGCATGACGTCCGGCGCCGTCAAGGGCTGATCCGCTTCTCCACCCGCACCAACCTGAAAGAGCACCTCATGTCACCTGTTGTCGGTTCCGTTCGCCTCGAGTACCGGTCGGGCGCGCCCGTCGCCGTGCCTTCGCCCCGCATCTCGTGGGTCGTGGCCAGCGAGCTTCCGGGTTGGCGTCAGTTGGGCGCTGAGGTCTCGTGGGATGGCGGAGGGGGCGCAAGCGTGGCGGCAGTGGACGGCGATGCGTCCGTGTTCGTCGAGTGGCCGTTCCCCTCTCTCGAGCCGCGCCAGCGCGGGGTCGTACGGGTGCGCGTCCAGGGGCCTGACGGCTGGTCGGACTGGAGCCAGCCCCAGCCGGTGGTGGCATCGTTCCTCGGCGAAGGCGAGTGGCAGGCCGAGTTCATCGGGCTGCGTGACGCGGCGCAGAGTGGCCAGCCCGCGCTCGTACGTCACGAGTTCGACGTCGCGGAAGGCCTAGTCAGGGCTACCTGGTACGCCACCGCGCAGGGCGTCTTCCAGACGTCGGTCAACGGGCTCGACGTGGACGACCAGTTCCTCAAGCCGGGCTGGACGCCGTACCAGTTCCGGCTCGTGCACGAGACCACGGATGTCACGCCGCTTCTCCGGCCGGGGCGCAACGCGATCGGCGTCACGCTGGCCGGCGCCTGGTACACCGAGAGCTTCGGCTTCCAGGGGCAGGCGCGGCCGTTCTACGGCAGCCAGCCGTCGGTCGCCGGACAGCTCCTTCTGGAGTACGGGGACGGCACCAGCGAATGGGTCACCACGGGCGGCGACTGGCGCGCGACCGGTGACGGTCCGATCGTGGCGTCCGGTCTGTACGCCGGCGAGAGTCACGACGCCCGCAAGGCGCTCTCGGGCTGGTCGTCGGTGGGATTCGCCGACGGCGACTGGGCCCCGGTCGAGGTCCGGCCGGCAGGTCCCGTACCGGGTCCGCGTACGGGCCCCGAGGTGCGCGTTCTCGAGCAGGTGACCGTGAAGGACGTCATCACCTCGCCGTCAGGACGTACCCTCCTCGACTTCGGCCAGAACCTCGTCGGCCGGCTGCGGATCCGGGTCCAGGGCGCCGCCGGTACGACCATCACCTTGCGGCACGCCGAGGTGCTGGAGGACGGCGAGCTCGGGGTGCGGCCGCTGCGGGTCGCCAAGGCCACCGACACGTACACCCTCGCCGGCGGCGGGCTGGAGGAGTGGGCGCCATCGTTCACGTTCCACGGCTTCCGCTACGCCGAGGTGACCGGGTGGCCCGGAGAGTTCGACCCGTCCGACATCGTGGCTGAGGTGATCAGCTCGGACATGGTCCGTACGGGCTGGTTCGAGTGCTCCGACCCCATGGTGTCTCGCCTGCACGAGAACGTGCTGTGGGGCATGAAGAGCAACTTCCTGTACCTGCCGACCGACTGCCCGCAGCGCGACGAGCGCCTGGGCTGGACCGGCGACATCCAGGTGTTCAGCCCGACGGCCAGCTACCTGTACGACTGCGACGGCTTCCTCGCGTCCTGGCTGGTGGACCTCGCGCTCGAGCAGGAAGCGGCCGACGGCGTGCCGTTCATCGTGCCCGACGTGCTTGACTCGGGCCGTGCTCCGGCCGCCGCCTGGGGCGACGTGGCCACGGTGCTGCCGTGGGTGCTGTACGAGCGGTTCGGCGACCTCGGCGCACTGGCAGCCCAGTACCCCTCCGCCAAGGCATGGGTCGACCAGATCCTCGCGATCGCCGGTGACCGCTACCTCTGGGAGGGCGGCATGCAGTTCGGCGACTGGGTCGACCCGGACGCGCCGCCGGACCAGCCGGCGAAGGCGAAGACCGACCCCGATGTGGTGGCGAGCGCGTACCTGTTCCGCTCGACGAACATCCTCGCCAGGACGGCGGCGGTGCTCGGCCACACCGATGACGCGACGACGTACAGCGCCCTGGCCGAGCGCGTACGGCAGGCGTGGCTGACCGAGTACGTCACGCCGTCGGGTCGCGTCGTCTCCGATGCGCAGACCAGCTACGCCATGGCGATCGAGTTCGGCATCGCCACGGGCGACCTGGTGCAGTCGATGGGCGACCGGCTCGCCTGGCTCGTACGTCGCGACGGTTACCGCATCGGCACCGGCTTCGTCGGCACGCCGCTGGTCACCGACGCGCTGACCCGGACCGGCCACCTCCGTGAGGCCGGTCGGATGCTCACCCAGACGGAGTGCCCGTCCTGGCTGTACCCGATCACCATGGGCGCGACCACCGTGTGGGAGCGCTGGGACTCGATGCTCGAGGACGGCACCATCAACCCCGGCGAGATGACGAGCTTCAACCACTACGCGCTGGGCGCGATCGCCGACTGGCTGCACCGCGTGGTCGGCGGGCTCGCCCCGGCGACGCCGGGGTACGGGCAGCTCGCCATCGCGCCCCAGCCTGTCGCGGGGCTGGACTGGGCCAGGACCAGGCACGACACCCCGTACGGCACAGCCGCCGTCGAGTGGCGCCGCGAGGACGGGCAGATCGTGGTCTCGGCCACGGTCCCGGCCAACACGTCCGCGACGGTGGTGCTCCCCGACGGCACCGAGCATGCGGTCGGTTCAGGTACGCATGCGTGGCAGGTGGCCGACGAGCCCGCCGTCGTCCCTGTGCCGCTGAGCACGGCATCGCCGTTGGCTCAGATCATCGACGACCCGGAGGCGTACGCGGCCGTTCTGGAGGCCTTCGAGCGCATCGACGCCGGCGTGGCGCATGACTTCCGGCGGCGGACGGCCTGGGTGCCGAACCGAACGCTGGAGGGCTCGTTCGCGTTGGTTTCTCGCGCCGTATCCGGGGAGGTGGCCGCGGGTCTGGACGCCCTGAACGCGCAGCGAGGCCTCTGACCAGTGGTCGCGCGACGTCCCGACCCGCGAGATCCACAGTGCAACCACAGCACTTTCTTAGGGTGCATCTGTGCTTTGACTAGGTAGTTTGTGAGTGCGGCGATCCTGACTCGGGTCTGCCCCGCGGCGTGAGCCAGACGTCGCGTGGTGCTGCGGGGAGGTGATGCGATGCCCGTCGACGGGGGATCATCACCTGGTCCGTACCGCCCGGGCTCGATCCTCATCACCCAAGGTGAGCTCGTCGACTACGGGGGCTCGGAGGTCGTGACTCTCGAGCTGGCGGAGCACCTGAGTCGCGCCGGGTGGTCCGTGCAGATCCTGACGGCGTTCACGGCCGAGCCGCTGAGCGCTGAGTTCCGTGACCTGCCGGGCGTCGTGGTTCACACTGACCCTGCGTCCGTCGACCTGACCGATCTCGACGTCATCTGGGTGCACCACCAGGTGCTACCACCGAGCATCGTCGAACTCGCGGAGAAGGGGCAGCTCACGGCGAAAGTGGTGTTCCACCACATGTCGCCGTTCGTGCCGCGCGAGTTCCCGATGTTCCCTGCCGTCGAGACGTGGTTGGCCGACGCGATCCTGTTCAACTCCCCGGAGACTCAGCGCTCGCTGGAGGGCGCCCTCAGCAGCGTGGGGCTCACCGGCAGGGTTCTCGGGAACCCGGCTCCCGACAGCTTCTGGCGCGATCCGGCCCAACGGCCCCCAGCCGCGGAGCTGTCGAGGCTGCTGGTCGTGTCCAACCATCTCTCTGAGGAGTTGCAGGAGGCGGTTGCGGGTCTGCGCGTGAATGGCGTCGAGGTGCGTGTCCTCGGCCTCTTCCCCGGCGGAGAGAGCCGCCGCACGGAGCCGGCCGACCTCGAATGGGCCGACGCGGTGGTGTCGATCGGGAAGACGGTGCAGTACGGGATCGTTCACGGGCTGCCCGTCTACTGCTACGACCGTTTCGGCGGTCCTGACTGGTTGAGCGGCGGCACGATCGAGACCTGCGCCCAGCTCAACTTCTCGGGACGCGGGTTCGCCTCGAAGGACCCGGGCACGATCGTGCGAGAGATTCAGGGCGGCTTCGCCGCGGCACAGGAGTTCGCACGGTCGGCTCACGCCGAGCGAGCCGAGGGCCTCCTGCTGTCGCGCCGCTGGGACGAGGTGCTTGCCGCCCTCGAAGAGAGCCACGTCGAGCGCGGTCCCTTGGATCCCGCGGACAAGGCCGTCTACGCAGCGATCCAGCAGCAGGTCTGGGACCTTCATCGCGACCTCCGTGCCCAGTGGACGCGCTCCGTCGCCTATTCGGCAGCACTGGAGGTCCACTCAGCCATCGTGGCTGGCCTGACGGCCCAGACTGCCGCCCTGGCCGCGCAGCTCAACGACCTTCAGAGGTCGAGGTCGTGGCGGCTCGGAGCGCCACTGCGTTGGTTGGCTGCCCGGGTACGACCTGGGGCGAATGTCTGAGTCCGAGAGCCGCGGACCTTCTGTCATACGTCGCGGGTAGGGTGGTCCGCCGTGACGGTGAAGGGCCTGGTGGGGGTAGTCGCGGCGGACCGCGTGGTGGGTCACGCCGTCTCGGACGCGCGTGCGGGGCTGTCCGTGCTGGACATCACGTCGCCTCCCTCACTGCGCCCGCTGCTGGCCTCCGTGCTGGCCGAGGGGTCGGACAGGCCGGTGCTGCTGGTCACCAGCACGTACCGCGAGGCCGAACAGCTCACGGCTGAGGTCGCCTCGGTGATCGGAGACGAGCAGGTCGCCTACTACCCGGCGTGGGAGACGTTGCCGCACGAGCGGCTGAGCCCGCGATCCGACACGGTGGGGCGCCGCCTCGCTGTGCTGCGTCGGCTGACCGGCAGGGGCGAGGCCCCGTGCCCCGCGGTCGTGGTGGCGCCCGTACGGTCGCTGCTCCAGCCACAGGTCAAGGGCCTCGGCGAGATGAAACCCGTCACGCTGACGGCGGGGGAGGAGTACGACCCCACCGACCTGGCGCACGACCTGGTGGATGCGGCGTACGTGCGGGTCGACCTCGTCGAGCACCGAGGGGAGTTCGCCGTCCGAGGGGGGATCGTCGACCTCTTCCCGCCCACCGAGGAGCACCCTGTACGAATCGACTTCTTCGGCGACACGAT
>JAPUEI010000016.1 GCA_027492675.1 Propionibacteriaceae bacterium | reverse complement strand
CCCTGCTCCTGCTCGTCCGCGACGGCGAGCAGCAGGGCCCGGAGCAGTCTCGCGAGTTGGGCACGGTCACCGGCGGGGAGGCCGGCAAGGAGCCGCTCCTCGGACACCAGGAGATCGGACAGCGCCGAATCGACCGCTTCGAGGCCACTGGCCGTCAGCGTGACGATGGCAGCGCGACCGTCGCTCGGGTGGTTGTCGCGCGTGACGAGCTCCCGCTCGACCAGCCGAGCGATCCGGTGGGTCATGGTGCCGCTCGTGACGTGCGTGAGCCGGGCGAGTTCTCCGGGAGTGAGCTGGTACGGCTTGCCCGCACGCCGCAGCGCGGCGAGCACGTCGAACTCGAAGGCACCGAGGTCGTGGGCCGCGAACGCCGCGTCCCTCGTGACATTGTGACGCCCGGCCAGGCGGCTGACCCGGCTCAGGACATGCATCACGTCGACTTCGAGGTCGGGCCTCTCGCGGTGCCATGACGAGACGATGTCATCGACCTCATCGCGTCGCTCGAGTCCCTGAGTCATGGCGGACATCCTGCCACCTGAAGCCCACGTTTGAACGTCAAGACACTTTTGTGATCTGTACCCGGGCGTGGCGACCGTTTTCCGCTCAGCCACGCCTCAGGGCGCGCTGACCACCCGGGCTCCCGGTACGGGGCCTTTCGCCCGATGTACGGCCCGTACCTGCGGCATGGTGGACAGCCCCACGGCAAGGGTGATCGCGTCCTCGGTGTCGGCGCAGAGGAAGGCGACCGTCGGGCCGGAGCCACTCACCAGCGAGGCGAGCCCGCCGATGTCGAGCCCTTCGTCCAGCAGCCCGTCGACCCCGGGGCAGAGCCGGATCGCGGACTCCTGCAGATCGTTGTGGAGGAAGAGTCGCAGCTGGTCGAGGTCGTGGGCGGCGAGCGCCTTCATGAGCCGGTCCGGCGACCTCAGCCGCGAACCCTGGTGATGCGCGTCGAAGTCGCGAAACGCCGACGGCGTCGACACGGTGCCGTGGGAGAGGGCGAAGACCCACTCGTACGACCCCTTGCACAGCGCAGGGGCCAGCTTCTCGCCACGACCGGTGCCGAGCGCGCAGCCGCCCATGAGCGCGAACGGGACGTCGCTGCCGAGCTCGGCGGCGAGGTCGAGGAGTTCCGCCTGCGAGACGTCGAGGCCCCACAGCGTCGAACAGGCGAGCAGGGCGGCGGCTCCATCGGCGGATCCGCCCGCCATGCCGCCGGCCACCGGGATCCGCTTCTCGATCGTGAGGTGGGCGCCGAGGTCAGGGCTGCCGTGCCGAGCGCGAAGGAGGTCGGCCGCCTTGAGGGCCAGATTGGTCATGTCGGTCGGGACCGCGCCGACGCTGTCGCCGGAGACCTCGAGCGTGAGGCGCCCGCGCCTCGCCGGGGTGGCGGTGACGTGGTCGTACAGCGACACGGCCATGAACAGCGTGACCAGCTCGTGGTAGCCGTCGGCCCGTCGCGGCCCCACGGACAGGTTGAGGTTCACCTTGCCCGGAACCTGCACGCGGACCGCCTCGTCGAGCTCCAGGCGGGCGGTCACGCGGTCACCTCCGGCAGGTGGTCCACGATCGCTGCGAACTGGGCCACGGACAACGTCTCGCCCCGTGCCTGCGGGTCGACGCCGGCAGCCTCGAGCACCTCGACGGCGGCGGCTGACGAGCCGAACAGACCACTCAGTGCGGATCGCAGCATCTTGCGGCGCTGTCCGAACGCGGCGTCGATCACCTCGAACGTGCGCTGCCTGTCGACATCGGCCGGGGGCTCGCGTCGGGTGAACGAGACCAGGCCGGAGTCGACGTTGGGCACGGGCCAGAAGACGGTGGGAGGTACGGTGCCGACGCGCGCGCTGGACGCGTACCAGGCGAGCTTGGCCGACGGCGTCCCGTACACCTTGCTGCCCGGCGGCGCGACGAGCCGATCGGCCACCTCCAACTGCACCATGACAAGGCCCGTCGTGATCGAGTCGAAGGTCGCGAGCAGGTGGAGGATCACGGGTACGGAGACGTTGTACGGCAGGTTCGCGACCACCCTCGTCGGCATCGGGTCGAGGTCGGTGACGCGCAGCGCGTCGCCGTTGACCACGGTGAGTCGCTCGGCGGCCTCCGGCATCCGCTCGCTGACCGTGCGGGCCAGGCGAGTCGCCAAGGAGTCCTCGATCTCGACGGCGATGACGCGGGCGCCGGTCTCGAGCAGGCCGAGCGTCAGGGAGCCGAGTCCGGGACCGACCTCGAGGACGACGTCGTCGGGCTGGACGCCAGCCAGGGCCACGATGCGGCGGACCGTGTTGGGGTCGATGACGAAGTTCTGGCCGCGCTGCTTGCTGGGGCGCAGGTCGAGCTCCGCGGCGAGCGCGCGGATGGTGCGGGGGTCGAGCAGTCCGAGATCAGCCATCGTCGCCCCACGGTCCACCGAACGCGTCGAAGGCGTTCTGGGTGAGCTGATGGCAGGCCCCCTCGAGCGCCCACCCGCGCTGCTCGGCCACGAACCGTACGGTGTGGGCCAGCAGGTACGACGCGTTGGGGCGGCCTCTCGCGGGCACGGCCGTGAGGTACGGCGCGTCCGTCTCGACGAGCACCCTCTCCCGCGGCGTGACGGCCAGGGCCTCGCGCAGATGGGCGTTGGCCTTGTAGGTGACGACGCCCGGGAACGAGAGCCAGAAGCCGAGGTCGACGCAGCGCTTCGCGAACTCGGCGTCGCCGGAGAAGCAGTGCATGACGACGCGGTCGGGGAGGTCGTGCGCGGCCAGTACGTCGAGCACGTCGTCGTGCGCGTCGCGGTCATGGATCACCAGGGTGACGCCGGCGGACTTCGCGATCGCGATGTGGGCGGCGAACGCGTCGCGCTGGCGGGCCTGATCGCTCGCGTCGAGAGTGCGGAAGTAGTCGAGTCCCGTCTCCCCCACGCCCCGTACGTGCGGTCCAGCGTTCGCCAGCCTCTCGATCTCGGCCAGGCCGGCGTCGACGAGCTCAGGGTGGCGGGCGATGTCGTTGGGGTGGATGGCGACGTTGGCGACCACCCGCGGCTGCGCGGCGGCGATCTCCACGCAGCGGCGTGAGCTGGCCACGTCCGTGCCCACGTCGACGAGCCGCTCCACATTCACCGCGGCGGCTAGCGCGAGGTTGGCCTCCACCGGCATCCCGGTGCGCTCGGTCACCGAGTCCAGGTGGGTGTGCGCGTCCACGACGGCGTACGGGAGCGGCTCGGGCAGCTCCGGCATCCCCCACGTCTCGGGTGTCATCACGCCGCCAGTCTGGCAGAACCCCCGGACACCCACGCGTCCTGCGCGCCCGCTCCGTTGCCGAGAGACTTTGTGCGCTTGCCGAGAGAA
>JAPUEI010000015.1:19834-26064 GCA_027492675.1 Propionibacteriaceae bacterium | reverse complement strand
GTCCGAGGGCGGTTCGTCGAGCCCGGGGCGCCATGGCCCGCCACCTAGGGGCACAGGTGCCGTCGGGGCGGTCGGCGGGCGCTGATAAGTTGGCCCGCAGCCACGACGAGAGGATCCGATGTCCGACGCTGCCCTCCCACCCTTCGGCCCCGGTCGACACCTGCTCTCGGTGAGCCAGTTCGACCGCCCCGGGCTCGACGCGCTGTTTGCTCTGGCCGAGACCGTGACACCGATCGCGGAGCGCCGCAGCGTCTGCACGGTCCTCGACGGCGCCGTGTTGTGCAGCCTGTTCTTCGAGCCGAGTACGCGGACGCGGCTGAGCTTCGAGTCGGCCTTCCTGCGCCTCGGCGGCGAGGTCACCACGACGACGGGCTTCACGTTCTCCTCGATGGCCAAGGGCGAGTCGATCGCCGACACCTCGCGGGTCGTGTCCGGCTACACCGACGTCCTCGTCGTACGTCACCCTGATGAGGGGTCCGTGGCGGAGTTCGCGCAGGCCTCACTCGTCCCCGTGCTGAACGCCGGCGACGGAGCCGGTGAGCATCCCTCGCAGGCGCTGCTGGACACGTACACGCTGCGCAAGGAACTCGGCCTGCGAGGCAAGGGCATCGACGGCTGCACGATCGCGATCATCGGCGACCTGCGCTTCGGCCGCACGGTCCACTCCCTGATGAAGCTGCTCTCGATCTTCTCCCACGTCACGTTCCGACTGTTCGCGCCGCCGAGCCTCGAGCTGCCCGAGTACATCGCGACCTTCGTCCGGGAGCGCGGCCACACGGTGGTCCACTGCGGGTCGGCGGTGGAGGCGGTCAGCGGCGCCGATGTCGTGTACGCCACCCGCGTCCAGCGCGAGCGGATGACCGAGGAGCTTCCGCCGTCGCTGCGGGGGAGCCTGCTCGACCGCGCCATGCTCGTGGAGGCCGGCTCCACGGACATCGTCATCATGCATCCGCTTCCTCGGGACTCCAGGGCTGATTCGTACGACCTGGCGGCCGACGTCGACGACCTTCCGGGGCTGTCGATCTTCCATCAGACCGATAACGGCATCCCGGTGAGGATGGCGCTCTTCCTCACCACCCTTGGAGTGTCGTCGGAGGCGGTCACCATGACGCTTCGGCAGCGGCCCTGGGACGCCAGGCTGCGTTAGGCTGCGCGCATGTTCTCGACTCCCTCCGTGCTCGGTTACCTCGTGCTCCTGGTGCTCGGCCCCCTCGCGGTCGGGGCTGTCTTCACCCTCGTCGGGCTGGCCCCGAGCTGGCGACGCAGCATCGAGGCCTCCCACTCCTCCACGGAGATCGAGCGCGCGGACTCCTGACGTTTCGTCAGTGCCCCGTGGCACAGTTGGCGCATGACGACAGCTGTTGACTTCTGGTTCGATCCGCTGTGCCCGTGGGCATGGATGACCTCGCGCTGGATGCTGGAGGTCGAGAAGGTTCGCGACGTGCAGACCACCTTCCACGTGATGAGCCTCTCGGTGCTCAACGAGGGCCGCGACCTGCCACCCGAATATCGGTCGATGATGGACCTCGAGGGGTGGATCGGGGTGCGGGCCTGCATCGGCGTCGAGCAGCGGCACGGATCCGAGGCGCTGCGCCGGTTCTACACCGCGCTCGGCACGCGCTACCACCTGGGGAGGGAGCCCAAGACGGTCGAGACCGTACGGGCGGCGCTCGCCGAGGTCGGGCTCGATGAGTCGATCGCGGACGAGGCGGTGACCGATGTGTACGACGCGGCGCTGCGCTCCTCGCACCACGAGGGGATGGACCCGGTGGGCATGGACGTCGGCACCCCCGTGCTGCGGGTCAACGGCATGAGCCTGTTCGGACCGGTCATCTCGCCGGCGCCCAAGGGGGAGGAGGCAGGCGACCTCTTCGACGGGTTTGTCAAGGTAACCGCTTATTCGGGGTTCTTCGAACTGAAGCGCACGCGTACGGTGGAGCCAATCTTCGACTGACGTGGGGTCTTGCTCACTCCCAGCGCTTTCGCGGGAGGCGCGAATGTATTATGTTGGGGACGCAACCAATTCGGAGCTGCAGCACGCGCCAAAGGAGCCACGAGATGCCCACCGCCACTCACGACGACAAGTTCAGCTTCGGTCTGTGGACCGTCGGGTGGGAGGCTGCGGATCCGTTCGGCCCGACCACGAGGCCGCACCTGGACCCGATCAAGAGTGTGTACAAGCTGGCTGAGGTCGGCGCGTACGGCGTGACGTTCCACGACGACGACCTGGTGCCGTACGGCACGAAGGCGGCGGAGCGGGACGCCATCATCGCGAGCTTCAAGAAGGCGCTCGACGAGACCGGTCTGATCGTGCCGATGGTCACGACCAACACGTTCAGCCACCCGGTGTTCAAGGACGGCGCGTTCACCTCGAACCGCCGTGAGGTGCGTCGCTACGGGCTCCGCAAGGTCATCCGCCAGGTCGAGCTCGCCGCCGAGCTGGGCGCGAAGACGTTCGTCATGTGGGGCGGCCGTGAGGGGGCGGAGTACGACGGCGCCAAGGACCACGCCGCGATGCTCGACCGCTACCGCGAGGGCATCGACACCGTGGCGGCGTACATCAAGGAGAAGGGCTACGACCTGCGCATCGCGATCGAGCCGAAGCCGAACGAGCCCCGCGGCGACATCCTGCTGCCGACGGTCGGCCACGCTCTCGGCTTCATCGCCACGCTCGAGCACGGCGACATCGTCGGCCTGAACCCCGAGGTCGGTCACGAGCAGATGGCCGGTCTCAACTACACCGCGGGCATCGCCCAGGCGCTGTGGTCGGGCAAGCTGTTCCACCTCGACCTCAACGGTCAGCACGGCCCGAAGTACGACCAGGATCTGGTCTTCGGCCACGGTGACCTGGCCTCGGCGTTCTTCACCGTCGACCTCATCGAGAACGGCTTCCCCAACGGTGGCCCGAAGTACGAAGGGCCCCGCCACTTCGACTACAAGCCCTCGCGCACCGAGGACGAGAGCGGTGTCTGGGACTCGGCCGCGGCCAACATCCAGACGTACCTGCTGCTCAAGGAGCGGGCGCTCGCGTTCCGCGCCGACCCCGAGGTTCAGGAGGCCATGGCCGCCAGCGGGATCTTCGAGCTCGGCCAGTCGACGCTCGCCGAAGGCGAGACGGTTGCCGACCTCATCGCCTCCGGTCCCGAGGACTTCGCCGACATCGACGTCACCGAGCTGGGCGAGAAGGGGTACGGACACATCCGGCTCAACCAGCTGGCCGTCGAGCACATCCTCGGCGCCCGCTGATGCCCCTCGTCGCCGGGGTGGACTCGTCCACCCAGTCGGTCAAGGTCGTCGTCTGCGACGCGGCCACCGGTGAGGTGGTGCGACAGGGTCGCGCCCCTCATCCGGACGGGACCGAGGTCGCCCCGGCGAGATGGTGGGAGGCTCTGCAGCTCGCGCTCGCCGAGTCCGGGGGGCTCGACGATGTCGCGGCGCTGTCGGTGGGCGGGCAGCAGCACGGCATGGTCGCGCTCGACAGTGAAGGCCGCGTCGTGCGCGACGCGCTCCTGTGGAACGACACCCGGTCGGCGCAGGCCGCTGCGGACCTCGTCGCCGAGTTGGGCGCCGACCACTGGGCCCGGGTCACCGGCTCGGTGCCGGTCGCCTCGTACACCGTCACCAAGCTGCGCTGGCTCCGCGACGCCGAGCCGGAGAATGCGGCCCGGGTCGCGGCGGTGGCCTTGCCACACGACTGGATCTCGTGGCGCCTGGCCGGCTACGGACCCGCCGACGAGTCGCCGCTGGGCCCCGACCTGACGGCGCTCGCCACCGACAGGTCGGACGCGTCCGGCACGGGGTACTTCGACGCGACCACGAACACGTACGACAGGGAACTTCTCGTACGGGCCCTCGGGCACGACGTGGTGCTGCCGCGCGTGGCCGGGCCGTCGGACGCGATCGGTACGGTCCACGGCACCAGCTGCCTCATCGGTCCTGGGGCCGGCGACAACGCCGCCGCCGCGCTCGGCCTCGGGCTCGGCGTCGGGGACGTGTCGCTGTCGCTGGGCACCTCCGGGGTGGTCGCGGCGGTCACGGAGGTTCAGAGCCACGACGCGTCCGGGCTGGTCAGCGGGTTCGCGGACGCGACCGGCCACTTCCTTCCCCTGGCCTGCACGCTGAACGCGGCGAGGGTGCTCGACGCGGCGGCGACGCTGCTTGATGTCGACCACGACACGGTGTCCGAGCTGGCGCTGTCGGCGCCGTCGGGTGCTGATGGGCTGGTGCTCGTGCCGTACCTCGAAGGCGAACGCACCCCCAACCTGCCCCTGGCCACGGGTGCGCTGCACGGGCTCCGGCTCGGCACGGCGTCACGTGCGCATCTCGCGCGGGCTTTCGTGGAAGGCCTCCTCTGCGGGCAGGCGGACGGTCTCGCGGCGCTCGCCGAGCAGGGGCTCGACGCCAAGCAGGTGATGCTCATCGGTGGTGCGGCCAAGTCGCAGGCCGTGTGCGAGGTCGCCCCCCACGTGCTGGGTGTGCCGGTCATCGTGCCGACCCCTGGCGAGTACGTCGCCCTGGGTGCCGCACGTCAGGCGGCGTGGGTTCTCTCTCGGGCCGACGAGCCTCCGACATGGGCCGTCGCGGAGCAGGCACGCTACTCGGGTGCCCTCGACGAGGGAATCAGAGCGAGGTACGCCGAGGCGCGGACCGCGTACCTGGACGCTGTGTAGGAAGGGACCCGCCATGGAGAGGCTCCGCATCGGCCGAGGAGCCGTGTCCGCCGAGGTGTGGACGCTCGGAGCCGCTCTCAACTCGGTGTGGGTTCCGGACCGTGACGGCGACGTTGTCTCCGTGGTGCCCGGACATGCCGACGACGCCGAGCGCCTCGCCGCCAAGGCGTTCCTCGGCGAGATCGTCGGCCCGTTCGGCAACCGGATCCGGGACGCGCGCTTCACGGTCGACGGCGTGACGTACCAGACGGAGAAGTCGTTCCTGGGCAAGCATTCGCTGCACTCCGGGTCCGCCGGCTTCCATCGCCAGGAGTGGACGGTGGCCGAGGCGGACGCCGACCACGTACGGCTCACGCTGACCTGGTCGGACACCACCGGCGACCACCCGGGGCCCGTCGAGGCGGCGGTGACGTACGTGGTCGAGGGCAGCACGCTCTCGTACGCGATCGAGGTGACCACCCAGGCCCCGACCGTGGTGAACGTCGTCGGCCACCCGTACGTCAACCTGGCCGGCGAGGGCACAGTGGCAGACCAGGTGCTCACCATCGCTGCGGGGGCGTACCTGCCGGTGGACGCCGAGATGATCCCCACCGCCGAGGCGCCCGCCCCCGTGGAGGGGCGCTTCGACCTCCGGGCCGGCAAGGCGCTGGGCGAGGTCATCGCCTCCGGCGGCGTGGACCACTGCTTCGTCCTCGACGGCAGTGGTCTGCGGCACGTGGCGTCGCTGGTCGACCCGGCGTCCGGACGACGACTCGACATCGAGACCGATGAGCCGGGGCTGCAGGTGTACGACGGTCGCGGTCTGTACGAGATCGGGCTTCCCGCGTATGGGGGCGTGGCCCTCGAGACGCAGGGCTTCCCCGACGCACCGAACCGTCCCGACTTCCCGAGTACGGTGCTGCGACCCGGCCAGGTCCGTACGTCGATGACGGTCTGGCGCTTCTCCGCCAGCTGACGCGAACAGGGCGGCGTACGTCGAGAGGCTCACTCGGACCTGACAGGATGGGCGCATGCGCGTCCACATCGCCACTGACCACGCTGCGTTCGACACGAAGCAGTTCCTCGTCGAGGCCCTCGGGGGGAAGGGGTACGAGGTCGTCGACCACGGCGCGTCCGCCTACGACGCCGACGACGACTACCCCACCACGATCATCCCGTGCGCCGAGGCGGTCCTCGCCGAGCCGGGCTCTCTCGGCATCGTGCTGGGCGGCTCCGGGAACGGCGAGCAGATCGCGGCCAACAAGGTGAAGGGGATCCGCGCCGCGCTGGCGTACAACGTGGAGACCGCCACGCTGGCCCGCGAGCACAACGACGCCCAGGTCGTCTCCCTCGGCGGGCGCATGCACAGCAACGACGAGGCGCTCGCCATCGTGCTGGCGTTCCTCGAGACCCCGTTCTCCGAGAACCCGCGCCACCAGCGCCGTATCGACCTGATCTCGACGTACGAGCAGACCGGCGTCCTCTGACGCACCGCCCTCGTGCCGAGAGACATAGGCACCCTTGCCGAGAGACTTACGCACCCTTGCCGAGAGACTTTCCGCTCGCTGCCGAGAGACTTTC
>JAPUEI010000015.1:0-19734 GCA_027492675.1 Propionibacteriaceae bacterium | reverse complement strand
TTCGCGAGAGAAGTTGGGTCAGGTACGGCCTGAGCTCAGGGCGCTTGGCGTACCAAAGTCTCTCGGCAACGGGCCCAAAGTCTCTCGGTAACGAGGCCAAGGTCTCTCCGTAAGGGGTCGAAAGTCTCTCGGTAACGGGGCCAAAGTCTCTCGGTAAGGGGTCCGAAGTCTCTCGGTAACGCGGGGAAGAGCGCGCAGGGTCAGCGGGAGGCGCGCGAGCGCGCGACGGCCTCGGCGGCGGCCTTCTTCGCCGACTCCCGGTCCTCGGCGGAGGGTTGCGACACGTCTCGCGCCCGCATCGCCCGTGCGGGAGTCACCAGGCCGGAGACGCCGTCGCGACCGAAGCCGTTGGGCTCGGGCTCTGCGCGGGTCATGGTCCATGAGCGTACGCACTGTCAGTGCCTGCGCCTAGGCTGACGGCCGGAAGGAGCCCCACGTGCCTGAAGGTCACCACATCCATCGCCTGGCGCTCGACCTGGAGGGCGCCCACGGCGGGCGTCCGACGCGGGTATCGAGCCCTCAGGGCCGCTTCGCCGACGCTGCCGCGCTGCTCGACAACACCGTCCTCGAACGGGCCTGGGCGGTCGGCAAGCACCTCTTCGTACAGTTCGCAGGTGACCGGGTGATCCACATCCATCTGGGCCTGATCGGCAAGCTGCGGCCATTCCCGTGGCCCGGCGGTCCCGGCCAGGTCCGGGTGCGGATAGGCACGCCCGACTCGGGGGTCCATGACCTGTCCGGGCCCCAGACCTGCGAGCTGATCTCGCTCGACGAGGCCCTCGCGATCGGGGCCTCCTCGGGCCCGGACCCCCTCGACCCGGCGGCCGACCGCGAACGTGCCTGGACCAAGGTGCATCGCTCGGGCAAGTCGATCGCCGCGCTGATGATGGACCAGCAGATCTTCGCCGGCGTGGGCAACATCTACCGCGCCGAGGTGCTGTACAGGGCGGGCGTCGACCCGTTCCTGCCCGGTCGCGACCTGCCGCGCACCACCTTCGACGCGATCTGGGACGACCTGGTCGCGCTGATGCCCCAGGGTGTCATCGACGACCGGATCGACACCGTACGGGTCGAGCACGGTCCGGAGGCCCAGGGCCGTGACCCACGCGTCGACCGTCATGGCGGCGAGGTCTACGTCTACCGGCGCCACGAGCAGGGCTGCCTGGTGTGCGGCACCCCCGTACGGCTCGAGCTGCATGCCGCGCGCAACCTCTACTGGTGCCCCCGCTGCCAGCCGCCGGGCGCCGACGGCGTCCGCAAGGGCAGAGCGAGAGCGCGGACGGGCGGCACCACCGGAAACACTCGGCCCTGACCCCCTCCAGGGCGGACCGCGCGCGTCCGCACAGCTAGTTTGGAGCCATGACGCTGCCCGGTCCCCGCACGTACACCACCGCCCGTTCCGTCGCCGAGGTGTACGACCACGGCGCCCATGTGTGGTCCTGGATCCATGACGGCGCGCCGGTCCTGTGGCAGAGCGCGGAGTCGTTCACGGAGCCGGGCAAGGCGCTGCGCGGGGGAGTGCCGATCTGCTGGCCCTGGTTCGGGCCCGGCCGGTCCGGCGACCTGACACCGGCGCACGGCGTGGCCCGCCTCACCGAGTGGGCCTTGACCGAGACCACCGCACGCGACGGCAGCATCGTCAGCACGTACAGCCTCCTCCCGGCCGACGCCCCCGGCGCAGGCCTGCCGGACGGGTGGCAGGTGGCGTACGAGGTCAGCGTCGGCGAGCACCTCGACCTCGCGCTCACCGTGGCGAACGACGGTCCGACACCGTTCTCGTACGAGGTGGCCCTGCACACCTATCTCGCCGTCGGCGACGTGCGCGAGGTGTCTGTCACGGGCCTCGAGGGCGCCTCGTACCTCGACAAGCTGACCGGGCGGCGCGAGGTGCAGGACGGCGCCATCAGGTTCGTCGGCGAGACGGACAGGGTGTACGAGCGGGGGGCGGACGTCGTCGTCATCGACCCCGTGCTCGGTCGCCGGCTCGTCATCACCGCCGAGGGGTCCGCCGACACGGTCGTCTGGAATCCGTGGATCGCCAAGGCCGCGGCCATGCCCGACTTCGGGGACGACGAGTGGCCCACGATGCTGTGCATCGAGGCAGGCAATGTGCTGGAGCACGCCGTGACCCTCGAGCCTGGAAGCACGTCCACCATGCGCTACCACCTGGCGGTCGACGCGCTCCAGGCGTGAGCTTCGGACCTGCCGGACAGGCCTCCGCAATCGTTTCCACGTTTCCGTAACGATTGAGGCTTCGTCCATGACAAGCGATTGCAAGCCGTGGTCGTCCTGGCCGTACGTACGTACTCTCAGCCTGCAGGGGTTCCAGAACACCACCGGAGGATCAATGACGACCCGTAGAAACTTCATCGCAGGAGCGGCCGCGACTGCGGCGACTGCGGCCCTCGCGGCATGCGGCAGCTCAAACGCCGCCACCCAGCCCACCGCTGATGACAGCAGCCCCGTGACGCTGCGCTTCGCCTGGTGGGGCAACGACATCCGCAACAAGAACACCGCTGCGGTGATCGCGGCCTACATGAAGCTGCATCCCAACGTGACGATCACCGGTGAGCCGGGCGAGTGGGCCACGTACTGGGACAAGCTGTCGACCCAGATCGCCGGCAACAACGCTCCCGACATCATCCAGATGGACGAGCAGTACATCCGCGACTACTCGAAGAAGGGCGTGCTCGCCGACCTCAGCAAGCTCCCCATCGACACGTCCAAGTTCGCGAAGGGCCTCGTCGCCACGGGCACCATCGAGAACAAGGTGACCGCGCTCTGCGCCGGCGTCAACGCGTTGTCGATCGTGGCCAACCCTGACCTGTTCACCAAGGCGGGCGTCGCCATCCCTGACGACAAGACGTGGACCTGGGAGTCCGCGATGGCCACGTCGGCAGAGCTCAGCACCAAGCTGGGCTCCGGCTACTACGGCATGTCCGGCACGCTCTTCGGCGACTCCACGGCGCGCGCCTGGATGTTCCAGCACGGCAAGAGCCTGTTCACCGACACCGGCTTCGGCTGGGAGCCGGCGGACATGCAGTCGCTGCTCGAGCTCATGCAGAAGTACCAGTCGGCCAAGGCGATCCCGTCGGCCGCCGAGAACGCGGAGAACTACTCCAAGGCCCTGGCTCAGCAGATGTTCGGCGTGGGCAAGGTCGCCATGGTCCTGACCTGGTCGAACCAGATCGCCGCGCAGGAGAAGGCCGTCGGCAAGGACTGCAAGATCCTCCGCCTGCCCTCGATGGACGGCACGGCCAAGGGTGCGAACCTCTGGTACAAGTCCGGTCAGTTCCAGTCGATCACCGCCAAGAGCAAGAACCAGGTCGCGGCGGCGAAGTTCCTCGACTACTACTTCAACAACATGGACGCCGGCAAGGTCATGCTGGCCGAGCGCGGTCTGCCGCCGAACACGGAGATCCTCGCGGCGATCAAGTCGTCGCTGGGCGCCTCCGACCAGAAGGCCGCGACGTACATGAACGACATCGCGGGCGAGGTCCGCGACGCTCCGGTCCCGCCGCCCCCGGGCGCCTCGACCTTCCAGGCGATCATGGAGCGCTACGTCGAGGACGTGCAGTTCGGCCGCAAGGCTGCCGACGCTGCCGCCAAGGGTCTGTACGACGAGGCGAAGGCCCAGATCAAGTCGTAGGTTCTCGCAGTACGCGAAGGGCGTGGGGCTTCTGCCCCACGCCCTTTACGCTGTTCTCGAGGGGCGGTGGTCATGGCCGGGATCGAGGCGGACGCGGACGGTGCCGTACGGATCGGTGGCAACGGACCGCGACTCTCCATCGGCCTGCCGCGACATGTCATCGGGCCTGAGGGCTCCGACACGGTCACGTGGTCCATGCGCACGACCCGAGACCCCGACGAGACGGAGACGGTGTGCCTGGCCGGATCGCTCCGAGCCACGATCCGTCACGAGCTGGGACCCGACTCCTGGCGCGTCCGCGTCGCCCTGGACAACGTCACCGAGGACGCGCTGTCGCTGTCGCGGGCGACCGTCGACATCGATCCGGGCGACGGCACCTCCTGGGTCTGGGCGGCCGGCTCCGCAGGCCTCGTGGTCCTGGCCTCCGACCCACCCGCCGGCCTCTGGGTCCTGGCCCTCAAGCAGGGGCTGCTTACGCGCACCGATGACCAGGTCGCCTGGATCGAGGACGGCGTGCAGCTCGCGGCAGGCTCCCGTCTCGTGATGGAGCTCTCGGGCCGCAGACACCACGGCTGGGGGGAGATCGGCGCGCTGCTCCCGGCCTGGCTCCCGGCGCTCGCCGTCCGTGGCGGCGAGCCCGTCGACTTCACGTTGCCCGACGCGGGCTTCGTCGCGCCCGGCTGCGTGATCGAGGAGGGCTCAGGGTCGACGGAGATCAACGGCGAGGGCCAGAGGTACGTGTCCGTGCGAGGCGCCTTCGGAGAGCTGGAGCTGGAGCTCGCGTTCGCCCCGCGGTTCGAGGACGCCGTCCAGGCGACGGCCCGGCAGATCGCCCGCCTCGTCGTACAGCTGCCCGGTGCCGTGCACCAGCTCGACGGGACCGGGCCGCGGACCCGGTCACGCGGCCTCGAACGGACAGCCCGGCGGCTCGTGGTGCTCCAGGCCGCGCACAGCGACGCGGCCGCTGACGTCGTGCGCGGCTGGCTGCTCGACGGGGTCACCGATCTGCTCCAGAGCGGCGGGCTGCCGGGTCCGTTCGCGCTGGCCGCCCTCGCCGGCGAGCTCCAGCGTCGCGACGACCCTCAAGCGTTGAGCGCTCTCCTGGATTCCCTCCCCGAGGTCGAGTCGGAACCGGGCACTTTGCTCGCGCTGACCAGGGTGTGGGCCGCGTTGTGGGGGCTCGGACACGATCCGGAGCCGGTGCGCCAGACGCTCGCTTGGGCGATGGCTCAGCCCAGCGGCTCCCGGCTCGAGTCGATCGAGCGCGAACTCGTGAGTGGCGCCCCGGACGCGCCCGTACGTCTCCTCGCCGCTCTCGGCGGAGGGCTGCCGGGCGACCCGCTGCCCGCTGCTGAGTCCTGGGAGAGTGCGTACGCCGTCGCCTTGGCCTCGCTCGTCTCCGATGACAGCCCTGAGCGGCCGCAGCTCGTCCATGCAGCGGAGATCACGGCGCGGAGGGTGACGGCGCGCGACCCGAGCGACCCCGACGTGCTGGCCTGGCTGCTGCTCGGCGAGTGATCAGCAGTATCGGCGCCACAGGTACGGCACGGTGGTCGTCAGCGGGATCATCCCCGTCGACTCGAGGATGACCCGGCTCATGATCGTGCAGTCCGCGTACAGGTAGCGCGCCCCGGACTCGAGAGCCGCTCTGGCGCGGGCCTGGGTGAGCGCGCGGTAGATCCCGCGGCCCCTCCACGCCTCGCGTACGGCGCCGCCCCATAGGCCGGCGAAGTCGGTGTCGGGCACCCGGTCGAGCCGGCCACTGCCGATGATCAGACCGTCGTGCTCGGCGAACCAGAGGTCGACGTACGGGCTGGCCAGCCGGCGCAGGGTCATGTCGGCCATCTCCGGGATCGGTCCGAAGACGCTGGCCTGCATGGCGACGACGCGCTCGACATCACCCTCGACATCGCCACGGTCGCCGGCGCGGTGCAGCGTGACCCCGTCGGGAACGGAGTCGTTGCCGGCGAGCTGGTCGGCGAGGCCGGCCATCACGGTCTCTCGTTCCTGAGCCCGAAGGCCTCGCGTGGTGAGAAGGGCGCCCAGGTTCCGGGGCTCGTCGTGGTCGCGGGTCTTCCATTCGAACTCGGTGACGTACGGGTCGTTCGCGAACCAGTCGATGGCCTGGCCGATGAGGTCATCGACCTCGCCCGGCGCCAGCCCGCTGAGGCTCCGGTAGGTCACAAAGCCCCGTGACGGCACGGGTTTGGCGAGGATGAGCGGACCGACGTGGTGCACGTCGACCATGTCGGCCACCTCGGCCGCCTCGCGCAGCTGGGCGTCGTACGCAGCCAGCAGTCCGTGCTTCATCGGTGGCACTCTAGTGCCCGCCTCGCGCCAGGATTCTTCGGGTGGTGCGCTCACGATCCGACCGCGCCGCCGCTGCTGCCGTCGAAGCGCCTGCCCAGCACCACGCAGTCCTGCTCCTCGTAGCCGAGGGCGTCGTAGAAGTCGACAACGGCCGTGTTCGAGCGGCGCACCATGAGCTGGATCTTCGGCATCCCGCGCCGCTCGACCCACGCCTCCGCGGCGTCCATGAGGGCCCGGCCGATGCCTTGGCCGCGGCGCTCCGGCGCACTCGCGAGGTAGTAGACCCACCCGCGATGCCCGTCGACGCCGACCATGGCCGTCCCGATGAGCGACTCCCCGTCGTACAGGCCGAGCACGACGGATGACTGCCCCGACACGGCACGGCGGAAGTCGCTGTACGGGTCGTTCCACGGCCTGGTCAGGCCACACGACTGCCACAGGGCGACGGCGGCCTCCGCAGCAGTGTCATCGAGCGGGATGATGTCCACAGCCGTCAGCGTAGGGCCCTGAGCGGTTCTCGCAGTCCACGATCCGCCCGAAGGCCGGGCCGACCCCCACAGTCGGCCCGGCCGGATGGCGGGTCAGGGATAGATCTCCCCTGCGAACCACGTGCCGGCATCGATCCAGGCGCCGGCTCCGCCATCTCCCCACCCCTGGTTCACGTAGAAGCAGGTGTCGGTCACCGTCTCTTCCCAACTCCACCAGAGGAAGTCGTGACGGATGATCCGCTGCTGCCACGCGTACCCCCAAGCCACGGGGTAGTGACTCAACCAGCCGGTGCCGATGACGGCAGGTGTCCGGCGGTAGGCGATCGAGTTGGCCGCGTAGTTGGCCAGGCGCGTCTCGTGGATCCCGAGGGAGTTCCAATGGGTGTCGAGACGCGTGTACGAGCGGCCGTTGAGGTACTTCCAGGCGCCCGGCATGTCCCACGGAGTCGTGGCTCCCGAGCCGAACGCGCAGAACGTGCCGACGTCGTGGTGAAGCTCGACCACCATGGTGTTGACGCCGGCGTCCTGCCCGATGGGCGCCACGGCGTCGGCCCCGCGTCCGCCGTTCTGGCGGTACAGGCCGTTGCGGCCGGCCCAGTAGGCGTTGCCCGCGGCGGCCTGCCGGTCGCCCCAGCCGAACAGGATCGCCCAGGCGACGGGGCCGCAGCCCACAGCGCATCCCGAGTAGCTGAACTGGTTGTAGGCGGGCTGATCACCGCTCGTACCGGCCCAGAAGTAGTTCCATCCCATGATCAGACTCCTTGTCGGAAGAGGCCGCTGGCGGTGACCACCCGGGTCGGCGCCTGGTCCGGGACGATGAAGAACAGCAGGTCCTCGACCTCTCCGTTCGCGTACTTCAGCGACACGGTGAAGCTCGAGTCCCTGACGGCCACGTCGGCCTTCGGCGTGAGCCGTAGGCGCGGGGGCAACGGCTGCGGGTTGAGCTCACTGGAGACGAGGTCCGCGGCGGGGCCTTCGATCGTGACGTCGCCCTCGGCGAGCAGCAGGACGGTGTGACTGGAGCCGGAACGGATCCCCTCGCCGTACTTCTCGGTCAGGGCCTCGACCTCCCAGCGCGGCGCCGCGTGCTCGGCGAGTGAGGCGAGGTGAAGGCGGTACGACTCGGCGTAGCCCTTCGCGAGCTCGTTCCACGACCGCCACGCCTCGGCCGTCGGCCGCTTCTCCCGCGTCGAGCGCAGCCTGCCCTTCTCGGTCGCGTCGCCGTCCTCGGCACGGGTGACGCCCACGGTGGTGGCGGCACCCTGCGGGAGCTTCTTGGGCAGCTCGGCGGGCAAGCCGGTGAGCTTCGGTGGCATGGTGCCGAGGTGACCGACGAGGTTGCCCTTGGCGTCGAGCCCGGCGTAGCACAGCGAGTCGAGCTTCACGACCCTGTCGACCTCACCGAGCACCTCGAGCTGTCGGCTCGGCGGTGCCTGGCTCAGGCTGAAGTGGGGGATCGGGACGTCGTGGGTGCCTGTCGAGACGACGATGAACCCCTTGTCGTACTCCTTGGCCTCGCCTTCGGGCACCGGCAGCGCGGTCGTGACGCCCTCGATCTCGATCTCCCAGTACGCCACCTCGTCGCGGTCGGGGCGGTAGACGGGGGTGGCCTCGCCGAAACGCGGCTCCATGCGCGGCTGCTCGCCGGGCCACAGGTGATCCTGCGTGACGGTCGCCAGGACCCTCGCGGCGCGGCGGCGCACGTCGAGGGGCACGTCGGAGAACGGAACTCTCATGGTGACTCCTTCGTCCGCGGCTGGTCAGCCGCACTGACATGGAGGAGGCGGGGGAGGGTGCGGTGATACGTACACCCGTGCCGGTGGCGCGTGCCGGATATCGGCCATGATTCCGATCCAGGACCGGTGACGAGGGCGTCGATCGCGGGATCTTGGACGATTCCGGGCGTCGAGGTCGTGTGGAGCGGATGACGGGAATCGAACCCGCGTTATCAGTTTGGAAGACTGAAGCTCTACCATTGAGCTACATCCGCGTGGCCCCGAAGGGCCGCCACGACTCTACCCGACGACGACCCTCAGCGACGAGCCGGTTGCTTCGAGAGCGTCCTTGTCACGAGCCCCAGTCGCCCAGAGCGCCCTCCAGTGCGCCGAGCGCCGCGTCGACGAGCAGCCCGCGGTCGGCCGCCGGGCAGCCCTTCTCCACCCATGCGAGGCAGGCCTCGTCGAGGAACCCGAAGTAGCCCCAGAGCGCGTAGTGGTGGCGGGCCCAGTCGCCCACGCCGAGGAGCGAGGCGAGGGCCTGTACGTAGGTGGCCCGCACGCGACGCCGTACCTCCTGCGCCTCGGCCGGTTCCACACCACCGCGGAGCGGCCAGGCCCACGTGGTGGGGTGCGAGGCGATGTGGTCGAGGTAGATGAGCAGTGAGGTACGAACGTGGTCGCGCGACGAGGAGTGGGCGGGCAGCGCGGCGTCGGCCTCGCGCTGCGCGGCGCCGAGGATGGCGATCGCGTCGGTGACCACGGCGGTGTACAGGCCGGGCTTGCTGCCGAAGTAGTGGAACACCAGCGCGCTCGAGGCGCCCGCGGCCTCGGCGACCTGCTGCACGGACACCTCGGAGTAGGGGTGCACGGCGTAGAGCTCCCGGGCCGCGGCCAGGATGCCGTCGCGCCGGTCGTCGGCGGCGAGGCGCGTGCGCGGCGTGCGATCGATCCGGCTCATGTGGCGATCATAGCGGTTGTTGAGTTACAGTCAGTAACGCTACTGATCGTCAATCAACAAGGAGTACGGGATGTCGCTCGTCGACCACGCCATCTGGTGGCAGGTGTATCCGCTGGGCGCGACCGGAGCCCCGCTCCGGGGAGAGGCCGAGCCCGCTGCGCGGCTGCGACGGCTCGAGGCATGGCTCGACTACGCCGTGGAGCTGGGCTGCTCGGGGCTGCTCCTGGGGCCCGTGTTCGCGTCGTCCTCGCATGGCTACGACACGCTCGACCACTTCCGGATCGATCCACGTCTGGGCACCGACGAGGACTTCGACAGGCTCGTCGCGAGCGCCCGAGACCGAGGGCTGGCGATCATGCTGGACGGCGTCTTCAACCACGTCGGTGTACGTCACGCGATGGTCTCCGACCCGTACTCGCCGATGCGTCGGGCCGACGGCCACCCGGTCGCGTGGGAGGGGCACGGCGACCTCGCCCTGCTGAACCACGACGACCCGCGGACCGCAGACCTGGTCGTCGAGGTGATGCTCCACTGGCTACGGCGCGGCATCGCGGGCTGGCGGCTGGACGTCGCGTACGCCGTCCCCGGATGGTTCTGGCGTACGGTCACCGACCGGGTGCGCCAGGAGTTCCCCGACGCCGTCTTCGTGGGTGAGGTGATCCATGGCGACTACGCGAGGATCGCCGACGAGGGCGGGCTCGACAGCGTGACGGCGTACGAGCTCTGGAAGGGCACGTGGAGCGCCATCAAGGAGCGCAACTTCTGGGAGCTGGCGTGGGCGCTGGAGCGTCACGACTCCTTCTCCGAGAGGCATGTGCTGCAGACCTTCGTCGGCAACCACGACGTGAGCCGGATCGCGTCCGTGGTGGGGGAGTCCGGGTCGGTGCTGGCGCTGGCCGTGCTGATGACGACGCCGGGCATGCCGAGCATCTACTACGGCGACGAGCAGGGCTTCCGCGGCGAGAAGGGGACCGGCGAGTGGGCCGACGACCCGATGCGTCCGCAGCTGCCCGAGAACCCGGAGGGGCTGGCGACGTACGGATGGTGGCTGTACCGCGTGCACCAGGACCTCATCGGCCTGCGTCGCCGGCATCCGTGGCTGACCAGGGGGCGGGTGCGCGTGGTGGCCAAGGACCTCACGTACATCACGTACGAGACGAGCGGCGACGGGCACGTGATGCTGGTGCAGCTTCGCCTCGACCCCGTACCCAGCGTGAGGATCTCGGTCGACGGCAGGGAGGTGTACGGGTGGGGCGCGGCCTGATCCGTCGGAGGGCGGAGCAATCGGGCGGCTCGGGATGTCGTCATCGCCGCTGTCCGGTCAGAACCCTTCCGTCAGCGTTGCTCACTCCGCGAGGCCAGGTGGTCGAGCCGCCACGGTGGGGTGCTAGTAGCCGAGGAGTTCCTTGCGCTTGGGGATCCACGCGATCGCGTCTCGGATGCCATCGGCGACGGTGAGTGTCGCGGTCCATCCCAGTTCGGCGTGAGCCGTGTCAACGACGGCGTAGGCGCCCAGCACGTCACCAGGGCGAGCCGGGCCCTCGGCGATGTCGAGGGGTTCGCCGGTGGCCGCCTGGAACGCCTCAGCCAGCTCACGGACAGACACGCCCTCGCCCCGGCCGATGTTGATGACCCGGTACGGCTCGGAGCCAGTCACCACGTCGAACCGCTCGATCGCCCGTACGTGAGCCATGGCCAGGTCCCAGACGTGAAGGTAATCGCGGATGCCTGTGCCGTCGGGGGTGTTCCAGTCGCATCCCGTGATCGTGAATGTGCCCCGCTCGAGCCAGGCGTCAAGCATCTTGCCCAGCGCGTGGCTGGGGTGCGGCCGTTGCTGGCCAGTACGCAGCCTGGGGTCGGCACCTATCGGGTTGAAGTAGCGCAAGGCGATCGCCCGCAGGTCGGAGCCGTGGGCAGCATCCGACAGCGCCATCTCCATGACGTACTTCGTCCTCGCGTACGGGCTGCCGGGCGCGATCGGCGAACGCTCGGTGACCGCAAGCTGTCCATCGGTGGGGTCCCCGTACAAGGAGGCGGATGACGAGAACACGATGCGATGCACTCCGCGACGCTCCATCGCAGCCAGCAGATCCAGGGTCTTGCCCACGTTGTTCTCGTAGTAGAACAGTGGTCTCGCGACCGACTCCGGGACGACGATCGCCGCGGCGCAATGCACGACGATGTCGATGCTGTGCTCACTGAAGATGCGATCCATGAGTGCGGCGTCGGCGATGTCGCCGGCGTACGCCACGCGATCGGTGACGAACTCTCGTCGGCCCTGCGAGAAGTCGTCGACGATCACGACCTCGTGTCCGGCGTCAAGACAGGCCGACGCGATGGTGCTCCCGATGTATCCGGCGCCGCCGGTGATGAGTACCCGCATGTCTAGGCCGCCAGCGCCGCGGCGCCGACGATGCCGGCCGCATTTCTCAACGACGCGGGAACGATGGGGGTCTCAAGTCTGAGCAGGTGGAGGAACGTGTCCGAGCGCCGACTCACCCCTCCGCCGACAACGAAGAGGTCGGGGGAGAACAGCCGCTCGAGATGGGAGTAGTACGGCTGGAGGCGTTGCGTCGCCCACTCGGTGTACGACAGTCCATCCCTGGTCCTCGCCGATGCCGCCGCCCCTCGTTCCGCCGCCCGGCCGTCGAGTTCGATGTGGCCGAGCTCAACGTTGGGGATGAGTACGCCGTCGTACAGGAGCGCGACCCCAATGCCAGTGCCCAACGTGGTCACGATCACAAGACCCTCCTTGTCCTTCGCCGCGCCGTACCGCAGTTCGGCGACACCGGCCGCGTCGGCATCGTTGACGAGGTGCACGGGGCGGCCCAGGGTGTCGGAGAAGAGCTTCTCGCCGTCGCAGTCGCGCCAGGACGGGTCGATGTTGACCGCTGTCCCCACCACGCCGTGCTTGACGACCCCCGTGATCGCGATGCCGATCGGCGCCTCGACGGGCAGCAGGGGGATGAACCTGTCGGCGATCTCGCTGACGACCGTGGCGACGGCCTCGGGTGTCGCCGGCGATGGTGTCGCGGCCCGATAGCGCTCCTCGACGAGTTCGCCGGTCAGCAGGTCGACGGGGGCACCCTTGATGCCGGTACCGCCGATGTCGATGCCGAGCACGATGGTCGACCCGTCCGCCACGCATGCCTCCTTCAGTCGCTCGCCCTGACCTTGGGGCCGGTGCGTTGAGCGTCAGTACGGGATCCGTGCGGTCACACCGTGGGCACGCGCTGCGACTCGACCCGGCTCGCATAGGTCTCGCGATAGTAGTCCGTCAGGGTGAGGCCGGAAGCTGCGGCCTCGTCCACGACGACCGTCACACGACGGTGCATCTGGAGCACCGATCCGGGAACCATCGCCGTCACTGGGCCTTCAACGAAGGCCGCAACAGCAGCGGCTTTGGACTCGCCCTGGGCGACGACCAGAACCTCGCGCGCATCCATGATGGTGCCGAGGCCCTGCGTGAGACAGTGGCGCGGAACGTCCTCGTACGAGGGGAAGAAGCGAGCGTTGTCGGCGCGCGTGCGGGCGGCGAGCGTCTTCGTCCTCGTGCGCGAGGCGAGGGAGCTTGTCGGCTCGTTGAAGCCGATGTGACCATTCGAGCCGAGGCCCAGGATCTGGATGTCGACGCCGCCTGCGTCGGCGATGAGCCGCTCATACGTCTCTGAGGCGGCGTTGAGGTCCTCCGCGAAGCCATTGGGGGTGTGGACCCGGGTCGGATCCATCCGCCACGGCTCGGTCACGGTGCGGCGGATGACTTCGGCATAGCTCTGAGGATGCCCGGCTGGGAGCCCGACGTACTCGTCGAGAGCGAAAGCATGCGCCGCGCTGAGGTCAAGCTCGCCCAGCTCCACCAGGCGCGCCACCGCGCTGTACAGCCCAAGAGGTGAGGAGCCGGTCGCGACTCCCAGGACCGGCGCTCGTCCAGCATTCCTGCAGGCGGCAGCCACGATGGCCGCGCCGACCTGGGCGACCTCCGCAGGCGCCGAACAGATACAGATCTCCATGACCGACAGCCCTTCCGCAACCAGTGCTCCACTGAATGCTTGAACATGAGCAACCTATCAGACGAGAGATCATGTTCAAGCGCTCCACTCATCGATGGGGCTGGGCGACACCCGGGGCAAACCCGAGCATACGGGGATGCTCACCGTGAGCGGAGTGCCCGTGAATGACGTAAGTAACGGTGTTTTGATCAAATACACGCACGAAGGGTCGCGCTGAAGCGTCATGGTCGATAGGCTGATCGTGTGCTGACCTTCACAACGCTGTCCACGCCGATCTCGGGGCCCGGCCCGGGGAACGGGCTACCGATCCTCGACGCAGGGGGCGCCCGCCCGGTGACTGCAGCCCAATGGGAGGTCATGGGCGGCAAGGCGGGTTTCGTGGACAGGTTCCCGACCGTGCTGCCGTATGACGCGCAGGACTCGTTCGACCGCCGTGTGGAGGTGCGTGATCTGCGGGTGGCTGTCCTGGAGAACGACCGCTTGAGGGCGACCTTCCTGCTGGAGCTGGGCGGGCGGTTGTGGAGTCTGTACGACAAGGTCGAGGAGCGTGAGCTCCTGTACCAGCCGGACGTGTTGATGCATGGCAACCTCGCTCTGCGGAAGGCATGGTTCGCGGGTGGCGTCGAGTGGAACCTCGGCTTCACCGGTCACTGGCCGTTGACGAGCTCCCCGGTGTCGGCAGGCCGGGTAGCTGGCCCGCAGGACTCCGAGGTGCTCCGGTTGTGGGCGTACGAGCGGATGCTGGGCATCGTGTGGCGTCTGGATGCCTGGTTGCCGGAGGGCGCGGAGGATCTGTACGTGCGGGTGGTGCTTCACAACCCCTACGACCGCATGGTGCCGGTGTACTGGTGGTCGACGATCGCCGTGCCCCAGGTCAAGGGGGGACGCGTGATGATTCCGGCGACCCAGGGGGTGTCTTCCGGCTACAAGGACCTGACGGTCGTCAACGTGACCGAGGACCGGCTCGATCCCGCGGGCTCGCGATATGCCTCGGACCTGTTCTGCGACCTGCGCGGCAGCGGGGAGCCGTGGGTGGCGGCGGTCGATGCGAAGGGTCTCGGTATGCAGCAGACGTCGACGCCCCGGCTTCGGGGCCGCAAGCTCTTCGTCTGGGGCACGTCTGCGGGCGGTGAGAAGTGGCAGTCGTGGTTGGGCGGCGAGGGCAGGTACTGCGAGATCCAGGCTGGGCTCGGGCCGACCCAGCTGCATCATCTGCCGCTTGCAGCGGGCGACACGTGGGCCTGGACGGAGGCGTACGGGCCGCTCTCCTTCACAGGCCAGTCAGGCGCGCAGCCTCCCCGGGCCACGGGAGTCGCGGCGGCAGACGAGGCCCTGTCGCGGGTGCAGGACGCGCAGGCGGCCGTCGAGGTCAGCGGTGACGGCTGGGGCGCGCTCGCTGTCACGGCCGGGGACCTTCCCGCGGATCCGGCCACGCCTTTCCCAGCCAGCACGTTGGGAGTCGCCCAGCAGCCGTGGCTGGCGGTGCTCGATGGTCAGGCGCTGACCGGATCTCCGGCCCCCGTAGTAGGGCCTCGATGGACCGAGCGCCTTGAGGAGGCCCCGCAGGGCCCTGAGCGGGACCTGCACCTGGGCTACCTCGCGCTCTCGCGCGGGGAGGTGGACACGGCGCGCCAGTACTGGCGTGACGCAGTCGCCGTGGCCCCGTCGGCTGAGGCGTATCGCGCTCTCGGTCTCACCGACGACGATCCTTCAGCGCGCGCGGCGTATCTGTCGCGCGCCGTGGATCTGGACAGCAACCCGTCGCTTCTCGTCGAGTACGCCAGCGCCGCCCTAGCGGTCGGTCAGGCAGCCGACGTCGTGGCAAGGCTGGAGGCACTCGATCCGCAGGGGCCCCATCATGGCCGGTTCCAGCTGACTCTGGCTGGGGCCTATGTTGCGGTGGGCCGCACCGAGGAGGCTGGGGCCATCCTCGGGTCCCACCTCGTCGTGCCGGACTACCGCGAGGGAGCTGCCTCGATCGCCGAGGTCTGGCGTGCGTACCAGGCGGCGCGGGGCACGAACGAGCCCCTTCCTGAGGAGTATGACTTCAGCATGGTCCCGGAAGCCTGACCCCTCTCCGCAGCTCTCAGGAGGGCCCATTGCGGAAGCCGTTGGCATTGAGCCGACTTGCCTTCGTGAACAGTAGGCACGCCGATATGCTCCGTGCCACGCGGTGAATGGGCAGTTGTTCTTTCCCGATGACGCAACCAGACTCGAGGGGAGTCCGATGAATCGGCAGGAGCGACTCTCTGCCCTCGTTGAGGTAGTGGTGGACAAGGGGTCGGTCAGCGTCGAGCAGGTGGTCCACATGCTCGGTGTCTCACCCGCCACCGCTCGTCGGGATCTGGACGCCCTCGCCGAGCAACAGTTGGTCGTTCGGACCCGCGGCGGTGCGTCGAGCAACCCTTCGACCGGGGAGCTTCCCTTGCGCTACCGCGGGGCGCGGAACTGGCGGGAGAAGGAAGCAATCGCTCGGTACGCCGCCAGCCTCATCGTCCCCAGCGAGGTCATCGGGGTCAACGGCGGCACGACGACGACCGCGATCGCCCATGCCATCGGCGTGCGCATCGCCTCCGAGGAGGTCTTCTCCTCTCACCCCATCACCCTGGTGACGAACGCCGTGAACATTGCGAACGACCTCACCATCCGGCCGCAGGCCCGGGTGGTGGTCACGGGCGGTGTGGCGCGCTCGCAGTCGTACGAACTCGTGGGCCCGCTGTCGTCGCTGATCCTCCCTGAGATCCGCATCGACACGCTCTTCCTCGGGGTGAACGGTGTCGATTTCGAGTCGGGCTGCTACACCCATTCCGAAGACGAGGCCTCCGTCAACGCGGCCCTCGTGAAGGCGGCAAAGCGCACCATCGTTGTCGCGGACTCCACCAAGCTCGGGGCCACTGCGTTCGCGCGGATCTGCGGCTTCGATGAGGTCCACACGCTTCTCACCGAGGCGAGTGCAGATCCGGCCGCCGTCAGCAGACTCCAGGCACGCGGAGTGCACGTCGTTCTTGTGTGACCGGCTGGCCGAGTCTTTCGGCCGCTTCCGAGGGTCGCGTGACGATGACGTCGGCGGTAGTCCTGTCGGGGAACTGGCTGCGGTAGTGCGCCAGCCACCGCCCAGCGAAGTCGTTTGCGTGCTCCGTGTCGACCAGCGCCCACACACTGCCACCGAAGCCAGCACCGAACGCGGAGGCGGCGTATGCGCCGAGCGGCAACGCCGAGGCGGCCAGGGCGATGGTCTCCGGCACCTGGTTCCCCAGGTCAGTGGTGGCGCGCTGCTGCGACTCGACGACCACCGCACCGAAGCCTTCCAGGTCACCGACGGAGAGCGCGTGGACGGCACCGGGCACCAAGACCGTTGACTCCGCGATGAAGTGGCGTAGACGTGCATCGAGGCCGGGATCGTCGGCAACGAGACCTGCAAGCCGTCCTTCTCCGGCATCCTCCTCGACCGCGGCGGCCAGGCTCACCGCCGGAGTCGAAGACCCTGCGTTCCACCGGGACAGGATCTCGCGCGTCGCCAGTGAGGCCTTGTTGTACGCGTGGAGCGCCCCGGCGGTCTTCTCAGCCGGCACTCCGCTCACGGCGACGACGAAAGAGAGGGAAGCAGGCAACGGTACGTCCGCGAGGTGGCGCATCGGACTGAACTCGAACTGGCTGAGCTTGCCAGGGACAGCACAGATCATGGCTGTGTGGTCCTCTGAGCCGCCGGCAGTTCCCACACCCTTGAGGCCAGCCAGATCCCCCCAGCTGAGCCCGTTCTCGACTCGGGCCAGGTAGCCGGCGAGGGCGAGGCGATTCGGGATGTTCCGCTGCCAGAGCTCCGTATCAGGGAGACCGTTGAGGTCTGCCAACGCCAAGGCGACGCCAGATAGCAGTGCCGACGAGCTGCTCATCCCACTGGCCAGGGGCAACGTCGTGGAGACGGTGATCCCGCACGGAAGGAGCGGACCGAAGTTCGCTGTCAGACGGTCGACGACGGTCTGCACGTATCGTCCCCAATGACCTGCCCTCAGTCCCGGATCCTGGCCGGCCACGAGGCGGACAGGTTCGTCTGAGGCGGTCGACGTCGCCGTGATCCCGTCGCCTCCCGCAGTCGCAGACACGGTCACCGCTCGGTCGATGGCACAGACGAGCACCCGTCCACCGGCGTAGTCGGTGTGCTTACCAAGCACCTCGATCCGCCCTGGCACCCGCCACGTCACGCTGGTCACAGGTAGACCGGCCTTCCCCGCAAGACCGCCTCCACACCGGGGACGTCGGAGCGACGAGACAAGTCGAGCACCGGGGACGCCACCGGGACCACGCGTACGTCCTCGTGCGCCGCCAGGAGCAACCTGACCGCGTCCACGATCTCGTACTCGCCCCGAGGCGACGGTCCGACGGCACGGCACGCGTCGTAGATGCGGGGGGTGAAGGTGAAGCAGTTCATGCTGATCATGGCGTGGTCCCCGTGGGCCGCGACGATGTCGGGGGACGGCTTCTCGAGGATGTCGACGAGCAGATGGTCGGGGGAGGCATCGACTAGCGCGAAGCCTGAGATCCGGTCGGCCCCGATGTTGCCGCGTTCGATCAGAGCCGTCTTGTCGTAGCCGGCCAGGGCATTCCCGGTCACCGCTCTGAGGGCCTTGATCACGTCAGCCTCGTAGTAGTTGTCTCCGTTCACCACGAGGAAGCGTCGGTCTCCGGTCACCTTCTCCGCGGCCAGCACCGCGTGTGCCGTGCCAAGAGCCTCTTCCTGGACGGCGAAAGCGATGGATATCCGGTGCAGCTCGAGGCTGCCGTAGTAGTCACGGACCGCCTCCTGGTGGGGGCCGATCACGAGGCAGACATCGGTGATCCCACCATCGGCCAGCGCCGAGAGCACGTGGTCCAGGAAGGGGCGGCCGATGGGCATCATGGCCTTCGTCCCGCTGTCGGCTGCCTCTGCCTGCGCCGCGGTGAGGTCCACATCGCCGTCGGTTCGCCGCATTCTCGTGCCCAGCCCCCGGGCCATGACCACTGCGGTGGTCAGGTCATTGACGGTGCTCACGCGGCGGCTCCTCCCAATCCGAGGTGGGCTGCCACGGAGGCGGTGATCGCTTCGGCCTCCTGCGCGGTGGGCATCTCGGCGAAGACGCGCAGCACCGGTTCCGTACCGGAGAAGCGGATCGTCACCCAGCCCCCGGCTCGGAAGTAGACCTTGCAGCCGTCAGTCCACGAGATGTGATCCACGTCGGAGAAGGGCGGCAGGTCCTTGTCGTGGAAGACGCGGCGGCTGAGTTCCTCGCGACGCTCGGCCGAGAAGTTGTACGCCGCCTCGACCATCTCGAGCTGGCCGTAGAGGGCGACGATCTCCTGGTACAGCGCCGACAGACTCTTTCCGGACGCCGCGACCATCTCCACGAGGAGGCTTCCGGCGTAGATGCCGTCCTTGCCTGAGATGTGGCCGCGGACCGTCAGGCCGCCTGACGACTCCCCACCGATGACGGCGTCGGTCTCACTCATCTTTGCCGAGATCCACTTGAAGCCGACAGGCACCTCGTAGCAGACCTCGCCGTGCGCTTCGGCGACCCGATCGAGCAAGTGCGTCGTCGACATGTTGCGGACAGCAGGTCCCGTCCAGCCCTTCCCCGTCAACAGGTAGTGATACAGCAGGACGAGCAGCTTGTTCGGGTCCACGAAGTTGCCCTGGTCGTCGATGACGCCGAGACGATCCGCGTCGCCGTCGGTCGCGATCCCCAGGTCGGCGTGTCGTTCAGCCACGGCCTGCCTGAGCGGTTCGAGCGTCGCCTCGTTCGGCGAGGGGAGCCTGCCTCCGAAGAGGGCGTCATGTCGCTCATGGATGACGTCCACGTCGCAGCGCGCAGTCATGAGGACTGTCTGGAGGCACGTCTGGGCCACGCCGAACATGGGGTCGAGAACCACGGCGAGGTGCCGGTGCCGGATGGTCTCCATGTCGAGCTGCTCGATGATGGCGTCGATGTACCAGTTCAGAGACGTCTGACGCGTCACCAGTGGCGACACGAGGGCTTCGTCCGGGTCGATCGCCCGTACGTCAGCGTCCGTGAGCTGGTTGACAGCCGCAGCGAGTTCGTCTGTGACCTCGAGAGTGGCATCGCGGCCACCGTCGGTGAAGATCTTGATGCCGTTGTAGAGGGCGGGGTTGTGCGACGCCGTCACCGCCAGGCCGTAGGCACAACCCAGGTTCCGCACCGTCCACATGAACATGGGTGTCGGCGCCGGCCGGGTGATGAGTTGAACAGGGATCCCGTTGCCCACGAAGACCTCCACTGCCCACCATGCAGCCACATCGGACAAGAAGCGCCTGTCGTAGCCGATGACGACCCCGCGCTCAGCCACCTCCTCCGCATTCATGCGGTCGCACAGGCCCTGCACGATCCGACGGACATTGGCGCGCGTGAAGTTGTCACCGATGATCTCGCGCCACCCCCCAGTGCCGAAGTGGATCGTCGAGGCCGGGCTGGCTGCGTCCATGGTGGTGTCCCTTCACGTTGGTTCAGCGGGGTGCCGTCACTCGAAGTCTGCAATGACTGTAACTGATCGATAGTCCCCTTGAATAGCCAGTATGCATCACTCGGGAGAGCAGTGCGCATCGGGCGCC
>JAPUEI010000014.1 GCA_027492675.1 Propionibacteriaceae bacterium | reverse complement strand
TCATCGTGGTCGCCGGCGTCATCGTGCTGCCGAACAGGCTGGAGCGCGACACGACACCCATCGACCTGCTGGGCATCGTGCTGCTGGTGAGCATGATCCTGTCCCTGCTGTACGGGCTGAAGAACCTCGACGTGTTCGCCTTCGGATCGAGCCTGCGCAGCACGTCGGTGTGGCCGTACCTCGTGGGATTCCTCGTGGCCCTGCCCGTGTTCATCCTCGCCGAGCGGCGCGCGAAGGACCCGGTGCTGAACCTCAGCTACTTCACCGACCGCGGCATCGGTCTGACGCTCGTGCTGTCTGCGCTCACCGGCGTCATCCTCATGGGCGTCATCTTCGTGCCCCAGCTGTCCGAGAACGCCGTACGCATCCCCACCGGCAACGGCGGCTACTTCGTCATCGCCCTCGGCCTGGCTTCCGGCATCGGTGCGCCGCTGTCAGGGCGCTTCACCGATCGCTTCGGTCCCAAGCTGGTCCTCGGGTTCGGCGCGCTGGTCTCGGTCGGGGCCGCCGCGGCGATCATCTGGTGGGTTTTGCCTCACCCCTCGATGCTCAGCGTGCTGGTCTCGCTCGGGCTGGTCGGTCTCGGCCTGGGGTTCGTCATCGGCTCGCCGTTGAACTACATGATGCTGGAGCGTACGAAGCCGGAGCAGGCCTCGTCGGCGCTCGCCAGCCTGTCTCTTGTGCGCTCGATCGGTACGACCATCGCGCCGGTCGTGATGGTGGGCTTCATCGCGCACGCCGGCCTCGGCATGCAGGACGCGCTGATGTCGCAGCTGCCGACGACGATCACGACCCCGGCCCTCCCGTACGCGCAGGTCCTCACCGACCGCTTCACGAAGTGGAAGGCCGACCCGGACATCGGGCCCAAGCTGGCGGGCGTGACGATCCCGGACCTCAGCACGACGACGGTCGACGTCTCCAGCCTGTCGGGCTCGGGCGGCACCCTGCCCGACGACCTCGTGCAGCTGCTCAAGACAGCCGACGTGACGACCATCACCGAGCGTACGAAGGCGGTGGCGAAGGCGATGTTCGAGGCGAACACGCCGTCGAAGGTCACCGAGATCCAGGGCGGTGTACAGAAGGGGATCGATGGCCTGACCAGTGGCATGGCCGATGTCGACAAGGCCCTCGCGGACATGACCCGCGGCCTGTCCGACATGGACGCGCAGCTCGCGGACATGGACGCCAAGCTGGCCGAGATGCAGTCCGGGATCGACGGCATGAACACCGGGATCGCCAAGATGGGTACGGCGCTGGCCGGCATTGACAAGGGCATCGCCGGCATGACGTCGGGAATCGCGGGACTGACGCAGGCCCTGGCCGGGATGGACCAGGGGCTCGCCCAGCAGAAGGCCGCTCTCGCTCAGCTCCAGGCCGTACCGAACCCTGCTCTGCAGCCGCAGATCGACCAACTCACGGCGGCCATCGCGGCCCTGCAGGCCAAGCACGACGACACGGCCTCTCAGCTGGCCACGCTGCAGTCGAAGCTGGACTCCACGCAGTCGCAGCGCAAGGAGCTTGCGGCCCAGCGGGCGACGCTGCAGAAGAACGCCAAGGACCTCACGGCGGCGAGGGACGGGCTGACCACCGGTCGTACGGAGCTGGCGAAGGCCCGTGCCGACCTGGCCGCGGCCCGTACGAAGCTGCAGGCCACCCGCGACGAGATGGCCGACACCATCGCCAAGATGACCGAGCTCAAGGCTGCCGTCCCGGGAGCGTTCCAGACCGCACTCGACGACTACCTGGCCCAGATCGACGCCCGCGGACCGAGCCTGCAGTCGACGTACTCGACCACCTTGGGCGATGGCTTCAAGGGCGTGTACCTGCTGTACGGAGCGGCGTGCCTGCTCGCGCTGCTCGTGCTGGCACTCACTCCGAAGGCGCCGGTCGCGAGCCCGGCCGTAGAGGTCGACGAGGTGGCACAGGTCTCGCCGCACTGACAGTGGTCTACACGACCTCGAGGTCGCCGTGGCGCAGGGCGTTGCGGGCCTCTGCGTAGTGGGCGAGGAGCTGGTCGCAGACGTACGACCAGGTGCGATGGGCCACCGAGAGGCGTGCGCCCTCGGCGAGGCGGTCGCGCCGCACGGGGTCGTTGACCAGACAGGCGACCGCTGAACGCATCCCCTCGAGGTCGCCCGGCGTGTACAGCAGGCCGTTCACGTTCGGCACGACCAGGTCGAGGGGTCCGCCGACTCCGGTGGCGACGACCGGCACGCCGCACGCCTCGGCCTCCTGGATCGCCTGCCCGAAGGTGTCCAGCTCGCCGGGGTGCACGAAGACGTCCATGCTCGCCACGACGCGGGGCAGTTCCTCGCCGGCGAGCTTGCCGCAGAAGTACGCGTCCGGCAGCAGCCCCTCGAGCTCTGTCCGGGAGGGGCCGTCGCCGACGATGACGAGGCGCGATCCCGGGATGTCCGCCAGCGCAGCGAGGTCGGCCACCTGCTTCTCCGGCGCGAGCCGACCCATGTAGCCGATGATCACCTGCCCGTCAGGAGCCAGCTCGCCGCGCAGCGTCTCGTTGCGCTTGGTCGGGCTGAACCGTACGGAGTCGACGCCGCGACCCCAGATCCGTATGCGCGGGACGCCTCGGTCGAGGAGGGTCTGAGCGGTGTACGTGCTGGGCGCGAGCGTCAGCGTCGCCATGCTGTGGATGCGGCGCAGGCGGTGCCACAGGATCGGCGTGATGCGTGCCCAGCCGTAGCTGGCCGCGTAGGACGCGATCTCAGTCTGGAACAGGGCCACGCTGGGGATCGACATCCGGCTGGTGGCGAGCACCGCGCTGTATCCCATGGAGAACGGCGCCGCGAGGTGGACGACGTCCGGGGCGAAGTCGGCGAAGATCCGCTCGAACTGCGAGGTCGGCGAGAGCCCGATCCGTACGTCGGAGTAGCCCGGCAGACTCATCGCGCTCAGCGCCATGACCGGGAAACCCGCGTACTCGTCGGGGACGCCCTCGTCCTGCGGCGCGATCACGAGCGCCTCGTGCCCCGTGGCCCGCAGGTGCTCCAGGACGCGCAGGACCGAGTTCGTCACCCCGTTCACCTGGGGGAGGAAGCTCTCCGCGACGATGGCCACGCGCACGAACTCGATGCTAGCCCTCCCCGGTCGGCGCCCGTCCGCTGTGAGGTGCCCCCACGTGCTCGTGTTCACGGTTCCGTCTTCTGCGCAACAACTTCGGCCGAGCTCGCCACGTGTGGTGGCTGACATCACGGGCTGAGGGTCGTCAGCGCTTCGCGAGCTCGGCCGCCTTGGCGCGCGCCGCCGCGGCGTCGCTCGTACGGCCCAGGAGGTCGTACAGGCTCGCGAGGTCGGACCAGGGCTCCGGTGCTGTCGGCCTGAGGGTCGACGCGCGCCGGAACGCCGCCTCGGCGTCGTCGTAGCGTCCCAGCTTCGCCCACGCGATCCCGGCCGCCAGGTGCCCGTCCACGGTGGTCGGGTCGATCGCCAGCGCCGACTGGGCGGCGG
>JAPUEI010000013.1 GCA_027492675.1 Propionibacteriaceae bacterium | reverse complement strand
CATAGGTGACCGTCGAGATCGGGCTCGCACCGGTGACCTGTGTCAACCGTGAGGCCTGGTCGTAGCAGTAGCTGCTCGAGCTCGCCGCGTTCGTACCGATCTGGATCGTCGACCCAGTCCGCGACCCGTTCGCACCCGCCGCCGAATCCACAACACATGTGCCGGTCTTCGCGAACGAATACCCGAACGTCACCTGCGGACGACTCCCCGCCGAACCGAGCACAGCCTGCGTCAACCGCCCCACCGCGTCGTAGGAGTAGCCCCAACCGATACCCGACCCGGCCCCTGCAGAGTCCGCCCACGAGGCACCGGTCACCCGGCCAGACTGCGAGCGGGTGATCGCCTCGGTGAACGTCCGTGCCGTCGCGGCGGACACCGTCCACGTGTCACCCTTCACAGCGCCCGACGGGTACTTCAACAACCCACCCAACGACCCGAACGGATACGTCACCCCCGACACCTCACCAAAGGCGTCGTAGCCGACCGTCGCCACGGTCGCACCATCGAGAGTGACCGTGCTCACCTGACCATCATCACGGTAGATGTACCCCAAGGTCGAGGACCCACCAGCAATCCGACGCCACCGAGGTCACACGAGGTCCAGGAGCTACGCCACGAGCTCCGCGCCAAGGACCTGGAGATCGGCCGCCTCGAGGCCGGCGCCCTGTCCGCGTGGGACCGCACCGTCCCACAGCTGGAGGCCCAGCTCTCCGACCTCCTCGCCGCCAACGACTCGCTCCAGCGCAAGCTCCGCGAAGCCCAGGAGCACTCCGCCGCCGACGCCCTCACGGCCGACCACCTCCGCGACCTCGTCGCCGACCGCGACGCGCGCCTGGCGGAGCTCCGCTCGCAGGGGTAGGTAACTGCACTCTCGATGGCGAGGACCCACAACCTAACAGGCAAGGTGAAGCACGGGCGCCGATCAACTCCACCGTCTGCTGGCCAGGAGAATAACCCCTGCGCACGAAGGACGCGCAACTACCCCGGACCGCTCGGACTCGACGTCCACCCGAAGCCCGAACTCGGTCCATTCGACACCCGGTCACATGAAGACCCACCAGCCCTCGAGAACGTCGAAACGCTGGAGGAGCCGCCGCAAATGCGGCAGCACGACGTAGGATCTGTCATCGGCGGGGCCTTCGGAAACAGGAGGTGTGGTAACCAGGATTCTTGAGGGCCTAGTCCATTGCCACCCGCACCCGCGCCAAACTCACGCTCAATTGAGGAGGCAAAACGGCCCTTGTCAAGCGAAGGCGAGCTCAGCGAGATCGCGGCTCTCCAGTATGCCGCGACGTGACGATGAGTCCGACTACGAGCGCAACAAGGAGACCTACCGAACCGAATACCAGAAAGTAGTCGCCAACACTCTCAAGTCTTCGCCCGATCCAGATATTCCATGCGGCACAGATCACTATCACAAGAGAGAAAATTCTCTTCCGCATTTTGTACGACATGATACCCCTATCGCTTAGTGCAAGCTGACACTGTTGCAACATCCGAAAGTATGAAGGCGACCAGGGCGATAGCGAAGCTCCATGTAAGCGGATCCACGGCTGCGATCAACACGCCAATCCCGGCAAGGATGAGTAGAACCCACGACAAACCGCAGTCGAAATCGGCCGGGGCCCTTCCAAAACTTGCCTTGGCGCTATGGCCAAGCGTCAACGAAGCTAGCCTTGGAGCTATAACCCGCAGTTCCATCGTCTCGCAAGTCCAGAGTTCCATTTCTCGGCGCGTGGCATGCATACTCAGTGCCTTGCGGCCGAGTCGTTCTAGGTACACAGTCTAGAGCCTTCAGGATGGCTTCTGGAATTCCGTGAACCGTGAACCGAAGCGACGGATGCCCGCCGCCCTCGCAGTTTGCTGTGTCGAGTCGCATATCGTCCACCTGGCCCTGAATGATCTGCTCAACTTCATCATACTGATCAAGGATTTGCCTGTCGCATCTCACCCCGAGGCGGTCCGCCGCCATACGACCACCATCCATGTGGCTCCGCCAATAACCAGCGCAAGGATCAGGCCGAGCACAGTTCCTTTGACGATTGAGAGTTTCATCGACCCACATCCACGAAGATACCTCGACTATAGAGAGAGTGCCCAGCGTCTTCATGTATCGAAATCGTCTGGATCACAGCCTTCCTCGAACCACTCTACTCCAGCCCGCACCCTCCGTCTTCTCATCTGGATCGGTCTAGTGGCAATCCTCGTAGGTTCCGAAGCTGCTCACGAGATGGGGGATGCTCACGAGTTTGGATTATGGAAGACTGGCCAGGCTGCCGATTCGCAGCGGGATCCGACCCATGGACCCTTGCAAATGAGGCTAATCCGAACCAGGACTGGTCTCAAATCCGCAGGTATCAAGAAGGCGGTGACAGGCCTTTGCGGTACCGTCGAATTGAGGCGAAGCGCTACAGATCTTTGCCGAAACTCTACATCAATTGGCCAGGGTAGCGTAACAAGGACAAGGATCGCTCCCCCCGGAAACCAGGAGGATGATGTCGGCGGGAGCGAGATTCAGCCGATCGTGACTCGCTTCATTCCCACAGTACCGCGAACCTACCTTGACCATATGGGCTATTGCCGAGAATAGACATGTCGCGGAACCTGTCTGCCATGGTCATAGAGTTCGGGAGACCGAGCCGAGGCCGGCTAGCCCTGTGCGTTGCAGCCACGCGGTGTGCTCGCCGCGCTGGTGTTGACCCGATGCCTTGTGTTCATGGCCAGTCCATTTGCGAGACGACACAGGGGCCCGCGTCCACGAGAGGCAGCTTGGTCACGCGCCCGATCTGGCCGATCCACTCCTGTACGGTCGCTCGATTCGTGCTACCAAGTGCCGTGGATATTGACTCACCATCCGCGTCAATGAAGATCACGCAATGCCCGTGGCTCACAAAGAGTTGCCCATAATAGTGCAGCTCCCATGCAGCCACAGACATCGCGACCACCTCCCTACCGACCTTCAGAGAGGTGGCACCGATCATGACGTGAGACGCGGTCACGACCACGCGCTGGCCAAATGCCCGCCAACACACAAAGCCGAAGGGAAGTGCAAGGAGTACCCCCAGAGATGCCGGACCCACCTGGCCCTGGTGGAGCAAGGCCAACCCCACGGCAACCACCACCACGGCAACGACTCCACAGAGAATCATCTTGAACTGCGCCCATGGCGCACGCAAGGAGCTAGACATCACGGAGCCATCTCAGGTCCTGGAGGCAGGCACAGGAACCACGATTCACGGTCACGCACCGCCCTCGCCTGGGATCGTCTGCATCTCCGCGAGTGTCGCACGCGCGGTGTCCACGGCGCGGGCGGCGTCACGCTCTTCGTCCTCGGCCGTACGGAGGCGCTCCTGGGCCTGCACGTACGCCATCCCTGTCGCGTCCACCTCCTGCTGCGCCCGGTCACGCTCCCCCACTGCGGCCGTGTGAGCCTCCGTGGCCCTCGCCAACTCCCGCCTCGCCGCGTCCAGCTGCTGCTTGGCCCTCACCCGGTCCAGCGCCCGCTGAGCGGCCGCCACCGCCTCCTCGGCGTCCGCCTCTTCGTCGGACGAGTCAGGCTCATCCGGGGACGCCACGAGCACGAGATGTGGCCGCTCGTCGGCGACCGGCCCCACGAACTCGCCACGATCGGCCGCGCGACGGTCGACCCAGGCTTCCAGCTCTGCTCCCACCGCGTCGGACAGGTCGACCTCGCCGAACCCCGCGTACAGCAGGCTCCTCGCGAGGCAGCCCGACCGTACAGCCTCCGCCGCGGACGGGTCGGCTGTCGCAGCGGTCAGCGTGTTCGCGACCTCAGCCCACGCGGCCGGGCTCGCCGTGACCCCCTGGTCTCTGAGCAGCCGCTCGAGCCGCCCTCGTACGTCACCCTCGAGCCGACGCCTCTCCGGCAGCAGGGACGCCACCTTGGCCATGTCGAGCTCCGACTGCGCCTGACGCATCACGGCGCCCAGGTCGAGCAGCGCATCCAGCTCCGAAGACGCCGACCGGGCGAGCAGGTTCACGTACCACGCGGCCACCGTCGGCCTCCGCAGCGCGCCGATCTGGGTGGCCAGCGCCTTGTCGCCCGACGCTCTCGCGGCTTTCACGAGTTCGCTACGACGGGAGACGAAGCCGCCCGGCTCCGCCCCGTACAGCTCGTCAGCCGCAGCGCTCAGCGATCCGGTCACGAGGCGCTCAGTCCTCGCTGAAGTCCGTACCGGTCACCTCGGCCAGATGGTGCCTCACGCGCTCGATCTCCTCGATGCTCGGGAGCTCCTTGGTGGTGCCCATGATCGCCGCGCCGATCCGGCCGGTCTCGTTGGGCAGCACGCCTGCGCCCCGCAGTTCGATGACGATATCGATGACCTCGTCCTTGGTGAGCCGACGGCTGAGCAGCGCGACCAGCGGTACGTAGTCGGCGGCCGGCACACCCGTCGGGTAGCCCTGCCGCACCCACGCCACCAGCCGCAGCATGACGTTGCGCCGGGCCTCGGGGTCGACGAGTTTGGCATCGGTCGTACGGTCGGTGGCCGCGGCCGCTCCCGTACTGTCCACAGCCTCGGGCGCCGTCTCTTCAGGCTCGCTGGGCGTCTCGGTCTCGTCGGGGGTCTCTTCGACCCGGCCCAGGGGCCACCCTGCCGCCACGAGGCGGGCCGACACGAGGGCGACCTCGTCGTCAGTGGGCTGCTGCAGCGTGCGCTGCTTGATGGCCTGCCGGATCCGGTCCTCGCGATCCTCGTACGCACCGCCGGTGATCGACCCCGCGATCTCGACGATCTCCTCCTCGGTCAGATGCCGTCGGAGGATGCCCAGCAGCGCGACGTAGTCGCCCGAGGGAACGCCATCGGGGTAGCCGGCACGCAGCCAGCCGAGAACGCGTGACACGACATTCCGCGAGCGTCCACCCCGAGCCACAGAGCTACTTCTTCCGGAAGACAGGCAAGAAGTGCTCGAACGAGAGCTTGTAGCCCATGCCCGTGCCGACGATCCACGAGATGCCGAGCATCACGGCGATGATGACCACGCCGAAGCAGATGTAGGCGAGCACCTTCCCGAGCACGTGCGGCTGTGCCTCGACCTCGACCTCGGCGCTGCCGCCGTTGCCGTACGCGAGGGCCCTCATGCCCAGGGAGAACATCGCGGGAAGGCCGGCGCCGAGGATGACGGCTGCGAGGAGAACCTGGCCGGCGGCCTGCAGCGCAAGAAGGATCTGGCTCATCGCACGACCTCCTTCGGCAGCTCAGGGGCGAGCCCTTCCGGGCTGGCTTCCCATTCGTCAGTCACATTGTGGTGCCCCACAGGGTTCTTGCGCGAATGCCACAACATGTACCCCGCCGCGACCAGCAGAATCGCGAACACGACGAATGCTCCTGCGAGCCCACCGACCAGGTGGCCGATGCCCCAGGTGAGCGCGGCGACCAGTGCCGCCGACGGCAGCGTGATCAGCCAGGCGACCAGCATGCGGAGGGCGACGCCCCATCGCACGGAGGCCCCCTTCCGTCCCAGGCCCGTGCCGATGATGGAGCCGGTCGCGACGTGGGTCGTCGACAGGGCGAAGCCGAGGTGGCTGGAGACGATGATCGTGGCGGCGGAGGCGGAGTCGGCCGCGAGCCCCTGCGGCGAGTCGATCTCGACCAGACCCTTGCCGAGCGTACGGATGATGCGCCACCCACCGATGTACGTACCCATCGCGATCGCCATGGCACACGCGCCCTTCACCCACAGCGGAACGGCGGTGAGGTCGTGCCACTGACCGGACGCGATGAGCGCCAAGGTGATGATGCCCATCGTCTTCTGGGCGTCGTTCATGCCGTGAGCCAGCGAGATCAGCGAGGCCGACCCGATCTGGCCCCAGCGGAAGCCGTCGTTACGGAACTTCTCCGCGACCGTCTTCGTGATCCGGTAGATCAGCCAGGTGCCGGTCATGGCGACCAGCGACGCGATGACCGGAGAGAGCAGCGCGGGCAGAATCACCTTGCCGACGACGCCGTCGAGCTTCGCGCCGGTGCCGACCCACTTCACCGCGGAGAAGCCGAGGCCCGCGATCGTGGCGCCGATGAGGCCGCCGAAGAGGGCATGCGACGAGGAGCTCGGCAGGCCGAGCAGCCACGTCAGCAGGTTCCAGAGGATGGCGCCGATCAGGCCCGACAGCACGATGAGCAGCAGTGCGCTGCCGCCGTCAGCGGTGAGCGCGGGGTTGGGCGCACCGGTGCTGTCCTGGATCTTGATCACGGAGTTCGTCACCGTCAGGGCGACCTCGACGCTCAAGAACGCGCCCACGAGGTTGAGGATGGCCGACAGGGACACCGCCGCCTTGGGCTTCAGCGCTCCCGTGGCGATCGACGTCGCCATCGCATTGGCCGTGTCATGGAATCCGTTGGTGAAATCGAAGGCGAGGCTGGTCAGAATCACCATGCCGAGCACGATCATCGGGGCAATGTCCACAACCATGATCGTTGCCCATGACACCTTCCGTTCACCACTTGGGGGCGGGGTTGGTCACCAACTGTTCACTTTGGACTCTTGACTACTTCCAGACAGGCCTCTGACTAGGCGTTTTGGTCGTTCATCTAGGTGTCCGGTGCTCGCCGTACCACCCTGAAAGATCCCCTGGTCCTGACGATCGGGCCCTTTCACCGCCGACCCGCAGCGCCGGGGTCGAGAGGCTGACCGTCAGATCCGTACAGCCAACGGGTGCGCGGGCCGCTCAGGAGAGGTGCGGACCGTCGGCTGTACCGACATGACGCTTCGCCGCCGCGTACTCCACCACCACCGGCGCGTGGTCGGACATCCGCGAGGCGTAGTCACTCTCCTTGTCCGTCACCGCGGTGACGGCGGCTCGCGCGAGCGGCGGCGTCGCGAGGTGGTAGTCGATGCGCCACCCCACATCCCTCTCGAACGGCCCAGGTCCCCACCGCCACCAGCTGTACGGCCCCTGGGCCTGCGGGTGCACCGCCCGCACGACATCGACCAGCGTCCGCGGCGACACCAGCGAGCCGAACCACTCGCGCTCCTCCGGGAGGAATCCGACCTGCCGGGTGTTCGCGGTGGCGTTGCGGAGGTCCTGACGGGTGTGCGCGACGTTGATGTCGCCCATGACGAGGTACTCGCGACCCGCCGCCTGCGCACGTCGCCTGGTCTCGGTGAGATGTGGCCTCAGCGCCCGGACGAAGCGCAGCTTGTGCTCGTACCGCCGCCGGTCCAGCTCGTCGGCGCGACCACCCTTCGGCACGTACAAGCTGGCCACCGTGAGCCGCCAGCCGTCGAGGTCCAGGTCGACCTCGAGGTACCGGCCCTCGTGGTCGAACGCGCGCCGACCGATGCCGGCTCGAACGGCCAGGGGCGGGACCTTGGACAGCACCGCCACCCCGTTGCGGCCGGGCAGCGTGCCGGGCTCGTACGCCAGGTGATACCCCGGCAGCTCGGGCAGCTCCGCGACCGGGCAGCGCAGCTCCTGGATCGCGACCAGATCGCAGTCGCGCGCCGCCAGCCACTCTCCGAACCCTCGCCGTACTGCCGCGCGGATCCCGTTCGCGTTCAGCGTGGCGACCCGGATCACGGCTCGTACCGGTACCCCAGCCCCGGCTCGGTGACGAAGTGGCGAGGGCGGCTGGGGTCGGTCTCGAGCTTGCGGCGGATCTGGGCGAAGTAGACGCGGAGGTAGTTGGTCTCCTTCTCGTACCCCGGGCCCCACACCTCGCTCAGCAGCTGCGTGCCGGCGACGAGCACGCCAGGGTGCCGTACGAGCGCCTCGATGAGGTGCCACTCGGTCGGCGTGAGCCGCACCTCGGCATCGCCCCGCGAGGCACGCTTCGCCGCGAGGTCGAGCGTGAAGGTCGGCGTCTCCACGATCGGGCCCGTGGCCAGCTGAGGGATGTCCGCGCGCCGCAGCGCCGCCCGTACGCGCGCCACGAACTCGTCCATCCCGAACGGCTTGGTGACGTAGTCGTCGGCGCCCGCATCCAGCGCCCGCACCTTCTCGGTCTGCGCATCCCGTGCCGAGAGCACGATGATCGGCACCGTCGACCAGCCCCGCAGCCCGGAGATGACGTCGACGCCGTCCATGTCCGGCAGGCCCAGGTCGACGACCACCAGGTCCGGGGGTAGCGCCGCCGCCGCGCGCAACGCAGCCTGGCCGTCCGAGACCGGCACGACCTCGTACGACCTCGCTCGGAGGTTGATCGTCAGGGCGCGCCGCAGTGCGGGCTCGTCCTCAACGATGAGCAGCCGCTGCATCGGCCACCTCCAAGGTGATCGTCATGGTGAGGCCGCCACCGCGGGTGTGCGACGCGGTGAGAGTACCGCCCATCGCTTCCGTGAAGCCCTTCGCGATGGCCAGTCCGAGCCCCACGCCGGTGGTCGTCCGGTCGCCGAAGTGCTGGAACGGCGCGAAGATCTCCGTGAGCCTCCTGGGCGCCACGCCTGGCCCGTGGTCGATGACCTCGACCCGCACCCGGTCGCCCTCCTCGGTCGCCCGGATGAGCACCCGCTCACCCGCCGGGAGGTACTTGTCGGCATTGTCCACGAGGTTCGCGATCACCCGCTCCAGCAGGCCCGCGTCCGCGGTGACAAGGGGCAACGTGTCACCGATGTCGAGCTCGACACGCCCCTCCCCCAGGCGTACGACGCCTCGCAGCACCCCCAGCAGCACGGTCGGCTCGGGATGTACGGACAGGGCGCCGGCCTGGATGCGGCTCATGTCGAGCAGGTTGGCGATGAGGTCGTTGAGGCGGGCGGCGTGCTCGACGATCGTCTCCAGCAGCTCGTCGCGGTCTTGCTCGTCGAGCTGGATGTCGGTCTGCTGCAGCGTCGACGCCGCCGCCGTGATCGCCGCGAGCGGGTTGCGAAGGTCATGGCCCACAGCCGCCAGCAGACTGGCGCGCAGCTCGTCGACGCGGGCGAGCTCCTCGGCGCGGCGGGCCTGGGTGGCCAGCTCCTGCGTACGCCACAGCTGCCCGGCCGCGAGCGCCCACGACGACAGCAGGCTGCGGTTCTCACCCACCCGCTCGGGACCCCACAGCCGCACCGCGAGGTCGTCGCCGGCGCTCAGCTCCAGCAGATGATCGTCCGGCTCCACCACGCCGCGGGTCACGAGCTCGTGGCCGTCGCGGACGAGGGCGGCGGCGTGCATCGTGTACATCTCGAGCGCCTCGGTGAGTACGACCTCGACGGTGGCCCGGTCGGCCTGGCGCGTGCCGACCTCGGCGATCCAGGTCGCCTCGATCCGGTGGCGTTCCTCGCGCGCGCTGGCGCGGGCCGTCATCTCGGTGGTCACGCCGACGAGCAACGAGACGGCGAGAAAGATCGCGAGGTCGGCGATCTCGGTGGGGCTCTCGACGGCGAACGTGCCGTACGGCAGGGCGAAGAAGAAGTTGGCGAGGCCGCCTGCCACCACCGTGGCCACCACGGCGGGCAGGATGCCGCCCACCGCCGAGGCGACGACGCTGACGAGGACCAGAAGCAGCAGGACCGTGTCGAGCCCGAGACGCCCGCGCAACGGGAAGAGCAGGGCCGCGATGACCAGCGGGCCGACGACCGCGACCACGACGCCGTACAGCTGGCGGCGGCGCGACAGGATCGTCGCCAGACCGCTGCTGCGGCCGGCTGATCCCAGCGTTTCGCTCACGTACGAGACAGTGCCAGATCCTCGCCCTCGACGACAGTGCGACCCGCGACCTCGCCCGCGGTCGACAGCGGCTCGGCCCCCGCCCGTACAGCTGCCTCCGTCTGTGCAGACAAGGCGGCTCCGAGGCCAGGCGCCGCGGATCCGGCGCGATCCAGGCTGTACTGCTCGGCCGACCGCAGCTGGTACGGCACGCTGGTGACCATCACGCCCGGCATGTACAGCAGACGGCCCTTGAGGCGCAGCGCGCTCTGGTTGTGGAGGATGGCCTCCCACCAGTGGCCGGTGACGTACTCGGGCACGAACACCTGCACGACGTCACGGGGGCCGATCTCGATGCGGGACAGGTACGTGATCACGGGCTCCATGAGGTCGCGGTACTCACACGCCACGATCCGCAGCGGCACCGAGATCTCGCGGTCGGACCACTCGCGCATGAGCTTCTCCGTACGCCGCCGATGGACGTCGACGTGCAGCGCGGTGATCGTGCTCGGCCGGATCGCCTTCGCGAACGCCAGTGCCTTGAGCGCGGGCTCGTTGAGCTGGCTGATGAGCACCACGGCGTGCATCCGGCTCGGCAGGATCATGCCTGACACGCGCGGCTTCAGCTGCTGCGACACCTTCCTGTAGTGCGCCTTCACCTTGTACATCGCGAACACCAGCACAGGCATCGCGATGACGACGAGGTACGCACCGTGGGTGAACTTGGTGAGCAGCACGATGACAAGGACGACGGCCGTGGCGATCGCGCCGATGCCGTTGATCGCGGCCGAGCCGAGGTGCCGCGCCGTCCAGCCGTGCGCGGCGGCCTCGCGGCGCCAGTACACGACCATGCCCGTCTGGCTCAGGGTGAACGACACGAAGACGCCGAGGATGTACAGCTGGATCAGTCGCGTGACGGAGCCGTCGAACGCCAGGATCAGTGCCATCGCGATGCCCGACAGGATGAGGATGCCGTTGCTGAACACCAGGCGGTCGCCTCGACGGGTGAGCTGCTTGGGGAGGAACCGATCCTCGGCGAGGATCGACGACAGGATCGGGAAGCCGTTGAACGCGGTGTTCGCCGCCATGGCCAGGATCAGCGTGGTCGACATCTGCACGGCGTAGAAGCCAAACGAGTTGTTGCCGAAGATCGACGCGGACAGCTGCGCGAGGACCGTGCGCTGCTCGTACCCGTTCGGCGTGCCGGTCAGAGTGCTGACATCTTCGGCGATGTGGATGCCCGAGACCGTGCTCAGGATGGAGATGCCGCCCATCATCGCGATGCTCAGCCCGCCCATGGCCAGCAGGGTGACGGCCGCGTTGCGACTCTTCGGCTTGCGGAAGGTCGGCACGCCGTTGCTCACGGCCTCCACACCGGTCAGCGAGGTACAACCGGAGGCGAACGCCCGGAGGAGAAGGAGCAGCATCGCCGCGCCGACCGGGCCGCCGTGGTCGAAGCCGAAGCTCGACGACTCGGCGACGGGTGTGTGCCCGGTGGCCATCTGGAAGAAGCCGGCGATCAGCATGACGAAGACGCTCACGATGAACCCGTACGTCGGGATCGCGAACAACGTGCCCGACTCACGCACACCGCGCAGGTTCATGAGCGTCAGCAGAACGATGAACGCCAGGCAGAGCCCGACGTGGTAGGGGAGCAGGGCCGGGAACGCGGAGGTCAGGTTCTCCACGCTCGACGCGATCGACACGGCGACCGTCATCACGTAGTCGACCATCAGCGCCGCGGCCGCGATCAGCGAGGCGCTGCGGCCAAGGTTGGCCTTGCTCACCGCGTACGCGCCGCCGCCGTCGGGGTACGCATAGCAGGTCTGGCGGTACGAAAGGGTGACCAGCCCCAGCAGCGCCACGACAGCCAGCGCGACCCACGGGGTGATCAGGACTGCGGAGGCGCCGCCGAGCGCGAGGACCAGCAGGATCTCCTGGGTCGCGTACGCGTTCGACGAGATCGGGTCGGAGCAGTAGACGGGAAGGGCGAGCGCCTTGGGGAGCTCGGTCTCGTGCATCTGGTTGGACTGCATCGGGTTGCCGACCAGCAACCGCTTCGGGGTCCGGAACGTCAGTGAACTCACATCTCTACTGAACGCTCATCGCCGGGGACGCGGTAACGCCTTGATGCCCTACATACGGGTCTCGAAGGAACCTTGACGCCCCCCTGATGGGTGGAAGACCCCATCACCGTGGCGAGAGACTTTCGGGGGCTTACCGAGAGAACTTCAACACGCTACCGAGAGACTTTTGGGCGCTTGCGGAGAGAGTTCCTGACGGCCTGCCACACGAAGTCTCTCGGTAACGGTGTGGAAGTCTCTCGACAATGGCCCGCAAGTCTCTCGGTAACGGTGGGTCAACGTCTCCAAAGGCCTACGCCGCCCGTGCCCACTCGTCCACCCCGGGCTCGGGCGCCGGCCCGATCGCGACGACGAGGCGGGGCGACGTGTGGCGGCGGGCGAAGACGACCAGCCGCTGGACCACGAACGAGATCGAGAACAGGCTGACCTCTGTGATCACCTTGGCGACCATGGTGGGAACACCCATCTGGGTCAACGTCCAGAGCAGCGCGTAGTTGGCGGCCAGCAGTACGGCGGCCAGCGCGATGTACCGACGGGCGGGCGGCCACCACGGCAGGTGGCCGGCGTGGAACACCAGAAGCCGGTTCGCGGTGAAGTTCACCGCGCCCGAGACCACGCGGGCCGCGACGACGGCGAGCAGCAGGCTGCCCGTCCCGGCCTGTACGAGCCACAGCAGCAAGCAGTCCAGCGCGAACGACGCGAGCCCCACCGCCGCGAACCGGGTCATGGCCGCATCATCCAGGCGTGGCCGAGCAGCGGCGCGTACACCCTCACCGAGTCGCGGACGGTCCGGAAGTGCGAGGAGCGCGACTCCGTCTCGTACACCGTCGTGATCTCGACCTCCACGATGCGGATGCCGGCGGTACGGGCGCGGAGCAGCGCCTGGAACTCGTACTCGAACCGCTCCCCCGGCACGGTCAGCAGCCAGTCGAGCAGCTCCGGAGGGTACGCGCGGAGGCCGGTCTGCGTGTCGTACACCGGAACCCCCGTCAGCGCCCGGAAGACGTGGCGGGTGATGCTGTTGCCGAGCCGGCTCCGCACGGGCACGGCCCCGGTGAACGTGCGCCCGCCGAGCGCCATCGTGCCTGATCGCACCGCGGACGCCACCCGCACGATGTCGACCACGAGGTGTTGTCCGTCGGAGTCGGCGCAGACGACGGTCTGGGGGTGGAGGTGGTCACGGATCCAGGCGAAGCCGGACTTCAGCGCCGCGCCCTTGCCGCGGTTCCGAGGGTGCACCAGCACGGTCGCCCCGAGGGCCGCAGCCATCGTGAACACCGGCGCGTATCGGGTCGAGGACCCGTCGTCCACGATCACGACGCGCCAGCCGGGCGCCTTGCGGCGCAGTTCGGCGACGATGTCGACCAGGCGCTGGTCAGGTTCGTACGCGGGGATCAAGACGACCATGTCTCGACGGTGCGCCCGAGGCCTGTGCCCACCCTGTGGCCGCGCTGGCGGAGTGCCGTGACCTCGGATCCGACGGCTGGGCGCCGGTGAACCGCCTACTGGCGCCGGAAATGGCACAGGGCCCGGCGTTGACCGCCGGGCCCTGTGTCAGGTCACTTCTCAGAGAGCGTCGTTGTCGATCCGCTCGAGGGCCGCGGCCCAGTGAGCCTCGAGCTCGGCCGGGTCGTACTCGGTTCCGACGTGCTCGTGGCGGATCTCGATGAGAGTGTCGTCGCCCTGCGCCACGAGGTGCACGTCGACCAGCGTGCGAGAGGCGTCCTCGTTCTTGTGCCACGTGAAGCGGATCTGCTCCAGCGCGTGGAAGCTGCGCGTCACGCCGTACGTGCCGTCTGCGGCCTTCCACGAGTCACCCTTGTCGCCCAGCTGTCCACCCTCGCCGAGGAGGGCCTCCATGCCGGCCGGGCTGAGCAGTGTTGTCCATACGGATTTCAGGGGATGGGACACCACGCGGCTGACGACCACCGTGGCGTCCTTGGTCTCCGACTCGATGAGCTCCGTCATGATTGACCTCGATCCGTGAGCCCGAACCGACGTTGGTCCGGGGGCCTGCCGCCGGTTTTCCCCGACGTATGACCACAGTAGTCCCGGGGTCGGACACCCGGCGACACCTGTCTGAAGTTCTTGTCCGTTGACAGCGTTCAGTCGTCATTTGCCGAGTGGACGCGTGTCGGTCCCCGGAAATCCGGCTGGCTCCAGTAGAAACGAGTCAGGTCCCGGACCCGGTATGAGCTGGCCCGGGACCTAGTGCTTTCTCCGGGTCCTTTCGTGACCACCGGGTGCTGGTGTCCGTCCACCGACCGGAACCAGAAGCACTCGACGTCCAGCGCCAGGTGCTGGACCATCCCCAGCAGCGTCCAGCCCGATGGCGTCGTGGCCCGACGCAGGTCCTCGTCGTTCAGCCCGTCGAGCGTCGCCCGTACGTGTCGTCGCGCCCTGTTCAGGGCCGCCACCAACAGTTCCGTCCGACTCGTCGTTAGGTCGCCTCCTGCGAGCGGGCCTAGGTGGCCGAGTTATCCACAGGTGCAGGCCTTCATCGCCCCATCGGCCCTGGGAAGGGGCCAGGCTGGGACACATGCGTACCCCCACGCCATGGATCCTCCCCACCCAGCCGATCTCGCTGTCTCTGCTCGTCGCCTCGGGGATCAGTCGCCAGATGGTCGCCACCCAGGTCGCCTCCGGTCGTCTGGTTCAGGTCCGCCGAGGCGTCTACCTCGCCGCCTCGGCCATGCCCGCTACCGACGCCGGGATCCACCTGCTCCGCGCGAGGGCCGAACAGGTCGTGCACCCGCCTGCCGTCCTGAGCCATGCGTCCGCAGCGCTCGTGTGGGAGCTGCCAGCTCCTGGGTTCAACGCGTGGGAGGACGCGACGCCCGCGGTGACCCTGCCCTCGGAGACCGGGGCCAAGTCACGCCGCGGACTGGTCACCCACCACATCGGCCTACTGCCGCTCCACCAGGTCACGCGCGACCGCGAGGGGTACGCCGTGACCACGGTGGCGCGGACGGCTGTCGACCTTGCCGCGCGGAGGCCGCTCCCGCAGGCGCTGGTGATCCTCGACGGTGCTGCCCGCATCGTGGTGGAGCAGCTCGTGGTGAGGCCTCGCCCGCGCGACTACGCCAATCCACGCCTGATCCGTACGGCTCTCGACCTGCTGACGGACGCCTCGACCACGCAGCGGTTCGTGTCGCTCGCGGCTCACATCGCCCTCGCGGACCCCCGGCGGGAGTCCGCCGCGGAGTCCCTGTCGGCGGGCCACTTCCTGGCGGCGGGGCTGCCGACACCGCTGTACCAGCACCCGATCCGCACGCGTACTGGCACGTACGTCCCCGACTTCTACTGGCCGGAGCACCACCTCATCGGCGAGTGCGACGGGGCTCTCAAGTACACCGACCCTGCGGTGCTGGTGAAGGAGAAGGTGCGGGAGGACTCGCTACGCGAGGTGGGCAACCGGTTCGTGCGGTGGCTCGGCGGCGAGATCATGGGACAGCCCGCCACCGTGGTGGACCGAGTGGAACGAGCGCTTGGCCTCTGAACCCGGTTTCGGCGGGTTATGGGCGCGGTCACGAAGGTGCTCGGGAGCCCGACCCGGTTTCGGCTGGTTATCAGCCCTCCACAGCCGGATCGGGGGCCTCATAACCAGCCGAAGGTGGGTTGAGCGTCAGACCAGGGAGGCAACCGGCCTCATAACCCGTCGAAAGTGGGTTCAGGCCCTGGGCGACCTCGAATAGGCGCTGACAGTGGCGTCGCCCGCCAGCCAGAACCGCCAGGGGACGTCCGCGGCACGGCTCACCCCCACGCGCGGGCCGCTGCGGACCTCGCCACCGTCACCGGCGACGAGCGAGGCCCGTACACCGTCGAGCGCCAGACCGGAGTCACGCGGCGTGAGACCGAAGGCCGAGCCCACGTTGCCCGGGCCGCTGGCCAGCTTGCTGTACGGGACGAGGCCGCGCCGGGTGCGTACGGCGTCCTCTCCCGTCACCACCTCCCCAGCCCGCACCAGGACCGCCGACGCACGCCCCTCGACATCGCAGACGATGTTGACGCAGGAGTGGATGCCGTAGGAGAGGTAGACGTACAGGCGGCCCGCCGGCCCGTACATCACCGCGTTCCTCGGGGTCCGCCCTCGCCACGCATGCGACGCGGGGTCGGACTCGCCCTCGTACGCCTCGACTTCGGTCAGTCGCAGACCCACGCCGTCCACGGTCAGCACCGCGCCGAGCAGCTCCGGTGCCACCAGCACGGCGGGTCGATCAAGACGCACGGGCCCATCCTGCCTCGCGATAGCCTGTCCCGGTGCTCGGACGTCGCGCTGTGATCCGCGTGGCCGCCGGTGCGTTGGGCCTGGCCGGCTGCTCGTCGACCGATGCACCCCCCACCACGACGGCCTCCCCGACGCGCACGCGCACGCCCACACCCTCGGCGTCGCTGCCCACGCGCGACTTCCTGGAGACCGGGGAGGCCACCGCTGTGGTCAAGGAGCTGGTCGCCGCGTCCGGCACGATCAACGCGATCAAGGTCGAGCTGTCGGCCACCGATGCCTCGATGAGCGTGGTCTCCGGGATGACCGCGACGACCTGGGCCTGGCGCAACGGCAAGGTCGTCATCGTCGACTCCGACACCCAGTTCATCGGCCAGGCGATCTTCGATCCGCGCGACTACAACGTGACCGACCTGGCTGGCATGTTCTCGACAGCCGCGACCATCTCGAAGTCGAGCTCGGGCCAGCAGCTGCAGATCGTGGAGTACGCCGACCGGGCCGTCTACATGACCGTCACCACGAACCCCGAGTCGCTCACCGTGTTCTTCCACAAGGACGGCCGGCTGGTCTCGCAGGTTGACCTCACGACGCTCAGGGGCCTGCAGGAGGCGTACGACGACGTGGTGGGCTCGAAGAAGCTCATCAACACGCTCGGGATCCTCGCGAACCAAGGCGGGATGTACGTCGATGTGGCGGTGCTCGACACGATCGTGCGGACCGTACGGCAGCCGCGTCTGCCCGCCCGCACCAGCACCCGCCGCGAGACCACCACGCTGCAGCCGTTCGACCCGGCCCTGGTGAAGCCGGCGATCATCGACTCGTCACTGGAGAAGATCTGCGCAGGGCTGGGCGTCGACGGGCCGCAGCCGGGATGGACGTTGACCGTCAACGCGAAGGACGGCACGCCGCAGCCCCGGATGTACTTCACGGTCAACGGCGCCCAGAGGGTGATGACGCTCGAGGGCGTCGACGTGACGCCCCACTGACCTCAGCCGAGGTTCGTCGCCGAGAAGGTGTCGCACTGCGTCCAGTCGCCGGTCTTGAACCCGGTCGCGACCCACTTCTTGCGCTGGGCGCTCGAGCCGTGGGTCCACCCCTCAGGGTTCACCTGCCCGGTCTGCATCTTCTGGATGGCGTCGTCGCCCACCGCCATGGCGGCGTCGATGATCCGGTTGAGGTCGTCCTGGGTCACCGACTTGACGACGCCGTTGGGATTGTCGGTCGAGTGGCGGAACCAGACGCCGGCGTAGCAGTCGGCCTGGAGCTCGAGCCGTACGGACGCGGAGCCCGCCCCGGTCAGCGTGCTCGACTGGGCCTTGGCCATGGTGCCGAGGAGGTTCTGGATGTGGTGGCCGTACTCGTGGGCGATGATGTAGGCCTCCGCCGCATCACCGCCCTTGGCACCGAGCTGGGCGAGCAGCTGCGCGGTGAACGCGGTGTCGATGTAGATGACCTGGTCGACCGGGCAGTAGAACGGCCCCACCTGCGAGCTCGCCGTGCCGCAGCCGGTCGAGACCTGGCCGCTGAAGATCGTCATGGAGGTGGCCTTGAAACCGGGGAACCCGGGGGCGCCGGACCAGTACTGGCCGATCGAGGCCATGTACGCGTTCCAGCGACAGTCGCGGTTCTTGGCGATGTCGGAGCCTCGCGTGCACGAGGTGACGGGGTTCGCCGCTGCCGTGTCGCCGCTGCCGGTGCCACCGCCGAGCAGCCCGGAGGGATCGAAGCCGAAGATCAGAGCGAGGATCAGCACGATGAGGCTGGCACCGCCGCCGACCGCGATGCGTCCGCCGGACACTCCGCCCCCGGCGCGGTTGACCGATGCGCCGGAGATGTCGGCGTTGTCGTTGTACTCCATGAGCAAGATCCCCTTTGCTGCGACCGCCGTGGGCGTGGCCAGCATAGCGACGAGGACTGGCCCTGGACGCGGACAGAACATCCGGCGCGACGGGCGGAACGGGGTGTGGTGCTTGGTTGTGCTGTCCGGTCGGGACATGATGGCGGGGTGCGGATCGTGGGAGTTCTTGCGGCCGGCCGGCCTGCGGAGATCTCCTTGCCCGTCGGTCACGGCCACGACCCTCACGCCCTGCTGTGGGACGAGGGCTTCTTCGTCCAGCGTGTCCTCTCGGTCGCCGGCCCCGCCGACAGCCTCGTGGTCACCGTGCAGGTCGCCCCTCACCATCACCCGGGAACGACGCTGCCTGTACGAGATCGCGGCCTCGATCCCGGCCTCGTGATCCCGCCCCACACGCAGCCCGAGCAGCGGCAACGGGTGGCGGCGTACGCGATCGTGCTGTCGTCGCGCGGTCTGCTCGCCACGCAGTTCTCGTCCCGTACGGCCGTACCCGGACTGTGGGGCCTTCCCGGTGGCGGGCTCGATGCGGCGGAGAGCGCAGCACAGGCGGTGGTCCGCGAGATCGCCGAGGAGACCGGCCAGGTCGCCGAGATCGATCAGGTGCTCGACCTGCAGTCCGACCATTGGATCGGCCGCGCCCCGTCGGGGAAGATCGAGGACTTCCACGCGCTGCGGATCATCTACGCCGCGACCTGCCCCGACCCCGACGAGCCCGTGGTGCACGACGTGGGCGGTACGACGGCCGCGGCCCGCTGGCTTCCTGTACGACGGTGGCGGCGCTTCAGCTGGACCGCCGGCTTCCGTGCCGTACTGGTCAAGCACCTCCCCGCCCTCGTACCCGCCGAGGACCAGCCCGCCTGACGCGTCCGGACATGGCACTGGCCCGGACCCACAGGGCCCGGGCCAGTCCGTACAGATCGCTGCTACCGGCGGATGTAGCTGAGGATGCGGAGCAGGTTGGTGTAGAGCCAGACCATCGTCACGGTGAGGCCGAAGGCCGCGCGCCACGACTCCGTCGCGGGGGCGCCCATCGCGATGCCCTGCTCGATGCTCTGGAAGTCGTCGACCAGCGACAGCACCGCGAGCACGACACCGAGGCCGGCGAACAGCCAGGCCAGCATGCCCACGTTGCCGGTGACCCCCGCGTACAGACCGAGGTTGATGCCGGCGAACGAGAGCAGGAAGCTCAGCAAGCTGGCGAGGGCGAAGCCGATGATCGTCAGCCAGAGGATCTTGCGGAACTTGCCCGACAGCCGGAAGCCGGTGAACTTGAACGCGGCCAGCGTCACGGCGCCGGCGACGAACGTGCCGAGGACGGCCTGCACGACGATGCCCGGGTAGTACATCTCGAACAGCATGCTGAAGCCGCCGATGAAGACGCCCTCGATGACCGCGAACGTGATGGCGAGCACCGGGCCGATGCTGCGTCGTACGGCGACGATGATCGGCACGATGAACGAGACCAGGCCCGCGACGATCGACACGGGGAGGAGCAGCTGGAGCGGCAGGAACTTCCCAGCGGCCACGGCGACGAGCATCATCAGGCCCATGGTGATGGCGGTCTTGGTGATGACGTCATCGACGGTCATGCGGTCGACGTGCTGCGGCGCCGACGGCATCGGCTGCTGCTGCCCGTACTGCGGCTGACCGTACTGCTGGGTGTACGGCTGCCCGTACTGCGCCCCATAGCTCTGGTCGTAGCCCTGCTGCGGGTACGGCTGCGCCTGAGGCAGGTTGTGCGTCCAGGCGTCAGGACGAGAGAGAACCGGATTGGCCACTGTGACGAGCCTTCCTTGATCGATGTACGCGCTCCACTGTAGCCAACAGCGCTGTGACCGCCCTGTGGCTCGAGATCAGGGGTCCCCCTGATCAGACCAGTACGGCCTCCGCGCGGGCGCCCAACATCGCGCGAAGCGTCTGCATCCCCCCGGACAGCATCGACGAGTCGAAGCCCTCAGCGACGAGGATGCGATGAGCGAGGTACGAGCGGACGCCGGCCGCGCACATCACCGCGACGGGTCGACCAGCGGCAGCTCCGCGGATCTCGTCGAGGTGGTCGCGAACCGCCGTGTGCGGCACGTTGAGCGCTCCGGGCACGTGGCCGGACGCGTACTCGCCCGCGCTCCGCACATCGAGCACCAGCCTGCCGGCCGAGACATCCTCGAGATCCTCGGCGTACCACAGGCTCAGCGTGCCGTTGAGCACGTTCTCGCCCGCCATGCCGGCCATGTTCACCGGGTCCTTGGCCGAGCCGTACGGAGGGGCGTACGCCAGGTCGAGGTCGATCAGGTCCGCCACGGTGAGGCCACCGCGGATCGCGGTCGCCAGCACGTCGATGCGCTTGTCGACGCCGTCGGGACCCACCGCCTGAGCGCCCAGCAGCAGCCCATCGCCCTCGCGGAAGTGGACCATGAGGTGGATGGTCGCTGCGCCCGGGAAGTAGCCCGCGTGCTGGCCGGGGTGGAGATGGACGGTGTGGTACGAGATCGCGGCAGCGTCCAACGAGGCCCGGTTGGCGCCGGTCATGGCAGCGGTGAGGTCGCCGATCCGGACGATTGCGGTGCCGATCGGGGCGGGCATCGGACGCGCAGTCTTGGGCGTGAAGATCGCGTCCGCCACGAGCCGGCCGCCGCGGTTGGCGGGACCGGCCAGAGCCACCGGACGACGGACGCCCGTGACACCGTCGGTGCTGACCACCGCGTCGCCGACCGCGTACACGTCGGGAAGGTTCGTACGACCATGCTCGTCGACGACCATCGCGCCGCGCTCGCACCTGACGCCGGCCGTCTCGAACACCGCCGTGTCGGGACGCACCCCGACCGACAGCACGATGATGTCGGCGTCGATCTGGGCGCCGTCGGCGAGGTTCACCGTGTCGTGGTCGGCGCCCACGGTCAGCGACTGCGCACCCACGCCCTGGCGGACGTCGATGCCGATGCGCGTGAGCTCATCGGAGGCCAGTGCCGCCATCTCGGTCTCGAGCGGCGGCAGCACGTGCGGGGCGAGCTCGACGAGGGTGGTCTGCAGGCCTCGCAAGGCGAGAGCCTCGGCCGCCTCGATGCCGATGAAGCCGGCCCCGAGAACGACCGCACGGGTAGCGCCGCCGAGGACCGCGTCGCGCAGGGCCTTGGCGTCGCCGACGGTGCGGAGCGTACGGACGCGAGGCGAGTCGAGGCCCGGGATCGGAGGCCGGACAGCGGCAGCGCCGGGTGAGAGCACCAGGGCGTCGTACGAGAGGGTGTCCGCGCCGTCCAGCGTCACCACGGTCACGGTCTTGGCCGCGGCATCGAGGGCGACGACGTCGTGGTTGACCCGCACGTCGAGGTTGAGGGCCGCCGCGAGGGACTGCGGGGTCTGCACGAGGAGCTTGGACTCCTCGGTGATCTCGCCGCCCACGAAGTAGGGCAGGCCGCAGTTCGCGAACGAGACGTGCTCGCCGCGCTCGAGAACGATGATCTCGGCGGACTCGTCGAGACGACGGGCACGGGCCGCGGCACTCATGCCTCCGGCGACACCTCCGACGACGACGAGCCTCACTTCGCGACCTCCTCGGCCTCACGAGCGGCGATGGTGGCGCGTACGTCGTCCATGTCCAGCTCCCGTACGGCCGTGATGACACGCTCGAGCTGAGTCGCGTTCAGGGCGCCCGGCTGCGCGAACACGATGATCCCGTCGCGGAACGCCATCAGCGTGGGGATCGAGGAGACCTGGAACGCGCCCGCGAGCTGTGGCTCGGCCTCGGTGTCCACCTTGCCGAAGACGATGTCGGTGTGCGTGTTCGACGCCTTCTCGAAGACCGGGCCGAACATGCGGCACGGCGGGCACCATTCGGCCCAGAAGTCGAGGAGGACGATGCCCTCACGCACGACGTCTTCGAAGCCTTCGGTGGTGATCTGTCGGGTAGCCATGGCTGCACTCTATACCCCTCGGGGTATCGGTTCAAATTACCCTAGGGGGGTATAGTCCACGGATGTCGATGCTCCCGAGAGCCTGTGCCTCGACCACGGAGAGCAGCTCCAGCCGCCAACGCACGGACGCCACACCCCTACTGCGATGCCACACCCCACCGATGGGGTGTGACGTCGTACATGGGGTGTGGCGTTGACGCGTGGGGTGTGGCGTCGAGGCTGGCCTCGCATACTGGTGGCTGCGTCGACTGAGGCGACGCTCCTGGAAGTGACGCCACTGAGAGCGACGCCACCGAGAGTGCAGTGACCTTGTGCCCTCGATGGGGATCGAACCCATACTGCGGCGGGTTTAAGCCGCCTGCCTCTGCCGGTTGGGCTACGAGGGCGTCAGCGGCGTAAGAGCTCCAGTGTCGCACCGTCGAGAATGTCGGTCTCGCGGACCGTCATCGGCACGCCGGCGCGGCGCGCGACCTGCTGCACGATCAGCGCACCCGCACAGATCACCTCGGCGCGCAGCTTCTGAAGCATCGGCCACGTCGCGAGCACGTCCCCGACGGGGGTGGCCAGCAGCCTCTCGGCCATCGCGTCGATCTGCTCGACCGTGACGGCGGAGTTGTGGACGGCCACGCGGTCGTACGCCGTCAGCCCCTGCACCATCGCGGAGATGCTGGTCGTCGTCCCGGCGACACCGATCCACGTGCGTGCGGCGGACACGTCCACGCCGCAGCCATCCAGCAGGCCGTCGACGAAACCCCTAGCCGCAGAGATTTCGCCGACCGTGGGCGGGTCGCTGGCGAGGTAGCGTTCTCTGATCCGTACAGACCCCATGTCCAGCGAGCGCGCAGCCCGTACGGACCCGTCGAGGTCGCCGAGGATCACCTCGGTGGAGCCTCCACCGACGTCCATGACGAGCACCGGCCCCTCGGCTACCGGGCCGCCCGAGAGCGCCCCCAGGAACGACAGCCGGGCCTCTTCGTCGCCGCTGATGACGTCGACGTCGACACCCAGCCGGTCTCGTACACCATCGAAGAACTCGTCCCGGTTCTCCACGTCACGGGCGGCCGACGTGGCGAGGAAGCGCACGCGGTCGACGCCGAGGTCGCGGATCCGGGCGGCGTACGTGTCGACGGCCGCGAACGTACGGGCCAGCGCATCCGGGTGGAACCGGCGGGTGGCGTCGACACCTTGACCGAGACGTACGAGCTCGAGGCGTCGCTCGACCTCGATCAGCGTGACGCCCGGCCCGGGGTCGGCCACCAGCAGGCGGATCGTGTTCGTGCCGCAGTCGACCACCGCGACGCGCATCAGCGGTCCTCGGGCAGACAGGGCTTGTCCCAGAAGGGACCGAGGAGCTGTACGGCCTCGTCGCCGAGCGGATTGACGCCCGGACCGGCTGAGAGCGCGTGGCCGACGAGCGCGTGGAGGCACTTCACCCGGTCGGGCATCCCGCCGGCGCTGACGTTGGCGATGGCGGGTACGTCGAGGTCCGAGAGCGCGTCACGGTCGGCGATGTACGACTGGTGCGCCGCCGCGTACGCCGCTGCGAGCTCCTCATCGGTGGCCAACCTCGACGCCATCTCGCGCATCACGCCGTTGGCCTCGAGGGTCGAGCAGGCGGCTGAGGCGCGCGGGCAGGTGAGGTAGTACGTCGTGGGGAACGGGGTGCCGTCGGGCAGCGCGGGCAGCGTCGCCACCACACCGGGCTTGCCGCACGGGCAGCGCCACGCGATCCCGGCCATGCCACGTGGCGTACGACCGAGCTGGGCGGCGATCGTTGCCTCGTCGGCGTCGGTGACCGGCTCGATCATCGCTTCTTCGTGGTCGACGCGGAGGGGGCCGGTGGTGGCGTCACGACCTTGGTGGCCTCGTTGGTCGTGGCGGGCACGACGACGGGCTGATCGGCGGCCTGGGTCGAGGACCACAACCGCTCGTACCAGGACTGGTTCTCGGGGTCATTGGCTCCCTTGATGGAGCCGATCTCGCCGCTGACGACCTTGCCGTCGGCGCCGATGACGCGGTAGCCGACCTCGCCGGGCATGACCCAGCCGAGCTTCTCGCGAGCCTGGGTCTTGATGTAGGCCGGGTCACTCCACCGGGCCAGCTCGTCTTCGAGCCGTGCGATGGTCGCCTCACGTTCGGCGATGTCGGCGCGGGCCTTGGCCATATCGCTGCGCTGGTCGAGGTAGATGCGCATGGTGCCGACGTAGCTCAGGGTCAGCAGGCTCACCACGACGATGAGCGCCACAGCGCGCTGGGTGATCTGGAGCCCGCCTGCGAGGCGGGGGAGCTTCAGCCCCGTGGGCTGAGCGGGGGCGTCCGTCGCTGAGGGGCGAGTACGACGCCGCGGCCGAGCCGCCCCCGGACGCGCGGATGCACGTCCGGGGCCGTCCGACCGACGGTCGCCCCGTCGCCCCTCAGCCACAGATTCAGCCCTTGAAGCGCGGGAAGGCCTTCGCGCCCGCGTACTCCGCCGCGTCGTCGAGGTCGGCCTCGATGCGCAGGAGCTGGTTGTACTTGGCGACACGCTCGGAACGAGCCGGGGCGCCGGTCTTGATCTGGCCGCAGTTGGTGGCGACGGCCAGATCGGCGATCGTCACGTCCTCGGTCTCACCGGAGCGGTGGCTCATCATGCAGCGGAAGCCGGCGCGGTGCGCGAGGTCGACGGCGTCGAGGGTCTCGGTCAGCGAGCCGATCTGGTTCACCTTGACCAGGAGCGCGTTCGCGGCCTTGGTCTCGATGCCCTTGGCGAGACGGATCGGGTTGGTGACGAAGAGGTCGTCGCCGACGACCTGGATCTTCTCGCCGACCTGGGCCGTGAACTTGACCCAGCCCTCCCAGTCCTCCTCGTTCAGCGGGTCCTCGATGGAGACCAGCGGGTAGGCGTCGATCCACTCGTCGTAGATCGCGACCATCTCGTCGGTCGACTTCTTGGCACCCTCGAAGTTGTACGTGCCGTCCTCGTTCCAGAACGCGGAGGCAGCGACGTCGAGCGCGAGCGCGATGTCCTTGCCCGGCTCCAGGCCGGCGCCCTTGATGGCCTCGATGATGAGGTCGAGCGCGGCGCGGTTGGACTCGAGGTTCGGGGCGAAGCCGCCCTCGTCGCCGAGGCCGGTCGCGAGACCCTTGGACTTCAGCACGCCCTTGAGCGAGTGGTAGACGCGAGCGCCCCACTCGAGCGCCTCGGCGAAGGAGGACGCGCCGATCGGGGCGATCATGAACTCCTGGACGTCGACGTTGGAGTCGGCGTGGGTGCCACCGTTGAGGATGTTCATCATCGGGACGGGCAGCACGTGGGCGTTGGGGCCGCCGACGTAGCGGTACAGCGGCAGGTCAGCCGACTCGGCGGCCGCGTGGGCCACGGCGAGCGAGACGCCGAGGATGGCGTTGGCGCCCAGGTTGCCCTTGTTCTCGGTGCCGTCGAGCTCGAGCATCGCGTTGTCGATGGCGCGCTGCTCGGAGGCCTCCCAGCCCGCGATCTCCGGGCCGATCTGCTCGACGACGTTGTCGACGGCCTTGAGGACGCCCTTGCCGCCGTAGCGGGCCTTGTCGCCGTCACGAAGCTCGACAGCCTCGAAGAGCCCGGTGGAGGCGCCGGAGGGGACCCCCGCGCGACCCTGGCTTCCGTCCTCCAGCAGGACCTGTACCTCAATGGTGGGGTTGCCGCGAGAGTCGAGGATCTCGCGTGCCTCGATGAAGTCAATGTTGGCCACGTAGGTGCCTTTCATGAGCAGTGGATCGATGTCGCCCCTCAGCCTATCTGCCCAGCTCCTGGCGACGACGAAGGCCCCGCTGTGAGGTGCGTACGAGGCGCCCCCCCAGCCAGTTTGGGGCGTCCATCTCCGGTGGGAGCCCAGCGCGTGGGTAGCCCAGGACTGGGGCGCCCCCCCCACCACCACCTCACCACCCCCTCGCGCACCTGCCCCATCAACAACCCGGACAGGCAATTGGTGCAGGAGTGACACGACACGCCGACGTACGACCTCGGCGAGCACCCCATTGCCTGTCCGCGAGCCCGTACCGACAGGCAAACCAGCTCCACAGAACCCGACACGCCGAGCCACACGCCCCACCAGCACCAGTTGCCTGTCCGTGGACTGGCGCGGACAGGCAGTACGAGGCCGTACAGCCCGACACGCCGAGCCACACGCCCCACCAGCACCAGTTGCCTGTCCGTGGGCTGGCGCGGACAGGCAGTACGAGGCCGTACAGCCCGACACGCCGAGGTCGACGCCCCACCAGCACCAATTGCCTGTCCGGTTCTGTTCGTCAGCCAGTTGTTGGCAATACCCACTAGTTGGTCATACCATGCAGGTGTCGGCGACTTTCGCCGGAGCGAGAGGTGGGGTCATGGAGCTCAACGGGGCCGCGATCGCGGCCATCGTGGTGGTGGGAATCGTCGAGCTGGGGCTGCTGGTGGCGGCGTGGATCGTACTGTTCCGCACCCCGAACGAGAGACTGACGCTCCCCAAGTGGGGGTGGGCGCTGCTGTGCCTGATCCAGGTCGTGGGCCCCATCGTGTTCTTCGTCGCGGGCCGCAAGCCCGCGGTCGTCCCCGACGTACAGACCGCTGCCCCCGACGCCACCGCGGACCGCGTGATCGACAACCTCTACGGGCAGGACCGATGAGCGCTGCGCTGGCGGTACGGGACCTGCGCAAGGTCTATCCCGTACACACCGCTGTCGACGGCCTGACCATGACCGTGTCGCACGGGTCGGTGTTCGGCTTCCCCGGCCCCAATGGCGCGGGCAAGACCACGACCGTACGCATGCTCCTCGGCTTCGCGCGCCCCACCTCGGGCGCCATCGAGGTGCTCGGCCAGACGGTCTCCGGCACCTCGGACGCCGAGCGTGCCGCGCTGCGTGGCCGGATCGGATTCCTGCCGGACGTGCCCGGCTTCTACCCGTGGATGCGGGCGTCCGACGTGCTGGAGTTCGCCGGGTCGTTGGTGGGAGTACGAGGGGCGACGCTCCGCTCTCGTACAGCCGATCTGCTCGTGCTGGCCGGCCTTGACGGGGTGAAGCAGAAGGTGGGCGGCTACTCGCGTGGCATGCGGCAGCGGCTCGGCATCGCCCAGGCGCTGATCGGCGCGCCGGAACTGCTCGTGCTCGACGAGCCCACGTCCGCGCTCGACCCGATCGGACGCAAGGCCGTCCTCGACATGATCGCGTCGCTCCGTGGGCGGGCGACCGTGTTCTTCTCGACCCACATCCTCGGCGACGTCGAGCGAGTGTGCGACGAGGTCGCGATCCTCGACG
>JAPUEI010000012.1 GCA_027492675.1 Propionibacteriaceae bacterium | reverse complement strand
TCATCGTGGTCGCCGGCGTCATCGTGCTGCCGAACAGGCTGGAGCGCGACACGACGCCCATCGACCTGCTGGGCATCGTGCTGCTGGTCGGCATGATCCTGTCCCTGTTGTACGGGCTGAAGAACCTCGACGTCTTCGCCTTCTCCACGAGCCTGCGCAGCACGTCGGTCTGGCCGTACCTCGTGGGCTTCCTCGTCGCACTGCCGGTGTTCATCCTCGCGGAGCGGCGGGCGAAGGACCCCGTGCTCAACCTCGGCTACTTCACCGACCGTGGCATCGGCCTCACGCTCGTGCTGTCGGCGCTCACCGGCGTCATCCTCATGGGCGTCATCTTCGTGCCCCAGCTGTCCGAGAACGCGGTACGCATCCCCACCGGCAACGGCGGCTACTTCGTCATCGCTCTCGGCTTGGCCTCCGGCATCGGCGCGCCGCTGTCAGGGCGCTTCACCGACCGGTTCGGGCCCAAACTGGTCCTCGGGTTCGGTGCGCTGGTGTCGGTGGGAGCCGCCGCCGCGATCATCTGGTGGGTGCTGCCGCATCCCTCGATGCTCAGCGTGCTGGTGTCGCTCGGCCTCGTGGGTCTCGGCCTGGGATTCGTCATCGGCTCACCGTTGAACTACATGATGCTGGAGCGTACGAAGCCGGAGCAGGCCTCGTCGGCGCTCGCCAGCCTGTCGCTGGTGCGGTCGATCGGCACGACCATCGCGCCGGTGGTCATGGTGGGCTTCATCGCGCACGCCGGCCTCGGCATGCAGGCCGCGCTGATGTCGCAGCTGCCGACGACGATCACGACCCCGGCCCTCCCGAACGCACAGGTCCTCACCGACCGCTTCACGAAATGGAAGGCCGACCCCGACATCGGGCCCAAGCTGGCGGGCGTGACGATCCCGGACCTCAGCACGACCACGGTCGACGTCTCCAGCCTGTCAGGCTCGGGCGGCACCCTGCCCGACGACCTCGTGCAGCTGCTCAAGACAGCCGACGTGACGACCATCACCGAGCGTACGAAGGCGGTGGCGAAGGCGATGTTCGAGGCGAACACGCCGTCGAAGGTCACCGAGATCCAGGGCGGTGTACAGAAGGGGATCGATGGCCTGACCAGTGGCATGGCCGATGTCGACAAGGCCCTCGCGGACATGACCCACGGACTGTCCGACATGGACGCGCAGCTCGCGGACATGGACGCCAAGCTCGCCGAGATGCAGTCCGGGATCGACGGCATGAACACCGGGATCGCCAAGATGAGTACGGCGCTGGCCGGCATCGACAAAGGCATCACCGGCATGACGTCGGGCGTCGCCGGGCTCACGCAGGCAGTGGCCGGGATGGACCAGGGACTCGCCCAGCAGAAGGCCGCTCTTGCCCAGCTCCACGCCGTACCGAATCCTGCCCTGCAGCCACAGATCGACCAGTTGACCGCGGCGATCGCGGCCCTGCAGGCCAAGCGCGACGACACGGCCTCTCAGCTGGCCACGCTGCAGTCGAAGCTGGCCGCCACGCAGTCGCAGCGCAAGGACCTTGCGGCCCAGCGGGCGACGCTGCAGAAGAACGCCAAGGACCTCGCGGCGGCGAGGGACGGGCTGGCCACCGGTCGTACGGAGTTGGCGAAGGCACGGACGGACCTGGCCGCGGCGCGCACGACACTTCAGGCCACCCGCGGCGAGATGGCCGACACCATCGCCAAGATGACCGAGCTCAAGGCCGCCGTCCCCGGGGCGTTCCAGACCGCGCTCGACGACTACCTCGCCCAGATTGACGCCCGAGGGCCGAGCCTGCAGGCGACGTACTCGACGACGCTGGGAGACGGCTTCAAGGGCGTGTACCTGCTGTACGGGGCGGCCTGCCTGCTCGCGCTGCTCGTGCTGGTGCTCACGCCGAAGGCACCGGCCGCGGGCGAGGCTGAGGGGGACCAGCAGGAGGCTGCCGCAGGGGCTGCGGAGCCGGAAGTCTCTCGCGAGTCCACCTGAAGTCTCTCGCGAAGGGATGGAAAGTCTCTCCGCAAGCGGAGAGACCGCGGCTACACGACCTCGAGATCGCCGTGGCGGAGGGCGTTGCGGGCCTCGGCGTAGTGGGCGAGGAGCTGGTCGCAGACGTACGACCAGGTGCGATGGGCGACCGAGAGGTGTGCGCCCTCGGCGAGGCGGTCGCGCCGCACCGGGTCCTCGACCAGCGCGGCGACCGCTGAGCGCATCCCCTCGAGGTCGCCCGGCGTGTACAGCAGGCCGTTCACGTTCGGCACGACCAGGTCGAGGGGTCCGCCGACTCCGGTGGCGACGACCGGCACGCCGCACGCCTCGGCCTCCTGGATCGCCTGCCCGAAGGTGTCCAGCTCGCCGGGGTGCACGAAGACGTCCATGCTCGCCACGACGCGGGGCAGTTCCTCGCCGGCGAGCTTGCCGCAGAAGTACGCGTCCGGCAGCAGCCCCTCGAGCTCTGTCCGGGAGGGGCCGTCGCCGACGATGACGAGGCGCGATCCCGGGATGTCCGCCAGCGCAGCGAGGTCGGCCACCTGCTTCTCCGGCGCGAGCCGACCCATGTAGCCGATGATCACCTGCCCGTCAGGAGCCAGCTCGCCGCGCAGCGTCTCGTTGCGCTTGGTCGGGCTGAACCGTACGGAGTCGACGCCGCGACCCCAGATCCGTATGCGCGGGACGCCTCGGTCGAGGAGGGTCTGAGCGGTGTACGTGCTGGGCGCGAGCGTCAGCGTCGCCATGCTGTGGATGCGGCGCAGGCGGTGCCACAGGATCGGCGTGATGCGTGCCCAGCCGTAGCTGGCCGCGTAGGACGCGATCTCAGTCTGGAACAGGGCCACGCTGGGGATCGACATCCGGCTGGTGGCGAGCACCGCGCTGTATCCCATGGAGAACGGCGCCGCGAGGTGGACGACGTCCGGGGCGAAGTCGGCGAAGATCCGCTCGAACTGCGAGGTCGGCGAGAGCCCGATCCGTACGTCGGAGTAGCCCGGCAGACTCATCGCGCTCAGCGCCATGACCGGGAAACCCGCGTACTCGTCGGGGACGCCCTCGTCCTGCGGCGCGATCACGAGCGCCTCGTGCCCCGTGGCCCGCAGGTGCTCCAGGACGCGCAGGACCGAGTTCGTCACCCCGTTCACCTGGGGGAGGAAGCTCTCCGCGACGATGGCCACGCGCACGAACTCGATGCTAGCCCTCCCCGGTCGGCGCCCGTTCACGGTGAGGTGGTCCTACGTGCTCATGTTCATGGTTCGGTCTTCTGCGCAACAACTTCGGCCAGGCCCCGCCACGCATGGTGGCTGACATCACGGGCTGAGCGTCGTCAGCGCTTCGTGAGCTCGGCCGCCTTGGTGCGCGCCGCCGCGGCGTCGCTCGTACGGCCCATGAGGTCGTACAGGCTCGCGAGGTCGGACCAGGGCTCCGGTGCTGTCGGCCGGAGCGTCGACGCGCGCCGGAACGCCGCCTCGGCGTCGTCGTAGCGGCCCAGCTTCGCCCACGCGATCCCGGCTGCCAGGTGCCCGTCCACGGTGGTCGGGTCGATCGCCAGCGCCGACTGGGCGGCGG
>JAPUEI010000011.1 GCA_027492675.1 Propionibacteriaceae bacterium | reverse complement strand
GCATATCGGCAAGGCGAGGCAGAATGCGATAGGCCCTGCCCACACGGGGTTGTCGCCCGCAGGCGACCGGGGGCATGGCCGGGAGACCTGGCGAGGACGCACAGAGGGCCGCGAGGGGGTCGTTCCCCTGCGGCCCTCTGCGATGCCGGCCTTACGACGCGATGGGCATCATGACGCGTCGAGGTCGGTGGCCAACAAGGCGGCGAGCGAGTCGAGTACGGACTCGTCGGCGGCCTCCAGCGTGACGACGTCGCCGTGTCCGGCGCCGAGCGTCATGACGGCGAGGATGCTGTCCGCGTCGACCGTACGGTCACCCTTGGTGATGGTGACCTCGGCGCCCGAGGCCTCGACGGCCTGGACGAAGAGCGCCGCGGGGCGGGCGTGCAGGCCGACGGCCGACGCGATGGTGACCTCACGAGTGGGCATGGCGTTTCTCCTTGGTGCTCAGGGTTCGACGGTGACCTTGATGGCTTCGCCCTTGGCGACGATGTCGAAGGCCTCGAGGGCCCGCTCCAAGGGCAGGTGGACCGTGATCAGGTCCTTGACCGGCACGAGACCGGAGGCGATGTACGACAGGGCCCGCTTGTTGTGCTCGGGGGCGGAGCCGTTCGCGCCGTGGATGTGCAGCTGGCGATAGTGCACCAGGTTCGAGTCGCACGTGATCGTCGGGTTGTTCTTCGGCAGGCCGCCGAAGAACGAGATCCGGCCGTTCCGAGCGGCCATGGCGATCGCCTGCTCCTGGGTGATGTTGGCCGCCGTGGCCGTGATGACCACGTCCGCTCCGCGTCCGTCGGTGAGCCTGCGGACCTCCTCGACGACGTCCACCTTCGAGCCGTCGAGTACGTGCTCAGGATGTACGGCGTCGGCGGACATCTGCAGCCGCTCGGCGTTGACGTCCACGAGGATGACCGTGCCGGCCTTGTGGACGCCACGCGCGATCCGTACGTGGATGCACCCGATCGGCCCGGCGCCGAACACGACGACCGTGTCACCTTCTTCGATGCCGAGCTGCTCCTGCGCGTTGATGGCGCAGGCGAACGGCTCGGCCGCGGAGGCCTCGTCGAAGCCCACGCCGTCCGGGATCCGGTTCAGGCCGTCGACGGCCAGCACCTGGCGGGGGACCACCATGTACTCCGCGAAGCCGCCGTCGTACTGGAAGCCCACCGATGTCTGGTTCTGGCACACGGCCATCCAGCCCTTGCGGCACTCGTAGCAGTCGCCACACGGCACTGCTGCGATGACCTGCACCCGGTCTCCCACGGCCCAGCCGGAGACGTTCGCGCCAACCTCGGCGATCTCGCCGGCCACCTCGTGACCCATGACGGTGGGCCTGGTGATGTTCTGGTGGCCGTTGTGGAAGATCTTGACGTCGGTGCCGCAGGTCGAGCAGTTCTTGACCCGCAGCAGCACCTCATCCGCCGAGATCGAGGGCACGGGAGCGTCCTCGATCCGTACGTCACCGGGCGCATGGAAGCGCAGTACCTTCATCGTCAGTCCTCCGTGGGGGCGAGCAGGGAGAGCACCTCGTCCACCGAGTCGGTGGTCCGGAGGCGGGCGGCGGAGTCGGAGTCCATGAGCACCTCGGCGAGGCTCGACAGGATGCCGACGTGCTCATCGGTCGCCGAGGCGATCGGGATCAGTACGTACGCCGTCTTGCCGTCCCAATCGATGCCGGCGGGGAACTGGACGAACCCCAACGCGGCCCGGACGATGTGCGCCCGGGCCTCGTTGGTGCCGTGCGGGATCGCGACGCCTTCGCCGAGGAAAGTCGAGATCTGCTGCTCGCGGGCGAGCATCCCGTCGATGTACGCCGGGGTGGCGGCGCCCGCATCGACGAGGAGCTGGCCGCAGTAGCGGATCGCGTCCTCCTTGGCCATGCCGGCCAGGCCAAGCCTGACCGACGTGGCCGACAGGATCGGCTCAGGACTCAAGGGTCTCTCCGTTCTTGATGGCGTTCTCGACCTTCGTGAAGGCCGGGTCGCCCATGTACTGGTCGAAGCCCATGACCACGGCCGAGGCGGGCGCGATGCCCCGTGCCCGGCTCAGCAGACCGGAGTGGCACAGGATGAGCTGCGCGTCGCCCGGGATGTTGTTCACCGGCGTATGGGTCACTTCCACACCGTACGCGGCGAGCTTCTTCTTCATCGCCGAGGCGACCATGACCGAGGAGCCCATGCCGGCGTCGCAGGCGATGATGAGCTTCTTGACGTCACGACCGTTGATGGCGCGGGTGGCGACGGCAGCGGTGGTGGCGCCGTGCGCGTGCGACACGAGGGTCGAGGTCGAGCCCGCCGGGGTAGTGACGACGCCCGCTTCGGTCTCGAGAGCCGCCTCCTCCTTGGCGCCACGGCCGAAGCCGAACAGCGCTGCGGCTACGGCGAACGAGACCGCGGTGGCGACCAGGACGTCGGCGAGCATGGCCAGGTAGCCCGTACGGGGCGTGACCGCGAAGTAGGCGATGATCGAGCCGGGCGAGGCGGGGGCGACGAGGCCGGCACCGAGCAGCGAGCCGACGAACAGGCCCGACGCGCCACCGGCGATGACCGCGAGGACCATCTTGGGCTTCATGAGCACGTACGGGAAGTAGATCTCGTGGATGCCGCCGAGGAAGTGGATGATGATCGCGCCGGGCGTCGAGGGGCGCAGGGCGATCGGGCCGAAGAACATGAACGCGAGCAGCAGACCGAGGCCAGGACCAGGGTTCGACTCGACCATGAACAGGATCGACTGTCCGGTCTGCTGAGCCTGGGCTGCGCCGAGCGGAGAGAGCACGCCGTGGTTGATGGCGTTGTTCAGGAACAGGATCTTGGCGGGCTCGACAACGATCGAGGCGAGCGGCAGCAAGTGTGCGTCGACCAGTGCCTGGACGCCAGCGCCCATCGCCTTCACGAGAAACTCGACGACCGGGCCAATCAGCGTGCGGCCGAGGAGGGCCATGAGGCCGCCGAGGATGCCGAGGGAGAAGTTGTCGATGAGCATCTCGAAGCCGGTCTTGACCTTGCCCTCGATGGCCTTGTCCAGCAGCTTCAGCAGGTACGCGGTCAGCGGGCCCATGATCATGGCGCCGAGGAACATCGGGACGTCGGTGCCGACGATGACACCCATGGTGGCCAGCGCGCCGATGACGGCACCGCGCTGACCGTGGACCATGCGGCCACCGGTGTAGCCGATGAGGATCGGGAGCAGGTACGTGATGATCGGGCCGACCAGCTTGGCCAGGTCTTCGTTGGGCGTCCATCCGGTCGGGATGAACATGGCGGTGATGAGGCCCCAGGCGATGAACGCGCCGATGTTCGGCATGATCATGCCGGCCAGGTACCCGCCGAAGCGTTGGACGATGGCTCGGAAGCCCGAACCCTGCAGGTTCTTGTTGACGCGAGCGTCAGGTAGTACGGCTGACATGTGTAACCCCTTCTCGGACTGCGGTGTCAGAGGAGCCTTGTTGGCGATGGGCACAACAAAACAACATAAGCGGTCACATGTCAAGCAAAACCAACACATCCGGACGTTGAAACGGGCAGAGTCACTTCCCCCTTCCCGGGGCGCACACCCGGTTCTCGATGGCGGCTGGTCACCGCACCTCAAGCACATCAAGATCAACCCGACCGTCCTGAGGCTGCTGGTCCGGTCTGGTAGCCGGCCTCCACCCGCCGACGCCACACCCCTAGTGCGACGCCACACCTCATCGGTGGGGTGTGGCGTCGTACATGGGGTGTGGCGTTGACAGATGGGGTGTGGCGTGGAGCTGACCTGCCCACCGACTCAGGCCGAGCTGGCCTCATGGCGGGGGAGTCGGCGAACAGTCCCTAGGCTGTCGGGGTGGCACATCTGCTCGGGGGAGAGTCCCTGCACCTGGAGTACCCGACCAAGGTCGTCTTCGACGCGGTGACGCTTGGCGTCTCCGAAGGCGACCGGATCGGGATCGTCGGGCGCAACGGCGATGGCAAGACGAGTCTGCTCGGCATGCTCTCAGGACGGATCGAGCCGAACGCCGGCAAGGTCACGCGCCGCGGCGGTTTGCGGGTGGGGGCGCTGGAGCAGGTCGACACCCTCGACGAGACCGCCACCGTCGGGCACGCCATCGTCGGCGACACCGATGAGCACGTCTGGGCCAGCGACCAGCGCATCCGCAGCATCATCTCCGGTCTGGTGGCGGACATCGGCTGGGACAGCACCGTGGACACCCTCTCGGGTGGTCAACGTCGCCGGGTCGCGCTGGCCGCGCTGCTGGTCGACGACTGGGACCTCGTGATCCTCGACGAGCCCACCAACCACTTGGACGTCGAGGGCGTGCAGTGGCTCGCGGACCACGTGAAGACCCGCTGGACCCGTACGCAGGGCGGCCTGCTCGTCGTGACCCACGACCGCTGGTTCCTCGATGAGGTCTGTACGGCGACGTGGGAGGTCCACGACCGGATCGTGGAGCCGTTCGACGGCGGCTACGCGGCGTACGTGCTGCAGCGGGTCGAACGCGACCGCCAGGCCGCCGCGATCGAGGCCAAGCGCAAGAACCTCATGACCAAGGAGCTGGCCTGGCTGCGCCGGGGCGCGCCAGCCCGTACGAGTAAGCCCAAGTTCCGCATCGACGCGGCCAACCAGCTGATCGCCGACGTACCGCCGCCGCGCGATCGCGTGGAGCTGGCGAAGCTCGCCACCGCGCGTCTCGGCAAGGACGTCGTCGACGTCGAGAGCGTGTCCGTCTCGTACGGCGACAAGCAGGTTCTCGACGACATCACCTGGCGCATCGGGCCGGGGGACCGGTTTGCGGTTCTCGGCGCCAACGGCGTGGGGAAGTCGACGCTGCTCGGCCTGGTCAGCGGCACCGTCAAGCCCACTCACGGGCGAGTGAAGCGCGGCAAGACCGTGCGGATCGGCACTCTCGACCAGCGCTTCGCCGATCTCGAGGAGATCGCGGACGACCGGGTACGGGAGGTGCTGGCGCGCACTCGTACGACCTTCACCGTCGACGGCCGCGACCTCACGCCCGCGCAGCTGCTCGAGCGGCTGGGCTTCTCACGCGACCACCTGTCGGCGCGCGTCGCTGATCTGTCCGGTGGTCAGCGTCGGCGGCTTCAGCTGCTGATGGTGCTGCTGGCTGAGCCGAACGTGCTGATCCTCGACGAGCCCACGAACGACGTCGACACCGACATGCTGGCCGCGATGGAGGACCTACTGGACTCCTGGCCCGGGACCCTGCTGGTGGTCTCTCACGACCGCTACCTGGTCGAGCGGGTCACCGACATGCAGTACGCCATCCTCGACGGGCACCTGCGGCACCTGCCCGGGGGCGTGGACGAGTACCTGCGCCTGCGCGCCGCCGTGGAAGCGCCGGTGGTCGACCAGGCGGAGCGGCCCACGACGAGCTCAGCGGCCGAGCAGCGGGCCGCGGCCAAGCAACTCCAGGCGACCGAACGCAAGATCGAGCGGCTGGGCCAGCAGATCGAGCGACTGCACGCGCAGATGGCCGACCACGACGCAGCCGACTACGTCGGGCTGGGCACGCTGCACGACAAGGTCCGAGACCTCGAGACCGAGGTCGCCGAACTCGAGGACATCTGGCTCGAACTGTCCGAGCAGGCGGGCTAGTGGGGCAACGGGCCGCTACGAGCGGTCAGCGACCCCGTACGGCCTGACGCGCGCCCTTCGCGGACGTCGGCAGCGGGCCCTTGGGCAGCGGGATCTTGGGACGCATCGAGTCGAGCGCGCGGAGGCGGTTCGACAGCTCCGTGATCTCGGCGGCCTTGATGACCTTGGGCAGCTTCTTGATGTGGTCGGCGAGCTTCTCCAGCGGAACCTGGTTCTCCTTCTCGCCCATGACGATGCTGGTCACCTTGGTGCCGTACTTGATCTGCTCGTGCTTCTTCGCCTCGATGGCCAGCATCTGCCGCACGCGGCCCGGGTCGCCCTCACCGATGAGCACGACACCTCCCGGTCCGACGACGCGGTGCACGATGTCGAGCTGGCGGTTCGCCGTGATGACCGGCGACTTGATCCAGTCCTTGCCGAGCATGCTCATCGCGACCTCGGCGGAGCCCTTCTGGCCCTCGTACCGCTTGTACGTCGCGTTCTTCGCGCGCCAGGTGAGCACGGCCATGGCCGCCAGCACGCCGAACAGGACGCCGAACACCAGGTAGAGCCACCACGGCGACAGCACGAAGATGCCCAGCAGCAGGAACACGACGACCGTCAGCGCGAAGGCGCCGATCATCAGCCACAGCGAGGTGGGGTCGTTCTTCGTGGTCATCTTGAAAACCTCGAGGATCTGGCGCAGCTGGCCCCAGTCCTTCGGGTCGCTGGAGTTCTTGCGCCGCAGCTTCTCAGCCTGCTTCTGCGCCTTCTGCGCGGCCGCTAGCTCCTTGGCCCGCTCACTCGCCATCGGTACTCACATTCTCGGTATTGGTGTCCTGGCCCGCGGCCAGAGCGTCTGTTGCCTGCCGGTAGAGACGACCGGCCCTGTACGAGGATCTCACCAGCGGCCCGGACATCACGCCCTCGAAGCCGATCTCGGTCGCCTCCGTCGCCAGTTCGTCGAACTCGGCCGGCTCGACCCAGCGCTCGACGGGGTGCAGCCGGGCGTTCGGCCGCAGGTACTGGGTGATCGTGACGAGGTGGGTGCCGGCGGAGCGCAGGTCGCGCAGCGCCTGCGACACCTCGTCGCGGGTCTCGCCGAGGCCGAGGATGAGGTTCGACTTCGTGACCAGGCCGGCGTCGTGCGACCGGGTCAGCACGCCGAGCGAGCGTTCGTACGAGAACCCGGGGCGGATCCTGCGGAACACCCGCGGCACGGTCTCGACGTTGTGGGCGAAGACCTCGGGCCGCGCCGACAGCACCTGGTCGACGAGTTCGGGTCGACCGGAGAAGTCGGGCGCCAACATCTCGACGCCCACACCGGGGTTCTCCCGGTGGATGGCGCGGATCGTCTCCTCGTACAGCCAGGCACCCTCGTCGGGCAGGTCGTCGCGGCAGACGCCGGTCACCGTCGCGTACCGCAGCCCCATGGCCTTGACGCTCTCGGCGACGCGCTGCGGCTCCTCGGTGTCGTACTCCGTCGGCTTGGCCGACTCGATCTGGCAGAAGTCACACCGTCGGGTGCAGGCCTCGCCGCCGATGAGGAAGGTGGCCTCGCGGTCTTCCCAGCACTCGAAGATGTTGGGGCAGCCGGCCTCCTGGCACACCGTGTGCAGGCCCTCGCGCCGCATGATCGACTGGAGCTCGGTGTAGTTGGGGCCCATGACCGCACGCGTACGGATCCACTCGGGCTTGCGCTCGATGGGAGTCTGCGAGTTCTTGACCTCCAAGCGGAGGAGCCGTCGGCCGTCGGGTCGCACTGTCACCCGCACAGGCTACCTGTGCGTGAGCGGTTTCCCCACACGGGCTCAGCGTCCGACAAGGAGTGTCATCACTGCGGGGCCGACGTAGGCGGCCAGCCAGCTCGCCGCGATCAGCGAGGGTCCGAACGGCAGCTCGGCCTTGCGGCCTGTGCGACGTAAGAGTAGGACGACGATCGAGACCGGTACGTGGACGAGGAACGCCCCGAACGCGCCGACCAGCGCGTGGGGGAGCCCGAGCCATCCGAGGAAGATGCCGTACAGCAGGGAGAGGCTGACGTCGCCGACGCCGAACTGTCCCTTGCCGAACCAGGCGATGACGAAGTAGACGATCGCGATCACGAGCCCTGTGAGAAGGGCGACGCCGAACCGTAGCCAGGTGCCCTGGATGCCGGCGGCGAGGGCCAGGGAGACGACGAGCGCGCCGGCCGACGGCCACATGATGCGGTGCGGGATCTCGTGAGCGGCGAGGTCGGTCGCGGTGAGCAGGGCGCTCGCGAGGGCCATGACCGCGAACGCGAACGCCTGCGGCCAGGTGTCGAGGCGCCAGCCGGCGAGACCGCCGAAGAGGGCCCCGAGCAGTCCGAGCACGGGGGCGCTGACGAGACGGGGGTGGAGGGGCTCGACGAGCCGAGCCCGGGTGAACGGGGTGAGTGCCGCCGCCGCAATGCCGACCGATACGGCACCCGTGATCGCGGCGACGGCACTCATGACGACCTCATCGACTACTTGAACGACTCAAGAATGCCGATGACGCCGGGTCCCATGACGACCATGAACAGAACCGGAAGGATGAACAGCATCAGCGGGAAGATCACCTTGACGGGGATCTGCATGGCCTTCTGCTCAGCCCTTTGGCGGCGCTTCATGCGCATCTCGGCTGCCTGCGTGTTGAGCACGCTGGACAACGCGAGACCGTACGCCTCGGCCTGGATGATCGATCGGATGAACTGCTTGAGGTCGGGGACCTGCGTGCGTTCCACGAGGTCCTCGTACGCGGCGCGCCTGGTCTGGCCCACCTGGACGTCCTGCAGGGTGCGGATGAGCTCGGCAGCCAGGACGCCGTTGCCGTTCTTGGCCACGCGGACCATGGCCGCGTCGAAGCCGAGGCCGGCCTCCACCGCGATGCTCATCTGGTCGAGGGTATCGGCCAGCTCGAGGGTGATCTTCTCCTTGCGCTCGATGCCCATGCTGTACAGGCGGAGCTCGGGGAGGAAGTAGAGGATCACGGCGAAGCCCACGCCGATGATGCCGATCATCGGGGTTGTCGCCTTGAGGATGAACATTCCGGCCAGCATCGGAGCGACCACGGTGAGGAGGACCTTCACGGTGATCACGCGCTCGAGCGGCCAGTCCACGGGACGGCCAGCCTGGGACAGCATGAGGTCGAGGCGGGACCGCGCCCCCTTCGGGACCAGAGCCTTGGACAGTGACGAGACGTTCTTGGCCTTGCCTGGACCGGCAGCGGGGCGGCCACCGGGGGCGGCAGGATGACTGGTGTTCAGCCCGCGGCGGAGGTTGTCCATGGCGCGGACCTTCGCGGCGCTGGGGCCGGCGACGACGGCGAACATCAGGTAGCCGATGGCGGCAGCGAACAGCAAGGAGCCAAGCAGGATGGGGACCATGTCATCTCCTCCTAGAACTTGATCTTGACGGTCGCGCGGAGCCAGACGCCGCCGATGATCAGCATGATCACCGCGGCGATCGTGATGCCCCACCCGATGGTCGTCGTGAACAGGCGATTGAGGTAGCCGGGGTTGGCGACGGTGAGGAACGCGGTGACACCGAACGGCAGGGCCATGAGGATGACGGCCGAGAGCTTGCCCTCGGACGCCAGCGCCGCGACCTGCCTGTGCAGCTGGTTGCGCTCACGGATCGTCCTGGCCACACCGTCCAGCACGTCGGCGAGGTTGCCGCCGACCTCCCGGTTGATCGCGATCGCCTGGGCCACCCAGTTGAAGTCCTCGCTGCCCATCCGGTTCGCGACCTCGATGAGCGAGTCATTGAGCGGGCGGCCGATGCGGGTCTCGTTGAGCACGCGGCTGAACTCGTCCTTGGTCGGGCTGTCAGCCTCGGAGCTCATGGCCTGCACGGCCTGCAGCAGCGAGTATCCGGCACGCAGGCTCGCGGCCATCATCTGCAGCGTCGCGTCGAGCTGCTCGGCGAAGGCCCGCTTGCGGCGTCCGACGAGGTAGTTCAGCGCCACCTGGCCGAACACCGGGACGATGAGCGCGACGACGAGGCCAATGATCGGCCCTGTGGCCAGCATCGTGACGGCGCCCGCCGCCATGGCGGCGGCGAACGTCAGCAGGACGACGTCCGAGGCCTTCATCTTGATTCCGGCGAGCTCGAGCTGGCCCGGGAGCCCCTTGCCGCGCTTCTCGAGGATCTTGCCGATCTGGTCGGTCGCGAAGTCGGTCGCTGTCGCCAGCGTGGTCACCTGCTGGCCGCGCTTGCGGCCCTGCAGCTGGCGGCGCCGGTCCCGCGACACCCGCCGGAAGCCCGGACGGATGATCAGCAGCCCGACGATGCAGATCGCCACGATCATCAGGGTCGAGCCGACCGTCAGCATCGAGGCGGAGGTGAAGATGCTCATCGCAGCCACTCCTGGTTGCCGCCGAAGACACGCGGGGACAAGACGATGCCCAACTCCTCGAACTGGTCGGCGAACTTCGGCCGTACGCCGGTGGCGACCGGGCGACCCAGGAACTTGCCGTTGGCGTCGAGGCCGGCCGAGTAGTCGAACAGGAAGATGTCCTGCAGGGTGACCGTCTGGCCTTCCATGCCGTGCACCTCGGTGACGGCGACGACGCGACGAGTGCCGTCCCGCAGACGCTGGATCTGCACGATGAGGTCGACGGCCGACGTGATCTGCTCGCGGATGGCTCGCAGCGGCAGGTCCATGCCGGCCATCAGCACGAGGGTCTCGAGTCGGGCGATGGCGTCACGAGGCGTGTTGGCGTGAACGGTGGAGAGCGACCCGTCGTGGCCGGTGTTCATGGCCTGGAGCATGTCGAGGGCCTCAGCGCCACGACACTCGCCGACGACGATGCGATCGGGGCGCATACGAAGGGAGTTCTTCACGAGGTCACGGATGGTGACCTCGCCACGGCCCTCGACGTTCGCCGGGCGGGACTCCAGGCGGACCAGGTGGTCCTGCTGGAGCTGCAGCTCGACGGCGTCCTCGATGGTGATGATGCGCTCGTTGCTGGGGATGAAGCTGGACAGCACGTTGAGCAGCGTCGTCTTTCCGGTACCGGTACCTCCGGAGACCAGGATGTTCAGACGGGCCTGAACGCAGGCACGCAGGAGGTCTGCCATGTCCGGCGTCATCGTGCCGAAGCCGATGAGGTCGTTGACGCCGAGCGCGTCGCGGCTGAACTTTCGGATGGTCAGCGTGGAGCCGTTGACGGCCAGGGGCGGGATGATCGCATTGACACGGGACCCGTCCATGAGTCGTGCATCGACAAGGGGCGACGATTCGTCGATGCGACGGCCGACCTTGCTCACGATGCGGTCGATGACGCGGCGCAGGTGGGCCTCGTCGTCGAACTTCACCGGGCTGAGGGTGAGCTTGCCCTTCTGCTCCACGTAGATCGTGTCGCAGCCGTTCACCATGATCTCGGTGATGCTGTTCTCGTTGAGCAGGCCTTCGAGCGGGCCCAGGCCGAGCACGTCGTCCTCGACCTCGCGGATGATGCGGCGCCGCTCCTCAGAGGTCAGCGGGGTCGACGACTCCTCGATGATCGCGTTGAGCTCCTCGCGGACGAGACCACCGATCTGATCTTCGTCGAGGGTGCCTTCGTTGAGCCGGGAGCCGATCCGCTCGAAGAGCCGGGCGGTCGCCTGCTCCTTGAGCTTGCCGACCGGGTCGAGCTGGACGGGCACCGGAGCAGTCGCGCGACCGCGCTGCGACAAGCCGGGCACCTGCTGGTTCTGGGTGGGGGACGCGGGCAGGGGCGGGAAGGCCCCCACCTCGGCCGCCCTCACGGCCAGCGACGCAGGGCCCGGATCAGGTGGTCCGTACGGGTTCGGCGCGTAGGGGTCGGTCGGGTCGCCACCCTCGGCGCGGCGGGCACCGAGGCGTTCTGACAGCTTCATGTCACTTCTCCGCCCTGACTCCGCGACGGCCGGTGAAGCCGCTCAGAGTCTCCGATGTGCGGCCGGTGATGCGGTCGACGAGCAGGTTGAGCTGCTTGGTGATCGGGTCGCGCCCGTTCGCCTGAAGCAGCGGCATGCCCTGGTTCGTCGACTGGGGAAGCAGGTTCGACTGGTTGAGCACGATGTCGACGTCCTCCCCGATCGTGGCCTGTACGTCCTTGATGGTGAGTCCACGGCTCGAGTCGAAGAAGTTCACGACGACGTGACGGGCCTCGAGAAGCATGTCGAGGTCGTCGAGCGTCTCCAGCTCCTTGCGCAGACCCCGCACACCCGGGACGTCCAAGCTCGTCACCAGCACGATCTCGTTGGCCTTGTCGAGCACGGACAGCGTGTGCTCGGACAGGCCGGGAGCGGTGTCGACGACGACGAACTGGAACTCCTTCGCCAGCATGGTCAGCAGGTTGGAGATGTCCTTGGGGGTGACCGTGTCGGCAGCGACAGGAGAGTCGGAGCCGGGCACCACGTACAGACCGGTGTCGTGACGGGTCAGCAGGGACTTCAGCGTGAGCATGTCCTGCGTCATCGCGCCCTGGATCGTGTCCGGAAGCGTGAACTCCGGCTCGAGGTTGAGGGCGCTGGCGCAGTCGCCGAAGTGGACGTCGAGGTCGACCAGCACGATCTGCTGCGGGTAGCGCTTCGCGAGACCGACGGCGACGTTGGTGGCGACGGTGGTCTTGCCGACACCGCCCTTCGGCGACGCGATCGTGATGACGCGGCCATCGGGCTTCTGGATGACGGGAGCCGAGGCGGCCGCGGGGGCCGTCATGGCGCGCATGGCGAGGAACTGCGCTGCGCGCTCCAGCGCCTTGCGGATGTCGGCGACGTCGCCCTCGGTGTAGACGAGGTCCTTGACGCCAGCCCGAAGAGCGGGCAACGCCAGCGGCTCGACGTTGGTCGCTGCGAGGATGACCACGCACGGGTAGGCCGCGTCGAGGTTGCGGGCAAGCTCGATGGCACCGTTCGGGTCGCCGTCGGCGTCGAGGACGATGATGTCGGGTACGGGCGCGCCGCGAAGCCCGGCGAAGAGCTCCGGCGCGGTGGCGGGCAGCGGATGGGGTGACAGCAGGAGGAACGAGCCTCCGGTGGCGTATCCGATCCGTTCCGTCAGGCTGGCGGACTGGCTGACCAGGACGACTCTGCTCACTTCATCACCGTCTTCCCGATGGTGTACTGCGACTGGGAGTCGTCGGTGTCCGGGTTCTCCACTGCCAGCAGGATCGTTCCGGTGGACTGAGCCCAGGTCAGCTTCTCGACGTCGCTGACCGACAGGGCCAGCGTGATCATGACCGACGATGCCGGCGCGCCGCCGCCCGACTTCTCGTCGGGTGTGACGGTGATGCCGCCCTGGACACGGGTCACGAGGACCTTGTGCATGATCTGCTTGGTGATGTTGTCGCCATCGGGAGTGACGGTCCCGATGCCAGGGATGGTGTAAGGCTGGCCGCCGGTCATCTTCATGGTGAACACCACGCCGACGACATCGCCGGCCTTGATGACGCCGCCGCGCACCTTGTCAGCGGCAAGCAGGACGCTGATCTGCTCCATGCCCTTGGGCACGGGCACCTCATCGACGGAGATCTGGGTCGGGTCGAGGAAGCGGGTGGTGAGCAGGATCTCGCCGGCCACGAGGTCAACGGAGGCGACCTTCTTCTGGATCTGGCTGAGGTCGATGACAGCGTTGTCGGGCACCGTCTTGGCTGGGACCTGGGTGAGCTGGATGCTGTCACCGAGGTTCTCGGCGAGGGTTCCCTTGACGATCGGTTTGACCACGGTGTAGACGCTCTTGGCTGCCACGCCGTTGAGCGCCCGGACGTCCGCGCTGCGAACGTAGATGAAGATACTGACGAATGCCCCGAGGGCGAGTACGGCCGCAATGATCGCGGCTGTGACACGGCGGTTCATGATGATTGTCTTTCTCACGGGTGAATGACGTTTGCATGCGCCGGACGCCGGTCGGGACGACGGTCAGAGTGCCCCGGTCACGGCGCGAGGGGTGTAAGTGGGGTGAAAAGCCAACGCCGGCTGGTCGCTGCGGGGAGCGACCAGCCGGCAGTGGACCGATGTGAGAATCAGCTCACTTGTTGATCGTGGTCGCGACCTTGTTGAACAGCGTGCTCAGGTTGCCACCGAACAGCGTGACGGCGGCGATGATCACGGCGGCGATCAGCGCGACGAGGAGGCCGTACTCAACGGCGGTGGCGCCCTTGGTGGCCTTGCCGAGACGGGTCTGGGCGACGAAGACGAGCGTGGTGAGGTAAGCGGAAATGGCGTTCATGTGGGAGTCCCTTCTCTACAGTCGCGCAGCCTTGATGCTGTGCGATGTCCCCCGGCTCCTTCCCCTCGGAAGGGCCACGTGAACTATGACCCGAGGGCGATCCGGAGGGCAACGTCCGTGAGAGGGCTGTCATGAAGATTGATCGAAGATGAGCTTCGAATGCGTTCCGGCTAGGGGTTTTGTCGGCTCAAGAAGGTCCAGAATCTCTCATCGAGGCGATGAGAGAGCCTCCTAGCGGTCGAATCCGAGCAGGTCGCGCAGGTGCCGTTCCGCGACGTCGCCCACGTCGGCCAACGACGGGGGGGTGACGAGCTCCGCGGCCAGCGAGCTCACGCCGGCGTCCTCGATGCCGCAGGGGATGATGCGGTCGAACGCGGCGAGGTCGGGCGACACGTTGAGGGCGAAGCCGTGCTGTGTCGTCTTCCGGCTGACCCGGATGCCGATCGCGACGACCTTCCGCTCGAGACGGTCGGCCGTTGCCGGAAGCCACACGCCTGAGCGCCCGGCGACACGGATGCCCGGCAGACCGTAGTCGCGCACCGTACGGATCAGGGCCTCTTCGAGGCGCCGGACGTAGTCGACCACGTACACCCCTTCGGGCAGCCGCACGATGGGGTAGCCCACCAGCTGCCCAGGGCCGTGCCACGTGATCTTGCCACCACGGTCCACGTCGACCACCTCGGTGCCGTCCTGGGGCCGCTCAGGCGGTTCCGTACGGCGTCCCGCGGTGTACACGTCGCTGTGCTCCAGGAGCAGCACCGTCCCGGGCCGTGTGCCGTCAGCGACCTCCGCGTGGATGCGTCGCTGCTCGTCCCAGGCCCAGCGGTAGTCGATGAGACGCGTCGGCGTCTCATCGATGCCGAGGCGAACGAACGCGAGGTCCTCCCCGCGCGTCGTCGCCCAGCTGGTGTCCGTCACGCGCCGAACTCGGCGGCGAAGTCACCCGCCTCGAGGCGGGCCTTGACCGCGCTGAGGAAGCGAGCGGCGTCGGCGCCATCGACAAGGCGATGGTCGTACGACAGGGACAGGAACATCATGTCGCGCACGGCGATGATCTCCCCGAGCTCCTCGTCGTTGATGACGACGGGTCGCTTGACCAGCGCGCCGGTGCCGAGGATGGCCACCTGGGGCTGGTTGATGACCGGGGTGTCGAAGAGCGTGCCCGCGGACCCGTAGTTCGTGATGGTGAACGTGCCGCCGTTGAGCTCGTCCGGCGTCACCTGGCTGGTGCGCGTTCGCGCGGCCAGGTCGGCGATCTTCTTGGCCAGGCCCGCGACGTTGAGGTCACCGGCGTCCTTGACGACCGGCACGAGCAGGCCCTTGGGCGTGTCCACCGCGATGCCGAGGTGCTCGGCGTTGGGGTACGTGATCGTGCCGGCGTCGGTGTCGATCGTGGCGTTGATCTTGGGGATCTGCTTGAGAACCTCGATGGCCGCCTTCGCGATGAACGGCAGGTACGACAGGGACGCGCCCTCGCGTGACTTGAAGTCGTCCTTCACCTTGGCCCGCAGCTTGGAGATCGCCGTGAGGTCGACCTCGACCGTGGCGGTGAGCTGCGCGGAGACCTGCAGCGACTCGACCATGCGGCGGGCGATCGTGGCCCGCAGCCGCGAGATCTTCTCGGTGGAGCCACGCTGGCTGGAGACCGCCACGGGCGCCGCGGCTGCCACGGGGGCGGCTGCCGTCGCGGCAGCCGGCGCGGCCGCGGGAGCGGGAGCAGCCGACTTCTTGGCGGCCTCGGCCGTGTCGATGATGTCCTGCTTGCGGATGCGGCCACCCACGCCGGTGCCGGCCACACGGGCCAGGTCGACGCCGTGCTGCGCGGCCAGCTTGCGGACCAGCGGCGTGACGTACGTGTCCTGAGCCTCGTCCTCGCTCGCCCGACGCGGCGCGACCGCGTTCACGACGGCCGCAGGCGTGGACTGCACGGGCGCGGACTGTACGGGTGCGGGCTGTACGGGCGCGGGCGTCGGAGCGGGCTCGACAACCGGGGCGGGCGCGGGCGCTACCTCGGCGACCGGCTGGGGTGCCGGAGCCGGGGCCTCGACGGGAGCGGGCGTTGCAGCGACGAGTGCGCTCGGGGTTGCGGCGGCATCGCCGATGATCGCCAGGACCGAGCCGACGGGCACGGTCTCGTCGACGGCCACGCGGATCTCGAGCACGGTGCCGGACACGGGCGAGGGCACCTCGGTGTCGACCTTGTCGGTGGAGACCTCGACGAGCGCCTCGTCGGTCTCGATCTGGTCACCGACCTGCTTGAGCCAGCGGGAGACGGTGCCCTCGGACACGCTCTCGCCGAGCGCGGGCAGCGTCACTTCAGTGCCGGATGCAGGAGCAGCAGGAGCAGCAGGAGCAGCGGGCGCAGCCGGCGCGGCGGGCGCCTCAGCGACAGGGGCAGGCGCTGCGACAGGAGCGGGCTCAGGAGCGGCAGGAGCGGCCGCCTCGGGCGCCGGGGCAGCCGGCGCGGGGGCGGACGAGGCCTCGTTCTCCTCGCCGATGACGGCGAGCACAGCGCCCACGGGGGCGGTCTCATCGACATCGACCCTGATCTCCAGCAGGACGCCCGCGACGGGGGACGGGATCTCGGTGTCGACCTTGTCGGTGGACACCTCCAGGAGCGGCTCGTCCGCGGCGACGGTCTCTCCGACCTTCTTCAGCCAGCGGGAGACCGTACCCTCCGAGACCGATTCTCCGAGTGCCGGAAGAGTGACGTTGGTCGACATGGCTGGGAGGCTCCTTAGCGGCGTGCGGTATGGGCGATGCGGCCAGCCTAGCGTCCGCGCCGGGATAATGGCGGCGTGGGAATCCTGGATGGACTACGACGCAGACGCCCCCGTACAGGCGGGCAGTCCGGCTCCGGCTCGACGTCGATCGAGCATCTGGAGGCGTTCGCGTCGTCCAGGCGCGGTGTGGAGGCGTACGTCGAGCAGCCGACCGCGACCGCTGGGTACACGCTCCTACTCGTCGCTCACGACGGTGAGTGGACGCGTCGCAGCGTGCCCAGCGAGAAGTGGGCGCGCACGTTCGCGGGCCGCTACCGGATGCCCTGCTATGACGCGGGCGTCGTCTCGTACCCCAAGCGGATGCGCGACTACAACAAGCGCACCCGCAAGGCCGACTAGTGTCGTGCGTCCGAAGTTCCTTGGCATCGGCAAGGGTTTCGGACGCAGGACACTAGCCCTGCAGCGACTGCGCCAGAGCGACCAGCGTGCGCACGGCGACGCCCGTGGCACCCGCCGGCACGTAGTCGTACGCCTCGTGCTCGTTGAACGCCGGACCGGCGATGTCGAGGTGCGCCCAGTCCGTCTCACCGACGAAGCGCTGCAGGAACGCCGCCGCCGTCAGCGCGCCGCCCCACCGCGGACCACCGGACTTCAGATCGGCCACCTTGCTCTTGAGGTAGTCGCCGACCTCGTCGGTGATCGGGAGCTGCCAGAACGCCTCGCCAGCGGCCTCGGCGGCGTCCAGCAGCCGGTCCGCGGTCTGGTCGTCGCTGGCCATGAGGCCCGACGTACGTTCGCCCAGGGCCACGACGCAGGCGCCCGTGAGGGTGGCGACGTCGACGATGAGGTCGGGCTTGTCCTCCGTGGCGCGCACGAGGGCGTCGGCCAGTACCAGGCGGCCCTCGGCGTCGGAGTTGAAGTTCTCGACGGTCGTGCCGCCGTACATCGTCAGCACGTCACTGGGCCGCTGGGCCGAGCCCGACGGCATGTTCTCGGCCATCGCGGCGTACGCGGTCACCGTGATCTTGAGGCCCAGCTCGGCGATCACCTGGATGGCCGAGATGATCGCGGCCGCGCCACTCATGTCGGTCTTCATCGTGTACATCGAGTCGCCCGGCTTGAGGTTGATGCCGCCGGTGTCGAACGTGATGCCCTTCCCGACGAGAGCGAGGTGGTTACGCGCGCCGCGAGGGGTGTACGAGAGGCGCACGAGCCGAGGCGGCCGGACCGACCCGTTGCCGACGGCGAGGATGCCGCCGAAGCCGGCCTTCGCGAGCGCCTTCTCATCGAGGACCTCGACGTCCAGCTTCGCCTTCTTGCCGGCGGCGACGGCGAGCGCCGCGAACGTCTCCGGGTACAGCAGGTTGCCGGGCGTGTTGATCCAGTCGCGGGTCTGGTTGACGCCCGCGGCGATCGTGGCGGCGGCTGTGAGCGCGTCCTTGGTCTCCTGCTTGGTCGACGGGCTCACCACGGTGACCTGACGCAGCAACTCCGTCGGCTGGCCGCCGATCTTGGTGAAGGAGTACGCACCGAGCAGAGCACCTTCGACGGCACCCTTGACGACCTCGGGCTCGACCAGGTCGAGGCTGAGCGCGATGTGGAGCGGTGACGTCGGCTCCAGCGCGGCGAGCGCCCGGACACCGCTGCCGACGGCGCGGCGCACCTGCTCGGGGGTGACGTCGACGTCACCCAGGCCCACGGCCACGACGCGTACGCCCTGGGTCGGGAGCAGCGTGGTGCTGCCGATTGTCGTCTTGGCGCCGAGATCGAGCGCGACCGCCAGCGGCGCTGAGCCCCAGCGCTTGGTGAGGTCTTTCGTCACATCGGACGGCAGGTCCACCAGCGCCGGTGTGCCGGACACCTCGGTGAGGCCGACGATCAGCACATCGGCATCGCGCGGAACAGACTTCGACAAGGACACGGAGACCACGGAACATCACCTTTCGGAGCAGCTCGGGCTGGCTCGCCCGTCGGGCCACAGTAGCGCGTGGCGATAGGCTCACGGTGGCCCACCCGGGCCGTATGACACTCTCAGAAGGGCTCTGATGACCGGGGAACTGTTGTCACCGCTCCACGACCGCCACGCTGCGGCCGGGGCCAAGTTCGCGGAGTTCGGCGGCTGGCTCATGCCCCTGGAGTACGCAGGTGTGCTCGCCGAGCACGCGGCCGTACGTGAGCGGGTCGGGCTGTTCGACGTGAGCCACCTGGGCAAGGCGCTGGTCGCCGGCCCGGGCGCCGCCGCGTACCTCAACTCGCGCGTCACCAACGACCTCGGCAAGATCGGGCCCGGCCAGGCCCAGTACACGCTGCTCTGCACCGCCGACGGCGGCACGGTGGACGACCTGATCGCCTACAAGCGCTCCGACGACGAGGTCTTCATCATCCCCAACGCCTCGAACACGACCGAGGTGGTTCGCCGTCTCGTCGAGGGTGCGCCGGCCGACCTCACGATCACCAATCTCCACCGCGACTACGCGGTCCTCGCCGTACAGGGGCCTGACTCCGACGACCTGCTCGACACGCTGGGCCTGCCGACCGGCCACGACTACATGCGGTTCGCCGTGGCGACCCTGGACGGCGTCGAGCTCACGGTGTGCAGGACGGGCTACACGGGCGAGCGCGGGTACGAGCTGGTCTGCCCGGCCGCCGATGCCCCGGCCGTGTGGGATGCCGTGGTGGCGGCAGGCGTGCCGTACGGGCTGGCGCTGTGCGGGCTCGGTGCGCGCGACACGCTCCGTACGGAGATGGGCTACCCGCTCCACGGCAACGACCTCTCGCTGGAGATCTCTCCCGTCGAGGCCGGGATCACCTGGGCCGTCGGCTGGAAGAAGGTCTCGTTCGACGGGTCCGACGCGTTGAAGGCTCAGCGCAAGGCTCCGCACCGGGTGCTGCGTGGGCTCAAGGCCCTGGGCCGCGGCATCCCGCGCCACGGCATGGAGGTCGTGGACGCCGATGGCAGGCGAGTCGGCGAGGTCACCAGCGGTACGTTCTCGCCGACGCTGCGCCAGGGCATCGCCCTCGCCCTGGTCGACCCGTCCGTGGTCGAGGGTGACCAGGTGGGCGTCGTCGTACGGTCCCGGACCGAGGCCTTCGACGTCGTGAAGCCCCCGTTCGTCACCCCTGGGGTCAGGGACGCGTGACCTCTCGGCGCGCGCTCCGTACGGCCGTACAGATCCTGGTCGTCGTGGCTGGCCTGGTCGCGCTCGGCTGGGCCGTGCTCGCGCCGGTCGGCCCCATTCGGTGTCACGACCAGGTGATGGGGCCGGGCGACGTCTGCGCCTACGCCAGCCTGAACGGCGAGGACAACGGCAAGACGCAGACGTACGAGCAGCGGCTGGGGACCGAGCGCTCCGCGCGCCCCGTGGTGGGCGTCGTGGGTGGTGCGGTCGCCGCGTTCGGGGTGGTGCTGCTGCTGTCCACGCGGCGACGGCCGAACGTCACGGGTTCAGCGACATAGGCCCGTACACCGGCCTGCCCTCGTGGTACAGGCTCACCGAGGTGATGTCACGGTCGAGCAGGTCCTGCCATGACTCGGACAGCCACGCCTCGGCGTCGGCCTGAGTCGGGAACGGCCCGCCGACCTGGAGGGCGTCCATCGCCTGGTCCCCGTCACGCCACGTGAAGCCGAAGTACATCTGCCCGCCTCAGAGCTTGGTGCCGCGCTTGACCCGCGGGGCGGGCGCGCGCCAGGGACGGATGGACAGGGCCCGGTTGACAGCCACCATGAGCAGGCCGCGCGTCGAGGCGTTCGGGTGCTTCACCGCGAGCAGCTTCTTGTAGCCGCGCCACATCACGTACAGGTCGCCCACCGCGAGGATCAGCAGAACCCAGGCGGCGATCGCCGCGAGCTCGACGAGGAACGGCCACTTCGTCGCCAGCAGGCTGACGGCGAAGACGACGAGCCACGTGGGCAGCAGGAACTCGGTGAGGTTGAACCGGGAGTCGATGTAGTCGCGGAGCAGCGCGCGCTCAGGCTGCGCGTCCTGCGAGGCCATCGCCTTCTGCTGGGCGGCACGACGGAGGTCGCGGTCCTTGGCTCGCGCTTCCTTCGGGGTGAGCACGGGGTTCACGCGCTGACGCCTGGCGGCCTCGGCCTGCTTCCGGGTCGGCGTCGGCGCACCCTTTCCCTTGCCGGCGGCGGTCTCGGACTCCTCGGGCGTCGCCTTGGCCTCCGGGTCGTACGGGCGGAACACTCCCACGGTCGTCCTTGTCTCTTGGCTGAACCCGGGCATCGTACCTGGCCGGTGCCATGAGCGGCGACGGCGAGGTGTCCTCGGATACGCTCCGGGGACCATGCGTGTACTCGTCCTGGCCACCTCGGTGGCAGAGCTCGGTCCTCGCGCGGCCGGAGCTGAGGTCGCCGGTGCCTGGGCGGCCCTCGGACACCAGGTGGCGGTGGTGCCGCTGGGCACCGGTGGTCCTGGCCTCGCGGCTGCAGTGGAGGGTGTCCCCGAGGTGGTCGTCGTGGCCCCTGGCGTGGGTGCATCGAGCGAGCCCGCCGGTCTGGCCGTCCTCGAGGCGTTCGACACCGGCGCCGCCACCGTGCTGTTGGACCTGACGGGTGAGTGTCCTGACGACGCGGGGGAGGGTCTCCTCCGGGTGCTGGAGGGCCGCGAGGTGTCTCTGGTCGGCGTCGTACGTCCTGAAGAGCTCGACGCGCCCCTGCTGGGGGTACGAGGCGTGGCCGCGCGCCGTGCGTACGGCTCGGGCACTCCCGACATCGCCGCCGCACTGGCCGGGGATGCGGCGCTGACCGCGCGCGCTGCGGCGCTCGGCGTGCCGGAGCCACCTCCAGGCGCCGGGGCCGGCAATGGCATGGCGCTGGCCGTGGTCGTCCGCGCAGGCACGATCCGTACAGGCCCGCAGGCGATCGCCGAGCTGGTCGGCCTGGAGGGGTCGCTCGCAGCCGCTGACCTCGTGGTGGTGGTCACGGACGCGCTCGATTTCGGCGGGGCCGGCGTGGCGGAGACCCAGGCAGCGTCCTCGTGGGCGGCGGAGAACCTCGTGCCGTGCCTCGCGATCGCCGACCGGGTGCACATCTCGAGCCGGGAGCTGCGCACCTTCGGCGTCGAGTCGGCGTACGCGGCCGAGGGAGATCTGGCGGGCTGCGCCGCGCGCGTGGCCCGTACCTGGAATTGGTGACCGTTCAACGATTGTTCTGCTGGACACGCCCACACGTCGTCTAGACTGTGCGCGCTGACACGAACACTCGTCCTTCCGAGGGGAAACGATATGACCGACACCATCACGGGCCCGACCACTGCGGGCGTCCTGCTGACCGATGTCGCAGCCGCCAAGGTCAAGTCGCTGATCGAGTCCGAGGGTCGCGACGACCTCGTGCTGCGGATCGCCGTGCAGCCCGGTGGCTGCTCGGGGCTGCGCTACCAGCTGGAGCTCGACGACCGCTCCTTCGACGGTGACGTCGTCACCGAGTTCGGTGGGGTGAAGGTGGCCGTCGACAAGATGAGCGCTCCGTACCTCAACGGTGCGCAGATCGACTTCGCCGACACGATCTCGGCCCAGGGCTTCACCATCGACAACCCCAACGCGGGCAGCTCCTGCGCCTGTGGGGACTCCTTCCACTGATGTTCGGCCCCTCCGTGGGGCTGCTTATACCAAACCACCGTCCGGCACTGATCACCGGGCGGTGGTTTTGCGTTAGGCTGCGCCAAAGGTTCAGGTGACGCCACGAGTGCGTCCGTACGGAAGGACGACGCGTGCATCGTGTTCTGACTCCGCGCAAGGTCTTTGCGGGGGCTGCTCTGCTCCTGCTGACCGGCTGCAGCCAGGAGACCTCCGATCAGTGGAGCCGCTGGGGTCTGCCGGTCGGCATCAGCGAACAGTCGGGCCACATCGGCTCGCTGTGGAGCGGTGCATGGATCGCCAGCATGGTCGTGGGCGTCATCGTGTGGGGCCTCATCGCCTACGCCGTGATCCGCTTCCGTCGCAAGCGCCACGACGAGTCCCCCAAGCAGAACCAGTACAACGTGCCGCTCGAGATCATGTACACGATCTTGCCGTTCCTCATCATCGGCGTGCTGTTCATGTACACGGTGCGCGCGCAGGACGCCGTGATGGAGCACACGGGCAAGCCCGACCACGTCATCAAGGCGCTCGGCCAGAAGTGGTCCTGGACCTTCGACTACTACGAGGCTGACAATCCTGCGGTGGGCGCGGTCATCCACAACGCCGGCACGGTCGAGAACTACCCCGATCTGTACCTGCCGGTGAACACCCGGATCCTGTTCCAGGTCGAGTCGAACGACGTCATCCACTCGTTCTGGGTCCCCGAGTTCTACTTCAAGATGGACGCCATCCCGGGTCGCACGAACACGTTCGAGGTCACCCCCACGAAGGTGGGTACGTACCTGGGCAAGTGCGCCGAGCTGTGCGGCTCGTACCACTCGGAGATGCTCTTCAACGTCCACGTGGTGTCGGTTGCTGACTACAACGCTTATCTCAACGGGCTCAAGGCCAAGGGCCAGGTCGGCGAGATCGCCGTCAACCCGCAGACGACCGAGGTGCCCGTGCCGAGCGCGAAGGAGACCGTCAAGTGAGCGCAGTCGCCGAGCGGGTGGCCACCGTCCAGCCCACGCCCGCCGTACGGAACGAGACCTGGGGCCGCTGGTTCTACCGCATGATCACGTCGACCGATCACAAGGTCATCGCGAACATGTACTTCGTCACCGCGTTCGGGTTCTTCCTGTTCGGTGGTGTGCTGGCCCTCGCGATCCGTGCCGAGTTGGCCTTCCCAGGCATCCAGTTCCTGCAGTACGAGTCGTTCAACCAGTTCTTCACGATGCACGGCTCGGTCATGTTGCTGCTGTTCGCGACCCCGATGTTCGCAGCGTTCGCGAACGCGATCATGCCTCTGCAGATCGGCGCGCCCGACGTGGCGTTCCCGCGCCTCAACATGTTCTCGTTCTGGCTGTTCCTCTTCGGCGGCCTCATCGTGTGCTCCGGCTTCCTCAGCCCGCAGGGCGCGGCGAGCTTCGGCTGGTTCGCGTACGCACCGCTGTCCGACTCGATCAACTCGCCGGGCGTCGGTGGCGACCTGTGGCTGATGGGCTTCTACCTGACCGGCCTGTCGACGATCTTCGGCGCGGTCAACTTCATCGCGACGATCATGACGATGCGCGCGCCCGGCATGACGATGTTCCGGATGCCGATCTTCACGTGGAACATCCTCGTGACCAGCATTCTCGTGCTCATCGTGTTCCCGATCCTCGCGGCCGCGCTGCTGGTGCTGGAGTCGGACCGTCGGCTCGGGTCGCACGTGTTCGACGCGGCCAACGGCGGCCCGCTGCTGTGGCAGCACCTGTTCTGGTTCTTCGGGCATCCCGAGGTGTACATCATCGCGCTGCCGTTCTTCGGCATCATCACTGAGATCCTGCCGGTGTTCAGCCGCAAGCCGATCTTCGGCTACATCTCGCTGATCGGCGCCACCCTCACCATCGCGGCACTGTCGATCGCCGTGTGGGCCCACCACATGTTCGTCACCGGCGCGGTGAGCCTGCCGTTCTTCTCGTTCATGACCTTCATGATCGCCGTACCCACGGGCGTGAAGTTCTTCAACTGGATCGGCACGATGTGGGGCGGGTCCCTATCGTTCGACACGCCCATGCTCTGGGCGCTCGGCTTCCTCACGACGTTCCTGTTCGGCGGCCTGACCGGCATCATCCTCGCCTCGCCGCCGCTGGACTTCCAGGTCTCCGACACGTACTTCGTCGTCGCTCACTTCCACTACGTGCTGTTCGGCACGGTGGTGTTCGCGATGTTCGGCGGCTTCTACTACTGGTGGCCCAAGCTCACCGGCCGGATGCTCAACGAGACGTGGGGCAAGATCCACTTCTGGCTGCTCTTCGTCGGCTTCCACACCACCTTCCTCGTGCAGCACTGGCTGGGTGTCGAGGGCATGCAGCGGCGCATCGCGAACTACCTGCCGACCGAGGGCTTCACGTTCCTCAACCAGGTCTCCACGTTCGGTGCGTTCCTGCTCGCCGTCGCGATGCTCCCGTGGTTCTGGAACCTGTGGATCTCGCGCAACGCGCCCAAGGTCACCGTCGACGACCCGTGGGGCTGGGGACGTTCGCTGGAGTGGGCGACCTCCTGCCCGCCGCCGCGGCACAACTTCACGTCGCTCCCGCGGATCCGCAGCGAGGCTCCCGCCTTCGACCTGCACCACCCTGAGATCGGCCGAAACCAGGCGCTGCCGAAGGACCCGCAGCTCGTCGAGGCCGGTGCCGACCACGCGGAGGAGAAGTCGTGAAGACCGAATGGAAGATCTTCGCCCCGGTGGGTGCCTTCTTCGTCCTGGTGGCCCCGATCTACGCCTACTTCACGAAGCTCTCCGAGCCGATCGGTATCGTCGGCCTGCTCCTGGCGGCCGGCACCTGCGGCATGATCGCCTTCTATCTGGCACGTACGAGCAAGCACCTGGATCGCCCCGAGGATCGCGGCGACGGCGAGATCGCGGAAGGTGCGGGGGAGCTCGGCTTCTTCCCGGCCAGCAGCATCTGGCCGCTGTGGGCCGCGCTCACGATGGTCGTCATCGTGCTGGGCCCGGTGTTCGGCTGGTGGATCACCCTCATCGGGCTGGGCATGGGCATCTGGTCGCTGACCGGATGGGTGTACGAGTACTACCGCGGCGACTACCGCCACTAGAACCTAACCACGACTGCGCCCCGCCGAGATTCTCGGCGGGGCGCAGTCGTCTGTGCTCAGTGCCCGAACGTGACCCAGTTGATCGCGACGAAGTCGGTCGGCTGGCCGCTCGTGAAGGTGAGGTAGACGTTGTGCACGCCGGTCACCGCCGTGATGTTGGCGGGCACGGTCTGCCAGCTCTGCCACCCTCCCGTACTGCCGACCGCGAAGGAGCCGATCGGCGCGGCGTCCAGGGAGTCGAGCCTGACCTCGACGAGCCCGCTCACGCCACCGGCCGCTCCTGACGCCACGCGAGCGACGAACTGGCGCGCCGGGGTCGACCCGAAGTCCACGCCCTTGTACAGCGCCCAGTCGTTGTTCGCGATCCCCGAGATGCACTGGCCGCCACCGAGGTCGGTGGTCGCCTGAGTGACCAGACCGGACTGCAGGTCGTACGACTCCGCCTCGATCCGGTTGTACGCGCTGAGGCCGGTCACGGGTGGTGTCGTGGTCGTGGTGGACGTCGGCGTCGGCGTGGCCGACGTGGCTCCTGGGCCACCGAACGTGATCCAGTTGAGGGCCGCGAAGGCGGCCGGCTGGCCACTCGTGAACGTCACGTAGACGTCGTGGACCCCTGTGGTGCCGACCAGGTTGGCCGGTACGGTCCGCCAGCTCTGCCAGCCGCCCGTGTCGGCGATCGCGAAGGTGCCCGACGGAGCCGCCGTCGCGCTGTCGATCCGAACCTCGACCAGCCCGCTGACGCCACCGCTCGCGCCCGAGGCGACGCGGGCGACGAACTGGTTAGCGCCGGCCGAGCCGAAGTCGACACCTCGGTAGAGCAGCTGGTCGCCGTTCGACCCGCCGGCCTGGTTCTGTCCGCCACCGACGTCAGAGGTGGCCTCGGTCAGGGTGCCCGACTGCGCGTCGTACGACTCCGCCTCGATGCGGCTGTACGCCGAGCGTCCGCCGGGCGCTGTGGGCGTCACGGTCGGTGTGACCGTGGGTGTCGGCGTCACGGTGAGTGTGGGTGTGGGTGTGACCGTGGGAGTGGGGGTGGCTGTCGGGATGGGGGTCACCGTGGGGGGCGGGGTGACGGTCGGGGTGGACGTCGGGGTGACGGACCCTCCCTTCTGACTGACAGCGACGTAGTCGACCAGCATCGGCTTGCCCGAGGCGGTCTCGGCGGTGGGCAGGGGCTGACCGAACGCGGCCGGGAACTCGCCGCCCATCGCGACGTTGAAGATCACGAAGAAGCCGTGCTGGACGCCGTTGGCCCAGGTCGTCGCGTCGACCTGCGCCGACGTCACGGTGTTGGTCACGACGCCGTCGCGGGAGAACCGCAGCTGCTCGGGCGAGGTCGTACGGTCGTGCTCGACAGCGTACGTGTGGAAGGCCGTGCCGCAGTCGGCGCAGGCCACGGGACCGCTGGACAGGCCGGTCTTCTCGTGGCACGGACCGCCGTCGATGTAGCCGCAGTGGAGCGTCGACCAGGTGGCGGCCATGCCGTTGACGTTCTCCATGATGTCCAGCTCGCCGACCCCGGGCCAGTTCGTGGCGCCCACGGGCCGCGCGGCGGCGCCGAGCATCCAGAAGGCTGGCCAGTAGCCGGCCGCAGCGGCTCCGGACACGTCCGGAATCTTGAGCCGGGACTCCACCCGGAGGATTCCGCCGGGGGGTGCGGCGAAATCGGTGCGTACGGACTCCACGCGCCCTGACGTCCAGTTGCCGGCGCTGTCGCGTACGGGCGTGATGGCCAGGTTGCCCGAGCCGTCCATCGCGACGTTCTGGGTGCTGTCGGTCATCGTCTCGACCTCGCCGGTGCCCCAGTTCCAGGCGCCACCGGGGTAGCTGTGGCCGAGGTCGTACAGCCATTGGCTGCGGTCGAGGGGAGCGCCGGCCGCGCCGGAGAAGTCGTCTCTCCAGAGCGTGATCCAGCCGTCGGGGGTCGCGGCCCGTGCGGGGGCGATGAGGATCGACCACACGATGACGACCGTGAGGCCGAGGGCGAATATGGGCGCGACAAAGCGCCGTGAGGGTGCAGGCATGGTGGGGGCTGCCTCTTTCATTGACGGGCCGGTGGCCCGGACGGAACCTCGTTGTCCCGATCTATCGACGTTACGTCAGGATCCTCAGGGCGTAGGCAATTTCGCTCGGAAAGCCCTTGCCAATGTGAAATCGGGTCGGGCGTACCGTCGGTTGCGAGCTCGCGCCGCTCAGCTCCGTCGAGAGTGCAGTTCGTGTCGCGACTCGCCGTACCGGCCGCGCGTGTCGTGCACTATCTGGGG
>JAPUEI010000010.1:1201-27450 GCA_027492675.1 Propionibacteriaceae bacterium | reverse complement strand
ACACGCCGACGACGACGATCCCGGCTACCGCGCTACACCACTATCGGGGACTCAACTAGGACCTCCTGGTCGATGAGCGAACCTTCAGCAGTTCCACTCAACCCCGGGAGGTCCTCCCGTGTCTCTAGTCAGACCGATCCATCACAGCGACTCAACCAACCTGTCCGGTCAGTACATCAGCCCGACCAGAATTACCGCGATGTCATTCCCCAGCAAACTCTCAACGTGTCGTCGAGAGGGTCGAATAGCCGCACCTTGAGCGCCTTTTCGCGCCCGGCAGCGTCAATTCTGCATAATCACAGCCCTGTAATTATCAGGATGGGATATGAAGACTTTCTTCATATTTAGCCAGGAATCTGAGAAACACCTATGGTCGGGACTCGTTGAGACGTGCGGTGCAGGCGCGTCAGGTGTGACGTGTGTGACTCGCCGCGCGGGCACCACGCCGAGGGAGGTAATTCGTGAACGTGGTCCTACGTGGGATGCGGGTCGCCGCGGCCTCGGTCGCCCTGGCCACAGGGCTGACCGGTGTCGGGCTCGTCGTCGGCCCCGCCGCGAACGCGGACACCGTCATGGCTGCGACCACAGCGGTCAACGTGCGCGCGAGCGCCAGCACCAGCTCCACGGTCGTCGGGGTGCTGCGGGCCGGCGCCACCGTGACCGCCGTCGGCGCGTCGCAGAACGGCTGGACCCAGGTCTCGTACAACGGTCGCCTCGCGTACGTCTACTCGATCTACCTCACCTCCGCAGGCAGCGCCGTCGCCGTCGCCGCCCCGAGCACAACCAGCACCGCCACGTACGCCGCGACCACCCTGGAGGCCGTCAACGTACGGACCGGGCCGGGCATCACGTACCCCGTCTCCGAGGTGTTCGCCAAAGGCCGCGCCATCACCATCACGGCGACGGCCACCAACGGCTACGCCCAGCTGACCGATGGCCGCTGGATCTCGAGCTCCTGGATCGCGAAGGCCGCCGTCGTCAACACGCCGACGGTCCCCGGGTCATTGCCCTCCGCGACGCCGAGCGCCCCGGCACCGAGCCCGACACCGCCCCCGCCTCCGCCGCCCACGCCGACGCCGACGCCGCTGCCGGCGATCACCGGACAGGTCCGCGCCACGGCCGCGCTGATGATCCGTACGACCTCGGGCAGCGACTACGTGAACCTCGGTGACGTTCCGGCTGGCACGATCCTCGACGTCACCGGCGTCGTCCAGAACGGGATGGCCCAGGTCGTCTACAACGGCGCAGTGCGCTGGGTGAACGGCGCCTACATCGTCCCCGTCGGCGCCGCCGGCCCCACGTCGGGAGCAGCCGCCACGGCGCTCAGCTTCGCGATGGCCCAGCTCGGGAAGGCGTACGTCTGGGGCGGCAACGGCCCCAACGCGTACGACTGCTCCGGCCTCACCACCGCGGCGTACAAGTACGCCGGGATCAGCATCCCGCGCACCTCGTACGCGCAGTACACGGTCGGCACCGCGGTCACGCTCGCCAATCTCCAGCCCGGCGATCTGGTCTTCTACTACTCGGGAATCAGCCACGTCGGCATGTACATCGGCAACGGGCGCATCATCCACGCGGCCAACCCGTCGCGCGGCGTCGTGACGGACTCGGTGACGTCCATGCCGTTCATGGGCGGCCGCCGCATCGCGTAACGTCCGGGGCCCTCAGCCCCAGCCGAGGTCGTGCAGCCGGGCGTCGTCGATGCCGAAGTGGTGCGCGATCTCGTGGGCCACGGTGATCGAGACCTCGCGTACGGCGTCCTCGTACGTATCGCAGATCGCCAGCGTCGGCTTGCGGAACACGAAGATCCGGTCGGGCAGCACCCCGGAGTAGCCGGAGTCGCGCTCGGTGAGCGGCACGCCCTCGTAGAGCCCCAGCAGCGGTGGACCGTCCGGCGGGCAGTCGTCCTCGATGAGCAGTACGGCATTGTCCACGAGGTCCAAGAGGTGCCCCGGCACCCGCCCCAGGGCCATGTCGACCAGGGCGTCGAAAGCGGCATCGTCCAGCTGCAGCGGCACGTTCCGAGCCTAGCGACCGGTGACGTACGGCTCGGGAGCCGCGCGTGACCCACGGAGTCGCCTCCCCGCCGCGAGACGCCTAGAATGGTTCGCGGCACACGCCAGGTCCCCATCGTCTAGCGGCCTAGGACCCCGCCCTTTCAAGGCGGTAGCGCCGGTTCGAATCCGGTTGGGGGTACGAGTTGAGCCGAGTGGCGGCGAGAGTCGCCGGTTGGCTATAGTTCACAAGCCCGGTCAACGGGCGGGCCGTCAAGGCCCCGTAGCGCAGCTGGTTAGCGCGCCGCCCTGTCACGGCGGAGGTCGCGGGTTCGAGTCCCGTCGGGGTCGCTAGGTCGGCTTAAACGCCCGGCCACCTGGCCAGGTAGCTCAGCTGGTAGCAGCGTTCGCCTGAAAAGTGAAAGGTCGCCGGTTCGATCCCGGCCCTGGCCACCAGACCCCGCTCCGGCGGGGTTTCGTCGTTTCGGGGCCAGTTGCCGTCAACGTGCGAGCCGGCCGGCCAGTACCGAGACCCCCGGACCGCCCAGCTCCCCGAGGGCACTCGCCCTGCCCGCGACCGCCATCAGGATGGCTTCCGCCGGCCCGGTGATCTCCGGTCCCGAGCCGTGACGCCAGTCCAGGTCTGTGGGCGCGAGGCGGACTCCCCGGGCCAGACGCCAGCCGGGCAGCTCCGGGCTCCGTACGGCGTCGCCCAGCACCTGGCGCAGCCTGTCGTCCGGGATCTGGCGCGGCATCCCGAGGGGGCGGCGGATGTCCTGGTGGTGGATGGCGACGTCGAGCAGGGCGAGCCTGCCCCCGAACGTCGTGGCCAGCCCTTGGGGCCGCAGCCGAGCCCGGAGCCGTTCCAGGAGCTGCTCGGCGCTAAGTGAGCTGAGCTCGTCGACGCCCACCTGGTTGATGTTGCGGAACCTCGCGCGGATCGCACGGCGCAGCATGCCGGCGAGGCTGACGTCGTCGAAGCTCATCACGTGCGCGACCACGTCCCGCACCCGCCAGCCCTCACACAGCGACGGCACCTCCCACTGCTCGGGCTCCAACGTGGCCAGGAAATCGGCAAGGTCGGTCCGCTCCGCGGTGGCCATCTCGAGACCGTTCACTCGTCACTCCCCGCTACGGCTGGTTCCTTCCGGTGCACCTGCCACGGTACGTCGCCGAGCCCGCGCGACCTACCCCGTCGCGCCGAGGACGACGAGCTCCTGGGTCGTACGGGTCATGGAGACGTAGCGGTCGACGGCGCCCTCGATGCCAGGACCGAAGCGTGCGGGGTCCACGACGACCACCAGATCGAACTCAAGACCCTTCGCGGTGTCCGGGGTGAGCGACCGGACCCGGACCCGCTCCCCGAACGTGGGAGCCCCGAGGACGCAGGCCGTGCCCTCGGCATGGGACGCGAGCCAGTCGTCCAGCACCGCGTCGAGGTCGGCCACCTCCCCGTACGTCACCGGGATGCCGCTGCTGCGGATGGACGTGGGTACGTTCGCGTGTGGCAGCGCGGCGCGAATCACCGGCTCCGCCTCGGCCATGACCTCGGCGGGCGTGCGGTAGTTGACCGACAGCGACGCCGTACGCACCTCGTCGAAGCCGACACGGGCCAGCCGCTCCTCCCAGGTCTCGCGGAACCCGTGCCGCGCCTGCGCCGGGTCGCCGACGATCGTGAAGCTGCGCGACGGGCAGCGACGCACCAGCATCTGCCACTCCGCGTCGGTGAGCTCCTGGGCCTCGTCGACGATGATGTGCGCGAACGGTCCCGCGAGCCGATCGGGATCGCCCGACGGGAAGTCGTCGTCGTGCACGAGGTCCTGACGCACGCTGTCGCGCCGCAGCAGCGACAACGAGCTCTCGGGGTTGTCGTCGCTCTGGAGCAGGTAGTCGACGACCGAGTCCATGTAGTCCCGGTCGGCCGCCTCCAGGGCCGCCCGGCGACGCTCTCGGACGGATGCCTCCGGGTCACCCAGCCGCATGCGCATCGCGTCGAGCAGCGGCAGGTCGGGAACGGTCCAGGGTGCGCCCTCCGCCCTGGACAACGTGCGTACGTCGTCGGGGCTGAGCCACGGCGCACACCGCCGCAGGTACGCGGGCACCGACCACAGGTCCGAGACCAGGTCGGTCGGCTCGAGGATCGGCCACGCCTTCCGGGCCGTACGGCGCAGCTCGTCGTTGCGGGTCAGCGACGCGCGCAGCTCATCGGCGCTGACGTCGTCGGCGCTGTTGTCGACGAGGATGTCGAGCAGCGCGTCCCAGACCTGTGTCACGGCCTCGTTGTGCGGCGTGCCCTCGTCGACGGACTCGAACGCCTCGGCCCAGTCGGCGGGGCTGAGCCGGACATCGGACCAGTCCGTCTCGACCGTCGCGCCCTTGGTCGGCGGCTCCTCGTAGAACGCCACCGCCGCCTCGACCGCCGTCACCATGCCCGCCGAGCCCTTGAGCCTGGCGACCTCGGGGTCCGGCTCTGGCCGGGCAGTCAGGCCCTCGGGCGTCAGGTCACGCAGCGTGCAGGTGTCGACGCCGTACTCCCCCAGGCTGGGCAGCACGTCGGCCACGTACGAGAGGTACGGCTGGTGCGGGCCCACGACCAGCAGCCCTCCCCTGCCCTCGCCGAGGCGTGGGTCGGCGTACAGCAGGTAGGCGGCGCGGTGGAGTGCGACGACCGTCTTGCCGGTCCCGGGGCCGCCGTCGACGACGAGCGCGCCCTGCGAACCGGCGCGGATGATCGCGTCCTGGTCGGCCTGGATCGTGGACAGCACGTCCTGCATCTGCGCCGAGCGGCTCCGTCGCAGGCTCGCGATGAGGGCCGAGTCCTCATCCAAGGCCACGCCGTCGGCGACTCCATCGGCCGACAGCACCTCGTCCCAGTAGTCGACGATCTGCCCACCCGACCAGCGGTAGCGTCGCCGGCTCGCCAGACCCATCGGGTCCGCCAGGGTGGCGGCGAAGAAGGGCTCCGCGGCGGGCGCGCGCCAATCGACGAGCAGCGGGTCGCCTGCGGCGTCTGCCAGCGCGATCCGGCCGATGTACACCGGAGCCGCGTCGCCCTCGGACACCACCCGCCCCAGGCAGGTGTCGACGCCGAAACGGCGGAGCAGCCGCAGCCGGGAGCTGATCCGGTGGATCTCGAGGTCGCGGTCCATCGCGCCGCGGCCCTTGCCCCCAGGCTCCAGCCGCAGCGTGTCGAGCTGGGCGGAGAGCGCGTCCACCTGGACACGGAGGGTCTGCGCGACCAGCTCGAGGTGGCGCTCGTCCTCACCGATGTACGTCGGGTCAGCCTTCGTCGCCAGCGCCTCCGAGAGGGCGAAGATCCCGTCAGCCGTCATGCCTGCTCCTTGTCGATCGAGACCCGCGACAGGGGTACGAGGTCGCGGCGAAAGGAGATTCTGCGCCTCGTGGGGGGCCTTGCGGCAAGCCCCCCACCTCGCTATACCTTGGAAGTGCAGGGACCACTCGTCCCGTACCCCTCCGCCTTCCGCGTCGAGGTATCCCGTCGGTCGAACAGGTGTCAGCGGAGGTAGGCGTTCTCCCAGCGGCGCAGCTCATCGTGGTACGTCGTGCGGGCGTCGAGGTGGGACAGCGACACGTCGTGGATCGCGCCCTCGATCCGTACCAGCGTGAGGTGTCTGCCCAGACGATGCGCCTGGGCGGCCAGCCGCGGCACGTCGAGCACGGTGTCGGCGCGGCCCAGGTCGTCGGACCACTTGCGCCGGAAATCGCTCCGCGCCGACGTCACCATGAGGATCGGGCAGTCGATGTCCAGGCCCGACGACACCTGCTCGTGACCGGCGGTGACGGCCGTCAGCCAGCCCGACCGTACAGGCTGGCTGGGATTGCGCTTGAGCTCCGGGTCGTACGTCCACTCACCGTCCTGCGCCGCGTCGATCGTGCGGGCGTAGAAGCCGTTGTCGGGCATGGGCAACGGCCAGGTCGCAGCCCGCGTCGCCAGGCTGCGGATCAGCGGCGGCACCAGGGCACGGACGAGCGCGGACCCCTGGAGCTCGATCCACGGCGAGTTGAGTACGAGTCCGTCGAGCGCCCCTGGGTGGCGATGCGCCCACAGCGACGCGGTCAGCCCACCGGTCGAATGAGCCGTCATGACGACGCTGCCGTGGTGCTTGGCGACGAACCTCACCGCCGCGTCGATCTCAAGGTCGTAGTCGGCGAGATTCTCGATGTAGCCGCCCATCAGGCCGGGGCGCAGGCTCCGCCCGTACCGACGCAGGTCGAGGGCGTAGAAGTCGTAGCCGAGCGCGTCCCACCAGTCCGCCACGTGGGTGTGGAAGAAATAGTCGTTCCAGCCATGGATCGACAGCACGGCCCTCGGATGGCGCCGCTTGTTGCGCTTCACGAGCGTGGCCGTGAGGGTGTCGTCGCCGAGGTCGGGGTCGACTTCCTCGGGATGCCGCCTCAGGCCGACCAGTCGCATCTCGCGCGCCTCGTAGCCGGGCAGCAGGTCGTCGGCCTGCCAGGGCCCCCAGGCCACGTGCGGCGGTTCGACGACCGGTTCGGGCTCGACGTCTGGGAGGGCTGCTTCGATCTCCTCGACAGGCACGGGGAGAAGCTCCGCCTCATCAGCCACGACCTCCGTGCGCGCAGCGAGTACGGACTGCAGCAGAGCCATCGAGCCGAACCTCATGGCTCGACTGTAGCCCGGCGCTCCAGCCCCCACCGGGGCAGCACAACAGGGACGAGGTCTCGCGACCCCGCCACCAGGAAATAGCTAGAACCTAGCCCGACCGGCGAAGCGACCAGGACGCCTCAGCGTCCTCGTCGTCGTCATCATCTGCGTCGTCGTCCTCGTCGTCATCGTCGAGTTCGTCGGCGTCATCGTCGTAAGCATCGGCGAGGTCTGCGTACTGATCGGGGATCCCGTCCGACGGGCCCTTCAGCTCGCGCTCCAACGACGAGAAGTCCGTGGATACCGACCTGTACTTCAGTTCTCTGGCGACTTTCGTCTGCTTCGCCTTCGCACGGCCGCGCCCCATAGAGCCAGCCCCCTCGCCTGTGATCGCTCGCGGAGTGGCCGCGGCACATGTTGTCAGTTCGTGGGGCCAAGATTACCGGAGCACCAACAATCCACCAACCTCGTACCACGCCCATCTCTGCGCCCGTGGGCCAGGGCCGAATCAGGCGCTGTGGGCCCCCTCGAGGCGAACGGAACCGTCGCCCGGAAGGACCTCACCGCAGACCCAGGACGCGATCCCGCGACCCGTCAGCTCGCGCTGCGCCACATCGACCGACGAGGCCGGGAGGACCAGTGCCATGCCGACACCCATGTTGAGCGTGGCCTCGATGTCGGGCTGCGAGATCTCGCCTGTGCGCTGCACCAGCCCGAAGATCGGGGCCGGCTGCCACGACGTACGGTCAAGCCGTGCCGTCACCGTGCTCGGCAGCACGCGGGCCAGGTTGTTCGCCAGACCGCCGCCGGTGATGTGGCTCATGGCATGGACCTCGGTGCCGCGGATCACCGCGAGCACGTCACGCGCGTACACCCTCGTCGGCTCCAACAGCTCCTCGCCGAGCGTGCGGCCGAGCTCGGGGAGGTACGCGTCGAGGCGGAGCCCCGCCTGCCGCAGCAGCACGTTGCGGACCAGCGAGTAGCCGTTCGAGTGGAGGCCGCTCGAGGCCAGCGCCAGCACGACGTCACCGGGGACCACCCGGTCGGGTCCGAGCAGTTCGTCGGCCTCGACGACGCCGGTGGTGGCGCCCGCGATGTCGTACTCGTCGGCGGCCAGCAGCCCCGGATGCTCGGCCGTCTCGCCGCCGAGCAGTGAGGCGCCGGCAGCGGTGCACGCCGCGGCGATGCCCGACACGATGGCCGCGATCCGCTCCGGAACGACCGAGCCGCACGCGATGTAGTCGGTGACGAACAGCGGCTCCGCGCCCACCACGACGAGGTCGTCGACCAGCATGCCGACGAGGTCCCAGCCGATGGTGTCGTGCTTGTCGAGGGCCTGGGCGATGGCCACCTTCGTGCCGACGCCGTCGGTCGAGGTCGCCAGCAGCGGTCGGCGGTACCCCTTGAACGCCGACGCGTCGAACAGCCCGGCGAAGCCGCCGATGCCGCCCACGACCTCGGGCCGGTGGGTGGCCTTGACGTGGCTCTTCATCAGCTCGACGGCGCGGTCTCCGGCCTCGATATCGACACCGGCCTTGGCGTACGCGGACTGGCTCATCAGCAACCTCGAATTCCCAGGGCCTGGGCCGCCGGCGGTACGGCCACGGGGTAGACGCCGTCGAAACATGCGCGGCAGAGCTTGTCGTTCGCGATTCCCGTGGAGGCCACGAGGCCGTCCAGCGAGATGTACCCCAGGGAGTCCGCGCCGATGCTCGTCGTGATCTCCTCGACGCTCATGCCGGGGGCGATGAGCTCGGCGCGGGTGGCGAAGTCGATGCCGTAGAAGCACGGCCACTCGACCGGCGGCGAGCTGATCCGCACGTGCACCTCGGCGGCACCGGCCTCACGGAGCATCCGTACGAGCGCGCGCTGCGTGTTGCCACGCACGATCGAGTCGTCGACGACCACGAGGCGCTTGCCCTCGATGACGTCGCGCAGCGGGTTGAGCTTCAACCGGATGCCGAGCTGGCGGATCGTCTGGGAGGGCTGGATGAAGGTGCGGCCGACGTACGAGTTCTTGACCAGGCCGACGCCGTACGGGATGTGCGATGCCTCGGCGTAGCCGATCGCCGCCGGCGTGCCGGACTCCGGCACGGGGATCACGAGATCCGCGTCGACCGGGTGCTCCATGGCCAGCGACCGGCCGATCTCGACGCGCACGCTGTGCACGCGACGGCCGGCGATGCGGGTGTCGGGCCGGGACAGGTAGACGTACTCGAACAGGCAGCCCTTCGGGTTCGCGGGCGCGAACCGCACCGAGTGCACCCCTGAGTCGTCGATCTGCAGCATCTCGCCGGGCTCGATCTCGCGGGTGAACGTCGCGCCGACGATGTCGAGCGCGGCGGTCTCCGAGGCGACCACCCAGCCGTTCTCCAGACGCCCCAGCACGAGCGGATGGATGCCCTGCGGGTCTCGCGCCGCGTACAGCGCCTTCTCTGTCATGAAGACCAGGCAGTACGCGCCAGTGAGGCGCGGCAGCAGGTCCAGCGCGGCGTCGTGCACGGAGACGCCCGGGTAGGTGCCGAGCAGGCCACTGATCAGCGAGGTGTCGTTCGTCGAGTCCAGCGCCTCCTTGTGGGGTACGGGCTCGGCGAAGTGGCGCTCGCGCAGCATCTGCTCGAGCTCGTCGGTGTTGGTGATGTTGCCGTTGTGGGCCAGCGCGAGGTTGCCGTCCTCCAGCGACCGGAACGTCGGCTGGGCGTTCTCCCAGGTGCTCGATCCCGTGGTCGAGTAGCGCGTGTGACCGATCGCCAGATGGCCGGTGAGCGACTCCAGCGTCGACTCGTCGAAGACCTGCGACACCAGACCCATGTCTTTGAAGACCATGATCCGCGTGCCGTTGCTGACCGCGATGCCAGCAGACTCCTGGCCGCGGTGCTGCAGCGCGAACAGGCCGAAGTAGCTCAGCTTCGCGACCTCTTCGTTAGGGGCCCAGACGCCAAAGACCCCGCACTCGTCGCGGGGTCCAGGGGAGTCGGGGTCCAGCTCGTGACTCAGACGACCGTCTCCGATTCTCACGTGGCTCAGCCTAACAACCAGCGACGGGTACGGATCGCCGCGACCACCGTACGTACGTCGACAGCCCCAGCGCGTGGGGACGACGCTCGGAATCCACGCACCGCATCCGGCGTCCGGAAGCGAATCCTGGCGGGATGCTCACCGGCTGCGCATGAGGTCAGTCGTGCTCGCCGGTGGTCTGCTGCGGCACGCCGGCAACACAGGAGCCGCGGATCTTGGTCTCGTGGTCGCCGTTGTCGAACTCCACGGAGATGGAGTCCGGCCCGCGCCGTTCGATCTTGACGCGCCAGCCGTCGGAGGGCGTCGCGTACAGCAGGGAGATCGCCGAGCCCGTACACGCGGCAGAGACGACGCCACCGTTCACGCTCCAGGTGCGCGCCACGGGGGACGCTGTCGGGCTCGAAGACGGCGTGCTCGACGACACAGGCTTCGTGGGCGAGGCAACGACCGTGGACGAGGACGTCGCCGGCGCGGCGCTGGAGGTGGACGCCGTCGCGGTGGTGGCCGGGGGGATGGTCACCCCAGGCGACTGCGTCGTGGGTGCGCCGGAGGCCGTCGGGGTTTGTGAGGCGAGCAGTCCGGAGACCTGGGCACCGGAGAGGACGGACGTGCGTGTGCCGCTGTCGAGAACGGCCACCGCACGCCACACGACGAGGCCGGTGAACACCGTGGCCAGAAGCCACGACGCGACGACCATGAGCCCCACGCGTCGCTTCGTCACGCATCCATGGTCGCTCATGTGGCGCAAAGGTCCGGTTAAGGCGCGGAGAAAGATGTCCGGTCACCCGCCAGTTCGCGCGCACACGGAGCCCCGATGGCCTAGCGTCGAGTCGTGGCCAACGTGCTCATTATCGAGGACGACGCGACGATCCGTACGGCGGTGATCCGTGCGCTGACCGCTCGCGGGCATTCGACGATGTCCAGTCCCACCGCCCTCGACGGACTCCAGAGCATCGTGGCCCAGGCGCCCGACGTCGTCCTGCTCGACCTCGGTCTGCCCGACCTCGACGGCCAGTCGCTGCTGGCCATGATCCGGGCGGTGAGCACGGTCCCGGTGATCGTGGTGAGCGCCCGGGACGAGGGCCCCGAGATCGTCAAGGCGCTGGACGCCGGAGCCGACGACTACCTCGTCAAGCCGTACGCCTCCGACCAGCTCGACGCCCGCATCCGCGCCGTCCTTCGCCGCGTCGACGCTGAGATCCCCGTCGGGCCGGTCATCGTCGGCGGGCTGGTGATCGACGAGCGCACCCGTACGGTCTCGCTGGACGGTCGGGATCTGGAGCTGAGCCCGAAGGAGTTCGAGCTGCTGGCGTACCTGGCGGCCCGTCCGGGCACGGTGGTCGGCAAGAAGGAGCTGCTCGCGAACGTCTGGCACCTGCCCTACGGCGGCGCGGACAAGACGGTCGACGTCCACCTCCACTGGCTGCGACGCAAGCTCGGCGAGACCGCCGACTCCCCCGTCTACCTGCACCGGATCCGCGGCGTGGGCGTGAAGCTGGTCGCCCCCTCGTGAAATCGCTCCTGGTGCGGTACGGGCTCGCGGTGACCTCCATCGTGCTCGTGGCGTTCCTCCTGCCGCTCGGTTTCATGGCCAAGTCGCTCACCCAGGAACGCGCGCTCTCCGCGGGCCGCCAGGACGCACAGCAGGTGTCGCTGTTCACCGATGACCCGGTACGGCTTCAGGCTGCGCTGGTGGCCGTCAACGCGGGACCTCGACGTACCACGGTGTTCGCCCCGGACGGGACGGTCGTCGGCGCACCCGCCGCCGATACCGCCTCGATCGAGCTGGCGCGTGGCGGTCAGGCCTTCACGGCCGACACGACCGGAGGCATCGAGGTGCTGGTGCCCGTGGCGGGCGGCGATGGCGTGACGGTCGTACGGACGTTCGTGCCCGACGCCGAACTCATGGCCGGCGTGTACAGCGCATGGGGCGTGCTGGCCGCCGTCGGGATCGGCCTGCTCTGCATCACCGCGCTGGCGGGGTACCGCATCGCCGCTGGCCTGTCGCGCTCGTTCAGCAACCTCGCGGACGTCGCCGAGCGACTCGGCGCCGGCGAGCTCACCGCTCGGGTGGAGCCCTCGGGACCACCGGAGGTCGCCAGCGTGGGGCACGTCCTCAACGATCTGGGCAAGCGTGTCGAGGACCTGTTGGCCGACGAACGGGAACTGATCGCCGACCTGTCCCACCGCCTCCGTACGCCCATCACCGCCCTGCGTCTGGACACCGAGCTGCTGACCGACCCGGAGGAGCGCGAGCGGCTCGACGGACACGTGGACGAGCTGGTCACCGCCGTCGACACGGTGATCGCTGCCGCACGGTCGCATCGTCTGCGCGAGCCGGTGCGCTGCGACGCCGTGCAGGTCGTCCGCGACCGCGTGACCTTCTGGTCCGTGCTGGCGGCCTCCCAGGACCGACCGTTCACCGCCACCCTGCCCGACCGCCCCGCCCTGGTGAAGACGGGCGCCGCGGATCTCGGGGCCGCCCTGGACGTCATCGTGGACAACGTCTTCAAGCACACGCCTGCCGGCACGTCGCTGGCCCTGTCCGTGACCGCAGAAGGCGAGACCGTACGACTCACGGTCGCTGACTCAGGTCCCGGAATGCCCGACTCGGCGCTCGCCGGCCGGGGACGGTCCGGCACCGGCTCCACCGGTATCGGCCTGGACGTCGCCCGTCGCACGGCCGAGCAAGCCGGTGGGAGCCTCGCGCTGGGCACGGGGCTCGACGGGCGCGGACTGTCCGTCCGGCTGACCATGCCGAAGGCGTTATCCGAGCCTTAGCCGTCGATTGCCTCAGGCCCAAAACAGGGTCCGGAAGAATCCTTCCCGAGGATGCCGAACAGGCGTCATTCGAAGTCTGGAAGGAAAATCATGAACCGGATCATCCGTACGGTCCTGGCGTCGGTCGGGGCTGTCGCGGTCGTCAGCGGTGGGGCGCTCGGGGTGGCCTACGCCACGACTCCCGCGTCGACACCGACCCCGACGGCCACTCAGGGAACTGACATCGCCTCCGCCATCGATGGCGTCACAGCCCAGATCGACGCACTCGAGAAGGACCTCGCGGACTCTCCCACGCCTCTGCCGAGCGCCACGGCCGAAGCGCCCAGCCCGGCGCCTGCCGCCCCCGCCACGCGAGCGGCCACGAAGGCGACCACCACGAAGGCAGCCCCGGTGCCGGTCCCCGCGCCCGCCTCATCGACCACGACCCACCACGAGTCAGACCACTCGGACGACTCCACGAAGGAGAAGGACTCCGATGACTGATTCCGCCGTGGCCGCCCGTCGCGTCGCCGCCCTCACCCTCATCCCCGCCTCGGTCGCCGTGTTCGGTACGGGCCTGGCCTGGGCCACCACCCACGACCCGGCGGTCGCCTCGTCCCCCGACTCTCAGGCGGCGACCCCCAGCAGCGACCCCCAGCTGGCCGCCGCTGAGGCCAAGCTCGACGACGCCAGGGCGCGCCTCGCCGAGCTCCAGGCCGAGGTCAACCGTCGCAACGCCGAGCGGGTCGCGATCCAGGAAGCCCAGGCCGCCGGTACTGCCCCCGCCTCGCCGGCCTCCTCCCCCGCCGCTGCTGCCTCCCCAGCGGCCCAGGCGAACGCCAAGGTTCAGACCGGGACGACGAAGACCGCGGCCAAGACGACGGTCACCCAGCCCATCGTGGCTGCGGCTCCCGCCGCCGCGCCGCCTGTCCAGACGACCACCAAGGCGTCGACGAAGAAGTGACGTCCACCGACCTCGCCGTCACGTTCACGTCGATGGCCTCCGACATCGAGATCCGGGTCATCGACCCGGTTCCCGATGCCGAGGAGGCCGTCGCGCGGGCCGTGGCGGCGATCGGCGACGTCGCCACCCACCTCACCCGGTTCGACCCCTCCTCTGCGCTGGCGACGGTGAACCGCGCTCCCGACGAGTGGCACGAGGTCCCTTCCATCCTGGCCGACGCGATCGGCCTCTCCCGATCAGCGCACCGCGTCACAGACGGCCTGTTCGACCCTCGCGTGGGGTCGACGCTGGCCGCCTGGGGATACGACAGGTCCTTCGACCGGATCGCGACCGAGACGGTCGACGCCACGGTGTGGGACATCGCCATCCACCGCACCCGTCGTGACACCGCGTCCCCGCGACCGACGTGGACGCCTCAGGTGTCCGGGTCGATGGTGAACATCGGAGGGAGTCCCCTCGACTTCGGCGGCATCGGAAAGGGCCTGGCTGTACGGAACGCAGCCGCGGCGCTGGCCGGTGCCGGATCGTCGGTCCTGGTCGACGCGGGCGGCGACGAGTGGCTCGCGGGCCCCGGGCCCGACGGTGACGGCTGGAAGGTCGGGGTCGAGGACCCCCTCGGTCTCGCCGAACACGCACTCGTGCTCGCGGTCGTCGACCTCGGCGTGGCGACGAGCTCGATCGCCCGTCAGCGCTGGACCGTGCGGGGCGTTCCCGTGCACCACCTCGTCGACCCTCGCACCAACACCCCCGGCGGTGCGGGGCTCGCCGCCGTCACCGTCCTCCACCACGACCCCGCCTGGGCCGAGGTGTGGTCGAAGACCCTCTACCTCACCGGTCGTGCCGACATCGCCGCGGTCGCCGCGCACCGTGGTCTCGCCGCGGCGTGGGTCACGGTCGACGGCGACGTGGGCCTGTCCGACGCCATCCGTCCCTTCGTCCTCTGGCAGGTCACCCGATGAAGAAAGCCCTCTGGATCCTGGCCGGCCTCGCCGCCACCGCCGCAGCCGCGGTCAGCGTGGTCGTCGGCTGGCGTCTGGTCCGCAGCGCCCTGAGCGCCGACGCCGGGACCTGGCTGGTCGGCAGGGCCGCCGGCGTCACCTCGTACGCGCTCCTCGCCCTCCTCGTCGTCACCGGGCTGCTGCTCTCGCACCCCTGGGCCCGACACCTGACCGTCCCCTCGGCCCGCACCCGCGTCACGATCCACGCGACCCTGTCACTGTTCACGCTGGTGTTCGTCGTGCTGCACCTCGTCGTGCTCGCGCTGGACTCGTACGCCGGAGTCGGCTGGCTCGGGGCCCTCGTTCCGTTTACGTCGGAGTACCGGCCGGTCGCCGTCGGGCTCGGCGTGCTCGTCCTCTGGGCCGGCGTCATCACCGGCATCACGGCACGGTTCGCGGGCCGCGCCGCCGGCACGTACTGGTGGCCGATCCACAAGGTCGCGGCCCTGCTGCTGGTCATGGTCTGGCTGCACAGCGTGCTGGCCGGCTCCGACGTGGCGGGCCTCACCACCTTCTACATCGCCACCGGCGCGTTCGTCGTGGCTCTGGCCGTGACCCGCTACGCGGCCCGGACCCCGGCCGATCACGCGGCCGCCCTGACCAGCCGCCTCGCCGCCCAGTCGCGGCGCCGGGCACGAGCGAGGAGCGCACGATGACGACCGAGACCCTCACCCGTACGGACACCCTCCTTCTCGGACCCGCCACCCTCAGCGCGGTGGGCCCGGCGGACCCCCTCATGGGGTCGACGCGCGAGACGTACGGCGACCACCTCGACCGCCTCGGAGGGCGTCCGCGCGTGACCGCCGCCCTCGTGCGGGACATCGAGCGCGCGGGGCTTCTCGGGCACGGTGGCGCGTTCGTACCGGTGGCTCTGAAGTGGCGCTCGGCGCTCGCCCGCCAGGGCCATCTCACGGTCGTCGCCAACGCCGCCGAGAGCGAGCCGCTGGCCGGCAAGGACGGCACGCTGCTCCGTCAGCGCCCTCATCTCGTGCTCGACGGACTACAGGTGACGGCCCAGTCGCTGGGCGCGGACCGCCTCGTGGTCTGGCTGCACGGCGACGACGACGGTGGCCGTGCCGTCCTCAGGCTCGCGCTCGCCGAGCGCACCTCGCCGCACGACCTGCCCGTCGAGATCGTGGACGGACCGGTGCACTACCTCGCCGGCGAGGCGCAGGCCATCACGCGCGCCATGGCCGGCGGCCCGCCACTTCCCTTCCCGCGCCGCAACGGCGTCGACCCACGCCAACCGCAGACCCTCGTCCACAACGTCGAGACGCTGGCTCGGATCGCCCTCCTGGCCCGCGGCCTCCCGGTCCCCGACACCCGACTGCTGTCGGTGCTCGGCTCCCGGAGGTACGTCGTCGAGGTGGCGCAGCAGACGACGATCGAACAGGTGCTCATCGACCTCGGGTGGAAAGAGGCGCCGCAGGCCGTACTCCTGGGCGGGTACGCCGGCATCTGGACGCCGTGGGAGACCATCGCCCAGCTGCCCGTCGAGGAGAAGGCGCTCCGCGCGGTGAAGCTGACGCTCGGGGCCGGCGTCGTCGTACCGCTCGCGGCTGACGCCTGCGGCATCCAGGCCACCGCCGACCTGGTCGGCTGGCTGGCCTCGATGAGCGCCCGGCAGTGCGGGCCGTGCCTGTTCGGCCTGCCCGCTCTCGCCGAGCACTGGTCGCAGCTCGCCTCCGGCGAGGTGGACCGCAGGACGCTGTCTCGCATGTACAGCGATGTGGAGTCCGTCGAAGGCCGCGGCGCCTGTCGCCATCCGGACGGCGCGACGCGGCTGATCCGCTCGGCGGCGACCACGTTCGCCGAGCACCTCGAGGACCACGCGTCAGGGTCGGCGTGCCGTCGACGGCTCGCGACCCGGATGCCGGGGGTGTCTCGATGAGCGCCCTCGACCGCATCCTCGGGCGCGATCAGCCGTCGGGCCAGACCCTCCGTATCGACCCCGTCGAGTGCGAGGGCATCGGACAGTGCGCCGTGGCCGCGAGCCGGATCATCGGCCTCGATCGGTGGGGTTACCCGATCGTGCCCAAGGGCGAGCTCGCGAGCTCCGACGTCGGCCAGGCCGGCCGGGCCGTGAAGGCGTGCCCGCGCGCAGCGCTCTGGCTCGAGGACGTCTAGCGGCCGCCGAGCCGGGCGAGGAACAGCGCCTCGGCGAGCGCGGCCTTCGCGAAGTCGCCCAGGTGCAGGCTCTCGTTGGGGCCGTGCATCCGCGAGTCGGGGTCGCACACCGCGGTCAGCAGGATGGTCGCGTCCGGGAACTGCCGCTGGAAGTCCGCGGCCATCGGGATCGAGCCCCCCTGTCCCATGTGGACCGGCGCCACCCCGTACGCCTCCGTGAACGCCGCCGTCGCCGCGTCGGCGATCGGACCCTCGACCGGCAGCACGCCGGGGTCGCCGGCGCTCCCTCGGGTGACCGTCACCTTCGCGCCCCAGGGCGCGTTCGCTTCCAGGTGGGCGACGAGGGCGTCGAGCGCCTGGGTCGCGCGCTGACCAGGGGCGACGCGCAGGCTGACCTTGGCCCGAGCGGTCGGGAACAGCGTGTTCGAGGCGTCCGCGACGCTGGGCGCGTCGATGCCGATCACCGTGATCGACGGCTGCGACCAGACGCGGGACACGACCGAGCCCTTGCCGAGGTACGAGACGCCGTCAAGCACGCCGGACTCCGCCTTCAAGCGATCCTCGGGGTAGACGAGGTCCGAGTCGGGGGCCGTGGCGAGACCACCCACCGCCACGCTGCCGTCCGCGTGGTGGAGGGTCGCGAGCAGTCGACACAGCGTCGTCAGCGCGTCGGGCACGATGCCGCCGAACTGGCCCGAGTGGATCGCGTGGTCGAGCGTGGCGACCTCGACGACGCAGTCGCAGACGCCGCGCAGCGTGGTCGTGAACGCCGGCACGCCGACATCCCAGTTGCCCGAGTCGGTGATCACGTACGCGTCGGCGCGGAGCAGCTCGGTGTGCGCGGCGATGATCGCGCCGAGACTCGGGGAGCCGTGCTCCTCCTCGCCCTCGACGAAGACGGTGACGCCCACGGGCAGGTCGCCGAGGGCCCGCAACGCGGCGAGGTGGACGCCGATGCCGCCCTTGTCGTCGGCCGCACCACGCCCGTACAGACGGTCGCCCTTGATGGTGGCCTCGAACCCGGGCGTCTCCCAGACGGCGGCGTCGCCGACGGGCTGGACGTCGTGGTGGGCGTACAGGCAGACGCGGGGCGCGCCGGCGGGGCCTTCGAAACGGCCGATCACCGCGGGGCGTCCGCCCTCGGCCACGATCCGTACGTCGGGGCAGCCCAGCTCCACGAGGTGGTCCGCGACCGCCCGGGCCGACGCATCCACATCAGCGAAGTGCTCCGGCTGGGAGCTGACGGACTGGATCGCCACGAGGCGGATCACATCGTCGAGAGCACGGGGGATCTGGGCAGCGACGGCTTCATGCAGGTCGGTCATGGGCCCCAACCTATCGCCGGGAGGACCCCGCCGGCCGACGCCCTCCGGACGACGCTTTCAGGCCGTCCGGCGCACACGGTCAGCGGAATCGTGCCGCCGTCTGCCGCGCGTCTGTTGGCGGAATCGCGCCCGCGCCACGCCGGACCTCGTACCGTGGTGCCATGGACACCACGAGCTCGTTCATCGTCACGGACTTCAGCCCGTCCGAGCAGGACCTCGACGTCGAGACCGCCCTCCCCACAGGCCTCGCGACCATCACCAAGAGGTTCTCCGGGGCGATCGAGGGACACTCGCAGGCGCTGTTCTGCTCGGCCTTCGACCCGACGCACGGCGGCACGTACGTCGCTCTGGAGTCGTTCGACGGCCTCGTCGACGGCCGCCGCGGCACGTTCTCGTTCGCGCATGCGGCGACGACCGGTCCCGAGGGTGGTCGGGAGGACGCCTGGTTCCGCATCGTGTCGGGCTCCGGCACCGGCGAGCTCGTCGGCATCCGCGGCACCGGCGACATCCTCATCGACGAGGACGGCACGCACCACCTCACGCTGACGTACGACATCGCCTGACCGGTGCCCTACTCCGACACCCCCCGCGTCCCGGTCGCGACCCCTTCCGGATACGACCACCTCCCGCCGTACACCTCGTTGGCGCCCGGCAGTGTCCCGCCGACGTTGGCCCCGGCCCCGGCCCCAACACCACCGCCCCGGCCGGTCCAGGAGTGGAAGCCGCGAAGCATCCTGATCGTGGTCGCCATCATCTTCGCCGTGGTCAGGGCGGTCACGTGGATGTCAGCCACGCCGGTGAGCATGCCGACCAACCTGTTCACCGGCATCGAGACCAGGCAGCCCAGGGAGGTGACCGCGGACACCTTTCGCGTGGTCGTCCCCGCCGGCTGGACGGTCGACGCGAACCGCACGCTGCAGACCCCCTTGAGGATCACCAGCGACGGCGAGGCACTCGTGGTGAAGACGTACCGCACCACCGCGACGACCTGTGCCGCCGAGCTGGCCACGCGCGTCGGCACGGGACAGAGCAAGACGAGGCCGTGGGAGTCGCTCGACGGAGCGGCGACCACCGGGGTGTGGATGTCCGGGCCGAGCGGCGACCAGTACGTCGCGTGCGCCGTACACAAGGACTGGGTGTACGTGCTGGTCGACACGGGCGCCTCCTCGGGCGCCACGCTCGACGTGATCATGCGGTCGTGGACGTGGATCGGCTAACCGCACATCCCGCCCCGGTGCGTGGGCGCGGCAACCGGCCTGGGACGATCGGCGTGTAGGAGTCGTGACCCCCAGAAGAGGCCTCATGTCCGCACAGCACGCGCGTCCGCGCCATCCCCTCGTCGTCGTGGCCCTCGCCACATGTCTGTACGGCTGCGCGGTTGCCCAACCGACCGCCACCGGCCCCGTGTCGACGGCACCGGCGCCCAGTGTCAGCGCCGCCAGCGCCACCCCGACTCCCACGCAGACCCCCACTCCCACTCCGACCCCCGCCCGTACCGCCACCCTCGTCATGAACGGCGACCTGCTGTGGCACAACACGGTCTACTGGAGCGCCCAATCGGAGGCCAAGCGCACCGGCAAGGGCATCGACGGCTTCGACTTCGATCCGATGTTCGCCGATCTCAAGCCCGTGATCTCCGGGGCGGACGTCGCGATCTGTCAGGAGGAGGTGCCGTTCGCGCCGAAGGGCGGTCCGTACCAGGGCTACCCGGTGTTCGCGGCCCCGCCGCAGATTGCGGCCTGGATCGGCTCGATGGGGTACGACGCCTGCACCACCGACTCGAACCACTCGATCGACCAGGGCTTCACCGGACTCGTACGGACGGCCACCTTCCTCGACCAGGCAGGCGTCAAGCACGTCGGCACGTTCACCTCACCGGAGGAGCGCGCCAAGCCTGTCATCGTCACGACGGGCGCCGGTGTGAAGGTCGGCATCGTGGGCGGTACGTACTCGCTGAACGGCCTGGTGCTGCCGAAGGACAAGCAGTGGGCGGTGTCGTTCTGGGACGCGCCCAACCTGCTCGCGCAGGCGCACGCCGCGCGCCAGGCCGGGGCCGACATCGTCGTGGTACAGATGCACGGCGGCAACGAGTACCAGGTCAAGCCGACCGCCGAGCAGGAGCAGCTGGCCAAGGCGCTCACCGCCTCCCCGGACGTCGACCTGGTGTTCGGCGAGCACGTCCACGTCGTCCAGCCGATCACGAAGGTCAACGGCAAGTGGGTGGTGTACGGGATGGGCAACCTCGTGGCGCAGCAGCTCGAGACCCAGCCGAGGACGTACGAGGGCATCACGGTGCGCTTCACGTTCACCTCGGCGGGAAGCGGGTTCAGCGTGAGCAAGGCGGAGTACATTCCCACGCTGATCACCCACGGCGACCCCATCCGGGTCTACTCGGTGGTCTCCAGCCTCGCCGCCGGGAAGGGGCCGACCGCGCGACTGCAGCAGGCCCGGACCGCGGTGGCCACCTCGGTGAATCTCCTCGGCAAGGCCGACGGGCTCATCGAGGCCTGAGTCCGGGCGCCTGCCGGAAATCCGCCAACATCCCGCGCCGAGAACCCGGCCAAGCGCTTGCTGGCGATGATCCTGGCCATTTCCGGACAGTCCACAGGGAATTACCTCCACATGAGATCTGTGGATAACTGACGCATCTGAGTTGTTCCGCCCATGGTCCTGGGCATGAACCGACATGTGTCCGCGATCCTGGCCGCTGATGGCGTCATCACTGTGGCCGGCCACCCGACGTTGTGCAGGACCCTCCGCCGGCTGGTTGCGGCGGGAGTCCTCTCCCGCCCGCTTCCAGGCACGTTCGTGCCCGCTGACTCCGGCTACGACGGCTGGCTGCGCGCCGTCACGGCCTGGGCCGGTGACGGGTCGCTCCACGCGGCCACTGCGGCGAGTCTCTGGCTCGCGACCCCGCCGCCTCCGACGACCTACCTCGCACACCCCACCCTGCGCAGCCGCGGGCGCATCGCGATCTGGCGCCACCAGGTCGAGTCGTGGTTCGTCGTGAACCGAGCGGGGATCTCCACGGTCACCGCCGCGTACGCCGCCGTCGAACTGGCCGCGACGGACGACGGGCGGGCGCTCACGGAGGTACTGCGCCGACGGCTGGCAACCCTCGACGAGATCCAGGACGCACTGACCAGCCTCGCCGGTACATCGGGCCAGGCTGTCCGTCGGTGCGTGGTCGCGGCCTGCATCTCCAACCCCTGGTCCTATGCGGAGCTACGACTCCACCGCATCCTGCGCGCGGCAGGGATCACGGGGTGGGTCGCGAACGTCCCGCTCAGGGTCGCCGGCCTCCTGCTGCACCCCGACGTGCTGTTCGCCGACCTCAAGGTCGTCATCGAGTTCGACGGCCGCGAGCACCACACGTCACTCAGCGACTTCGTCGAGGACCGCGAGAAGCAGAACGTCTACATCACGCACGGCTACCTGGTGCTTCGCTTCGGATGGCACCACCTCGATGATCCCGACTACATCGTCACCACGGTGCGGAGGGCTCTGCTTCTCCGCGCGCCGGATATCCGCCAGGATCCAGTCGGCACGCTCCCCTGGGAGCGTTCCGCGAGCGGATCCTGGCGGAAACCCGGCAGACAGACGTCCTGACCAGCCGCTTCGCCCTAACCAAACGCCCTTGCCAAGAACGTCTTGCGCGCCAGGCTGACGTTCCCGAGCGGCGCGGTCTGCCAGTCGAGCACGGCCGTGCCGGCGTGCGTGTCGAGCCGTACGTCGAGCACGTGCGGGCTGTGCAGCGGCACGATCCGGGCCTCCAGCACGCCGGGCGCGGTCCAGCCGCCTGTCCCCGCGGTACGTACGAGCCGTCCGTCGGGCAGCGTGGTCTCCATCCTCTGCCACTCAGGGCCGAGCGGTACGGAGACGGCGCCGGTCCCGTCGTCGAGCGTCAGCGTGGAGCCGTCGAGGACGACCGTGCCGGACGCCGCGACCATCGCCGCCGCCGAGCCGCTCGCCGCGAGCTCGTACCGCCCCTGCCCGCCCTCGACCGTGGAGACGATCGTCGGCAGCTGCCGCGACGCGAGGTACTCCCGGAGGTCCTCGCCGGCGGGCAGTGCCTCGTCGTACAGACCGGGCAGCAGTTCCTCCCACACCGCGTCGAGCTCAGCCTGGATGTCCTCGGTCTGCGCGCACGCGGCGACGACGAGGTCGAGGTCGCGCAGCACGAGGCAGAGCTGTCCGAACGCCCCATCGCCCCGCCAGCCATGGCGGCTGCGCCACATCTGGAAGCCGTACCCCTGCTGCCAGTCCGGGTTCGAGGGGCCGTTCGCCACCTGTACGGTCATGGCCTCGTCGGTCCACGCCTGCGTGAGCAGCCGCTCCCCTCCGTACAGGCCGCCGTTCAGCAGCGTGAGCCCGAGCCTCGCGACGGCCTCGCAGGTGATGTGCAGTCCCGAGAAGCCCTGATCGTACGGACCCAGCGGGAGCCACTCGATGGGCCCGATGCCGAGCGGGTCGAACAGCCGCGGCCGCAGGTACTCGCTCAACCGCTGGCCGGTGACCCGCTGCACGAGCGCCGACTGGGTCAGCGTGCAGCCCTGGTTGTAGCAGAACAGGCTTCCCGGCTCACGTGCCGGCTCGATGCGCAGGAACGCCCCGAGGGGGTCCTCCGGGTCGAGCAGCGGCACCGTGTCCTCGACGTGCCCCGACGCCATCGAGAGCACGTTCCGTACGGTCATCCGCGCCGCCCGCGGTCCGACGCCGGTGATCTCCGGGAAGTACGAGACCACCGGAGCGTCGATCTCCAACAGCCCGTCCGCGACGGCCATGCCCACCGCGGACGCCGTGAACGTCTTCGACAGCGAGTACTTGAGCACGTTGTCGCTGGGCACGTACGGCGCCCAGGTGCTCGACGCGATGACGTGTCCGTGGCGGATGATCGTCAGCGCGAAGGGCCGGGTGCCACCCGCCTCCCAGCGATCGACCATGGCCTTGATGGCGCGCGGATCGACCCCCTGGGCCTCGGGCGTGGACGTGGGCAAAGTGGTGATGGTCACCCTGCCGACGCTACTCATCGGCGGTGCGTCCTGGCGACGAAACGCCGATCCCTAGACTGCCCACCATGACTTCACGGGTGGCCCTCGATGGCGGGCAGTCGGGATGCCGGGCTCGGAACGCCGAAGGGCAGGTCTGGGAGGGCATCGGCGTCGACACCTCCAGGCCGCGCATCCCTCAGTTGGCCGCCGCCGTACGCGCCGCAGCACCCGAGGGCGCTGCGACCGTGCTGGTCGGCACGACCGGGCTGGGTGTCGAGGACACCGCCGCCGCGCTGCTGGCCGAGCTGCGCGATGACGGCACGCGTACGGTGCTGCTCGCGCACGACTCGGTCACCAGCTACCTCGGCGCGCTGGGCGACCGGACAGGCTGCGTCATCGCCTCCGGCACCGGTGTGGTGACCCTCGGCGTTGGCGCCACCACCGCCTTGCGCGTGGACGGGTGGGGCTGGCTGCTCGGCGACGCCGGCAGCGGCTTCTGGATCGGCCGGCGCGCGATCGACATGGCGCTGCGCGCGTTCGACGGACGTGGCCCCGCGACGGCCCTGCTCGACCTCGTCCGCGCCGACTTCGGCGACCCGGCCATGACGTACCTCACGCTGCAGGGCGACCCTGGCCGCGTGGCGCGCGTCGCCTCGTACGCGCGCCGCGTCGACGACCTCGCCGCGACCGACGAGGTCGCTGCCCAGGTGCTCCACGACGCCGCGTACGAGCTGGTCACCTCGGTCGTCGCCGGGCTGTCGCAGGTCGACGGCTCCCCCGACGACCCGGTGTGCGTGCTCGGGAACGTGTTCCGGAGCAGGACGCTGTACGAGGCGTTCGCGCGCCATCTCGCCGACCGCGCGCCGAGCCACCCGATCGTGGCCCCACACGGCACGGGCCTCGACGGCGCCGACCTGCTCGACCAGCTCCACACCGGGCTGGCCCCGCTCGTGGACGTGGCGCGGGCGTAGAACAGCGATGAGGGCGCCGACCCGTCGGTCAGCGCCCTCACCCAGTGGTGGCAACCACTCACGCCGGCTGGTCGACCTTCTCTCGGGCGAGCCCGTAGAAGAACAGCGACACCGGTCGGTACATGGCGTGGGCGAACTTGCTGAACGGCAGGAACAGCACGAGCTCCATCGCGACGGCGACATGGATCAGGAACACCCAGTAGCCCCAGACCTGCGCGGACGGCAGGTACAGCGCAATCTCGATGAGGAAGCCTGTCAGGCCCGTGATCCACAGCAGCACGAGGAACAGCCAGTCGGACGGCTTGCTGTCCTTCCAGGTCTCCCCGAGCTTCTTGGCACGGAACACCATGAACCAGCTCACGCCGTACATCAGCGAGAGGCCGGCGATGGTGCCGAGGAGGCGTACGGGGTACCAGATCGGCACCCAGGTGCCCGTGGCCTTGAGGCCGAAGACGTCCATCCCGTAGTTGATGGTCGTCGCCGCCAGCAGCCCGAGGAAGCCCCAGATGGTGAGCGCGTGGATGAGCCAGCGCCGCTTGTACAGGGGCTCGACGGGATCGTCGTCAGCGCAGTCCTCGCGGTAGCGCTTCTGACCGAGTGACTCGATGCCGAGGGCGTACCAGAGGGCCTTCCCCGTACGCTTCCACGCCGCGCCCGACCCGAACAGCGAGCCCCACGTCACCCCGTCCCGCTTGGCGATGTCTCGCGCCAACAGGCCCACGCCGAGCAGGCTGAACAAGGCCACGACCACCATCAGCACGATGCCCATGGTGTGGATCACGGGATACGGGATGAAGTCGAACAGCTTGAGCGACTGGGTGTCCTGCGTGCCGTGGATCGACGCGAAGAACAGCGCGAAGAACAGCCCGGCCACCACGGTGATGAGGGCGCCCAGGACCGGCTTGGTGTACAGGATGCGAGCGATGCCCGACTTGTCGTAGTGCGCGATCGCGTACCGGCGCGCCGTGGCCATGAACTCGGCCGGGTCCGCTTCCTGCGGGCACCGGTTGGTGCACATGCCGCACTGGTAGCAGGTCCACAGCTCCTTGCTCGCGACCAGGTCGTCGGTGAGCCCGACCTGCGCCAACCGGATGAACCGGCGCGGGAAGGTCGCGTCGTTGTCGGCGAGCGGGCAGATCGCTGTGCAGTTGCCGCAGCTCACGCACGCGTTGACCTCAGCGGCCCCGAACATCTGCAGGTCGGTGATGAGGTTCAGGTTGACGAGGGTCATTCGTACTCACACTCCTCTAGGACGGCAGCGGCATCGCCCTGTCCGACCACGCTGTAGCCGAAGTAGCCGTCGTCGTCGGCCTCTTTGCCCTCCACGAGCAGCCCGTACCGGCGCATGCCCATCACCCAGTAGACGACCTCGTGGGTGGGGTGCCCGATCCGCTCGGCGATCTCGCCGATGGTGGCCGGACCTCCCTTGAGCGCCTCGATGATCACCTTGTGCATCAACGGCTCCTCGCGGATCACCTCGCGAGGGTCACGCAGTGTCTGGCTCATGCGACTGGCTCCTTGACCGGCTCGGCGACGAGCTCCTCGATGGCCGCCCGCATCTGGGCGTCCGTGTAGCCGAGCAGGTCGATCGCGTCCTGCCCGCAGACCGGCACGCACCCGCCACAGCCCTTGCACGTCGCGGGATCGATCGTCGCGACGCGGCGGCCGTCCCACTCGATGCTCGTGATGCACTCGTACGGGCACGTCGTCAGACACTCGCCGCTGCCCGTGCACTTGTCGGGGTCGACCCGCGCGACGAGCGGCTCGAGCTCCGCGAAGCCCTTCTTGAGCAGCGCGGCGCTCTGGGCGACGGCGGCCAGACCGGCGGAGACGCTCTCGCCCACCGTCCGGGGGCTCTGGCAGCAGCCGGCGATCATCACGCCGTCGACGACCGTCTCGACCGGCCGCAGCTTCGGGTGGATCTCGTTGAAGAACCCGTCCGAACCGAGCGGCAGCTTGAGCAGGCTCGACAGCGACGTGTTCTCGCGCGGCACCATGCCCGTGACGAGCACGACGAGGTCGACTGGCAGGGTCACCTCGCGGCTGTCGGTGAGCACGTCGGTGACCGTCACCCCGAGTCCGCCCTTGGGCAGCTTGGCGACGCTGGGCGCGTCGCCGTCGGCGAACTTGAGGAACGTCGAGCCGCCCTCGCGTGCCTCGTTGTACAGCAGCTCGTACTTCCCGTACGTCCGGATGTCGCGGTAGACGTGGAACTGCCGGATCGACGGGTCCAGCGCGTCCACCTGCAGGGCCGCGTGCGCGGTGGCCGTGCAGCAGTACTTCGAGCAGTACTCGTTGCCCGGCGCCTCCTGCCTGGACCCGACGCAGTAGATGTACGCGATGGAGCGGACGAGACGACCGTGGTACGACAGGGCGCCGGTCGAGGAGTCGACCAGCTTCTTGAACTCGGGCAGCGTGACGACGCCGTCCATGCCGTAGCCGTACTCGCCCTCGTCGGGCGCGTACGTGTCGAA
>JAPUEI010000010.1:0-1101 GCA_027492675.1 Propionibacteriaceae bacterium | reverse complement strand
CGGACCGCTTCGACGTCGACGTAGTCGGAGATGTTGCCGCCGCAGTGGCAGATGTACACCCCGATGCGACGACCCTCGCCCGGCTTCTCGCCGCCGGGCTCGACGGGCTTGCTGCTCATACGAGGGCCTCCTCGGTGAAGTGGTGGTGCTCGAGGTGCGCGGCGACCTGGGCGACCGCCGCCCCCGCGTGGAGGATGGTGTCGACGATGTCCTTGGCGCCCGACGCGGTGCCGGCGACGAAGACACCCGGGATGTTGGTCTCGCCCGGATTCAGCTCGGCGCTGGGCTCGGCGACGTAGTAGGACTCATCCAGTCCCAGGGGTACGCCGCTGAACAGGTTCTCGACCTCGCGGTTCGGCTGGATGCCGACCGCGAGCACGACGAGGTCGTACGAGGCCTCGACGATGCCGCCGCCGTTCTCGATGTCCTCGTAGCGGACGAGCAGGTCACCGTTGGGCTCCTCCGTGATCTTGGAGACCCGGCCTTTGATGTACTGCGCGCCCATGTCCTTGGACTGCTGGTAGAACTCCTCGTACCGCTTGCCGGCCGCGCGCATGTCGATGTAGTGCATGCTCACGTCGGCCAGCGGCAGCGCGCCCATGATCAGCTGGTTCTGCTTGATGGAGTACATGCAGCAGAACTTCGAGCACAGCGGGTTGCCGACCTGCTTGTCGCGCGACCCCGTGCAGGAGACGTAGCCGATCCGCTCCGGCACCTTGCCGTCACCGGGCCGCAGCACGGTGTTGAACGGGCGGGTCGGGGCGAGCAGCCGGTCCATCTGCATGCCGGTGATGACGTTCGGGAACTGCCCGAACCCGTACTCCGGCTTGAGGTCGGCGGCGAACAGCTTGTGGCCGGTGGAGACGACCACCGCGCCGACCTCGATCTCGCTGATCGTGTCGCGCTGGTCCATCCGGATCGCGAACGCCGGGCACGCGTGGACGCACTCCTGGCACTCCGAGCAGACGCCGCAGTCCATGCAGGATCCGGCACCGGCTCGCGCCTGCTCCTCGGTGAGGGGAACCTCGATCTCCGAGAAGTCGGTCGGCTTCGGCAGCAGCACCACCTCGCCGGTCACCGGGTCGCGATGGCCGTACGCCT
>JAPUEI010000009.1:120979-122867 GCA_027492675.1 Propionibacteriaceae bacterium | reverse complement strand
TTGCGCATGAACCAGTCGTAGCCACCCTTCTCGGCGGCCGAGAGGTCCCAGTCGATGTGGTACGGCTTCGAGTCGGCCGGCTCTCCGGCGAACGTCGTCACGATGTAGCCGTCCGGGGTGACCTCGACGACCTGGTCCTGGCCGAGTTCGACGGCCTCGCGGGTGTACTCGATGAAGGCCGCCACGTCCGAGGCCACGAACACCTCACCCTCGCCGACACCCACGACGAGCGGAGAGTTGCGGCGGGCCGCCACGATCCGGTCCGGGGTCTTCGCGTCGACCGCGACGAGGGTGAACGCGCCCTCGAGACGGGAGCAGACCGTACGCATCGCATCGGCCAGTGCGGCGCCGTGATCCAGCTCGCGACCCAGCAGGTGCGCGGCGATCTCGGTGTCGGTCTCGCTGAGGCACGTCACGCCTTCGGCCGCGAGCTCGGCGCGCAGCGTGGCGAAGTTCTCGATGATGCCGTTGTGGACGACCGCGACGCGGCCGCTCGACGAGGCGTGCGGGTGGGCGTTGCCGTCGGTGGGGCCGCCGTGGGTAGCCCAACGGGTGTGGCCGATGCCCTGCTGCGAGGGCGGCAGTGGGTGCTCGCCGAGCTCGGTCACGAGGTTCGCGAGCTTGCCGGCCTTCTTGGCCATGACGAGGCCGGAGTCGGCGACGACGGCGATGCCCGCCGAGTCGTACCCCCGGTACTCCATGCGTCTCAGGCCGCCGATGACGACCTCCTCGGCCTGCCGCGGCCCTACGTACCCGACGATTCCGCACATGCGGGTCACTCTACTGGCGGGTCCGTCCCCCACCCCGTGGACGTGTCGCGTGGACATGGCACCCCCGGGCTTGAGAGGGTTTCTGGCGGAGGTGGCGCATGGATGAGCCGGAGGACGACCCGTACGGGCCGTACCTGACCCTGAGGCGCTCGCACTGGGCCGAGCTCGCCCGCCACCACGAGCTCGACCTCTCCGAGCAGACACTCGCCAACATCCGCTCCACGGGCGACCCGATCGACCTCGACCAGGTGCGCCAGATCTACCTGCCGCTCACCGAGCTCGTGAACACCTACATCGAGCACAAGTCGCTGCTCTACCGCGAGCAGAACTCGTTCCTGCGCTTGTCGGAGCGCAAGACCACGTTCGTCATCGGCGTCGCGGGATCGGTCGCGGTCGGCAAGTCGACCACCTCCCGGCTGCTGCGGGAGCTGCTGCGTCGCGACGGCGTGACCGTCGATCTGGTGACCACCGACGGCTTCCTGTACCCCAACGACGAGCTCGAACGTCGTGGCCTCACCGAGCGAAAGGGCTTCCCGGAGTCGTACGACCGCCGCGCGCTCGTACGCTTCGTCCGCGCGGTGAAATCCGGCGAGGAGGGCGTGCAGGCACCGGTGTACAGCCACCTCGTGTACGACATCGTGCCCGGCGAGACGATCACCGTGAACCAGCCCGACATCCTCATCGTCGAGGGCCTCAACGTGCTCCAGCCGCCGCGCCCGCGGCCGGACGGCAGCGGCGCCTTGGCGGTCAGTGACTTCTTCGACTTCAGCGTCTATGTCGACGCCTCCCAGCGTGCGATCCGCCAGTGGTACGTCGATCGCTTCCTGCACCTGCGCGAGACCGCATTCCGCGACCCGACCTCGTTCTTCACGCGGTTCGCGGACCTCACCGAGGAGCAGTCCGTCGAGACCGCGAAGGCCGTCTGGGACGCCGTCAACGGGCCCAACCTCGTGCAGAACATCAGGCCCACCCGCGGTCGCGCCACGGTCGTGCTGCGCAAGGGGCTGGCCCACAACATCGAATGGGTGAGAATTCGCAAGGTCTGAGCCGGCGGGGCCGCTAGCGTGCGGCCATGTTGGAGATGCGACCGTCGTGCGAGTGCTGCGACCGTGACCTGC
>JAPUEI010000009.1:89564-120879 GCA_027492675.1 Propionibacteriaceae bacterium | reverse complement strand
TTGAGGATGACGCGCTTGCCGCCGGGAACGGGCGTCGTCCGCTTCACGCTCGTGCCGCCGAAGATGGCGAAGGTGTGGTCCAGCACCTCGACCCCGTCCGGCACCTTGATGTCGACGCCGCCGAACACCGCGACCGTCTCGATGACCACCTCGTCCGAGGTCCACACGGCGTCGGTGAAGTCGAGGTTCAACCCGCCGAACATCGCGAACAGCTTCATCGTGGACGGCACCGCCCACCGGCCTTCGAGCGATGACCCGCTGAACACGCCGACGCGCACGGCACTGACCGGGGTGCCGGGCATCGCCACGGGAGCCGAGTGGGCCACGACCACGGGGGTGTACGTGACGTTGCTGAGGTCCCGTGTCACCGGACGCAGGTCGTCGTACTGCGTGGCGCTACGGATCGCGAGCGCGCGGTGCTCGTGCTCCTCGGTCGTGAGGAAGCCCTGCACCTGCGCGGCATTGATGAGGCTCAGCGCCTGCTGGCGGTCCAGCTCGGTGACCTCGAGGTGTCCCCCGTACTTCGGCCCTACGTCGGTCGGCTCCATGCTCATGCAGCCAGGCTAGGGCACCCCGTGCCCGCCGCGGATCGCCGGGGAGGGGGTCTCAGATCGCCTGCATCGCCTTGGCGACGGTGATGCAGCGCGTCACCCAGTCCAGCTGCGCGCCGGTGAGCTCCCGTCCTGCCGCTGTCTCGTGCTCCCAGGCGACGCAGACGACCGCGCGGACGACCACCCAGTCGCGGCAGCGCAGCTCGTCGAGACCCGACGCGTCGACGAGTGTCCAGAACCGGTCACGGATCCGTACGCCCGGTTCGTCACCCAGGTCGGCCCAGCGGTTCCAGAGCATCGGAGCGAGCTCGTACGCCGGGTCGCCGGCATAGCCCTTCGGGTCAATGACGATCCACGGCGCACGGTCGCCGGCGAGCACGTTGTCGTAGTGCAAGTCTCCATGCAGGACCGCCGTCGGCGCCTCCCGCAGCAGCCGCTCGGACGCCGCCAGCGCCTGCTCCGCGAACCTCGACGGCACCGCGTCGCGCGGCATGGCTCGCACCTGGTCGAGCCAGCGCGCCAGCAACGGTCGCAGTTCCGGGAGGCGGGGAGAGGGCGTACGGTGCAGCGTGCTGTACAGGCCGCCGACGACCTCGCACGCGGCCAGGTCGTCGATCGTCGCCAGCGACTCGTCCCTGAGCCGCTCCAGCACCATGGCTCCCCGCCGAGGGTCGGCGCGCCAGAGCTCGACAGCGCCCACACCATCCCACACCTGGAGCGCGACGGGCTCACCTGCTCCGTCCTCGTCGGCGATCCCGAGCTTGAGCACGCCGCGCCGGCCGTCCTCCGTCGTCACGGGTGCGACCAGCGCGGTGTAGCCGAAGCGGGGTTCCCCGTCGTACGTCAGCCGCCACTCGTCGGTGATCTCGTCGGCCAGCCTCGGCAGGCGACGCAGGAAGTCGGCCCAGTCCTCCCCCAGCCAGGCCTGCGACAGCAGACCCGCGGGGATCTCGTACGGGAGCTTCACGCCCGCCCGGTCACGACAGGCTGACCCGGGCCTTCACGATCTCCGCCAGGTGCTCGCACACCTCTTGGGCCTCGTCGTACGTGGGCGCCTCGACCATGACTCGTACGACCGGCTCGGTGCCCGAGGGACGCAGCAGCACGCGGCCGCCGTCACCCAGCCGCTTGGTCGCCGCGCTGATCGCGGACTTGATCTCGAGGTCGGAGCCGGCGCGGAGCTTGTCGACGCCGCGCACGTTGACCATCACCTGCGGCAGCCGCGTCATGACGTTCGCCAGCTCGGCGAGCGGCTTGCCCGTCCGTGCCATCCGCGCGGTGAGGTGGAGCCCGGTGAGGACGCCGTCGCCGGTCGTCGCGAACTCGCTCATGATGACGTGGCCGGACTGTTCGCCGCCGAGCGTGAACCCGTTGGCGTTCATCGACTCCAGCACGTACCGATCGCCGACCTTGGTCTGGTCGACCCGGATCCCCTGAGCCCGCATGGCGTGCAGGAAGCCGAGGTTGCTCATCACGGTCGCCACGACGGTGTCGGACTGAAGCTCGTGGCTCTCACGCATGGCCACGGCCAGGATCGCGAGGATCTGGTCGCCGTCGACGAGGGCGCCGTTGGCATCCACGGCGAGGCAGCGGTCGGCGTCGCCGTCGAGGGCGATGCCGAGGTCCGCGCCGTGGTCGATGACGGCCTTCTGCAGGTCGTCCATGTGCGTGGACCCGCAGCGATCGTTGATGTTGAGCCCGTCGGGCGTGTGGTGGATGCCGATGACCGTCGCACCCTGCGCCGCGAAGGCGTTCACAGCGGTCACCGAGGCCGCGCCGTTGGCGCAGTCGATGACGATGGTCAGACCCTCGAGGCTGGCATCGGCGCCGAGCGAGGACACGAGGTGGGCGATGTACGCATCGACCATGCCCAGGTCGTCGGTGACGCGCCCCACGCCGGCGCCGGTCGGACGCTGCCAGGTCTCGCCCATGCGCAGCTCGATGGCGTCTTCCAGGTCGTCGTCGAGTTTGATGCCGCCGCGGGCGAAGAACTTGATGCCGTTGTCGGGCATCGGGTTGTGCGAGGCGGACAGCATCACGCCGAGGTCGACACCGGTGGCGGCCACGAGGTAGGCGACGCCGGGGGTCGGGACGATGCCCACGCGGACCACGTCGACGCCAGCGCTCGCGAGGCCCGCCACGACGGCAGCCTCGAGGAACTCGCCGGAGGCGCGAGGGTCACGGCCCACCAGGGCCCGCGGACGATGGCCGTCGCCGAAGGCGCCAGCCTCGCCGAGGACATGAGCAGCCGCGACGGACAAGTCCACGGCCAACTCTGCGGTGAGGTCGCTGTTCGCGACCCCCCGCACGCCGTCGGTGCCGAAGAGACGACCCATCTCAGGGACGTCCCGCGATCAGCGCTTGCTGTACTGCGGAGCCTTGCGGGCCTTCTTGAGACCAGCCTTCTTGCGCTCCTTGATCCGCGCGTCGCGGGTCAGCATGCCGGCCTTCTTGAGCGCGGGGCGCGAGGCCTCGGCATCGGCGGCATTGAGCGCACGGGCGATCCCCAGACGGAGGGCGCCGGCCTGACCGGTCACGCCACCACCGTTGATGCGGGCGATCACGTCGTACGAGCCGGCGACCGCAGCGGTCTCCAGGGGCTCGGACACGATCTGCTGGTGCACCTTGTTGGGGAAGTAGTCGTCGAGCTGACGGCCGTTGATCGACCAGGTGCCGGAGCCGGGGACGAGACGCACACGCGCCACGGCCTCCTTGCGACGGCCGGTGCCGCCGGTCTTCGTCACGACGGCCGGACGGGCCGACGGAGAAGCGCTGGACGGGACGGCCTCGGAGCGGTACGCGATCTCGCGGTCAGCCTCGTCGGTGAAGGAGGCGATCTCCTCGCCCTCGAGCTCAACGGCTGCGGTGTCAGACACTGGTCAGTTCCTCAATCTCACTGGGCGATCTGGGTGATCGTGTACGGCTGGGGCTGCTGCGCGGAATGCGGGTGCTCCGGGCCTGCGTAGACCTTGAGCTTGCTCAGCTGCGCGCGGCTCAGCTTGTTCTTGGGGAGCATGCCCCACACCGCCCGCTCGACCGCCTTGCGGGGGTCCTGCGCCAGCAGCTCGCCGTACGGCACGGCGCGCAGGCCGCCCGGACGGCCGGAGTGACGGTAGGCCATCTTGTCGGTCCGCTTCGCGCCGGTGAGGGCGATCTTCGAGGCGTTGACGACGATGACGAAGTCACCGGTGTCGACGTGCGACGCGAACGTCGGCTTGTGCTTGCCGCGCAGCAGGTTCGCTGTGGTCGTGGCGAGGCGGCCGAGAACGATGTCGGAGGCATCGATGACGTGCCATGTCCTGGTGATCTCTCCAGGCTTCGGGCTGTACGTAGACACGGGTCGAACCAATCTCTCGCGTTTTGCTATCCAGACTGCGGGCACCACGGGGCGAACACACCGGGCACAACAGCGGCTAACACTACCGCCAGGCTCGGGGATCGGCAAAACCGCACCAGCGGTCCCGCTCCCGAAAGACCTTGCCAGGTCCTGAGGCCTCTCGGACCACTGACCTTAGACGAACCGCACCCAGTTCGCCCCGTTGCCCGTCTCCTGACGGTCGACCGCGGTCAACGACCCGTCCGCGCCGATCTCGTACAGCGTCGCGGTCGTCGACTTCTCCCCCACGGCCAGCAGGTACCGACCGTCCGGGCTCACGCCGAAGCCTCGTGGCTGCGCTTCCGTGGCCGTGAACAGCGTCACGGGCTCGGGCTCCCCGCTGAGGCCCAGCGGGACGGTGGCGATCGTGGATCCGGATCTCTCGCTGGCCCACGCGTGGTGCCCGTTGGGCGCCAGGTGCACGTCCGCGCCCCAGATCAGATGCTCGGCGGTCGGATCGGCGCCGTAGCGACTGTGCTTCAGTCCGGCGGCGGGGTCCACGATCGACGCCGCCGTGGTGAGCGTCAGCGCTCCGGTGGAGGTGTCCCGGGCGTAGTGCAGCACCTCGCCAGAGAACTCCGTCACCACGAACGCGCTGGTCTCGGCGCTGTTGAGCACGATGTGCCGGGGGCCGGAGCCCTCGGGCGCGGCGGCGACCATCGGGTCGGTCAGCGAGCCGTCCTGGCCGAGCACGTACCGCACGACGGCGTCCTCGCCCAACGAGACGACGTACGCATGGCGGGTGTCCTTCGTGACCACCACGCTGTGCAGGTTCGCGTGGTGCACGCTCGGCGCCGGTTCGGAGAGCACGCCGCCGGAGACGGGCCAGCACAGCCCGTACCCCTCGTGGTAGCCGACCCCGAGCAGGCGCCCGCCGTGGGGGGTCAGGGCGAGGTACGCCACGGCGCCGGGCGCAGGGGCCTCGGAGAGTGTGGTGAGCGTGCCGGTCACCGGGTCGAGCGTGCAGGTCACGACGGACCCCGGCTTGGTGGCCACGTAGACGAGCAGCCGTTCGCTGTCCACCGCGAGCGTGCCGCAGTCCGGTCCCACCGGCGACACGGCGAGCCGGGTGAGGTGTCCGTCGGCGACCCGGAAGGTGCTGACCGTGCCGTCCTTGGCGTTCGCGACGAGCGCGAGTACGGGGCTGCTCATGCCAGCAACTGTAGGGGCGTGAACGTCGGGCGGCAGCAGTCCGGAAACCTTCCGGGGTAGGGGCCACAGCCAGGGGGTCTGCCGTGTATCTTCCCAATCATGAGTTCGAAGGCGAACGCTCCTGTCACCCGGGTCGACGATCCGTCGATCATCCGCAACGTCGTCCTGGTCGGTTCCAGCGGCTCCGGGAAGACCACCCTCTTCGAGCACTTGGTGCGCTCGAACGTTGACGGCTACCGAGGCGAGAAGGACGACCTGGAGCGCAGCTCGGCGCTGCAGCTCGCGGCGTTCACCACCGGTGAGGTGGTCCTGAACCTGCTCGACGCGCCGGGTCACCCCGACTTCGTCGGCGAGCTGCGCGCGGCGTTGCGCGCGGCCGACGCCGCCGTGTTCGTGGTCGCCGCGGGAGACGGCATCGACCCCGCGACGGCAGCGCTGTGGCACGAGTGTGCGGCGGTCGGCATGCCGCGTGCGATCGTCGTGACGAAGCTCGACGACGGCCGTACGACCTTCGACACCGCGCTCGGCGACCTGCAGGCGGTGCTCGGCAAGTCCGTGCAGCCCGCGTACGCGCCTCTCATCACCGGCGACGCCATCACCGGCAACCTGTCCCTGGTCTCCCAGCAGGTGCACGACTACAGCTCGGGGTCTCTGGTCAGCCGGCCCGCGAGCGCCGATGAGCTGGCGACGATCGAGCAGTACAGGTCCGACCTCATCGAGGGCATCATCGAGGAGTCCGAGGACGCGGACCTCATGGACCGCTACCTCGAGGGCGACGAGCTCAAGGAGGACGAGCTGCTCGCCGACCTGCTGCGGGCCATCCTCCACGGGCGCTTCCACCCCGTGATCCCGGTCAACTCCCTGAACGGCCTCGGTACCGACCAGCTGCTCACGGTGATCGAGAACTCGTTCCCGGCACCTGGCACCCACACGCTGAGCGTCGCGACCCCCGACGGCGAGGAGCTGGAGTCGCTGTCCGGCGATCCGTCAGGCCCGCTGGTGGCCGAGGTCATCCGTACGACGTCGGACCAGTTCGCCGGCCGCCTGTCGCTGGTCCGGGTGTACAACGGCACGCTGAAGATCGACGACATCGTGCACGTCTCCGGCCACCGCAGCCTGTTCACCGGCTCCCCCGACCCCTCGCACCCCGACCACGACGACGACGAGCGGGTCGGACCGCTGGCCGTGCCGTCCGGTGTCGAGACGGCCACCGTCGACTCCGCGATCGCCGGCCAGATCGTGTACGTGTCCAAGCTGAGCAAGGCCGAGACGTCCGACACCTTGTCGAGCAAGGAGCGACCGGCCCTCGTTGAGCCGTGGAACCTGCCCGAGCCGCTGCTGCCGGTAGCCATCCACGCGGCCACGCGCAACGACGAGGACAAGCTTCCCGGCGCCCTGTCCCGGCTGGCCGTCGAGGACACGACCGTCCGGCTGGAGCGCACGGTCGAGACCGACCAGATCGTGCTCTGGACCATGGGTCAGGGCCACATCGACCTGCTCCTCAACCGTCTCGCCCAGCGCTACGGGGTGAAGGTCGCCCAGGAGGACATCAAGGTCCCGCTGCGGGAGACGTTCATCGCCAAGGCATCGGCGCAGGGTCGCCACGTGAAGCAGTCGGGCGGCCACGGCCAGTACGCGGTGTGCCAGCTGGAGATCGAGCCCAACGAGCGCGGCGCCGGCTTCGAGTTCGTCGACAAGGTCGTCGGCGGAGCCGTACCCCGTCAGTTCATCCCCTCGGTCGAGAAGGGGGTCCGGTCGCAGCTCGAGAAGGGCGTGCTGGCCGGCTACCCGCTGGTCGACGTACGGGTGACGCTCGTTGACGGCAAGTCCCACTCGGTCGATTCGTCCGACATGGCGTTCCAGACCGCCGGCGCGGTCGGCCTGCGTGAGGCCGCGACGACGAAGACCGTGACGCTGCTCGAGCCCATCGACGAGATCGTCGTCACGGTGGGCGAGGAGTTCATGGGTGCGGTCATGACCGACATCACCGGCCGCCGCGGTCACGTGCTCGGCACCGACTCCGACGACGCGCACCACGCGATCATCCGTGCGCTGGTGCCGCAGTCGGAGCTCAGCCGGTACGCCATCGACCTCCGCGGCCTCGCCCACGGCTCCGGCTCGTTCACCCGCACGTTCCACGGGTACGAGCAGATGCCGCAGAACCTCGTCGACGACGCCATCAAGGCGCACCAGCAGCACTGACCTGGGCCAGAGGCCGCCTTTCAGGGGCGTCCCATGGACAGGCAATTGGTGCTGGTGGGGCAGTTACCTCGGCGTGTCGCGTCGTGAGACACGCTTCTGCCTGTCCGAGGACTCGACTCGCCGTCCGCGGACAGGCAATGAGCGCCGCTGGCCCCACTCGTACAGGCGTGTCGTGTCACTGGAGCACCAATTGCCTGTCCATGCGTCGGAGGCGGCGGCAACCACTCACCGGGGCGCCCATCGGTTCAGCCCAGCCGGCTCGCCGACAGGTTCAGCCCAGCCGGATCGCCGACAGGCAATTGCTGCTGGTGGGGCAACCACCTCGGCGTGTCGCGAACCAGGCCGCACGTCTGTCTGTCCGGGGCGCCACACCGCCGGCTGTCGGACAGGCAATAGGGCGCTCTCACACCACTCGTACCGGCGTGTCGCGTCACTGGAGCACCAATTGCCTGTTCGGGGTGTCTTGCGCGGCGACCCCGGTACGCGCAAGCGAGACGCGCCCGGACGACGACCGGCTCAGCGGCCGAAGAAGCCCAGGATGCCGTCGGCCATCATCTGTACGGCGATGGCGCTCAGCAGCAGGCCGGCGATCCTCGTCACCAGCGTGATGCCGGCCTCCTTGAGGACGCGGCGGATCACCTCGGCGAAGCGCAGCGTCAGCCAGACGCCGAACATCGCCGTCAGCAGCGCGCCGGCGACCACGAGGTAGCCCTGCAGCGTCGACTGCCCCTGCACCGCCACCATGATCGCGACGATCACACCCGGGCCGGCCAGCAGCGGCGTACCGAGCGGCACGATCGCCACGTTCACGTTCGACTCGGGCGCGTCGTCGTCGGGGGTCTCGTCGAAGTGCCCAGTCAGCAGCTGCAGCGCCACGAGCAGAAGCAGCAGCCCGCCGGACACCGACAGCGCCTCCACGGACACGTGCAGGTAGTCGAGGATCCGGCGACCCAGCAGTCCGAAGATGCCGGTCACGCCGAGAGCCACCAGCGACGCGCGTCGGGCGGCGGTGTTCCGGGTCTTCGGCGACATCCGCTTGGTCAGCCCCAGGAACACCGGCAGCAGGCCCGGGGGGTCGAGGATCACCCACAACGTGAGAACCGTCGAGGTGAACACATACCCGTACGAACCCATCGCACTCCTTCTGGGCTTGGCAGCGCGCGCCCGCGCGCATGACACGGTAGTGCCCCGCCACCGTCAGGGTCACCCCTGGGGCGGGACACCGACGCGGGCTCCCGACCGACGGCCGTACGCGCCGACCCCGGACATGGCTCGACCGGACAGGCATCCGCATGCCTGTCCGGTCGAGGTGCTGAGGTCAGATGGAGTGAAGCGGGCGCTGCCCGGGGGCGAGCGATGACCGCGGGACGATCTCCTTGCCGAACGGGAAGCAGGTGACGGGGATCATCTTGATGTTGGCGATCGCCACCGGGATGCCGACGACCGTGATGCCTTGAGCCATGGCGGTGACGACGTGCCCGACCGCGAGCCACATTCCCGCGACCAGGAACCAGACGACGTTCGCGAGACCGGAGGCGACACCCGAGCCGGGCTTCTCGACGACCGCGCTGCCGAACGGCCACAGCGCGTACTTCGCCATCCGGAACGACGCGACGCCGAACGGGATGGTGACGATGAAGACGCAGGCGAGCAGCCCGAAGAAGAAGTAGCCGAGAGCGAGCCAGAAGCCGCCGAAGACGAGCCAGATGAGATTGAGCAACGTACGCATGTGTCCCGCGCCGGGCGGCGCGCCTTTCGGAACCAGTGAACACCTCGTACGGGCTGCGGCACGTCATGGACTCCCCGGGTCCACCCCGGACCCGCGCCTGACGTCGCCCGCCACCGATAAGGTTGCGCGCGTGAAGGGGCAGGACAGCGCGGTACGGCCGCACCGCGAGATCGTCAGCTTCGTTCGCCGCAGCGCCCGCATGAACCCTTCGCAGGAGCGCGCCTGGCGCGACCACCGCGACACCTATCTCGTCGAGATCGCCCGTGGTCCGATGTCGACCTCCGTGGAGCCGCAGGAGGCCCTGGACTGGGCCGAGATCTTCGCTCGTACAGCACCCACCATCGTCGAGATCGGAGCCGGCAACGGCGACTCGCTCGTGGCGACCTCAGCCGCGCATCCGGTGATGAACGTCATCGGCTTCGAGGTCTTCGAGCCTGCCCTCGCCTCTACGTTCGCCAAGCTGGCGGCCAAGAACCTCAGCAACGCCCGCGTGGTGCTCGCCGACGGCGTCCAGGGGCTGCGCTGGCTGGTGCCGAGCGGCTCGCTGGAGGCGGTCCACGCGTTCTTCCCCGACCCCTGGCACAAGGCACGCCACCACAAGAGGCGCCTCGTCAGGCCCGAGACGTGCGAGCTGATCGCCGACCGGCTGCGCCCAGGCGGCGTGCTGCGGCTGGCGACCGACTGGGAGGACTACGCGTTCGCCATGCGCGAGGTGCTGGACGCGTCGAGCCTGACGAACGTCCACGATGGCTGGGCCCCGAGGTTCGACGAGCGGCCGGTGACGAAGTACGAAGCGCGCGGTCTCGCCGCGGGCAGGGTGGTGTACGACCTGTGCTACCGCCGATGAGCGTTCGCTGGCGCCTCGACGTCGCCTACGACGGGACGAGCTTCTCCGGCTGGGCGGCCCAGCCCGGGCTGCGTACCGTCGAGGGCGAGCTCAGCGACTGGATCGGGCGGGTCCTCCGACTGGACGGGCCGCCTGTACTGACGTGCGCGGGACGTACGGATGCGGGCGTGCACGCGCGTGGCCAGGTCGTGCACGTCGACCTGCCCGCGGAGTCGGACGCGAGTCGCGGCGGCCCCATCGACACCGGCACCCTGCTCGCCCGCAGACTGCCGAGGGCGCTGCCCGACGACCTCGCCGTACGAGCGGTGACGAGGGCGCCCGACGGCTTCGACGCCCGCTTCTCCGCGGTGTGGCGCCGGTACGTCTACCGGCTGTGGGACTCCCCGGCCGACGCCGACCCGTTGCGGCGCCACCACGTCGTGCTCCACCCGGACGCGCTCGACGACGCCCTGCTGTCGGCCGCCGGTGCGGACCTCCTGGGCCTCCACGACTTCGCCGCATTCTGCAAGCGCCGTGACGGCGCCACCACGATCCGTACCCTCGAGACCGTGAACGCCGTACGTCTGGCGGACGGCACGATCGAGGTGACCGTACGGGCGGACGCCTTCTGCCACTCGATGGTCCGCTCACTCATGGGCGCCCTCACCGCCGTCGCCTCGGGCCGCCGTGACATCCAGTGGCTGCGGGGACTCCTCACGCTCGGCGAGCGCGCCGGCGAGATCGGCGTCATGCCGCCCCATGGGCTGACCCTGGAAGAGGTCGGCTACCCGGCCGACGACGAGCTGGCCGCCCGCGCGGTCGAGGCCCGAGCCACCCGCCAGCTGCCGGAGGTCGACGCGTGAGTCACTACTTCGAGACCCCCACGGGCAAGGCCGACGTCTTCCGCGTGCCGATGCGGCTGTGGGACGCCGAGGTGGAGCTCGACTCCTCGCGCGGCGTCTTCTCCGGCACCGGGCTGGACGTCGGTACGGCCGTGTTGCTGCGCTCCTGTGATCCGCCTGCCGGTCCGGTGCGGGTCCTCGACCTGGGCTGCGGGATCGGCCCGCTCACGGTCGCGGTCGGGCTCGCCGACCCCGAGGCCCAGATCACCGCGATCGACGTCAACGAGCGCGCCCTGGCCCTGACAAGGGCGAACGCCGACAGGTTGGGCATCGGCGATCGCGTACGCACCTCGTTGCCGGACGACGTACCGGCCGACGAGCTGTACGACGAGATCTGGTCCAACCCGCCCATCCGCATCGGCAAGGCCGCGCTGCACGACCTGCTGACGAGGTGGCTGGCCCGTCTGGCCGACGGCGGTGTCGCATGGCTCGTCGTCGCGCGGAACCTCGGCGCTGACTCGCTCGCGACGTGGCTCGAGGGCGAGGGCTGGGACTGCGAGAAAGTCGCCGGGGCGAAGGGTTTCCGAGTGTTCGCCGTACGTCGTCCATGACGTGGGGCGAAAGCTGACCGTATGGACCGTCGTCGTGCTATCACAGTGCTGGATGATCTGCCGGTCGTCCTGGTCACTCTCGCACAAGGAGAACACATGGGATTCGCTGACGAACTGAAGGCCAAGGCTGCCGAGCTTCTCGATGACGCCAAGGACGTCTTCGAGGACGCCAAGGACAAGGCCGGCGACCTCTTCGAGGAAGCCAAGGACAAGGTCGACGACATCATGGGCAGCGACGCCGCCGATGCCGTCAAGGACGCCGCGGACAACGTTGCCGAGAAGGCTGACGACGTGGCATCTGAGGTCGCCGACAAGGTCGACGACGCCACCAACTGACACCTACACCGTGAAGGCGTCGGCTTCGGCCGGCGCCTTCGCTGTGTCCGAGGTCAGCGCCTGTACGTCACCTCGGCCAGCACCTCGGGCCAGCGTCGGTCGAGCCGGCGACCGCCCATCACGACACCCCACGCGAGCGCGCCGACGGCGGTGAGCGCAGCCACCGGCAACGCGACGACCCGAGCCCAGTCATGGCTGTACGCGAGGTAGGCGACCGCCACGGCCGGCGCGGCCACCACGACGGCCACCACGACGGTGATGAGGCTGACGACGATCGACAGCGGTCCACCGGCCGAGCCCTTGCCGAAGGGGTTGCTGCCCGGAGGCGGCACCGGCACCTGGATCACGCTGCCGAGGTGCGAGCCCACCCCGAGGGCCGCGCCCGTCACGGCGACCGTGGCCGCGGCGAAGGGAAGAAGGTGCTCGGCTCCCGTGGCCAGAACTCCCATCGCCAACACCAGCGCCACGATGGGCAGGGACACGATGCTGAAGCCGGTCAGGCGGCCGAGCCGGTCCTCCCAGCCCCGCACCGACGTGGTGATGTGCGTCCAGAGCGCGCTGTCGTCGTACGAGATGTCGAAGGCCAGCGTGGGCCCCAGCAGCACGCCGAGCAGCGGCGCCACCAGCAGCAGCGAGATGCCGCCCGCCCGCGCCCCGGCCACGGTCAGGCCAGCCACGGATACGCCCACGAGCAGCGGCGCCAACATCATCGAGAACACCGAGAGCACGCGCCGCGGGTCGCGGCGGTAGTAGCGGAACACGCGCCCCGCGATGACCGCGCTGCGCGAGCCGGCGAACCACTCGTCCGTACGGCCCTCCCGGCCGACGCGGCCGACGACGTCGGGAACGTCGACCGGGGACGTCAGCGCGCGTCGCAGGGCCGCCCACCAGCCGACGACGAGCGCGACGCAGGTGGCCAGCGCGACGACCAGATGGCCCATCGCCGCGCCACCGTCCGCGCGGGCGACGTCGCCCGGCAGCGCCCAGGCGGCACCCATGGGCGTCCAGGACAGCACCCGAGCGGCATGGTCGAGCGCGGCGACCACCGACTCCACGCCGTCGGAGCGGTTCACGGCGGATCCGGCCACCTGCATGAGGATCGTGAGCGCCACCGCGAACAGCACGACGGCAAGGCCTGTGACGTCGCGGAACCTGCGAGAGCCGAGAGCGCCCGCGAACACCGTCGTGAGCACGTGGGGCACCAGCGTCGCGGTGCCGACGCCCAGGAGCGCGCCTCCCAGCCCGGCCAGGAACACGGCCGGACTACGTGCCCAGCCCAGTGCCGCGCACACACCCACGAGCGCCGAGAGGGCGGAGCCGAGGCCGATCAGCCCGGCGACGTACATCCCAGGGAGCAGCCGCCCCGCAGAGACAGGCAGCAGCGCGAAGCGGCTCGGCGACAGGGCGTCGTCGGTGCCCGTGAGGAACAGCGGCAGCCAGACCCACGCGAGCACCAGGCCGACTCCGACGAGCACGGTGACGGCGTTGGCGACGATGAGGTCCGTTTCGCCGAGCAGCATCAGCACCAGGCAGATGGGCGCGGTGAACAAGAAGGCGACCAGCGCGACTGCGCCGACGGCGACACGGTGGCGGAGCGGCCCGGCGAGGCTGCGGCGCAGGAGCCGGACCTTGAGCCCTACGAGGAGTGCAACCACGCCAGCGACTCCGACTCCAGCGTGCGGGCGCCCACGAGGTCGAGGAACCTGTCGGTGAGGCTTTCGCCCTGACGTACGTCGTCGAGCGTTCCAGCGGCCTGCACCCGCCCGTGGGTCACGATCGCCAGCGAGTCGCACAGCGCCTCCACGAGCTCCATGACGTGGCTCGAGAGCAGAACAGTGCCGCCGGAGGCCACGAAGGCGGCCAGGATCTGCCGGATCATGTCGCCCGACACGGGATCGACCGCCTCGAACGGCTCGTCGAGGATCAGCAGCCGGGGAGCGTGGACGAGCGCGCAGGCCAGCCCGATCTTCTTCGTCATCCCGGCGGAGTAGTCGCAGACGAGCAGTTCGGCGTCGTCCGCGAGGCCCAGCGCACCGAGCAGTTCGTCGGCCCGGGCATCCGCGACCCGCCGATCCAGTCCGCGCAGCAGGGCGACGTAGCGGATCAGCTCGCGACCGCTCAGCCGGTCGAAGACGTGCAGCCCGTCCGGCAGGACGCCGATCAGCGCCTTCGCCGCGACGGGGTCCGACCAGACGTCGTGGCCCAGCACCTCGACCGTACCGGCGTCAGGACGCAGCAGCCCGGTGACCATCGACAACGTGGTGGTCTTGCCTGCGCCGTTGGGCCCGACCAGCCCGTACATCGACCCCTGCGGTACGGCGAGCGACAGCCCGTCGACGGCTCGCTTGGCGCCGAACGTCTTGGCGAGGTCGGCGACCTTGAGAGCGGGCACAGCCCGAATTGAACACCCTGTCACCGGCCGGCGGTAGGTCGGCTCCTCGGACGTGGACCTGCTGCGTCAGGAAAGCTGCTGCAGTACGCCTGCGCAGGTGGAGGAATAGCGCATGATGGGTATCGGTTGTCCGACACAACGGGTGCGTCAGCCCCGACCCCGTACGACTCTCGATTCGAAGGAGACCACATGGCTGTCTACACGCTGCCCGACCTCGACTACGACTACGGGGCACTCGCTCCGCACATCTCGCCCGAGATCATGGAGCTGCACCACAGCAAGCACCACGCCGCGTACGTCGCCGGCGCGAACACGGCCCTCGACAAGCTGGCCGAGGCGCGCGACAAGGAAGACTTCGCCGCGGTCAACAAGCTCGAGAAGGACCTCGCGTTCCATCTGGGCGGCCACATCAACCACTCCGTCTTCTGGAAGAACATGTCGCCGGACGCTGGCGGCGAGGCCACCGGCACGCTCGCGACCGCCATCGACGAGACCTTCGGGTCGTTCGCGAAGTTCCAGAAGCACTTCACCGAGAACGCGAACGCCATCCAGGGCTCCGGCTGGTCGCTGCTCGTGTGGGACACCCTCGGTGGCCGCCTCAACATCAACCAGCTGTACGACCAGCAGGGCAACGTGCCGGTCGGCCAGGTGCCGCTGCTGCAGCTCGACATGTGGGAGCACGCGTTCTACCTGCAGTACAAGAACGTCAAGACCGAGTACTCGAAGGCCTGGTGGAACGTCGTCAACTGGGCCGACGTACAGGCTCGGTACGACCGCGCCGTCGCTCAGACTGCCGGCCTGATCTGACCTCTCGCCGCTGACACACCGCCGAACCCCGCCGACTCCATTGCGGCGGGGTTCGGCGCGTCCAGCGCCCGTACGATCAGCCCAGCACCCCCAGCACCGTGATCGCCGCGGCCGCCGACCAGGCCTGCGGACGACAGGCGGCGGGGTACGGAACGGGCACGCTGCTCTGGGCCGCCGAGACCCCCGAGTGGAGCTCGGGCACGCGTCCGCCGAATCCCGTGGCGGCAGCGAGAAGGCCCTGGGCCAGGGTTCGAGCTTCGTCGACGAACCCCTCCCGCACCAGCCCATCGATCGCGATCGCCGTGTCATGGGTCCAGACGCTGCCACCGTGGTAGGACAGCGGCCAGTAGCCGGCAGCCGTCGACGACATCGTGCGCAGCCCGTACCCCGAGCACAGATCGTCCGCCACGAGCCGGGACGCCACGATCGCGGCCTGCTCGGCGTCGAGGATCCCCGTGCCGAGCAGATGGCCGATGTTCGAGGTGAGACTGTCGACGGGGCGCTTGTCGGCGTCGAGCGCGATGGCGGGGTACGGTCCACGCTCGTCGCTGACCCAGAACGTCGCATGGAAGCGCTCGCGCAGCCGCTGCGCCCAGACCCGCCATACGGCTCCTTCACCCGGCGCGTACGCGTCGAGCAGGTCTGCCCCTGCGCGCGCCGCCGCATAGGCGTACCCCTGCACCTCGCACAGCGCCAGCGGGGCCGTGGCGAGCCGACCGTTCCTCCACTGCACCGAGTCGCCGGAGTCCTTCCAGCCCTGGTTGGCGAGGCCGTGTCCGGACTCGTCGACGTACTCCAGCAGCCCGTCGCCGTCCGCGTCGCCCCCGTCCCGAAGCCACGCCAACGCCCCTCTCAGGGCGGGAAGCAGCGCTGCCACGTCGTCGGACGGTAGGCCGGCCGCCGCAGCGTCGGTCAGCAGCAGGATCCACAGCGGCGTGGCGTCGATCGTGCCGTAGTAGAGCGGCGGCAGCGTGACCGCCGAGCCGGGCACGTGGAGGGCCGCAGGCCTCAGCTCGTGGAGGATCTTGCCCGGCTGCTCCGCGGTGTCCGGAACCGTCGTCGTGCCTTGCAGCGCCGCCAGGGCACGGAGCGTGCTGCCGGCCAGCTCCGTGCCGAGCGGCAGCATCAGCCGGGCGGCCCAGATCGCGTCACGACCGAACATGGTGAAGAACCACGGGGCACCGGCGGCCAGGAACTGCTCGTGATCGCCGACCCGGACCAGTCGCAGGGCGTCGAGGTCGGTGAGGGCTGTACGGACCCAGCGGGACAGCTCAGGACCGACCCCGTCGAGGTCCGGCTGACCCCACGGGATCGGCGCCGAGGGCGCGCACACGACCCCCCGGGGGTCCTCCGCATGGACCGCCCACGTCACCGTGACCTCCCCCGACGCCGGGATGGTCAGCCGCCACGAGGCCTCCACCTCGGCGTCGAGGTGCTCCACACGGGCTCCGGGACACGAGAGCGTCGCCGAGGCCGTACGCCCCCGCCACTGGGCTCCTTGGTGAACGGTCTCGACGATCACCTCGCTGTGCGGGTCGGTGTCACCGCCCTTGATGGCGATCAGATCGCTGTGGTCCGGCCGGTACGTCACGGTCACCACCGTGTCGAGGCTCACGTCGCGGCGGGAGACCAGCCGTAGGGTGTGCGTCACCCCATCGGACACCACCACGGCGGTGTGCTCGCTGTACACGTCGGGGTCGGGTGTGATGCCCGCGTCGAGCAGGCGATGCAGCGCGGTGAACCGCACACTGTCGGCCGCGAGGGTCTCCGTGGCGATGTGCTCGCCCACATGGTTGCCGACCGTGATGCGCAGCGAGCTCGCGATGCGTACGTCGCCCAGGTAGTAGCCATCGATCGGCGCGCCGCCCACCGCCCCGTCTGGACGCAACCACAACTGGGAGGGCGCGCGGAGCGCGACCACGCCGTCATGAAGGAGCGGCTGCCACAGCGGCAGTTCCTCTGCGGGCTGAGGACGTTGGGTCACGATTGCCTCCTCAAAGTACGACACCGGGCTTGACGCGGCCGGTTCGATAGGTACAGTAGCGCTCATTAGATCGATCTAACACCCCAAGCGGATCGAATGACGACGCTGTCAGGAGGGGCACATGAGCACGGGCCTACCCACCATCGGTGAGGTTGCTCGGCAGGCGGGCGTCTCCCCCCAGACGGTGTCCAACGTGCTCAACAACCCCCAGCTGGTGAGCCCCCTGACGCGCGAGAAGGTGCAGAAGGTCATCGACGCGTTGGGTTACCGGCCCAACTCCGCGGCGCGCCAGCTCCGTACCCACGCCAGCTCCACCATCGGCGTCCGGATCGACCCGGCCTCGACCGATGGAGTCTCCGGGGTGGCCCTCGACCGCTTCCTCCACGAGCTCACGCAGCGCGCCGAGGAGAGGGGGCTTCGCGTCCTGCTGTTCACCGCCGAGAACCCGGACGACGAGATCACCCAGTACACGAAGCTGCGCGACACCGCCGACGTCGACGCGATCGTGGTGACCTCGACGTTCTTCGGCGATCCCCGACCGGCCTGGCTGGCATCCAAGGGCATGCCGTTCGTCGCCTTCGGCCGCCCATGGGGCAGCGACCCCGACGACCCGCTCGTACGGTGGGTGGACGTCGACGGACGCGCTGGCGTGCGCAGCGCGACCGAGCATCTGTACGGGCGAGGGCTGCGCCGGATCGGCTACCTCGGCTGGCCACACGGGTCGGGCACCGGCGACGACCGCCGCGGTGGGTGGCTGGAGGCCTGCGAAGAGCTCGGCCTGGACCACAGCATCGAGCTCATCGCCGAGGAGCGGGTGCCGGAAGCGCGCGCCGTCGTCCAGAGGCTCCTTGCGGACGGCTCCGATGTCGAGGCCATCGTCTGCGTCTCGGACACCCTGGCCCTCGGCGCCATGATGGCGGTCCGCGAGGCGGGCATGCCCCACCTCCCCGTCATCGGCTTCGACAACACCCCCGTCGCGCGTGCCGTCGGCCTCTCCAGCGTCGACCAGTCCCTCGACGCGGTCGCGCAGGGCGTCCTGGACCTCCTCCTTGGAGGAGGGGCACGGATCCTGCCCACCCCCCCACACGCCGAGCCGACCCATCGGCTCGTCGCACCCCGTCTTGTCGTCCGTCGGTCGAGTCACCTGGCGGTCGTTGACAACACCCAGAACGGGTAACCGTTTCGACGACCCAGGAAAGGAACACCCCATGAGAACCACGAAGTGGTTCGCAGCAATGACCGCTGCGAGCCTGGTGCTCACACTCACCGCATGCGGATCCGGCTTCAGCTCGGGCAACTCGAGCGCCAGCCAGACCCCGGGCAAGCCCCTCACCGTACTCATCGGCTCGTCCGGCGACGCCGAGACGACCGCCGTCAAGGACGCCGTCGCGGCCTGGTCCGCGAAGTCAGGCGTGCAGGCGACCGTACGGACCGCCTCCAACCTCAACCAGGAGCTCGCCCAGGGCTTCGCGTCCAAGACCCCGCCGGACGTCTTCTACCTCGGCGCCGACTCGATCGCGGGCTACGCGGCCAACGGCTCGCTGCTCGCGTACGGCGACACCCTGGCCAACAAGGCTGACTTCTACGACTCCCTGGTCGCGAACTTCACCGTCGGCGGCAAGTTCTACTGCGCGCCCAAGGACTTCTCGACGCTGCAGCTGGTCATCAACACCGACCTGTGGACCAAGGCCGGCCTGACCGACGCCGACGTCCCGACGACGTGGGACCAGCTCAGCTCGGTCTCGAAGAAGCTCACCAGCGGGACCACGACCGGGCTGGTCATGAGCGGTGAGTACGCGCGGTTCGGGGTCTTCATGACCCAGGCCGGGGGCAACCTCATGAACGACACCTCGACGCAGGCCACGGCCAACACCGATGCCAACGTGAAGGCCCTGCAGTACGTCAAGGACAACCTCGTCGCCGGCGACTTCAAGACCGCGGCCGACGTGGGCGCCGGATGGGGTGGCGAGGCGTTCGGCAAGCAGCTGGGCGCGATGACGATCGAGGGCAACTGGATCACGGGTGCGCTCAAGTCCGACTTCCCGAACGTCAAGTACAAGGTCGTCGAGCTGCCCGCCGGCCCGGCCGGCAAGGGCACCCTGCAGTTCACGAACTGCTGGGGCATCGCCACGGACTCGCAGAACACCGAGGGCGCCAAGAACCTCGTCGCCGCGCTGACCGCGACCGACCAGCAGATCGCCTTCTCCAAGGCGTTCGGCGTCATGCCGTCGATCAAGTCGGCCGCCGACGCGTGGAAGACCGCGAACCCGGCGCTGGTGCCGTTCATCAACGGCGCGGCGTACGCCAAGGGCGTCCCGACCGCGGCCGGATCGGCAGCCGTGGTCACTGACCTCAACCAGAAGTTGGCCCAGCTGAAGGGTCAGGACCCGGCAACGATCCTGGCTGCGACGCAGACCAACCTCCAGGCACTGGTCAAGTAGGTCCGCGATGAGCACCGGGACCGTCACGGTCACGCCGGAGGTCAGCGCGCCCCCGCGCCACCACGGCGGCATCCGGCGGCGCGACGCCGCCGCCGGGTGGCTGTTCACGGCCCCGGTGCTCGTCATCCTGGGCCTGTTCCTCGCCGTACCCGTTGTCATGGCGCTGTGGGTCAGCGTCTCGGACTGGTCCGGTCGAGGAAGCCCGTTCTCCTCCGGCGTCGGCTTCGTCGGGGGGGCGAACTACCAGGCGCTGGTCGCCGGAGGGCTCACCACGAGCGACTTCGGCATCGCCCTCAAGAACAACCTCTGGTACGTGCTGCTCGTGGTCCCCATCCAGACCGCGCTGTCGCTCCTGCTGGCCCTGCTGGTCAACCGGCAGACCATCAAGGGCCGCGGCTTCTTCCGTACCGCCTTCTACTTCCCCTCGGTCACCTCGTCGGTGGCGATCACCGTGCTGTGGCTGTTCCTGTTCTCGACGACGGGCGCGATCAACAAGCTCATCGCGTTCTTCGGCGCCAAGGGGCCGAACTGGTTCAACGAGCCGGCCGCCGTCTTTCACTTCGGCGCGACCAGTGGGCCGGACTGGATGATGAAGGGCTCGGCGCTGGGCATGTCCTGGTGGGACTGGCTGGGCGGGCCCAGCGTCGCGATGTGCGCGCTGATGTCGATGGCCATCTTCACGACCAGCGGCACCTTCATGCTCATCTACCTCGCGGCCCTGCAGAACCTCTCCCCCGAGGTCTTCGAGGCCGCCGAGGTCGACGGGGCGTCGTCCTGGAAGGCCTTCTGGTACGTCACGCTGCCGCAGCTGCGCGCGACCACGTTCACCGTCGTCACGTTGGGCATGATCGGCTGCTGGCAGGTCTTCGACCAGATCTACACCGCCACGCAGGGTGGGCCGGCGAAGACGACGTTGACGCCCGCGTACCTGTCGTACTCCGCCTCGTTCGGGCAGCAGAAGTGGGGTGTAGGCGCGGCGATCGCGTTCGTCCTGTTCGCCATCATCATCGTGTTCACCCTCGTCCCCAGGTGGCTGCTCCGCGAGCGCACACCGCGCGCGGCTCGTGCCAGGAAGGCCGTCGCATGAGCGCCGTCGCCGTCTCCGGCAAGCCCGGACATCGCCCGTCGCGCGCCGCCGTGGCCACGACCCTCACGTACGTCGTCCTGGTCGCGCTCGCGATCATCTACATCTTCCCGTTCCTCATCAACCTCGCGACGGTCGCCAAGACCGACGCCGACGCCACGGCCAACCCGCTGTCGCTGTGGCCGGAGCCCTGGTCGGCGGCTGCCCTGCGGCGACTGTTCCTCAACTCGGACTTCCCGACCTGGTTCATGAACTCGCTGATCATCACGCTGGCCGTGACCGCCGGGCGGGTGTTCTTCGACTCCCTGGCGGGGTACGCGCTGGCGAGGCTCCCGTTCCGAGGCCGCACGGTGGTCTACGGCGCGCTCGTGGCGGTGATGGCCGTGCCGAGCGTCGTGCTGCTGATCCCGAAGTTCCTGGTCATCAACCAGTTGGGCATCTTCAACTCGTACGCGGGCCTGATCATCCCCCTGCTCGCCGACGCAGCCGGGGTGTTCATCATGAAGAACTTCTTCGAGTCGATCCCGGTGAGCGTCGAGGAGGCAGCCCGCATCGATGGCGCGGGTGCGTTCCGGGTCTTCTGGTCGGTCGTGCTGCCCATGGCGACGCCGGCCCTGGTGACGATCGTCATCCTGTCGTTCCAGGGATCGTGGAACGAGCTGGCGCACTTCATCGTGGCGGCCAACGACCCGTCCTTGACGCCGCTGACGAAGGGAGTCGCGCAGCTGGCGAGCGGCGCGCTCAGCGCGGGCAGCCAGTACCCCGTGAAGCTCGCGGCCGGCGCTCTCATGACCATCCCCGTGGCCATCGTGTTCTTTATCTTCCAGAAGCGCCTGATGAACGCGTCGGGCGGGGCGGTGAAGGAGTAGCCGACCGGGCTGGAATACTGCGCTGGTGCCCATGTCCTGGCCCCTACGTACAGACCGGCTGTCCATCCGACCGGTGACCGTTGACGACGCCGACGCCCTGTGGCGTTACCGGCAGCTGCCCGAGGTGTACGACTGGATCACCACGGCCCCTGAGTACCACGAGGCCTTCGTCGCGTACCTCGCCGACCCTGTACGACTCGAGCGCACCCTGGTCGTCGAGCACGAGGGTGTCGTCGTGGGCGACCTGTACCTGCATGTCGAGGACGCGTGGGCTCAGGCGGAGGTCCGGGCTCAGGCGGCAGGCGTCCAGGCCGAGATCGGATGGGCGTTCGACCCGGCGTACGGAGGTCGCGGGCTGGCGACGGAAGCGGTCACCGCCCTCGTGACGGCGTGCTTCGGGGCGATGGGGCTGCGCCGCGTCATCGCCAACTGCTACGCCAGCAACACCCCGTCCTGGCGGCTCATGGAGCGCTTGGGGATGCGCCGCGAGAGCCACAGCGTCGCCGACGCGCTGCACCGGTCCGGCCAGTGGCTGGACGGGTACAGCTACGCGCTGCTGGCCGAGGAGTGGCAGCGGTAGGCGTCAGCGGCCTGACACCTCGGCGTGCACGGCGAGCATCCGCTCCGCGGAGGTGTCCCACGAGTACAGCTCGGCGCGCGTCCGCGCCGCGTGACGAAGAGCCTCCGGGTCGCCGGTCAGCCGCGACCTGAGGCGCTGTACGGCATCGGCCAGGGCGGCAGCGTTCGGCGCGCCCCACTCGGCACAGGTGCTGTCGACGAGCTCGCGCGCGCCGCCGGCGTTCGCCGTGACGACCGGGGTCCCGCAGGCCAGCGCCTCCAGTACGGCCAACCCGAACGTCTCGGTCGGCGCGACCGACAACGAGATGTCAGCCGATCCGTACAGGCGGGCCAGTTCGCCGCGGGAGTCGAGGTAGCCGAGGAAGCGTACGGGAGCGTCCTGCGCCTCGTCCTGCAGCCACTCGATGTGCGGGCCTGTACCGGCGATCGTGAGCTCGACCGGCACTGCCCGCCGGTGTAGCTCGACAGTGGCCGCGATGGCGAGCTGGGGGTACTTCTCGCGCGACATCCGGCCCGCGTGCACGAGCCGTACGACGTCATCGGGAGCAGGCACGTCGGGCAGCGGCCGGAACATCTCCAGGTCGACACCCAGCGGTACGGTCACCAGCCGGGCGCCACTGCCTGCCCACTCCCCTGCCGAGTAGGCCGTGGTGACCACGACCCGGTCGTACTGCCGTGCCAGCATCCGGTTGCGGAGGTGTACGAGCGGGTCCACCCGTACGCGCAGGAAGTCCGAGGCCATGTCGTCGAGGCGCTCGTGGCTGAACAGCACGCTGCCGGCGCCGTGCCGCCGGGCCCATCGCCCGACGCTGGCGAGCGTCCACTTGTCCGAGACTTCGACGGAGGTGGGCGCGAACCGCTCCAGCGCCGCCTGTACGGGGCGGGTGTCCACGATGATCCGGTAGCCGCCCGTGACCCGGACGCCGCGGACCTGCACCACGGTGCCCGCGGGCCCCTCGGTGACCTTGTCCTCGTAACCGGGGATGATGAGCAGCCGTTCGTGCCCGCTCGCTACGTACCGCTGTCCGAGCTGGTCGATGGCGCGCCGCATCCCCCCGGACGTCGGTCCCACGAAGTTCGCCAGCTGAGCGATGCGCACCCGCCGACTCTAGTGCCCCGCCGCCGCCGGTTCAGGAGAGACCTGCGCGCCCTGCCGAGAGACTTCCCAACCCTTGCCGAGAGAACTACGCACCGTTCGCGAGAGACTTCCACACCATTACCGAGAGAACTACGCACCCTTGTCGAGAGAACTACGGACCGTTCCCGAGAGACGTCAGTCCCCCAGCCACCGAAGTTCTCTCGGCAGCGCTCCAAGAGTCTCTCGGCAGCGGAGTGAAAGTCTCTCGGTAAGGGGTCCTAGGTCTCTCGGCAACTGGGGTGAAGTCTCTCTCCAACGCGGACGCGGCGCCCCCGGAGACCGGGAGCGCCGCGTACGGACTGGGTGAAGAACTACTTCGCCTCGTCCTCGTCCTTCTCGGCGACGGCGGCGACGAAGCCAGCGGCCTCGGCAGCCTCGGTCGAGTTGAACCAGACCTCGGCGATCGTGCGGCCGTACCACGGCGACTCGGAGGTGTGGTACTTCATCGAATCAGCGTTGCCCTTGATGTCGTAGCCCTCCGGCGGGTTCTCGCCGACGTACGAGCCCTCGCCGTACGTCGTGTCGGCAGCCTCGGCCTCGGCGTCGTAGTTCTCGAACGCCTCGCCCTCGGCCACGAGCTCCTCGGTGGTCGGCTCGGCGACGTCCTCGACGACCTTCGCGGACGCCTTGGCGGGCTTGGCGGCAGCCTTCGGAGCCGCCTTGCCCTTGTTCTTGCGGGACTGCTCGACGGACTCGGTCACGATCTCGATGACGGCCATGGGGGCGTTGTCGCCCTTACGGTTGCCGACCTTCGTGATCCGGGTGTAGCCACCCTCACGCTCCGCCAGCGACGGGGCGATCTCGGTGAACAGGACGTGGACGACGTCGCGGTTGCTGATCGTCTGCAGCACGAGGCGACGCGCGTGCAGATCGCCACGCTTGGCCTTCGAGATGAGCTTCTCAGCCAACGGGCGGACGCGCTTCGCCTTCGTCTCGGTCGTGGTGATCCGGCCGTGCTCGAAGAGCTGGCTCGCCAGGTTGGCGAGGATGATCCGCTCGTGGGTGGGGCTGCCGCCGAGACGAGGGCCCTTGGTTGGTGTAGGCATTGATGTTTCTCCGGTCTGTTCTCAGGCGTCAGTACTGCTCGGTCTCGCTGTAGTCGACGTCGTCGTCGTCGAGCGCCGCAAAGCGGTCGAGCGCGGCGAGCGGGTCGAACCCAGGCGAGGAGTCCTTGAGCGAAAGGCCCATCTCGTGCAGCTTCAGCTTGACCTCGTCGATGGACTTGGAGCCGAAGTTGCGGATGTCGAGGAGATCCTGCTCGCTGCGCGAGACGAGCTCGCCGACGGTGTGGATGCCCTCGCGCTTGAGGCAGTTGTACGAGCGGACCGTGAGGTGCAGCTCCTCGACCGGCAGAGCCAGGTCGGCGGCGAGCTGCTCGTCGACCGGCGACGGGCCGATCTCGATGCCCTCGGCCTCGACGTTGAGCTCACGCGCAAGGCTGAAGAGCTCGACGAGGGTACGGCCAGCCGAGGCCAGCGCGTCGCGCGGGCTGATGGCGGGCTTGGTCTCGACGTCGACCACGAGACGGTCGAAGTCCGTACGCTGCTCGACGCGGGTCGCCTCGACCTTGTAGGTCACCTTGAGGACCGGCGAGTAGATCGAGTCGACCGGGATCCGGCCGATCTCGGCGTCGTAGTTCTGGTTCTGCGAAGCCGACACGTAGCCACGGCCCCGCTCCACCACGAGCTCCATCTCGAGCTTGCCGTGGGCGTTCAGCGTGGCGATGTGCATGTCGGGGTTGTGGATCTCGACACCCGCGGGCGGGGCGATGTCCGCTGCCGTGACGGCCCCGGCGCCTGCCTTGCGCAGGTACATCGTGACCGGCTCGTCCTCCTCGCTCGACAGGACGAGGCCCTTGAGGTTGAGGATGATCTCGGTGACGTCCTCGACGACACCTTCGATGGTGGAGAACTCGTGCGACGAGCCCTCGACCTTGATGCTCGTCACCGCAGCGCCCGGGATGGACGACAGCAGGGTGCGACGCAGGGAGTTGCCGAGCGTGTAGCCGAAACCGGGCTCGAGCGGCTCGATGATGAACCGGGAGCGGTACTCGGAGACGGACTCCTCGGACAGTGTGGGGCGCTGTGCGATCAGCATGCGGTGTTCTTCCTTTCGGCCGCCCACCATTTGACGGCCTTGCGGGTGGTGGCCCTGGCGGATGCCCGGACCGGGTGCCTGCTCGTACGAGACGAGTCAGGCGTAGCAGCGGCCGGAAGCCCTGGTGAGGGCTTCCGGCCTGGTGCGACTACTTGGAGTAGAGCTCGACGATCAGCTGCTCGGCGACGTCGACGACGATCTGCTCGCGCGTCGGCAGCTGGTGGACGAGGATCCGCAGGGTGTTCGGACGGGCATCGAGCCAGGCCGGAACCTCGCGCTCGCCGTGGACCTCACGGGCCACCACGAGCGGGTGCAGGTTCGTCGACTTCGCCTTGACGTCGATGATGTCGTGAGCGCTGACGCGGTAGCTCGGCACGTTCACCTTCTGGCCGTTGACCGTGAAGTGACCGTGGACGACGAGCTGACGGGCCTGGCGGCGGGTCGACGCGAAGCCGGCGCGGTAGACGACGTTGTCGAGACGGGACTCGAGGATCTGCAGCAGGATGTCGCCGGTCTTGCCCGAGGAGCGCGTGGCCTCCTCGTAGTACCGACGGAACTGCTTCTCGAGCACGCCGTAAGCGAAGCGAGCCTTCTGCTTCTCGCGGAGCTGCTGGCTGTACTCGGAGTCCTTCGTCCGACCACGGCCGTGCATGCCGGGGGGGTACGGACGCTTCTCGAACGACTTGTCATTCCCGACCAGGTCGGTGCCGAGACGGCGCGACTTCCGGGTCATGGGGCCTGTGTAGCGGGCCATTGTTGGTTAGTCCTTTACGTAGAAGAGTCGGTGGTCAGACGCGGCGGCGCTTGGGCGGGCGGCAGCCGTTGTGGGGCACGGGAGTCACGTCGGAGATCGCACCGACCTCGAGGCCGATGGCCCCGAGCGAACGGATCGCGGTCTCGCGGCCGGAGCCGGGACCCTTGACGAACACGTCGACACGCTTCATGCCGTGCTCCATGGCCCGACGGCCAGCGGCCTCGGCGGCCATCTGCGCCGCGTACGGGGTGCTCTTGCGGGAGCCCTTGAAGCCGACGGTGCCGGCGGACGCCCACGAGATCACAGCACCGGTCGGATCGGTGATCGCGATGATCGTGTTGTTGAACGTGCTCTTGATGTGCGCCTGACCGGCGACGATGTTCTTCTTTTCCTTGCGACGGACCTTGGTCTTGGCCTGCGTCGTCTTACGGCTTGCTGTAGCCATGTGTGTTCAGTCTCTCCTGGGATCTCACGCGTGACCGGGGGGTCAGCGGGCCTTCTTCTTGCCCGCGACTGCCTTCTTCTTGCCCTTACGAGTACGGGCGTTGGTCCGCGTGCGCTGTCCACGGACAGGGAGACCGCTGCGGTGGCGACGGCCCTGGTAGTTGCCGATCTCGACCTTGCGGCGGATGTCGGCGGCGATCTCGCGGCGGAGGTCGCCCTCGGTCTCGTAGTTCGCCTCGATGTGGTCACGCAGCGCGACGACCTGGTCGTCAGTGAGCTGGTGAACGCGGATGTCCCCGGAGATCCCGGTGGCCTTGAGGGTCTCGGCAGCGCGGGTCTTCCCGATGCCGAAGATGTAGGTGAGCGCGACCTCCAAGCGCTTTTCGCGCGGAAGGTCTACGCCGATAAGACGTGCCATGAAGCAGATGCCTCTCTGTTCCGGTCCTGGCGCCCGAAGGCGTCCGGTCGTGGACCGCGAAGGTGATGGACGTGACGCGTTCCCCTGTCCGGGGCCTCGGCCTTCGCCCGAGGGTGAACGGGGTCGGAACCCCGTGTGCGTTCACGCTGTGGAGATGTCACCGCTTGCGCGGTGTGCTGAGGGATGCGATCCGCATCCTCAGCGCGTCCCCGACCGGAGTCGAGTGACGCCTGGTGCGTCAGCCCTGCCGCTGCTTGTGGCGCGGGTTCTCGCAGATCACCATGACGTTGCCGTGCCGGCGGATCACCTTGCACTTGTCACAGATCTTCTTGACGCTCGGCTGAACCTTCATTCGAGCTCTTCCTTCTTCTTCGGCGCGGACACCATGACGGTGGCCGCAGTTCGCGGGCTGTTGCGGTCGACAGGAACTTCTACCGGTGGCGGTAGACGATCCTGCCTCGGGTGAGGTCGTACGGCGAGAGCTCCACGACCACGCGATCGGACGGCAGGATGCGGATGTAGTGCTGCCGCATCTTCCCACTGATCGTGGCGAGGACCCGGTGACCGTTGGCCAGCTCGACGCGGAACATCGCGTTGGGCAACGCCTCCACCACGGTCCCCTCCAGTTCGAGGGCACCCTCTTTCTTCGCCATACACTCCCGATCGTTCGAGGGAAGGGCCGCGCCCCGCTTGACAGCCCGGGCATGGCCGCACCACCCATGACATGGGTGACCGACAGGCAACTCTACGCCGCCGGGCCATACACTCCCAAATCGGGAGGTCTACGCCGGACAGGCATCGCAGAGTCGCTCAAAGACTGCGGTCGATGGCCGTCAACTGCTCGTCCAGACCATCCAGAGACGCGTGGATCCGGTCCAGCTCGGCGTCGAGCTGGGCGATCCTCTCCTCGGCCATCGCCTCGAGGTCGTCGTCACTGCCTCCCCTGGCCAGTAGCAGCGCCTTGTTGACAGCCGCGACCGTGTCCGGACCCAGCTCGGCGGGGCGCTCCAGATCGGCCACGGAGATCTGATGGAGGCGCATGTCGGGGCCGACCACGACGGTCACGGCACCCTGCGTGACGACCGTCGGGTCCGGCAGCTGGCCGGAGTCGGGCACCGGGCCTGCGCCGGTCATCACGGCCCGCGTCTCGTCGTCGATGAGCCCGCTCTGCAGCAACGTGCCAGTCGTCCACTGCTGGACGTCGTCCAGGGCCACCGCGCACACGCTCGTGAGCTGGGCCCCGAGCTCCGCCGCATCGGTGCTCGGGAAGATCTGGATGTCGACCTCAGCCAGGGTCATGTCGCCGCGAGCGATGACGTTGATCGACTCGTCGTCGTTGGCGTACGTCACCGTGCGCGCGAGGGCCGCCGCGATCTCGGGAGGCAGCTCTGGCAGAGGCGGACGGTCCGGGGAATCGGTGGTCATGGCTGCATCCTGCCGTGTCAGCGGGCCACGCGACGGCGATCGGACACACGAACGCCCGCCATCTGTCGACGACGGGCGTTCGGTGAGGGAGTGGGTTTCAGCTACCGCTCTTTGCCGCGGCGTCGCGCGCCGCCTGGATCGACTGCCAGACGCCGACCGCGTCCGTGCCCACGGCCTTGGTGTCGCCGCTCCACAAGGAGGTCAGCGTGCTGCCCAGCGTTCCCGACGAGCCACCGACCGCCTGTCCGACGAGGTTCGCGACGCCGGAGTAGTTGCCATGCTGCGCCGAGGTGTACGCACCGGCCACCTGGCCGGCAGTGCTCACCCACGACGACAGGCCGCTGCTGCTGGAGCTTGACGACGAGTCCGAGCCGCCTGAGAGCCCGTTGTAGGACGAGTACGCCCCCGACAGGGCCGTGACCCCGCCGATGATGTCCCCGTTCTTGAAGGCCTTGAAGGCGGCGAAGACCGCCTTGATGATCTGGATGATCTTCTGGATCTTCTGAACGATCTCCATGATCTTCTTCAGCAGGCTGACGATCTTGGTGATCAGCGCCATGAGCTTGTCGCAGATCTGCATGACCTTGCCGAGCAGCTCGATCGCCTTCATGATGTTCGCCCCGAGCCAGGCCGCCACCGTCGCGCCGAACGAGCACCACGACGTCGCCAGCGCGGCGAGGAACGACTTGATGAGCCACTCCACGAACATCTTCACGAGGTCGACGATGCAGTTGGCCACCTGGACGCAGCCCTTGGCGCACGCCACCAGGATCTCCTGGGTGTTGGCGATCACCTTGGCGGTCTTGGACACCTTGTCGGAGAAGTCCGAGGTCTTCTTGATGAACGCCTCGTGGGACTCGCCTTCCCAGCCGGTGATGCTGCGGGTGGCGGTCGTGACCTCGGTCGCGATCGACTCGAGCCGAGTGCCGAGCTCGACGTACTTCGGGCCGTAGCTCACCAGCTTCTCCGGATCGCCGGCGATGTACTTCAGCCAGCCGTCCAGCGTCTTGTAGGCGTTGCCGACATTGAGGACTGTCTTCACAGGCCCCGGGCAGCGCCCGTACCACTGCTCCAGCTTGTTCTGGTACTCGGTCGTGGTCGCGCTCATGACTCGTACAGCTCCCGTTCGATCTGGAGGGCCTGGTCGATGTTCGCGCCGTCGACGGCGCGGTAGTTGTTGGCCGTGGTGGTCACGGCCATGGCGAGGTCGCCGAGGGACTGCTCGATGTCGGAGATCGCGTCGCTGCAGGCCTTCACGTGCGACTCGTACGGCTTCGCGATCTGGTCGGAGAGCCACGGCACGCGCCCGAAAGTGCCATGGGGGATGGTGAGCTGGTGGAGGCCGTCGTAGATTGCCTTGGCCTTGCTCTCGGTGCCATGGATCGTGGAAGCTGCCCGGTCCAGACTGCCGACGTCAACGGTGAAGTCACTCACGGCGGATCCCTTCGGTAGGTCGGGATCAGACTATGGGGGCCACAGGGTCACCACAGGGCATCTAGGACGAGCTATTTGTCGCCCTTCGCGGCAGCTGCCGAGATGTCCTTGCGGAGCTCCGGAGGAAGGGCGAAGACCAGGTTCTCCTCGGTGAGCCGTTCCTCCACGGCCACCGGGAACCCGCGCGCCACAAGGAACTCCAGTACGCCTTGTACGAGCTCGTCCGGCACCGAGGCGCCCGAGGTGACGCCCACGCTCGACACACCGTCGAGCCAGGACTCGTCGATCTCCGTGGCGTTGTCGACCCGGTGCGAGGCCTTCGCGCCGGCCTCGAGAGCCACCTCCACCAGCCGTACGGAGTTGGAGGAGTTCCGGGACCCGACGACGATCACCAGGTCGCACGACGGGGCGATCTGCTTCACGGCTGACTGCCGGTTCTGCGTGGCGTAGCAGATGTCGTCGCTCGGCGGGTCGAGGAGCAGCGGGAACTTCTGACGAAGCCTGGTCACCGTCTCGTACGTCTCGTCGACGCTCAGCGTCGTCTGGGACAGCCAGGCCACCTTGGTGGGGTCCTTGACCTCGACGGCATCGACGTCGTCAGGGTGCTGCACGAGGGTGATGTGCTGCGGGGCCTCGCCGGTCGTCCCCTCGACCTCTTCGTGGCCCGCGTGGCCGATGAGCAGGATCTCCACGTCGTCGGCGGCGAATCGGCTGGCCTCCTTGTGCACCTTCGTCACCAGCGGGCAGGTCGCGTCGATGGTCTTGAGGCTGCGCGCGGCGGCCTCCTGGTGCACCTGCGGCGAGACACCGTGGGCCGAGAACACCACGGTCGCGCCGGTCGGCACCTCGGAGAGTTCCTCGACGAAGATGGCGCCGCGCGACTCCAGGTCCTCCACGACGTGGCGGTTGTGGACGATCTGCTTGCGCACGTACACCGGAGGGCCGTACGTGTCGAGCGCACGCTCCACCGTCACGACCGCGCGGTCGACGCCGGCGCAGTAACCACGGGGGGCGGCGAGGACGACCCGCTTGTCATTGGACATGCCTGCCAGTCTAGGTCGAGCAGCACCAGACGGGCCGCCGGGAGTTCCTGGCCGAACCCCGCACCCGATCCTCCGGACGACCGTGAGGGAGCCAGCACGACGAACTCTCGGTCTCCACTTTCTCCCCCTCGCCGGTCTCGCCATCGACCTCCGCCCCGGGCATCCTTGGGCGCATGACACTGACGTGGGGACGACTGGGGATGCTGTCGGTCGCCGTGCTGCTCTCCGGATGCACGGCCGCCACCACGGGCCCCGCGCCCGCATCGCAGGCTTCTTCCGCGTCGACCGCAACCGCAGGGCTTCCCTCGGAGATCACCAGACCCTCGCTCGGCTTCCCCTCGTCAGGGAGCAGCACGACTCCCCCACCGGCCGCCCCCTCGACGAGTCCGACCGCGGGTCCGACCGACGTACGGAAAGGCGGCGACAGCGCCGCGTTCTCCAGTCCGTCAGGCCGCATCGTCTGCTTCATGGGCGTCGAGGGGACTCGATGCGAGTTCAACGGCGACAAGGCGTGGAAGCCTCCACAGCCGCCCGGCTGCCAGCTCGACTGGGACTCCATCCTCGTCGTCGAGGAGACAGCCGGCGCAGGGTGCGCGGGCGACACGGTCGCCGAGACGGCGCAGGTGGGCTCGGAGTACACCACCTGGCGGCGCCCCTCCGACCCGACGGTGGTCGTCTACGGCATGACGATGGCGGTGCTTCCGTACGGATCGGGCCTGATCTCGGGCGCGTACACGTGCGAGAGCGCGACCACGGGCGTGACCTGCCGCAACACCACTAC
>JAPUEI010000009.1:62497-89464 GCA_027492675.1 Propionibacteriaceae bacterium | reverse complement strand
CTGGGGAGGGGCCAACCTCCGCTCCCGGATCTCCCACGCGAAGAGCGCCTGCAGTGCCCACACCACATCGGACATCTTCACCCCACGGTGAAGCTGCAACCCGAACATGGAGAAGGCCCGCGTGTAGATGGCTCCCCAGGATTCCTGGACCACCGCGTCGCTGCGCTGTTGCGCCTTCACGACGAGGGGATGCTCGGGCCACAGTGCCTCGATGGTGTCTCCGACCTGGAACACCTCAGGGTCCCGAGCAGATTCGAGAGCGAGGCCCGCCATGATGCGTACCGCCTCACCGAACGTCTTCTCAGCCACCAGATCGCCCACGTGGTCGACCAGCGCATCCACGTGACGTACGACCCGAGACGGGCGCAACGCGTACGCCACCAGATCGGCGTACCAGTCGGCCGCCACCGGCCACCGACGGGTGAGCTGGTGCACCGACATCCCGAGGGTCATCGTGACGAAGGGCTCGTGGCCGATCAACGTCGAGAGCACCCGCATCAAGGGCTGCTCCTGATCCCCGTCGCCGCGCAGCTGCTCCCTCATGTGCCGGACCGCCTGCTGGAGGATCCACTGCGTCATGGGGCCGTTCGGGCCTCTCGGCCCGGTCCGGTCGGAAATGCGTTCCAGGACAGGGCCAAGGTCTTCGAGAACCACCCGGCCAAGGACGTACGTCGAGATGCCGTCCGAGGCGCGGGCCGTGACATCGACGAGCGCTTCTCGTGGGGGTGCCGAGGTCATCGGATCAGTATGCGGGCCCTCTGGGTCAGTCGGGGAGGGCCTGGTGACCTAGGCCGGGGCGGGGTTGAAGCCGCGCTCCCTGTAGAGATCGACCGACTGGCGCATGGCCTCCAGGAAGTACGGCGGGAACTCCATGCCGTTCTTGTTGGCCCACAGCAGCTTGGCCTCGAGTCGGCCGACGTCCTTGGCGTAGCGCTCGAGCTCGGTGTCGAACTCCAGCCCCACCAGTACGCCGCCGAGGTTCGCCTCGAGCTGCTTCTCGTAGTTCGTGCCGACGAGCGCGAACCCCTTCTCGCGGAGCACGCGCGCCACGAACAGCTGCCAGGGGGCGAGCACGCCGTCCTGAATCATCTGCGTGGCAGACATCTGGTAGAAGGCGAAGTGACCGGGCTCCTGGCGCTTGATCTGGCCGATGATCGTCTGCGAGATCGCCTTCTCCCCGAGCTCGTTGAGCTGGTCGGTGAAGCGGCTGTACGCGACGACCGCCTGCCTCTCCGTCGCAGCGCCGGTGAGGTAGTAGAGCAGTCGGCTGATCTCCTGGATCGCGGGCAGGTGCGCCAGGGCGCCCAGGAACTTCATCCGCATCGGGATGCCCAGGAACACGTTCGAGGGCGGCAGGCCGAGATCGACCTGGAGCCGGTCGAGGATCACGCCGTGCGCGACCTCCTGCGGCTGCCAGACGTCCTGGTAGAAGTAGCGGTCCACCTCGGAGACACCCGGCAGGATCGTCAGCAGCTCGAGCACGTTGCGATCCACCTCGAGCTCCACGCGGGCCAGGTAGTCGATGACCGGCGCGAACCGCTCCCGTACCACGGGGGCATTGACAATGGTTCGGTCGACGGAGTCCAGTCGGATCGGCGGGTGCTCGTCCTCCAGCTTGCGGACGTGCTCCATGATCGCGGTGGTCGTGATCAGCGGGCGTGCCATTCGCCGAGCATAGTGGCGAATGGATGAAAACGGAACGATCGTTCTGTTCGTTCAGTCGGTGGCTTCCACCGTCTCCTCGGTCATCGGATGCGGTGGCACGGTCGCGCGGACGACCGACCCGTCCTCACGTACGGACCCCTCGATGTCGCGCACGGACGGCGAGCCCGAGAGCACAGGTACGGGTCGGAGCGGGACGACCACGGGCGCCTCACGCGTGATGGTGACGGGCGTGCCCTGCACCACAACCTGTACCGAGGGGGCGTCGCCCGTCTCGAGCGTGAAGCCCAGGGCATCGGCCTCGACGCGTACCCGGATCCTGTTGCCGCGCAGCGTCATCGGGAACGTCAGGTGGTCCCATCCCCGTGGCAGTCGGGGGTCGAACGAGATCACGCCGAGGTGGTCGCGCATGCCGCCGAACCCGCTCACCAGGGCGTTCCAGACACCACCGATCGAGGCGATGTGCGCCCCGGCATCGGTGTTGCTGTGCAGATCGGCAAGGTCGACGTACAGGGCGTGAATGAAGTAGTCCAGCGCGAGGTCGACGTAGCCCACCTCCGCGGCGATGATCGACTGCACCACCGACGACAGTGTGGAGTCGCCCGTGGTCAGCGGGTCGTAGTACTCGAAGTCGGCCCGCTTCTCGACATCGGTGAACTCGTCGCCTTGCAGGTACAGCGCCAGCACGACGTCCGCCTGCTTCAGCACCTGGTGCCTGTAGATCACCAGCGGGTGGTAGTGCAGCAGCAGCGGCCGCTTGGCCGGCGGCGTGTTGGGCAGGTCCCACAGCTCCTTGCTCAAGAAGGCGTCGTCCTGGGGGTGGATGCCGAACAGCTCGTCGTACGGCACGTGCATGGCCTCGGCCACGCGCGAGAACTCCGCGATCTCGTGCTCGGTGAGCGACAGGCGGCGCAGCGCGGCTTCGTACGCGGCGGGGTCGTGCCCTTCCAGCCAGCGCAGGTCCCGTACCGCCGCCCTCAGGTTCGCGCGCGCCATGACGTTGGTGAAGAGGTTGTCGTTGACGACGGCGGTGTACTCGTCGGGGCCGGTCACACCGTGGATGTGGAACGACTCGTGCCCGTCGCGCTGACGCCAGAAGCCGAGATCCGACCAGAGCCGGGCGGTCTCGACGAGGATGTCGATGGCCTCCCGGGCGAGGAAGTCCATGTCCCCCGTGGCGGCGATGTACTGCGACACGGCATGGGCGATGTCGGCGTCGATGTGGTACTGAGCGGTGCCGGCCGCGTAGTAGGCCGAGGCCTCCTCACCGTTGATCGTGCGCCACGGGAAGAGGGCGCCGACCTGGTTCACCTCGCCGGCCCTGCGGCGGGCCGCGTCGAGCATCGTGTAGCGGAACCGCAAGGCGTTGCGCGAGTAGTGGGCCGAGGTGTACGTGAGGAACGGGAGCACGTAGATCTCGGTGTCCCAGAAGTAGTGGCCGTCGTAGCCGGAACCCGTGACACCCTTCGCGGGGATGCCGGTGCCCTCGGCCCGCGCGGCCGCCTGGATCAGCTGGAAGAGGTTCCACCGTACGGCCTGCTGCAGTTCTGGCTGCCCGCCGAGCTCGACGTCGCTGCGCTCCCAGAACGCGTCGAGCCAGACGCGCTGCGCGTCGAACGCCGCCTGTACGCCGGACTCCTTGACCCGGTCCAGCGTGCGCCGGCAGCGATCGACGAGTTCGCGCGTGGGGACGCCGCGGGAGGTGTGGTACGTGACGGTCTTGGTGATTCGCGTCGTCGTGCCGGGGGTCGCCTGGATCCGGAACACATGCTTGGCCCAGTCGTCCTCGACCTGGGTCCGTACCTGGTACGTGTCGGTCGTCTCGATCGCGTGGTCGGCCGCCACGGCGAGCGTCATGCCCGAAGTGGTCACCGAGTAGCCGAGCACGGAACGGCCGCCGCCCTCCCACTTCGAGACCGGCTGGAAGATGCGTCCGTTGAGGTTGGCGGCGCGGCGCGGGTCGAAGCCGCCCGCGCCACTGCCGGTGACGTGGAACTCGTCCTCGCCGTCCTGCCGGTTCAGCGTCTCGCAGCTGACGGTGACCGGTGCGGCCGCGTCGAGCATGGTGATCTCGTAGTCCATGACCGCGAGGTGGCGCTCAGCGAGCGAGACCATGCGGCGCGAGCGCAGCTGGACGCGTTTGCCAGACGGCGTCCGCCAGATCAGCTCACGGGTGAGCACGCCGTCACGGAAGGACAGGGTCCGCTCGTACCGCTCGAGGTCGGCGACGCTGAGCAGCAACGGCTCGTCGTCCACGTACAGGCGCATGGTCTTCGTGTCCGGCACGTTGACGATCGTCTGCCCGACGCGCGCGAAGCCGTACGCCTCTTCGGCATGGTGGATCGGCCAGACCTCGTGGAAGCCGTTGACGAACGTGCCGTGCGCATAGGCGTCGCGGCCCTCCTCGACGTTGCCTCGCATGCCGAGGTAGCCGTTGCCGACCGCGAACAGGGTCTCGGTGACCCCGAGGTCGGAGCTGCTGTAGCGGAGCTCACGCAGGGCCCACGGATCCACGGGAAAGCGGCTTCGGTCGATCGGCTCCTGCGAGGTCAAGCGGTTCATCGTCCCCATCCGTACGGCTCATATGATCGTTCAAACTAGGCCGAGGACGATTCTTCCACTCACGGTGAGCCGCGTCGAGTCCCGACGAGTCACCCACCCGCCACACGAGTCGGGGTATCGCCGCGGGCGTCGCCGTGCTCCAAGAGTGCACAGAACACGCCCGGACGCCCGACCCAGAGGAGTCGCCATGCCGAGTCGGAGCCAGTCGGCGATCATCACGTACAGGGCACTGCGCATGGGGGTTGTCGCGATGGCGGTGCTACTCGCCGCGTCGCTCCTCCTCGAGATCGCCCGTACGCGCGGACTCGAGCTCACCAGCATCAGCGCGTCCTTCTACTCCCCCGTGCGCAACGTCTTCGTGGGCGTACTCATCGCGACGGGCATGGCGCTCATTGCCATCATGGGCCGCGAGAAGAGCGAGGACGGCGCGCTCAACCTGGCCGGCATGCTCGCGCCGACGATCGGGATGCTGCCCACCACCGTGGGGCCGTCGGCACCGGGCGCGTGCCAGGCGGGCGTCACGCGATGCATCCCCGCCGCGACCCTCGTCGACGTCGAGAACAACGTCAGCGCGCTGCTCGTGCTCGGCGTCCTCGGGCTCGTGGGTGCGTTGGTTTACGTGCTGCGTACGCACGGTGCCCGCTCCGTACAGCTCCGCCGCATGATCCTGCCCGCGGTGCTGTGGCTGGCGTCGGCCGCCATCTGGATCTTCGCGCGGGAGCTGGCCTTCGTCCACGGACACAACGTCGCGGCCTTCGGCTTCTTCCTCCTGCTTGCCTGGGTGGCCAGGATCAACGCCCAGGACCCGCCCGAGGGCCCGACCGTCATGGGCCTCACCCCGCGCGCGTACCAGCGCGGCTACCGGATCATCAGCGCCGCCATGACCGGCACGATCGTGTTCACGGGGGCGTACGACATCGCCATCCTCGCCGGCTGGCTCCCCAACCCGTGGCCCCAGTGGTTCTTCCTCGCGGAGTCGCTGCTGCTGGCCCTGTTCATCGCGTTCTGGGTGCTGCAGACCTTGCACTTCTGGCGCGACGGCGTGCCGGACGCGATTCCCGTAGAGGGCTCCGACACGCTGGGATGACCGGCGCACTAATGTGCCGAGCATGAGCGAACTGATGGACGTCGTCGACGTCATCCGGACCAAGCGTGACGGCGGCACACTGAGCGACCCTCAGATCGACTGGGTGATCGACGCGTACACGCGTGGCGTCGTCGGCGACGAGCAGATGGCGGCGCTGGCGATGGCGATCTTCCTGCGCGGGATGAGCCGCGCCGAGATCTCCCGCTGGACGTCGGCGATGATCGCGAGCGGTGAGCGGATGGACTTCACCCACCTCGGCGCGACCGCTGACAAGCACTCCACCGGCGGGGTCGGCGACAAGATCACGCTCCCACTCGTACCCCTTGTCGCGGCGTACGGCGTCCGGGTTCCGCAGCTGTCCGGGCGCGGTCTGGGCCACACCGGAGGCACGCTCGACAAGCTCGAGTCGATCCGCGGCTGGCGCGCAGATGTGAGCCCCGAAGCGATGCTCGCCCAGCTCCGGGACGTCGGCGGCGTCATCTGCGCGGCCGGCGCTGGACTCGCCCCCGCGGACAAGAAGCTGTACGCGCTGCGCGACACCACCTCGACCGTCGAGTCCATCCCGCTCATCGCCAGTTCGATCATGAGCAAGAAGATCGCCGAGGGCTCCGGCGCGCTGGTTCTCGACGTCAAGACCGGGTCGGGCGCGTTCATGGAGGCCGAGGCCGATGCCCGCGCGCTGGCCCGCACGATGGTCGATCTCGGCAACGACGCCGGGCTCGCGACGATCGCCCTGCTCACCGACATGGAGGTCCCACTGGGCCTGACCGTGGGCAACGCCTTGGAGGTACGGGAGTCGGTCGAGGTGCTCGCCGGCGGAGGCCCGGCAGACGTCGTCGAGCTCACGGTCGCGCTCGCGCGGGAGATGCTCGCCCTCGCGGGACGCGGCGACGTCGACCCGGCCGAGGCGCTGAAGGACGGTCGGGCGATGGACGTCTGGCGCCGGATGATCGCGGCCCAGGGTGGCGATCCGGACGCCCCGCTCCCCGTCGCCGCACACACCGAGGTCGTCGCCGCACCCCGCGACGGCTACGTCGCCGCGATGCCGGCACGGCCGATCGCCGTGGCGGCGTGGCGCCTGGGCGCCGGACGCGCGCGCAAGGAGGACTCGGTCGATCTCGCCGCGGGTGTCGAGATCCACCGCAAGCCGGGCGACAAGGTGACCGCAGGCGAGCCGGTCTTCACCCTCCACACCTCCGATCCGTCCAAGATCGCCAGGGCACTGGAGGCGCTGGAGGGCGGGATCGAGTACGGGTCGGAGCCGGTCGAGGTCCGTACGTCACGCGTCATCGACCGCATCTCCTGATCCCGGGCTCGGCCCGTCAGGGCTCAGCATCCTGACGGGCCGTGCCAGTGGGGAGGACTCTTCCCATATTCCTGTCGCTGGAATATTGTGACGGGCATGGCGACCCCGTTGACTCCCTCGGCGTTCTGGATACTGACCGTGCTCGCGTCTGGGCGCAGGCATGGCTACGACATCCTGAGCCAGACGCGGACCGCGTCCGACGGCCGCGTCAGCCTGAAGGTCGCCACGTTGTACGCGGCGCTGGACCGGCTCGAGACGGACGGCGCGATCCGCGCGGACGGTGACGAGATCGTAGACGGACGCGCGCGGCGCTACTACGTGCTCACGGACGCCGGCGCCTCACGGCTGGAGTACGAGGCCACGGCCATGGCGCACGCAGCAAAGGCCGCGCAGCGCCACCTCGCGACTCGCCCCGCGCTCCTCACGCTGGCGCCGGTGATCCGATGACCGGGCGCCACGACCCGTACGTACGTCTCCTGCGCTGGTACCCCAAGGCGTGGCGGGATGCGAACGGCGCTGTGTGGGTCGACACTCTGCGCGAGCAGTCGGAAGCCGAAGGCTGGTCTCGACCGTCACGCGGAGAAGCGGTGGCGGCGGTCGTCAATGGCCTGGGCACCCGCCTCGACGCTCGTGCCGCCGCACAGTTGGCACTGGGCGGGATCGCAGTCCGGGCCGCCGTAGAGGTGACCATGCAGATCGCCTCTCCAGGGGGGATCTCCGTCCAGGACCCGGCCCTCAACGGGTTGGTGTGGATCTTCCTCTCCGCGTTCGCGATCCCGGTGTTCGGCGGCCTCGTGGCTCTGTCTCGCTCGTACGGGGTCCTGTCACCGAGGCGGGCACTGGCCGTCCTGGCGGCGGGCGCGGTAGGAATCTGCCTCTTCGCTGCCGCCATGTGGGCGTCGGCGTACGGGTTCCAGCTGGCCGACGACAACCCCGCGCTGGCAAGGGTCGCTTCGGCCGCGATCCCCTTGGGGGCCGCCGCGCTGGCCATCGGCGCGACGGCCGGGTGGCTCGTCGTCGACGGCATGCTCAGCCGTACCCGCCTGCGCCGGCTGCCACGCGCCGCCCTCTCGCTCGTCGCCGGAGTGGTCCTGGCCGGGCTGGCCGGGTACGCCACGATGATGACGCTCGGCTGGGTGACGGTCGGCGTCACGGTGGTCGGACTGTCGATGCGGTCTCTCGGCGGGTGGTCGAGCGTCGAGCCGCGCGTCGTGGTTCGGAGCAGGCTTTCCCTCGTGCGGACTCTCGCCGGCATCAGCGCGGCCATCAGCATGCTGGGCATCGGGTATGCCGTGACGGCTCCGGCATGGTCTCCCCTCGCGGAGAACCCCACCACCGCTGTGGTCCACGCGATCCTGGTCCTCCTGGTGGGGGCGCTTCCGCTCGTGGTGGCGTTGGGATTGCTCGCACCGAGGCCACGGCTCCACGTCTGGGGTCCGGTGGCGCTCGTCCTGGTGGCCATGGCGGCGACGTTCTACGGGTACACCGATGCCCCGCTATCCACGAGGATCGACTCGTCAGTCCCGATCGGGTCTCTCGCTCTGGGGCTGTCCCTCGCCTGGTGGGTTACAGCCCGCCTGGCCACCTCACGCGGGGATCGGTTGATGGCCGGCATCGCCATCACGCTGGCGTGTGTCGTTTGGCACCTCGCGGCTCTGTTGCCCGTCGCAGTGTTCGTGCTTCCGTTGGTGGCCGGAGTGCTCGCCGTACGCGGCACATTGGCCCGTCGAGAACCGATTCAGGCCGTACGGACGGCACCGGTCACCGACCGATAGCCAGCGCTCACTTGTGCGCGGCGCCGAAGACGATGTAGCGGTACCGGGGCGGGACGACACGGTCGAAGACGAGGGTGTCGACGTGCCCGAGCGCCCGTCGTACAGGCTCCTTGGGTCCGAGGAGACCCAGGAACCCGGCGGTACGGAGATCGAGGCTGCGGAACTGCCTGAGCAGACCGCGCATCTCGGCGAGGCGGAAGTAGTGCCACTTGCTGCCCCAGCGGCGGAAGCGGCGACGCAGGTAGGCGTGCATCCGGGTCCCCTCCAGGTTCTCGGCGAAGAGGAACACGCCGCCAGGCTTGAGCGCCTTGTGGATCTCACCGACCGCCTGCTCGATGAGCTCCCAGCCGCCCTGGCCGACGCCACCCAGCACCGACTTGGTGACGATGACGTCGAACTCCTCGACGTACGGCAATGAGGTCGCGTCCGCGCCGCCGTACTCGAAACGGTCCTCGAGACCGTGGCGGGCGTGCAGCGCCATGACCGACGGCTCGGGCACCCCGGTGTCGGTGCAGAGGACGTGATGCCCTTGAGCCGCGAACCACATGCTGAGCCCGCCCGGGCCGCAGCCCAGCTCCAGGACGCGCAACGGGCCACCCACCGGAAGGTGGGCTTTCCACAGGTCCAGGCCCTTGGCCCAGTTGCGGGAGTCCCATCCCATGACGACGCGGGTGTCGAGAAGCTCGGTCATGTCGGGTCCTGACACTGGGGGGCAGCACAGCAGGTTGACAGGAATCTACGCTGTCAATCGCCTGCTGGGGCAGGAATCCGAGATGACGCGCGGGTCGACTACGCCGAGGGCGGCACCAAGCCCGTGTGGTGCGCGGCGAACGCCAGCAGATCGGCCCATTCCGCGGCCTGGACCTGTGCAGGCTTGCCAGCTCCGTGCCCCGTCGAGACCTCGATTCTGGTGAGGATCGGCGCCTCGCCCGACTGCGCGGCCTGCAGCGCGGCGGTGAACTTGTGGCTGTGCAGCGGCACGACGCGGTCGTCGTGGTCGCCCGTCGCCACCAGCGTCGCCGGGTACGCCGTGCCCTCGTGCACGTTGTGCAGCGGCGAGTAGGCGAGCTCGACGGAGAAGTCGTGCGCGTCGTCGGGGTCGCCGTAGTCGGAGATCCAGGCAGCGCCGATGGTGAACTTGTGGAAGCGCAGCAGGTCGAGGACGCCGACCGTGGGGAGCGCCACGGCGAACAGGTCCGGGCGCTGGGTCATCACCGCACCGACGAGCAGGCCACCGTTGCTGCGGCCATGGACGGTCAGCTGCTCCGACGTGGTGACGCCGGTCTCGATGAGGTGCTCGGCCACCGCGATCACGTCGTCGAAGACGTGCTGCTTGTTGTCCAGGCGGCCGTCGTCGTACCAGTCCGATCCGTACTCGCCCCCGCCTCGCAGGTTGGCGATCACCAGTACGCCGCCAGCGGCCAGCCACCCTGACCAGCCGGGACGGTAGTCGGCCAGCACGGGGATCTTGAACCCGCCGTAGCCGTACAGCATGGTGGGCGCCGGTCCGGTCGAGGCGTTGCCCGGGCGGATCAGGAAGTACGGCACGGCGGTGCCGTCCGTGCTGGTCGCGCGGCCGCGCTCGACGGTGTACGGGCCGGCGACGCCGGAGCCCGAGTCCACGAGGTGGAGCGCGCGCGCCTCACCGGTGGCCCCGTCGATCTCGTACGCCGCCGTCGGCTCGGTGACCGTCGAGACGCCGACGTACGCATGGGTGCGGGTCGGTGAGCCGTCGGAGGCGACGTTCGCGCCCGCGGGAAGATCGACGTCGCCGATGTACGTGCCGTCGAGGTCGTACCGGCTGAGCCTGGGCGTCGCATCCACCAGCCGCTCCACGAGCAGATGGTCACCGGCGCAGATGACGTCCGAGATGACGTCGTCGCCCTCCCCGATGAGCGTGACCGGCTCCCCCGGCGCCTCCAGATCGAACGCGACCACGCGGCCGCGGGGTGCGTCGAGGTCGGTCAGCACGATCAGCCGCGCCTCGCCGCCCCGCTCCCCTGCGGACCGGATGACGGTGTACTCGGCGTCGGCCTCCGCGACGAGCACCAGCCGCTCGCCCACCTCCGTACGCCCGTTCTCCGTGGTCAACGGATGCACCCAGAGCTGGTTGCGGTTCTCGGTGCCACGGCGCGGCAGCAGCCAGAGCCAGCGGCCGTCGTGGCTGACGCCCCAGTCGAAGATCACCCGGTCGTCGGTGGGCAGGTCAGCGACCAGCTCGTCGGCCTCGCTTCCGAGCGTGTGCCTCATGACCCGCGGTCGCCCGAGGGCGCCGGTCTGCGTGCCGACCGCGTCGCCCATGTCGTCGAACGCGTTGTAGAGGTACGAGACGTTGTCGGGCAGCCAGGTCGGCTCGGCGAACTTCGTGACGAGCTCCGGCTCGCCGATGTCCTCGCCCGTCTCGACCTCGAGGACCCGCACCCGCTGCCAGTCGGACCCGGCATCAGACCTGGCCACGGCGAGGTAGCGGCCGTCGTGGCTGACCGTGAACGTGCTCAGGGAGCTGGTGCCGTCCGCCGACCAGGACGCCGGGTCGAGGATCACGCGCGCCGAGGTGCCGGCGAGCCCGTCGACGGTCCGCGCGACGTGCCACACGTCCTGCGGCATCGTGCCGTCGTTGCGGTTGAGGAAGAACCAGCCGCCGTCGCCGTGCGGGATCCCGGCTCGCGGCCGAGCAGCGACCCGCCGCATGGTGTCGGCGAACCACGGGCGGCTCGGAAGGGTCTCGAGGTACGCCTCCGTGGCCGCACGCTGCTCGTCGACCCATGCCCGAGTCTCGTCGGAGTCCGGATCTTCCAGCCATCGGTACGGATCGGCAATCTGGCGTCCGTGGAGGGTGTCGACGGTGTCGTCGCGGCGGGTCTGTGGGTACGTCACCCTCGTGAGTCTAGGCAGGAGACAGCCGCCCGAGTGATGCGCCGGTCCCAATTTCCGGCTACGCCTCAATCCCGAGTAGGAGCGCGGCCCGTACTACCCCGAGGTACGAGGACGGGTGACGGGCCCACTTCCGGCGACTCATCGAAGCCGTCGATGATTCGCAGGAGCCTCTCGGCCTGGAGGGCTCCGAATGCCCAGTTGTTCCGCCTGACCGCGGACAGCGGAGGGTTCGTGATCTCCGCCAGTACGGAGTCGTCCCAGGCCATGAGGGAGAGCTGCCTCGGCACGTCGATGCCCAGCTCCTGCGCCACGCTCAGACCCGCCACCGCCATCAGGTCGTTGTCGTAGAGGATGGCCGTCGGAGGTCGGTCCGAGGTGAGGATGCCTCGTGTCGCCTGAGCACCGGACTGACCGCTGAAGTCGGTGTGCACGGTCGTTGCCTGCAGACCGAGCAGCGTCGCGAGCTGCTCGAACTCGCGGTCCCGCTCACTGATCGGCACCAGGGCTGGGTCGCCCGCCACACGGGTGATCGCAACGTGGCCAAGGCGTGTGAGGTACCGCAGCGCCTGCTCCAAGCCACTCGCGTTGTCCGTGCCGTCGGTCGAACTCGCCCCGCCGATCCATACGGCCGGGATCCCCAGCGATCTCACCGCTTCGATGCGAGGGTCGTCCAGCGTGCGGTTGGAGATGATCACGCCATCGACTCGCCGCTGGGACCACCACCTGCGGTACACGTCGATCTCGGCGTCGATGCTCTCGACCATGTGGAGCATGAGCGCATAGTTGCGCTGCGCGATGACCGACTCGACGCCCTCGATGAACTGCATGATGAACGGGCCCTGGCTCAGGGTGCTTCGGGGCCGCGAGAAGACCAGGGCGATGGCCTCCGCCCTGTCGTTCATCAAGGCCCGAGCCGCATGGCTGGGCGACCAGCCCAGTTCGTCCGCGATCTTGAGGATGGAATCGCGAGTGGCCGGGGACACGCCCGGCTTCCCGTTCAGTGCTGCCGAGACGGAGCCGCCGGACACGCCGGCCGCTTGAGCGATGTCACGGATGGTCGGGCGAGTCACGAAAGCCTCCAGCCGGGTGAGCACCCGGGGGCTGGCAGTGCGCCAGTCCCCGGGTGGCGATGTTACGTTACTTCTTGGCCGCGGTCATGCCCTGGACGATCTGTTCGGGGCTCGTGGTGCCGAGGAACAACGCCTGCGTGTTCTTCTGAAGGCTGGCGACGATCTCCCCATTGGGCCAGTAGACGTTGGGGAATGCCGTGACCTTCCCCGCCTGTACGTACTCGTTGAACACCTTCAAGGTCGAAGGGGCCTTGAACGCGTCGCTCGGAATGGCCGGAATGACGCCCACATAGTTGGTCGCGAAGGTTGCATAGTTCTCGGGCTGGGCGAGGAACGCCAGGAACTTCTTGGCCACGTCCGGGTTCTTCGCCTTCGAGGTGACCGACAGCCCCGTCGTGAGCGAACCAGGCATGTACGTGTCCGACGGATTGTCGGTGGCCGGGAGTGCCTTGACCTCGTACTCGGTGCCAGCAGGCAGGGTCTTGATCAGGGCCTCGAAGAAGGCACCCAACGTCACGATGCCGAGCGCTGATCCGTCGGCGACCAGGCCATTGGCAACGTCGATGCTCATGCCGGTGGCGCCCTTGGCGAAGCACCCTGCGTTGATCATCTGCTGAAGCTGCGTGAGCGCCTGGGTCCACTTCGAGTTCGTGAACGTGGTCTTTCCGGTGGCGATGCCCTGGTTGAAACCGGGGTTGGGGCCGTCGTTCAGAGTGGCGACCAGCGCGTACGTGGTGAGCAGCGTGGACGTCATGTCCGCCATGCCAGCGGCGAAAGCCGAAACTCCCTTGCCCTTGGCGTCGGAGCAGAACTTCAGGAGTTCGCTCCACGTACCCGGAGCCGTCAGACCCACCTGTCGCAGCTTGGTCGAGTTGTAGAAGGCGGCGATCGGCTGGACTGCGCCCGGGAACGAGTAGACCGCACTGCCCACAGAGACGAGACCCTTGTACGGTTCCGCGACGGTCTTGGTCCACGCCTGGTCGGACAGGTCGGCGATGAACCCATCCTTGGAGAGCGTGACCACGCCCAGCGGTGACGATCCCGGAAGCGACATGATGATGTCGGAGGCCGTACCAGCGGCGAGCTGCGTGCGGATCGCCTGGTTGGTGTCCGTGCCCTGGGCCAGCTTGGTGTAGGCGACGGTGACGCCCGGATTCGCCTTCTGGAACGCGTCGATGATCGGCTGGAATGCTGCTTCGGCATAGTTGGCGCTGATGGTGAGCTTGGTCTCACCGCTCTTCGCGGCACTCGCTCCTCCGGTCGAGCAACCGGTGAGGAGCAGAGCGCAGGCGATGACGGCAGCGAGGGAGCCGTGTCGCTTCTTCATGGTTCTCCAATGTTGGTTGAGAAGACTGTGCTTGTGCATCAGCCCTTGAGTCCTCCTGCGAAGCCTTTGATGATGTGTTTCTGGAGGATGAAGTAGAGGGCGAGGATCGGCACGACGGTCACCAGGACGCCGGCGAAGATGACCGGCCAGTTCGCGACGTACTCCCCGATGAAGGACTGCAGCGCCACGGGCGCGGTCTGTTGACCGCTTCCGGTGAGGTACAGCAGCGGGTTGAAGAAGTCGTTGTAGATGGCCAAGGCGTTGAGGATCAGGACCGTGCCCGTGACTGGACGGAGGAGCGGAAACACGACGTGCACAAAGGCGCTCGCCGGACCGCACCCGTCGATGTGCGCCGCCTCCTCGTAGTCGGTCGCCACAGAGCGCAGGAACGAGGCGTACAGAAAGACCGAGAAGGGCATGGTCGAGCCGGCGTAGTGGACGAGCAGACCGCCCAGGTTCCCGATTAGGCCGAGCGAGTGCAGCGTGTTGTACAGAGGCAGCGTGACCAGCTGGATCGGCAGAAGGAGCCCGGCCAGGAAGAGCATGAACAGGCCGCGCGGCAGGTGCCCCGAGCGTCGTACGAGGTAGTAGGCCGCCCATGACGAGAATGTGATGGCGATCAGGGTGCCCCCTACGGTGACGACCACGCTGTTCAGCAGGGCGGCCCCCAGGTGTCCCTCCGTGAAGGCTGCCACGACGTTCTCGAGGGAGGGAGACGTGGTCAACGCCAGCGGGCTGCCGGCCTGCCCGCTGGGGCGCAACGCGATGTTGAGCGCGACCACCATGGGACTGATGAACACGGCGGCAGCGACGATGAGCGCGATCTCCAGGAGCAGCGTTCGGACGGTGTACCTGGTCATGCCTTACTCCCCCTGCGCAACAGGCCAAACTGAAGTGCCGAGAAGCTGGCGACGAGCACGCTGAGCACCACGGCGAGGGCGGCGGCGTAGCCATAGCGACCGAACTCGAACCCGAGTTCCACGAAGAGGGTGGCCAGGCTTTGGGTGAGCCCAGCGGGTCCCCCGCCCGTCATCGCATACACCTGGTCGAAGACCCGCAGCCCGCTGATCAGCGTCAGCATCGCGTTCACGAGGATCGAGGGGGCGATGGACGGCAGGACGATGTTCACCAGGCGTTGCCATAGGCCAGCACCGTCCATCAGGGCGGCCTCGACCTGTTCTGGCTCGACCCCCTGCAGCCCGGCCAGATAGATGACCATGGCCGTCCCGACCGACTGCCAGGCGACGACGCCGATGATGGCGAGCAGCGCGAGGTGGGGATCGCCGAGCCAGACCTGCTTCAGGTCTGCCAGACCGACAGCGCCGAGTAGCCCGTTGACAGGACCGGTCGGACTCAGGACGAACTTGAAGACGTAGCCCACGACGAGCGGGGAGATCACCGCCGGCGCGAAGAAGACGGTCCGCAGGATGTTCCTCGACTTCACCTGCGTGTTGAGGCCAAGCGCAAGAGCCAGCCCACCGAGGTTCACCAGAGCCATCGAGGCCAGCGCTATGACGACGGTCCGGCCCAGCGCGCCGAGGGCGATCGGATCCGCTGAGAGCTGGACGAAGTTGTCGAGACCCACGAAGTCGCGCTGCGGGCTCAACCCGTTCCAGTCGGTGAACGCGAGGCCCGTACCCTGTGCCGCCGGAACCACGATCACGAAGACGTACGACACGAGGGCCGGCATCACGAACCAGAACGGCACCGCGGACGACCGCCGGTGGCGGGTCCTCCCTGACCGCGTGGAATGTCCAGCCTTCATCGTCACCCTTCCCCATCGAATGTGCTGTGAAGCCGCGCCCAACGTTGCCATAGCGCTTCAGTGATTGCAAGCCGCTCGGATTGACATGCCCGACTATTGCGGGGAGGATCGCCACTGAAGCGGTTTGGTTGACTGGAGGATCATGGTTGAGATCAGGTACGGGCATCGACGGCTGCCAGCCGAGGGGACCGCCCTCAAGGGGCTCTTCGACACTCCGTCCAACAGCAGGTGGCGAGGCGCCGTGATCGACGAGACCCAGACCTCGGGGATCAGCAGCCCGACCCTGATGACGGCCCCTCTGGGCACCGTCGTCGAGAACTCGCGCGAGCTACCTGTCCTGGCGTCGGTGGACGTGCTCGTGTGCGGCGGCGGACCCGCCGGCACCGCAGCAGCGACCGCGGCCGCCCGCCACGGGGCCAGCACGCTCCTCCTGGAACGCGATGGCTACCTGGGCGGGATGGCCTCCGCAGGCTTGGTGGTGCCTCACTTCAACCCCCACAACAACCGAGGCCTCAACGAGGAGCTGATCGAACGCCTGAAGGGAACGGGCAGCTGGGGAGCCGAGTTCTGGAAGGTCTCGTTCGACCCGGAGCGGTGGAAGCACGCCTCAGAGCAGCTTGTGCTGGAGAGCGGTAGCGACCTCCTCTACCACTGCGTGGTGGCGGGTGCGATCGTCGACGACGACCGTGTCATCGGCGCGGTCGTCGAGTCGAAGTCCGGTCGCTTCGCCGTCATGGCCACAGTGGTGATCGACGCCACGGGCGACGGTGACGTCTCCACGTTCGCCGGTGCGGACTTCCACGTGGGCGGCGACAACGGCGAAGCCGTGCAGTCGATGACGACGATGTTCCGTCTGGGCGGCGTCGAGTGGGTCCAGCGTGGCCCCTTCGAGCTCTGGGACTTGGTCGCCGAGGCGACCGAGCGCACCGGCAGCACGTATCGGCTTCCCTTCGACCGGCCGTGGGCGATACACCTCCCCAACCCCGGAGAAGTCGCGGTGCAGCTGACGCACATGCGCGGGGTGGACGGCACCGACGTGCGACAACTCACCCGGGCCGAGATCGAGGGCCGGCGTCAGACCATCAGGATCGTGGAGTTCCTTCGTGCTCACGTCAAGGAGTTCGCCAACTCGTACCTCATTGACACCGCAGCGCACGTGGGTGTGCGCGAGACCCGCCGTATCGTGGGCGACTACACCATCACGCTGGAGGACGTACTGCGTGGCACGTACTTCGACGACGGGATCGCGAGCGTGTCCTTCCCGATCGACATCCACGAGTCCGACGACTTCAGGCAGGTTGTTCGCGAGGTGACCCAGAACTCTCGCGGCGCCTACGACATCCCGTACCGCAGCCTTCTTCCCTCCGGTCTCGAGGGGATCATCGTCGCCGGCCGCCCCATCTCCGGTTCGCACGAGGCGCACGCGTCCTATCGGGTGAAGGGACCCTGCGTGGCGATGGGCCAGGCGGCCGGCACAGCCGCCGCCCTTTCCGTGGCACGAGGGATCACCCCACGGCAGCTGCCCCCCTCGAACCTTCGGGCGACGCTGAGCGATGATGGCGTCAAGATCTGGCCTGAGGTGACACGCGCTCCCTCGGCGTGGCCCCACGAGGACCACGGCATCATGAACGAGCGTCGCCGCACGGCCGTCCGCTATCTGGGCCCCGGATGAGCTCCCACGAGAAGGCAGCAGGAATGGATGAGGAACCCTCGGACTTCGACGCCTTCTGGGCCGCGACACTCGCCGCCACCAGAAGCTTCGACCTCGACCTGACAATCACCGAGGAACAGAGCCCGTACGAGCTCGTGGACGTCTTCGACGTCACGTTCAGCGGGTTCAACGGTCATCGTATTCGCGCCTGGCTGCGTGTGCCTCATGGCATCGCTCCGACTGCGACCGTCCTTCACCTTCGGGGGTACGGCATGGGTCGCGGGCTGCCCGGCGAGCTCGTGCCCTGGCCTCTGGCTGGGTACGCCTGCCTCACGCTCGACACCCGGGGCCAGGGTGCTTCCGGGACGCCCGGCGACACTCCAGACCCGTTCCCGGGCACTGGCCCGGAACACGCTGGCTTCCTGACGAGAGGAATCGGCGCCCCCGAGGAGTACTACTACCGGCGCGTCTTCTCCGACGCGGTGCGGGCAGTGGAGACGATCCGCCTCCTCCCGGACCTGGGAGACCTGCCTGTCTTCGTCTTCGGCGGCAGCCAAGGTGGAGGCATGGCCATCGCCGTCGGGGGCCTCACCGACGTCGACGGGGTCCTCGCCGACGTCCCGTTCCTCTGCGACTTCCCCCGAGCAGTAGCACTGGCCACCTCGGACCCCATGCTCGAGATCGTGCGCTTCCTAGCCACCCGACGCGGTGAGGAGGCGGCGGTGTTCGAGACGCTGTCCTACTTCGACGCGAAGCATCACGCGCGACGCGCCTCGGCACCAGCGCTGTTCGCCGTCGGTCTGCGGGACGTCATCTGCCCTCCGGAGACGGTGTACGCGGCGTTCGAGGACTACGCGGGCCCGAAGGAGATCGCCGTCTACCCCTTCAACGGCCATGAGGGCGGCGAGGGCCATCACGACCTGCGCAAGCTGCGCTGGTTGAAGGACCGACTGGCCGGCCGATAAGCCCGACGTCAAGAGCGCGTTCGGATTCGCGGGCGCTGACAGCGTCTCGCCCGCCGTCCTGGAACGATGTGCGCATGACACAGCCTGGCTTTCCTACCGGTCCCCGCTCGGTCGTGACCGGCCTCTCCGGAAACGAGCTCTTCTGCATCGACAAGCTCGGATACCGCGCCGGCGACCTGCTCGTCGGCAACAGCGTCTACTCCCTCGGCCTGCTCGGCGGCATCGGCAGCGCCTTCAACGCCATGGCCGGTGGCGAGGTCACCCAGATCACCGAGATGATCACCGCCGGACGTCACCTCTCGACTCAGCGCCTCATGAACGAGATGCGCCAGACCGGCGCCCACGGCGCGACCGGGATGTCGAGCGAGCTGATCTTCCACGCAGGCAACGTCGAGTTCCTGTCAGTCGCCTCGGGCGTCTACCGCAAGGACGGTCAGATGCCGCAGCGCGCCTTCACCACCGCCGCGGACGCCCAGGAGCTGTGGTGCCAGGAGGACGCCGGCTACGACCCGATCGCGTTCGCGATGGGCAACGTCGCGTACTCCATCGGCATCGGACGCGGCATCACCGGCGCGTTCCGTCAGCTCGCCAAGGGTGAGGTACGGCAGTACTCCGACATCTTCACCGCCACCCGCAGCCTCGCGCTCCAGCGGATCGTGGGCGAGGCGCAGTCGGTCGGCGCGAACGCTGTCGTGGGCATCAAGACCTCGATCCTGCCCTTCGGCGGCACGGGCGTTCAGGAGATGCTGATGGTCGGTACGGCGGCCCACCACGACATGCCTGACCCGCACTTCGCGCACATGGGCGTCACCACCAGCGACCTGACCGCCGAGGAGACCTGGAACCTCGCCAAGATCGGGTACTCACCGCTGATGCTCGTGCTCGGCACGAGCGTCTACTCGATGGGCTTCGTCGGCGGCCTGCTCGCGTCGTTCAAGAACTACGTCAAGGGCGAGATCTCCGAGCTCACCGAACTGATCTACGCCGCCCGCGAGGAGTCGCTCGGCAAGGTCCGCGCGCAGGCGTCCTCGATCGGCGCGGACGACGTGGTGGGTGTCAAGACGTACATCTACGACCTCGGCAACGGGCTCATCGAGTTCCTCGCCATCGGCACGGCCGTGAAGAAGACCGACAGCGCCATCACGAAGACCGACATGCTGCCGGCGCAGGCGATCATCCGCGACCGCGACACGTTCTTCAACGCCGCCGAGTCGTCGTACGGCGTCAGCCTCACCCAGGATTGACGCCGGGGGCGGGTGGGACCTCGCACGACAGGGGTTCCACCTCGCCCAGCGTGCCGTCGAGCAGCCGGGAACGGATGAGGAATCGCTTCCCGGTGGGCGCCTCCACGGAGAACCCGGCCCCACGGCCCGGCACCACGTCGATGGTCAGGTGAGTGTGGCTCCAGTACGCGAACTGCGCCTTGGTCATCCACACCGGTACGGCACGGTCCAGGCCGATGTCGAGCGCGCCGAGGTACTGGTCGACATCTCCGATGAAGAACTCGCCGTCCGGGTAGCACATCGGCGCGGAGCCGTCGCAGCACCCGCCGGACTGGTGGAACATCAACGGGCCGTGCACGCCCGTCAGCTCACGGAGCAGCGCCGCCGCCTCCGCTGTCACGGCAACCCGCGAGACCCGCTCAGCCCCATCCGGCTGAGCGGGCTCCTGGCCCGAACGGGTATCGGTCATGGACGGCCGATCAGAAGAAGCCGAGCTTCTTCGGGCTGTAGCTGACCAACAGGTTCTTGGTCTGCTGGTAGTGCTCCAGCATCATCAGGTGGGTCTCACGCCCGATGCCGGACTGCTTGTAGCCACCAAACGCGGCATGCGCCGGGTACGCGTGGTAGCAGTTCGTCCAGACACGGCCCGCGTGGATGCCACGACCCATCCGGTACGCGGTGTTGGCGTCGCGCGTCCAGACACCGGCGCCGAGCCCGTACAGCGTGTCGTTCGCGATGCTCAACGCGTCGTCGAAGTCGGTGAAGCTCGTCACGGACACCACCGGCCCGAAGATCTCCTCCTGGAAGATCCGCATCGAGTTGCTGCCCTCGAAGATGGTCGGCGTGACGTAGTAGCCGCCCGCCAGGTCGCCGTCGAGCTCGCAGCGGGTGCCACCGGTGAGCACCTTGGCGCCCTCCTGCTTGCCGATGTCGATGTAGCTCAGGATCTTCTCGAGCTGGTCGTTGCTTGCCTGGGCACCGATCATCGTGGTCGTGTCGAGCGGGTTGCCCTGGATGACCTTCTTGGTCCGCTCGACCGCGTCGCCCAGGAACCTGTCGTACACGCCCTTCTGGATCAGAGCGCGGCTCGGGCACGTACAGACCTCGCCCTGGTTGAGGGCGAACAGCGTGAATCCCTCGAGCGACTTGTCGTAGAAGTCGTCGTCCGCCGCCGCGATGTCGTCGAAGAACACGTTGGGGCTCTTGCCGCCCAGCTCGAGCGTGACGGGGATGAGGTTCGCGGACGCGTACTGCATGATCAGACGCCCGGTCGTGGTCTCGCCGGTGAAGGCGATCTTGCGGATGCGGCTGCTCGACGCGAGCGGCTTGCCTGCCTCGAGGCCGAAGCCGTTGACGACGTTGAGGACGCCGTCGGGGAGCAGGTGTCCGATGAGGTCGATGAGGTACATGATCGACGCCGGCGTCTGCTCGGCCGGCTTGAGCACGACTGCGTTGCCGGCCGCCAGTGCCGGGGCCAGCTTCCACACGGCCATCAGCAGCGGGAAGTTCCAGGGGATGATCTGGCCGACGACGCCGAGCGGCTCATGGAAGTGGTACGCGACGGTGTCGTCGTCGATCTCGCTGAGCGCACCTTCCTGGGCGCGGATCGCTCCGGCGTAGTAGCGGAAGTGGTCGATCGCGAGCGGGAGGTCGGCGGCGAGCGTCTCTCGTACCGGCTTGCCGTTGTCCCACGTCTCGGCGACGGCGAGCTGCTCCAGGTTCGCTTCCATGAGGTCGGCGATCTTGAGCAGGATGTTGCTGCGGTCTGTGGTGGAGGTCTTGCCCCAGGAGGGGGCGGCGGCATGCGCGGCGTCGAGCGCGAGCTCGATGTCCTCCGCGGTCGAACGGGCGATCTCGACGAACGGCTTGCCGTTGACGGGCGAGACGTTCTCGAAGTACAGCCCCTTCACCGGAGCGACACGCTTGCCACCGATCCAGTTGTCGTAGCGGGAGGGGTACGTGACGATGCTGCCGGGAGTGCCGGGCGCGGCGTAGACGGACATCAGTGTCCTTTCGGGCGTGTCGAGGTAGTTGAAGCCTCGATGGTTGAACACGCAACAGTGCGTGACGGGACACTACGTCCGATCTGTCCGCCCCGCTGGCGATTCGAGGAGTTCACAGCCGGACACGCCAGCCCCCACCACGGACGGAAGACCTGCGAACATGACGGAACACCCCACAGTCGGGGTGTTCCATCGCATTCGCGGTGTTCGGTTGGAGGCTGGGGCGGGTTCCTCGGAGGCTGGAGAAGGGGTCGGCCGGGAGGGTCAGCCGGCGACCAGGCTCGCGTCGAGTACGTTCTCGCCGGCGCGAATCTGGGCGACCAGGGCCGCGTCCGGCGTCTGCTCCAGCGAGATCCGGGCGACCGCCGCGGCGGACCCCTCGAAGACGGTGTTCGACATCTCCTGCACGTTGATGCCCGCGCGGCTGATCGCGTCCAGGCACGCGGCCAGCACGCCGGGGCGGTCGAGGTGCCTCACCACGAGGGCGCAGACGGCCGGGGTCGTGGCGGCGATGTTCACCGCATTCGGGACCTCGCCTGTGCGAGCGAAGGTGGCGATGATCCGTACGGCCTCGGCGGCGATCGCCTCCTGCGCCTGCGCCGTGGACGCGCCGATGTGGTGCGTGCCGTAGACGCTGGGCAGCTTCCCGATGGCGCCGGTGTAGTCGCCCGACCCTCCGGCCGGCTCGTCGGCGTAGACGTCGAGCCCCGCCCGTACACCCTTGCTCGCCATCGCCGCTGTCAGCGCAGTCTCGTTGACGACTTCGCCCCGGGAGGTGTTCACGAACAGCGCGCCCGGCTTCATGGCCGCGAAGAAGTCAGCCCCGCACAGTCCGCGCGTGCCGTCGTTGAGGGCCACGTGGACGCTGACCACGTCGGCTGCAGCCGCCACTGACTCCGGCGAGTCGAGGGCCACGATGCCCAACTCCTCAGCGCGCTCCGGCGTGAGGCTCCGGCTCCACGCCACGACCTTCATCCCGAAGCCCTTGGCGCGCGCGATCATGGCGCCACCGATGCCGCCGACACCGATGAGGCCGAGCGTCCGCCCGTACAGTCCGCTCCCCTTCGAGTACGCCGATTTGTTCCAGCGCCCCTCGCGCAGGTCCACGGCGTTGTCGACGATGCGCCGGTCGAGCGCGAGCACCAGACCGAACGCGAGCTCCGCAACGGCCACCGAGTTCTTGCCGGGGCAGTTCGACACGAAGATGCCGCGCTGGGACGCGGCCGCCACGTCGATCGTGTTGTAGCCCGCGCCGGCCCTCACGACCAACTTCAGCGGCCCGGCAGCCAGCACTTCCTCGGGCACCTTCGTGCTGCGCACGACGAGCACGTCCGGCGCCTGGGCACCGACCGCCTCCGCGAGCGAGGCGCCGGAGAGCTGGGGATCGACGGTGACGTCCATCCCAGCGGCGGTCAGGGCGTCGATGCCGGACCGCTCGAACGAGTCAGCGATGAGTACGCGCATGCCCCGAGCCTAGGACCCAGGACCCATGCGCGTCAGCGGCGGGAGTCAGTCATCCCCAGCAAAGGCAGAACGGGTGCCCGGCGGGGTCGGCGTACACGACAAACCCGGACTTCTTGGTGAGGTCGGTCGTTTGGAGGAGGGTGGCTCCGAGCGCTCGGGCCTCCGCATCGGCCGCCACGATGTCGGGCACGTGCAGGTCGAGGTGGATCTGCTGGCTATGAGCGCCGTCCGGCCACTGCGGTGGCACGTGGTCCGGCGCAAGCTGCACGCCCACCACGGTCTCGCCGTTGACGATCACGTCGTGCCAGTCGTCCTCGATGGGATCGGCCTCCACGGTGCCTTCGAGCAGGGCCGCCCAAAAACTGCTCTCCGCGCCCATGTCACGGGCGTCGAACACGATTGTTGTCCTCGTGATGTTCATGGTCGTCACTCAACCACCGGCCACCGACAGTTTCCGGACGCACAACAGCGCCACCGGCCCGAGGGCCGATGGCGCTGCTGCTCAGGTCAGCTGACGATCACTCGTGCACGTCCGCGTCGACCCACTCGAAGGTCTTGGTGACGGCCTTCTTCCAGTTGCGGTAGATGCGGGCGACCTCGTTCGGGTCGGCGGCGGGCGACCAGCGCGCATCCTCGGCCCAGTTGTCGATGACGTCCTGCTCGCCGTTCCAGAAGCCCGTCGCGATGCCGGCTGCGTAGGCGGCGCCGAGCGCCGTAGTCTCCGCAACGACAGGACGTACGACCGGGACACCGAGCACGTCGGCCTGGAACTGCATGAGCAGGTTGTTGGCCGTCATGCCGCCGTCGACCTTGAGCTCGGTCAGCGGGACACCGGAGTCAGCGTTCATGGCGTCCAGGACCTCACGGGTCTGGAAGGCCGTGGCCTCCAGCACCGCGCGGGCGAGGTGCGCCTTGTTGACGTACCGGGTGAGGCCGACGAGCGCGCCACGGGCGTCGTTGCGCCAGTACGGCGCGAACAGACCCGAGAACGCCGGCACGAAGTACGCGCCACCGTTGTCGGCGACCGAACCGGCGAGCTCCTCGATCTCAGACGCGCTGCCGATCATGTTGAGGTTGTCGCGCAGCCACTGGACCAGCGAGCCGGTCACGGCGATGGAGCCCTCGAGTGCGTAGATCGGAGCGGTGTCGCCGATCTTGTAGCACACGGTGGTCAGCAGGCCGTTCTTGCTCGGGACGATCTCGGTGCCGGTGTTGAGGATCATGAAGTTGCCGGTGCCGTACGTGTTCTTCGCCATGCCGGGCTCGAAGCACGCCTGGCCGAACGTCGCGGCCTGCTGGTCACCCAGGTCACCAGCGACGGGGATGCCGGCGATCGACGGGATCGTGGCGGTGCCGTACACCTCGGCGGACGACTTGATCTCGGGGAGCATGCTCATCGGGATCGTCATGTCGGCGGCGATCTCCGGGTCCCAGCTCAGGGTCTTGAGGTCCATGAGCATGGTGCGGGAGGCGTTGGTCACATCGGTGATGTGCACGCCACCGTTGACGCCACCGGTCAGGTTCCAGATGACCCAGCTGTCGATGGTGCCCATGACGAGCTTGCCACCCTCGGCCGCGGCGCGAGCGCCGGCGACGTTGTCGAGGATCCACTTGACCTTGGGGCCACAGAAGTACGTCGCGAGCGGCAGGCCCACGCGAGCCTTGTACTTGTCCTGGTCGCCGCCGCCGAGCTCCTCGACGATCTTGCCGGTACGGGTGTCCTGCCAGACGATCGCGTTGTAGACGGGCTGACCGGTGGTCTTGTCCCAGACGATGGTGGTCTCGCGCTGGTTGGTGATGCCGACCGCGACGATGTCGTCCTTGGTCTTGCCGGCGGCCGCGAGAGCGAGGTCGACGACCTTCTGGACCTTGGCCCAGATCTCCAGCGGATCATGCTCAACCCAGCCGGCCCGCGGGAAGATCTGCTCGTGCTCTTCCTGCCCGCTGCCGACGATCTGACCTTCGTGGTTGAAGACGATGGCCCGGGAGCTTGTCGTGCCCTGATCGATGGCCAATACGAACTTCTCAGACATGGTTCTCCACTTCGTTGTGTTGATGGTGAGTCACAGTGATGACGCCAAAGCCCGCCGCCATCTCAGACGGCGGGCCTCAGTGTTGGTGCCAGGTGGGTTACTTCGGAAGCAGAACGCCGGACAGCAGACCTGCGGCGACACCGCCGATGATCGGGCCCACGACGGGGACCCAGCTGTACGCCCAGTCAGAGCTTCCCTTGCCGGGGATCGGGAGGATGGCGTGCGCGATGCGCGGGCCGAGGTCACGAGCCGGGTTGATGGCGTAGCCGGTAGGCCCGCCGAGGGAGGCGCCGATGCCAACGATCAGCAGCGCGACACCGAGTGCGCCGAGCCAGCCAAGGCCGCCAGGCGTCTTGGTGGCGGAGTCGCCCCAGTGGCCGGAGGCCAGGACCACGAACACGAGCACGAAGGTGCCGAGAGCCTCGGTCACGACGTTCCACCCGTAGTTGCGGACCTCAGGTCCGGTCGAGAAGACGCCGAGCTTGACGGCGGGATCCGCGTCCTGGTCGAACTGCTTCTTGTAAGCCAGCCAGCACAGGATCGCGCCGATGAAGGCACCGACGAACTGCGCGCCGATGTAGGTGAAAATGGAGGCAGCGTCGACCGGGATACCGGGGACGAACTCCTTGGCGCCCGAGGCGACAACGCCCAGGGTCACTGCAGGGTTGAGGTGACCGCCCGACTTGTACGCGACGAGCACGCCAGCAAACACTGCGATACCCCATCCCCAGTTGATATGCAGGGCACCTGTACCGAAGCCCTTGTTCTTGGGGAGGATGTTGTTGGCCACGACGCCACCGCCCAAGAGCAGCAGTACAGCGGTACCAACGACCTCAGAGAGGAAGATCGTTCCGAGAGACACAGTCACCTCTTTCCGACACCCGTCATTGGGTGTCACTCATCGCCCGAAAGCCGGGCCTTTCCGCTCCTTCGCAGAGATGCGTTCACGTTTGTGTGGCCGACAGATCGCATCATCGCGAGTCCGGCTTTCCGCTCGTGTCCTTGCACCACCAGGGGCACACCCCCTGCGAGGTATGAAACGATCCTTGCCTGAAGTGCACGGTTGCGCTAGGCCTTGGGCAAACGTGCAGAGCGAGGGGGTAGGGATGCACGACCGACACAGTGAGATGTACGAGGCCGCGGTGCGGTACTACATCCAGAACGAAACCATGGAGGCGATCGCCCGACAACTGGGTCGCAGCCGCTCCTCGGTCTCCAGACTTCTGGCCGAGGCGCGGGACACCGGACTGGTCAGAATCACCATTCCGGACCACCCGGGAGCTGCGAGCGCACAGGCGCAACGCCTCACCGACGAGTTCGGGGCACGAGTCCACCTCGTACCCGTGGGCGACGCCTCACCCAAACAGCGGCTGGATCGCGTGGCCCGGATGGCGGCTGCGATCTTCTCGGACTCGGTGACCGACGGGCAGCGCATCGGCGTGGCATGGGGCGTCACCCTGACCGCGGTCGTGGGCCACCTGGAGCGGCGGCCGCTGAAGAACGCGTCGATCATCCAACTCAACGGTGGGGCCAACGGGCGCGACCCAGGTACGCACCACGTGGGCAGCCTCCTGGAAGGCCTCAGCACCGCGTTCAACGCCACGGTGGTCCACTTCCCCGTACCCGCCTTCTTCGACTACGTGGAGACCAAGAACGCCATGTGGCAGGAGAGGTCCGTGAGGTACGTGCTCGAGATGCAGCACCAGCTCGACGTCGCCATCTTCGGCGTCGGCGCCCTGCACGCGACCATCCCCTCGCATGTGTACACGGCCGGCTATCTCGACGAGGAGGACATCGCCACGATCGCCCGGGAGGGGGCGGTAGGTGACGTCTGTACGGTGATGCTTCGCGAGGACGGCAGCTGGGAGGACATCTCGCTCAACGGCCGCGCCACCGGCCTCGCGCCCAGCGTGCTCCGCCAGATTCCGCTGCGCATCTGCGTCGTGGCCGACCCGTCACGGGCCCCGGCACTCCTGGGCGCCCTGAGGCTCGGCGTCGTGACGGACCTCGTGGTCGACGACCTCACGGCCGCCGCGGTGCTGGCACGGATGTAGCCGCAGAAAACCGATGGGCGGGCGTGTACGAACCCGCCTAGGGTGGCCGGCATGGACTTCCACATCGCCGAGATCGATCTCGCGAGCCCCGCCGATGCCCACCCGTCCTCGCTATGGGAGGGCTACGTCGCGCTCCAGCTCGA
>JAPUEI010000009.1:2789-62397 GCA_027492675.1 Propionibacteriaceae bacterium | reverse complement strand
CCGCCGATGCCCACCCGTCCTCGCTATGGGAGGGCTACGTCGCGCTCCAGCTCGAAGAGGACCAGGCCACCTTCGGCTACACCGACCTCGTGGAGACCGACACCGCAGCCTTCCTCGACCGGGTGCGTGCGGCGACCGACCAGCGACGCGTCCTGCTGCTGGCGCTGGCTGGTCGCGCACCCGACGACGACCGCCGCGTGATTCCTGCCACCGGCGACACCAGCGTGACGCCCGACGATGTGCTCGGCTACGCCTGGGTGGAGATCCCGGTGCTCGACAACGAGCATCTGGGCTACATCGACTTGATCGTCCGGATCCCTCATCGCGACCAGGGCATCGGGAATGCCCTGATAGCCGCTGCGGAGTCCCTCCTACGCGCCCACGACCGCACCACCGCTCTGGGCTGGAACATGGTCACCACCGCACTGGTGGACACCGATGACGACCGGGACGGCACCCTGCTCGACCCCAGCGGCACGATCAGGATCCGCACCGACCACCACGACGTACGGTTCGCGCTGGCCCACGGCTACGCCTTCAGCCAGGCGGAGCGACACAGCGTCCAGCCACTGCCCGTACCCGATGACGTGCTCGCCAGCGCGCTCACCGAGGCCCAGGCCAAGGCGGCGGGGTACGAGCTCGTCCAGTTCCTCGACGCGCCGAGCGACGACCTTCTGGAGGGCCTTGTGCCGCTGTTCGCCGACATGGCGACCGACCCGCCCCTTGGTGCCGTCGACTGGCGTCCTGAGGTCTGGGATGTCGATCGGGTACGTCGGGCCTACACGATGATGACGACGGGCCGACGCGTGTACACGACCTGCGCTCGGCACATCGAGACCGGCGAGCTGGCGGCGTACACCCAGCTGAAGGCCCCCGACGGGAAGCCCGAGGTGGTGTACCAGGAGAACACGCTGGTGCTCAAGGCTCACCGCGGCCACGCACTGGGGCTGTGGGTCAAGGCCGCCAACTGCGAGTGGATCTCCCGGGACCGTCCCAGCTCACGCCGCGTGCACACCTGGAACGCCGACGAGAACGACTTCATGCTCGACATCAACACCCGGCTTGGCTATCGGCGTGAGAGCATCGGCGCCGCTTGGCAGAAAGTGCTCTCCTGACGTACGGAGCGGCCTGGGCCTCGAGTGTTGCCGGCACCACCGATCGGGTCGCCGATTCGGTGGTGCTGGTGACGCTCGAGATCTGAGGACAGCCACGCGGATCGGCATCGCCTCGTCGGGTTGAGGTGTGTGCGTGATTCCGGCCCCGGACACGATCCGGCTCGGGAGTGCAGTTCGTGACGCGACCCGCCGCCTCCACCGCGCGTGTCGTGCACTATCTACGCGAGAAGTACCCGGCCCCAGCGACCGACCCCGGACAAAGTGCAGTTCGTGACGCGACACGCCGCCTCCACCGCGCGTGTCGTGCACTATCTGCGCGAGAAGTGCCCGGCCCCAGCGACCGACCCCAGACAAAGTGCAGTTCGTGACGCGACACGCCGCCTGGACCGCGCGTGTCGTGCACTATCTGACGAGACGCGCCCGTACGTCATGGTCCGGCGCTTCACAACCACCGTGCGCCGGCCACCTTTGGCGGCCCTGGCGACACTCGAGACGGATACGACCCCAGTGGCCGATCAGTCCGTCAGCGGCGCGTACCGTCCGCCGGACGCGGCGAGGATCTCCTCGCCCCCGTCCTCGGCGGTCAGGACCCAGCAGCCGCCGGGGGTGATCGCCACGGTGTGCTCCCAGTGGGAGGCCGTCTTGCCGTCACGGGTGACCACGGTCCAGTCATCGTCGAGGACGTCGGTGCCAGGACTCCCCAGGACGACGATGGGCTCGATCGCGATGGCGGCGCCGACCGGAAGCTTGGCGCCACGGCCAGGACGACCGAGATTGGGTACGTCCGGGAACATGTGCATCTTCGTGCCGATCCCATGACCGGTGTACTCAGCAACGATGCCGTACCGCTCGGGCGCCGCCCGTACATAAGCCTGGACGGCGGCGGAGATGTCGCCGACGTGGACCTCGGGGCGTACGCGAGCGATGCCCGCCGCGAGGGCTTGCCGGGTCACCTCGCTCAGCGCGAGCGCCTCAGCGCTGACCTCGCCCACAGCCACCGTCACCGCCGCGTCCCCGTGGAACCCTTCGATGATCGCGCCGAAGTCGATGGACACCAGGTCGCCGTCGGCCAGGACGCGCTCCCCCGGGATGCCGTGGACGATCTCGTCGTTGACGGAGATGCACACGACCCCCGGATAGGGCGGGATGCCGTAGCCGACGTCGTACCCCAGGAAGTTGGAGGTCGCCCCTTCCGCCGCCAGCACCTGCCGACCGACCGCGTCGATCTCGAGGGTTGACGTGCCTACGACCGCTGCCGCCGCCATCTCGCGCAGCGCCCGGGCGACGACGAGCCCCGCGCGTCGCATCACGCGGAGTTCGTCGAGGGTCTTGACCTCGAGGCCAGCTGTGAGTCTCGCCATCAGGTCTGTGGCACCTTCAGCACGCTGCTGATGCGTTCGAAGACGGTGTCGACGCTACCGTCGCCATCGACCTCGATGAGGAGGCCGGCCGCGCGGTAGTGGGTGAGCAGCGGCTCCGTCGCCTCGCGATAAACGTCCATGCGGTGACGGATCGTCTCCTCGTTGTCGTCGGGTCGGTTCTCGAGCTCAGCGCGGTGGAGCATGCGCGCGATCAGCGCCTCGGGCTCCACAGTCAGTGAGAGTACGGCGTCGAGGCCGTGGTCACCAAGAATCCGATCGAGCGCAGCGACCTGGTGGGTCGTCCGCGGGAACCCGTCGAGCAGGAAGCCCGGAAGGCAGTCCGCCTCGGCGAGCCGATCGGCGACGATGGCTTCGGTGATCTCGTCGGGGACATAGTCGCCGGCATCGATGATCCGTTTGACCTCGATGCCGAGAGCCGTGCCGCGGTTGATGTTGGAACGGAAGATCTCACCGGTGGAGATGGTGGGGATTCCGAGGCGTTCCGCGATGCGAGCGGCTTGAGTGCCCTTGCCCGCGCCGGGAGGGCCCATGATGAGGAGGCGCATGAATCGTCCTTGATTGCTAGTGATGCCTACCTCCTCACCATAACCAACCGCCCCCGGCACGCAGTCGGCGGGGTGTGCCAGGTCAGCGCAGGAAACCCTCGTAGTTGCGCTGCTGGAGCTGGCTTTCGATCTGCTTCACCGTGTCGAGGCCGACGCCCACGATGATGAGGATCGACGTTCCACCGAACACGAACTTCTGGTTCGAGTTCAGTAGCACGATAGCCAGTGTGGGGATCATCGCGATCAGTGCAAGGTAGAGAGATCCGGGCAGGGTGAGCCGGCTCAGCACGTACCCCAGGTAGCGCTCCGTGGGCTTTCCCGCGCGGTAGCTCGGGATGAAGCCGCCGTACTTCTTCATGTTGTCGGCGACTTCTTCGGGGTTGAAGGTGATCGCGACGTAGAAGTACGCGAAAGCGATGATCAACACGAAGAAGACCAGGTTGTACGACCAGTGGTCGCCCTTGACGAAGTTCTGCGCGATCCAGGCGCCCGCGGGGCTGGTGGGCTGGAACTGTGCGTACAGCACCGGCAGGTACAGCATCGACGACGCGAAGATGACGGGGATGACGCCGGCCTGGTTGACCTTGAGCGGGATGTACGTGGTCGACCCACCGAACATCCGGGTGCCCACCATGCGCTTGGCGTACTGGACCGGGATGCGGCGCTGCGCCTGCTCCATGAAGATGACGCCCGCCATCACCAGAAGGCCGATGGCGACGACCAGGAGGAACATGAACCAGCCCTTGGTGCCGTCGGTCTCGTGAGCCACCTTGATGCTCCACAGGGAGCTCGGGAACTGGGCGGCGATCTGGGTGAAGATCATGACCGACATGCCGTTGCCGACGCCCCGGTCGGTGATGAGCTCGCCCATCCACATGATGATGCTGGTGCCTGCCGTCATCGTGAGGATCATCACGACGACCGGGAAGATGCTCGTGTCGTACACCACGCCGGTGCAGCCGGAGAACAGCTGGTCGTTCACAGCGAGGGTAGTGAATGCGGTGGCCTGGATGATCGCGAGGACCAGCGTCAGGTAGCGCGTGTACTGGGTGATCTTCGTGGTGCCAGCGGCGCCCTCCTGCTTGAGCGCCTCCAGTCGGGGGATCACGACCGTGAGGAGCTGCAGGATGATGCTCGCGGTGATGTACGGCATGATGCCGAGCGCGAAGATGGCCAGTTGCAGCAATGCGCCACCGCTGAACAGGTTCACCATCGAGTACAGACCCGCGTTGTCCCCGGCCGCCGCCTGGGTCCGGCAGACGTTGAGCTGCTGGATGTTGACGTTGGGCACGGGGATCGTCGACCCGAGACGGAACACGACGATGATCAGCAGCGTGAACAGGAGCTTCTTGCGGAGATCCGGTGTCCGGAACGCAGTTGCGAAGGCCGAGAGCATTCGGGCCCTTTCATCGTGTGTCGCCCACGACGCGAACACGCCGTGACCGGCCGCGCGGCATCTGACCGACGGCAACTTCGGAATCGTACCAAGCAGAGTCGCCGGGCGCTGACTCACATGAGCACGGCGACCCGGGTTGAGCAAACAGTCAGGAAACAGACCGCGGCAGGTCGGTGGACACCGACCTGCCGCAGCCTTACGTCACAGGGCTCACAGCTCGTTGGCCGAGCCGCCCGCCTTCTCGATCTTCGCCTTGGCCGACGCGGAGAACGCGTGGGCGCTCACCTGCAGGGCCACGGCGATCTCGCCGGTGCCGAGCACCTTGACGAGCTGGCCGTCACGCACTGCACCCTTGGCAACGAGGTCCTCAACACGGACATCGCCACCGGCGGGGAACAGTTCGCCCAGACGAGCGACGTTGACGACCTGGTAGCTGACCCGGAACGGGTTCTTGAAGCCCTTGAGCTTCGGAAGCCGCATGTGGATCGGCATCTGGCCGCCCTCAAAGTTCTGAGGAACGGTCTGGCGTGCGCCGGAACCCTTGGTACCGCGACCCGCGGTCTTACCCTTGGAGCCTTCACCGCGGCCAACACGCGTCTTCGGCGTGTGGGCACCCGGGGCGGGCCTCAGGTGATGAACCTTGAGAGCCATGTCAGTCGACCTCCTCGACAGTCACGAGGTGCGCCACGGCCCTGATCATGCCGCGGGTCTCGGGACGGTCCTCTACGAGCTTGCTCTGCCCGATCTTGTGCAGACCGAGCGTACGGAGGGTGTCGCGGTGGTTCTGCTTACCGCCGACACCCGACTTGATCTGGGTGACCTTGACCTGCGCCATCTCAGTGGATCCCTTCCGCGCGAGCCCTCAGCAGGGCGGCCGGGGTGACATCCTCGACCGACTTGCCGCGACGACGCGCGACCTGCTCCGGCTCCTCGAGGCTCTGGAGCGCAGCCACCGTGGCGTGAACCACGTTGATCGCGTTCGACGAGCCGAGAGACTTGGCGAGCACGTCGTGCACGCCGGCGCACTCGAGCACCGCGCGAGCCGAACCGCCCGCGATGACACCCGTACCGGGCGACGCCGGACGAAGCATCACGACGCCGGCCGCCTTCTCACCCTGGACGGGGTGCGGGATGGTGCCCTGGATGCGCGGGACGCGGAAGAAGTGCTTCTTCGCCTCCTCGACGCCCTTGGCGATGGCCGCGGGAACTTCCTTGGCCTTGCCGTAGCCGACACCCACGGTGCCTTCGCCATCGCCCACGACGACAAGCGCCGTGAAGCTGAACCGACGGCCACCCTGGACGACCTTGGCCACGCGGTTGATGGAGACCACGCGCTCGAGGTACTGGCTCTTCTCGCGCTCCGCCTGCGGCGCGCCGCCCCGACGGTCGTCACGACCGCGGCGCTCACCGCCACCGCGTCGCTGCTGCTGCTCAGTCATTAAGCAAACCTTCCCGTCAGAACCCGAGTCCGGCCTCGCGAGCGCCCTCAGCGAGAGCAGCCACGCGGCCCTGGTACTTGTTGCCGGCCCGGTCGAACACGACCTTGTCGACGCCGGCCTTCTTCGCACGCTCGGCGACGATCTTGCCGACCTCGCGAGCCTTCGCCGACTTGTCGCCGTCGCCGGAGCGCAGCGACACCTCCATCGTCGACGCGGTGGCCAGCGTGTGGCCCACAGTGTCGTCGATGATCTGCGCCACGATGTGACGCGCGCTGCGGGTAACGACGAGGCGCGGACGCTCGGTCGTACCGGCGATGCCCTTGCGCCCACGGACCTGGCGGCGGAGCTTCGCCGCCGGCTTGTCGGCGAGGTGCTTGCGCACACCCAGGGAGATAGCCATCACTTACCTGCCTTTCCGGCCTTGCTACGCACGCGCTCACCGCTGTACCGGACGCCCTTGCCCTTGTACGGCTCGGGCTTGCGGATCTTGCGGATGTTGGCGGCGACTTCGCCGACCGCCTGCTTGTCGATCCCCTGCACGAGGAACCGGGTGTTCGTCTCCACGACGAACGTGATGCCCTCAGGAGCGTTGACGACAACCGGGTGGCTGAAGCCGAGCGCGAACTCGAGCTGCGTCGGGCTCTTGGGCGTGACGCGGTAGCCGACGCCGACGATCTCGAGCTTCTTCTCGAAGCCCGCGGTCACGCCGGTCACCATGTTGCTGATGAGCGTCCGGGTGAGGCCGTGGAGCGACTTGGAGATGCGCTCATCGTCGGGACGGGAGACCTCGATCAGACCCTCATCGTTGCGAGCGATCGTGATCGGGGAGGGAACAGTGTGGGTCAGGGTGCCCTTGGGACCCGTGATCTTGACGTCCTGGCCGTCGAGGGAGACCTCGACGCCTGCCGGGACTTCGATGGGGAGCCTACCGATGCGAGACATTGTCAGATCCTCCCGTCACCACACGAAGGCGAGGACTTCGCCGCCGACGCTCTTGTGGTTGGCTTCCTTGTCGGTCAGCAGGCCCTGGCTCGTCGAGATGATCGCGACACCGAGGCCACCGAGGACCTTGGGCAGCTGGTTCGCCTTCGCGTACACGCGGAGGCCCGGCTTCGAGATCCGGCGGAGACCGGCGATAGAACGCTCGCGGCTGCGCCCGTACTTGAGCGTCACCGTGAGGGTCTTGCCGACCTCGCCCTCAGCGGGGTCGTTCACCACGAAGTCCGTGATGTAACCCTCCTGCTTGAGGATCCCTGCGATACCCACCTTGATCTTGGAACTGGGCATGGTGGCCTGGTCGTGGTACGCCTGGTTGGCGTTCCGCAGACGCGTAAGCATGTCTGCGATCGGGTCTGTCATCGTCATGGCGTGGTTCGCCTCTTTCTCGCGGCGGTTTCAGCGGATGCTGACCTGCCGCGTTCTGATCCCCGGGCGGCGCCCGGAAAGCTGAATGGTTCCCGGCGGCTGCCGGGTTGGTCTGAAGTTGTCTCCGCGCGTGCGGAGGTGGAGCTCGTCTGCGGTCGGGCCTAGGACCGACCGAGGCTCACCAAGAGGACTTGGTGATGCCCGGCAACTCGCCGCGGTGCGCGAGAACCCGGACGCAGATCCGGCACAGGCCGAACTTCTTGTAGACCGACTTGGGCCGGCCACAACGCTGGCACCGGGTGTAGGCCCGGACCGCGAACTTCGGCGTGCGGGACTGCTTGACCTTGAGGGCTGTCTTCGCCACGGGTGCTCCCTAGCTCACTTCTTCTTCTTGCCGGCGGGCCGGCCCTTCTTCTTCGCCTTCGCCACGACATCAGCGTCAGCCTTGAACGGGAACCCAAGGTGACGGAGCAGTGCCCGACCCTCGTCGTCCGTCGTCGCCGTCGTCACGAACGTGATGTCCATGCCGCGCGGCCGGTCGATCTTGTCCTGGTCGATCTCGTGGAACATGACCTGCTCCGTGAGACCGAACGTGTAGTTGCCCTTGCCGTCGAACTGACGCGGGCTGAGGCCGCGGAAGTCACGGATACGGGGCAGCGCCAGCGTGAGCAGCCGGTCGGCGAACTCCCACATGCGGTCGCCACGCAGCGTGACGTGGCAGCCGATCGGCATGCCTTCACGAAGCTTGAACTGGGCGATCGACTTGCGGGCCTTCGTGACCTGGGGCTTCTGACCGGTGATCGCCGTCAGGTCGCGTACGGCCATGTCGATGATCTTCGAGTCGCGAGCCGCCTCGCCGACACCCATGTTGACGACGATCTTCGTCAGACCCGGGATCTGCATGACGTTGGAGTACGAGAACTCCTCGTTCAGCGACTTCGTGATCTCGCTGCGGTAGCGGGCCTTGAGACGCGGAAGCGTCCTGGGGGCCTTGACCGCCGCGGTCTTCTCTTCGACCTCGGTGCTCATCAGATCCTCTCCCCGGTCTTGCGGGCGACGCGGACCGCACGAGTCTTGGTGTACTCGGTGCCGTCCGGACGCGTCCTCGTGACCTCCTCGCGGATGTAGCCCACGCGGGTGGTCACCTCCTTGCCGTCGTCCTTCACCACGAGCATCACGTTGGAGACGTGGATCGGGGCCTCGGACGAGATGATCCCGCCCTTGGTGACCTGACCGCTCTGCGGCTGAGGCGCACTGTCCCTCTTGTGACGCTTGACGATGTTGACGCCGGAGACGACGACGCGCTCTGCGGCGACGTCGACCTTCAGCACCTCACCGACGAGGCCCTTGTCCTTGCCGGCGATCACGCGGACGCGATCGCCCTTCTTCACGTGCAACGTCTTCGACATGTTCAGATCACCTCGGGTGCGAGCGAGACGATCCGCATGAACTTCCGCTCACGAAGCTCACGGGCCACCGGTCCGAAGATGCGGGTGCCGCGGGGCTCCCCGTCATTCTTGAGGATGACGGCGGCGTTCTCGTCGAACTTGATGTACGAGCCGTCACCGCGACGGTGCTCCTTGACGGTGCGCACCACCACGGCCTTGACGACGTCGCCCTTCTTGACGTTGCCACCGGGGATCGCGTCCTTGACGGTCGCGACGATGGTGTCGCCGATGTGGGCATAGCGACGCTTCGAGCCACCGAGCACGCGGATGCACAACAGTTCCTTGGCACCCGTGTTGTCGGCGACCTTCAGTCGCGACTCCTGCTGGATCATCTCTACTCCTGTTGTCCGGTCGGTTCCCCGCAGGGCCTGACGGAACGTGGCTTGGTGGTGTTACTTGGCCTTCTCGAGGACTTCGATGAGCCGCCAGCGCTTCGTGGCCGACAGCGGTCGAGTCTCCATCACGCGTACGCGGTCACCGATGCCGGCCTCGTTGGCCTCATCGTGGACCTTCAGACGCTCAGTGCGCGTCATGACCTTGCCGTACAGCGAGTGCTTGACACGGTCCTCGACGGCCACGACGACGGTCTTGTCCATCTTGTCGGACACGACCAGGCCCTCGCGAACCTTGCGGCCTGCGCGAGCACCCTCACTCGCACGAGCATTGTCAGCGGTGCTCATCACTTCTCCCCTTCGTCAGGATCAGGCACGATCCCGAGAACGCGCTCCTGGATCACGGTGTAGATGCGCGCGATGTCCTTGCGGACCTCACGGAGCCGACCGTGCGACTCCAGCTGCCCGGTCTGGTGCTGGAAGCGGAGCGTGAACAGCTCCTCCTTCAGCGCGACGACCTGAGCGTCCAGCTCAGCGCGGCTCATGCCGCGAAGATCTCCTGCAGCCGTTGCCTTGGCCATCACAGATCACCTGCTTCCCGCTTGATGAAGCGCGCCTTGAACGGCAGCTTGTGGATGGCGAGACGCAGGGCCTCGCGGGCAACGTCTTCGCCGACACCGGAGAGCTCGAAGAGCACCCGGCCGGGCTTGATGTTGGCGATCCACCACTCCGGCGAACCCTTGCCGGAACCCATGCGGGTTTCGGCGGGCTTCTTGGTCAGCGGCCGGTCCGGGTAGACGTTGATCCAGACCTTGCCACCGCGCTTGATGTGGCGGGTCATGGCGATACGAGCGGCCTCGATCTGACGGTTCGTCAGGTAGGAGGACTCGAGCGCCTGGATGCCGAAGTCGCCGAACGCGAGCTTGGTCGCACCCTTAGCGGCGCCGCCCCGGTCAGGGTGGTGCTGCTTACGGTGCTTGACGCGACGAGGAATCAACATGTCAGGCTCCTGCGCTTTCTACCGCCGGCGCCTGCTCGGCGACGGCCTCTTCAGCCCGACGACGGCCACCACGCTCCGGGCGGCCTGCGCCACCCTCGCGACCCGGACGACGACCCGCGGGACGGGTGCGACCGGTGGCAGCCTGACGGGCAGCCTTCTGGGCGGCGCGCTCGGCACGCGTGCCGGTGACGTCGCCCTTGTAGATCCAGACCTTCACGCCGATGCGGCCGAAGGTCGTCTTGGCCTCGTAGAAGCCATAGTCGATGTCGGCGCGCAGCGTGTGCAGCGGGACGCGACCCTCGCGGTAGAACTCCGAGCGGCTCATCTCAGCGCCGCCCAGACGACCGGAGCACATGATCTTGATGCCCTCGGCGCCGGAACGCATCGCGGTCTGCTGCGCCTTGCGCATCGCCCGGCGGAACGCCACGCGGGCGCTCAGCTGCTCGGCGACACCCTGGGCGACGAGCTGCGCGTCGATCTCCGGGTTCTTCACCTCGAGGATGTTCAGCTGCACCTGCTTGCCGGTCAGCTTCTCGAGCTCGCTGCGGACGCGCTCCGCCTCGGCGCCGTTGCGGCCGATGACGATGCCCGGACGCGCGGCGTACAGGAAGATGGTCACCCGCTCGCTGCGGCGCTCGATCTCCACCGAGGAGATGCCGGCCCGCTCCAGGGTCTTGGTCAGGTAGCGGCGGATCTTGACGTCCTCGGCCACCAGCTCGGCGTAGTTCTTGTCGGCGTACCACCGGGTCTTGTGATCGGTGGTGATCCCCAGGCGGAAGCCGTACGGGTTGATCTTCTGACCCATGCTCAGGCCTCCTTCGGTTCGACGACGACGGTGATGTGGCTGCCCCGCTTCAGGATGCGGCTGGCCGAACCCTTCGCCCGGGGACGGATCCGCCGCAGGGTCATGCCCTCGTCGACGAACGCTGCCGAGATGTACAGGCTGTCGGCCCGGAGGCCTTCGGTGTACTCGGCATTGGCCTTGGCGCTGGCGACCACCTTGTAGACGGGCTCGGAAGCCGCCTGCGGGGCGAACTTCAGCACGTCCAGGGCGGCGTCCACGTCCATACCGCGCACCAGGTCGACCACGCGACGCACCTTCAGCGGCGACATCCGGACGTGACGCGCGATCGCGTACGAGCCAGGACGATCCCCGAGCAGGGCAGCGCGACGGCTGGGTCGCTCCTTGTTGCTACTCACAATCTGTTCCTTCTCTCGCTGCCTCAGCGGCGACGCGACTTCTTGTCTTCCTTGATGTGCCCGCGGTAGGTGCGGGTCGGGGCGAATTCGCCCAGCTTGTGGCCGATCATCGCCTCGGTCACGAAGACCGGGACGTGCTTGCGCCCGTCGTGCACGGCCAGGGTGTGGCCGATCATGTCCGGGGTGATCATGGAGCGCCGGGACCAGGTCTTGATGACCTGCTTGGTGCCCTTCTCGTTCTGGAGGTCAACCTTCTTCGCCAGATGGTCATCGACGAAGGGGCCCTTCTTCAGGCTGCGTGGCATCTATCTCACCTGTCCCGATCAGCGCTTCTTGCCGGACTTGCGGCGGCGCACGATCATCTTGTTGCTGGCCTTGTTCTTGTCACGGGTACGGCCCTCCGGCTTGCCCCACGGGCTCACCGGGTGACGGCCACCGGAGGTGCGACCCTCGCCACCACCGTGCGGGTGGTCGATCGGGTTCATCACGACACCGCGGACGGTCGGGCGGATGCCCTTCCAGCGGTTACGGCCGGCCTTGCCCCAGTTGATGTTCGACTGCTCGGCATTGCCGACCTCGCCGACCGTCGCGCGGCAGCGCACGTCCACCATCCGCATTTCGCCCGAGGGCAGCCGCAGGGTGGCGTACTTGCCCTCGCGGGCGACCAGCTGGATGCGGGCGCCGGCCGAACGGCCGAGCTTCGCACCGCCGCCGGGACGCAGCTCCACGGCGTGCACCGTGGTGCCGACCGGGATGTTGCGCAGCGGCAGGTTGTTGCCGGGCTTGATGTCAGCACCCTCGCCGGCCTCGACCGGATGGCCCTGCTTGAGGCCGTTCGGCGCGATGATGTAGCGCTTCTCGCCGTCGGCGTAGTGCAGCAGCGCGATGCGGGCGGTGCGGTTCGGGTCGTACTCGATGTGAGCGACCTTGGCCGGCACGCCGTCCTTGTCGTAGCGCTTGAAATCGACCAGACGGTAGGCCTGCTTGTGGCCTCCACCGATGTGACGCGTGGTGATCCGGCCCTGGTTGTTGCGCCCGCCGGTCTTGGTCTTCGGCGCGAGCAGCGACTTCTCCGGGGTCGAGCGGGTGACCTCGACGAAGTCCGCGACGCTCGAGCCACGACGACCAGGCGTCGTCGGCTTGTACTTGCGAATACCCATGGCTTCAGTTCGTCCTTACTCGTCAGGCCTGAGCGAAGAGGTCGATGCGCTCGCCGTCGGCGACCGAGACGATGGCGCGCTTGGTGTCGGGACGCTTGCCCGTCCCGTACTTCGTCCGACGCTTCTTGCCTGCACGGTTGATCGTGTTCACGCCGGTGACGTGCACCTTGAACACCTTCTCGACCGCGATCTTGATCTCGGTCTTGTTGGCGGACGGGGACACGAGGAACGTGTACTTGTTCTCGTCGAGCAGCGCGTAGCTCTTCTCACTGACGACCGGCGCGAGCAGGACGTCGTGGTAATCGCGGATCTTGACGGCGTCGCTCACTTCGCGGCCTCCTCGTCAGTGGCCTTGGCGGCCTTCTTCGCCTTGGGCTCCGCCTTCGCAGGCTTCTCCGTCTCGGCCTTCTCAGCCTTGGGCGCCTTCGCAGCCTTGGCCGGCTTCTCGGCGACCTCAGCGGCAGCCTCGACCTTCTCGGCCTTGGGAGCCTTGGCAGCCTTCGCCGGCTTCTCCTCGACGACCTCGGCCACTTCCTCCGCCTCAGTCGACGTGGCGACCGCCTTGGCGGACTTGCCGCCCTGCGGGCCGTCGATGAACGCCTCGAGCGCCCGGCTCGTGAAGACGATGCTCTCGTTGACGAGCACGTCGTACACATTGAGCTGGTCGACGGCGATCGCGTGGACGCCTGCGACGTTGCGCAGGCTCAGCCAGGCGATGTCCTCGTCGCGGTGCAGGACCACGATCGCGGAGCGGTAGTCGCCGATCGCACCGAGCGACGCGAGGGCCGCCTTGGTGGAGGGCAGCTCGCCCGCCACGATGGCGTCGATCACGTACAGCTTGCCGTCGCGTACTCGGTCAGAGAGCACCCCGCGCAGTGCGGCGGCGATCATCTTCTTGGGCGTGCGCTGAGCGTACGAACGGGGGTGTGGGCCGTGGACGACGCCACCGCCGGCCCACTGCGGGGCGCGACGCGAACCCTGACGGGCGCGGCCGGTGCCCTTCTGGCGCCACGGCTTGATGCCACCACCGCGGACGTCGCCGCGGGTCTTGGTGGAGTGCGTGCCCTGGCGAGCAGCGGCCTGCTGGGCCACGACGACCTGGTGGATCAGCGGCACGTTCGTCGTGACGTCGAAGATGTGGCCCGGGAGATCCGCGGACTTCTTCTTGTCGGCGCCGAGGACGTCGACCTTCACGGACTCACTCATGCGTTGCCCCCCTTCTTGGCGGCGGAACGGATGACTACGAGCGCACCCTTCGGGCCCGGGATGGCGCCCTTCACGAGGATGAGGCCGCGCTCGGCGTCGACCGCGTGCACGGTCAGGTTCTGGATCGTCTTCTTCTGCACGCCCATACGGCCGGCCATCTTGAGGCCCGGGAAGACGCGGGAGGGCGTCGACGACTGGCCGATGGAACCGGGCGAACGGTGCTTGCGGTGCACACCGTGGGAAGAGCTGAGGCCCTTGAAGCCGTGACGCTTCATGACGCCTGCGGTGCCCTTACCGCGGGTGACACCGGTCACGTCCACGATGTCGGCGGCGGCGAAGACCTCGCTGGTGACCTCCTGGCCGAGCGTGTACTCGCTGGCGTTGGGGGTACGGATCTCGAGCAGGTGCTTGCGGGGCGTGACGCCGGCCTTCTCGAAGTGGCCAGCATCAGGCTTGGTGACCGACTTGGCGCGGATGGCGCCGAAGCCGAGCTGTACGGCGGAGTAGCCGTCCTGCTCGGGGGTCCGGACCTGGGTGACGACACAGGGGCCGGCCTGGATCACGGTCACGGGAACGACCTTGTTGTTGTCGTCCCAGAGCTGGGTCATGCCGAGCTTGGTGCCCAGCAGGCCCTTCACGTTGCGTTCTACAGTCATCTCAGGTGCCTCACGGAAGCTTGATCTCGATATCGACACCAGCCGGGAGGTCGAGTCGCATGAGCGAGTCCACCGTCTTCGGCGTGGGGTCGAGGATGTCGATCAGCCGCTTGTGCGTGCGCATCTCGAAGTGCTCGCGGCTGTCCTTGTACTTGTGGGGCGAGCGGATCACGCAGTACACGTTCTTCTCGGTCGGCAGCGGCACCGGGCCGGCAACCTTGGCGCCCGTGCGGGTCACCGTGTCCACGATCTTGCGCGCCGAGGAGTCGATGACCTCATGGTCATACGCCCTGAGCCTGATGCGGATCTTCTGTCCCGCCACGGTTCATCCCTCTCGTCTGCCTTCCGGCACGAAGCCGGATCGTCCGGGAGACTCACGGTGAGCTCCCTTGTCGCTCCGACCCACGCGGTCGGGCGTGTCGCGCTTCTGCGACCGCACTGGTCCCCTGCTGATCGCAGTGACCGTTGTACGAGCGAAAGCCCGGCACCCTATGCAAGATCTCCTGGTACGGTGCCTCGCGGCGGTTGTGAACGAACACTGACCACGCGAAACACCCCGGCGACCCGTCGGGGCAACCCCGCAATCCTGTCACGTGAGACCATCGCTGGCAAATCCGCAGACGCTCCCCAGAGGGGCTGCAGTTCTGGTTCCATCGCCTCATGGATGCCGAACTTGCTCTCGTGAGGGACTTCCTGGCCGCCCACGCCCCGTACCAGGCCCTGGAGCCCGCGGCCCTGTCGGCGTTGCTGGCCACCATGTCGACCGTCTATGTCCGCCGTGGAGCCGAGGTGATCGGGCTCGGGGAGAGCAACGACACCGCGTACGTGGTGCGGTCCGGCGCCGTCGAGATCCGCGACACGGCAGATGCGCTCGTGGAGCGCGCCGAGGAGGGGACGACCTTCGGCGTCTCGTCGGTGAGAAGCCAGGCTCCGTCCGCGTACCACATGGTCGCCATCGAGGACAGCCTCCTGCTCACCATCCCGGGCGGCGTCTTCCGGAGGATGCTGACCCGGCCCGAGATGACCCGCTACTTCGCCGTCCAGTCGAGCGCTCGCCTGCGGGCCGCGGTGTCCGCGACCAAGGTCACCGACTCGCGGCAGGCGATCTTCGGCGTCACGGTACGAGACCTGCTGGGCCGCGAACCCGTGACAGAGCACCCGACCCAGACCGTACGGGCGGTGGCGCGCACCATGACGACCCACAACGTGTCTGCCGTGCTGATCACCGAGGCCGGGCTGCTGGTCGGCATCGTCACCGACCGTGATCTGCGGCGGCGCGTGGTCGCCGAAGGCCTCGCCGTCGACATCCCGGTGTCGGAGATCATGACCCGCGGGCCGATCACCATCGGCCCGGAGAGTGCCGCCTTCTCCGTGCTGCTCGAGATGACGGACCGCGGCGTGCACCACCTCCCGGTCGTGGACGCGTCCGGCCACCCGGTCGGCCTGATCTCCGCCGGCGACCTGCTGCGGCTCGGACAGGCCTCCCCCGTACAGCTCGCTGCTGACATCGCGCGCCAGGAGTCGATCGACGGTGTCGTCACGGTGGCCTCACGCCTCCCCCGCCTGGTCGAGCAGCTGGTCACCAGCGACGTGAGCGCCGACGACATCGGGCGCGCGACGTCCGCAGTGGCCGACGCCGCCATCCGTCGCCTGGTCGCGCTCGCCGAGCGGGAGCTCGGGCCGGCGCCAGCGCCGTACTGCATTGTCGCCGTGGGCTCGCTCGGTCGGCTGGAAGCGGGCCTCGGCGCCGACCAGGACACGGCGATCATCGTCGACGACTCCGGCGACGCGTCGGCCCCCTGGTTCGGCGACCTGGCCACGACGCTCACCAACGGCTTGGAGCGGATCGGGTTCCCGCGCTGTCCGGGCGACATGATGGCGACCAACCCCCACTGGCGACAGAGCGTCTCGGGTTGGCGGCACACGTTCCGCGGCTGGATGAACGAGCCAGAGCCGACGGCGATCATGGAGGCGCAGATCTTCTTCGACATGCGCCCGGTCGCCGGGGACGTCTCCCTGTACGCCTCCCTCTCCGCCGACATCGGTGCGATGGCGCCGCGGAGCACCCGCTTCCTGGCCCACCTGGCCGCCTCCGCCGTCCAGCGCACTCCCCCGATCGGCTTCTTCCGCAACTTCGTCCTCGAGCGCGACGGGGAGCACCGCAACACCCTGGACCTCAAGCACGGCGGGATCGCCACCGCCGTCCAGCTGGCCAGGCTCTACTGCCTGACGTACGGGCTCGCGCCGGTCAACACGCAGGCCCGGCTCACGGCGGCGCGAAACGCCGGGGCGATCAGCGCGGAGTCGTACGACAACCTCTCGGACGCCTACGAGTTCATCTGCTACCAGCGGGTCCGCCATCAGGGCCGCCAGATCCGCGAGGGCGCGGTCCCCGACAACTTCGTCGACCCTGACGAGCTCAGCGACCTCGACAAGAAGCACCTGCGGGACGCGTTCGGGGTGGTGCGCAGCCTGCAGGGGGCGCTGGCCACGACGTACCAGCTCGGCGGCCTGATCTGATGCTCGGCTTCGGAGGGGATCGGCGGCGCCGCAAGGCAGCCGAGTCAGCGCCACCAGGACCGTTGCGGGAGTACCTCAGCGCGCCCAGGCCGGACCCGCGCACGCCCGTGGGTGCGCTGCGACTGCTCGCCCTCGACTTCGAGACGACCTCGCTCGACGCCGCGACCGGGTTCCCGCTGTCCGCGGGATGGGTTCCGGTCGACGGAAGATCTGTACGGCTGGGTGGCGCAGGCTCGGTGGGGTTCCGCCCGCCGGCCGTCGGGGTCGGCGACTCGGCCGTCTTCCACGGCATCACGGACGACGCCGCGGGCGAGGGCCTCGACGAGGCCGAAGCGGTCGCGCAGGTGCTGCACGCCTTGACCGGGCGAGTTCTGCTCGCCCACCACGCCTCCATCGAGGCCTCGTTCCTCGCGGCGGCGTGCCGGCGGGTCTGGGGTGTCTCCCCCGACATCGGCTACGTGGACACCCTCGAGATCGAGCACCGGCTCGTGACGCGAGGCGGCTCCGAGCCCACGCCGGGATCGCTACGTCTGGGCGCGGCCCGCGAGCGGTACGGCCTGCCGACCTACAGCGCCCACGAGGCGCTCGCGGACGCGCTGGCCTGTGCCGAGCTGTACGTCGCGCAGCTCACAGTGCTCGGGCCCACGGCCGTGCTCAGGACCGTCCTGTCCTGAGCCTCACAGGGAGGCGCGCAGCGCCTGCAGCCTCGCCAGCACGCTCTCGCGGCCGAGGAGCTCCATCGACTCGAACAGCGGCGGAGAGACCTTACGGCCGGTCACCGCCACGCGGAGCGCGGCGAAGGCGACCCGCGGCTTCAGACCCAGACCGTCCACGAGCGCCGTACGCAATGCCTCGTCGATCGCGTCGTGACGGAACTCTGGCAACGACTCCAGGGCCGGGACCGCCGCATCGAGCACCTGCGGCGCCGCGTCGGTGAGCTGGGCCCTGGCGTCCTCGTCGATGACCAGGTCGGCGTCGGGCGTGAGCGCGAACGTCAGCTGGTCGATGGCGTCGGAGAGGAGCACGAGGCGGGGCTGGAGCATCGCGGCCGACGCGTGGACGATCGCCGCCTCCGCGTCGGTCAGCTCGCGCTGCTGCGCCCGGACGAACGCGACCAGCCGGTCACCCAGCTCGGATACCGAGAGGTTGCGGATGTACGTGCCGTTGAGCCAGTTGAGCTTGTCGAGGTCGAAGATCGGGCCGACCGTGTTGACCTTCTTCCAGTCGAACCCGGCGATGAACTCCTCGAACGTCGACACCTCGCTCGCGCCCTCGGCCGTCGGGTACGCCAGCAGCTGCAAGAAGTTCCGCAGCGCCTCGGGCAGGTAGCCCTGCTCGACGAACCACAGCAGCCTGGCGGCCGGGTTCTTGCGCTTGGAGATCTTCGAGCGGTCCGTGTTCCGCAGCAGCGGCATGTGCGCGAACGCCGGCGCGTCCCAGCCCAGCCAGCCGTACAGCAGCAGGTGCTTCGGGGTCGAGGAGATCCACTCCTCGCCGCGCACGACGTGCGTGATCCCCATGAGGTGGTCGTCGACGACGACGGCCATGTGGTACGTCGGGAAGCCGTCGGTCTTCAGCAGCACCTGGTCGTCGGGCCTCGGCGCCGCGACCGTACCCCTGATCAGGTCGTCGAAAGTGAGCGCCACGTCGTCGGGCACGAGCATCCGGACCACCGGGTTCTCACTGAAGCCCGGCAGCGCCGCCCGCTCCTCGCGCGTCTTCCCGAGGCACAGCCGGTCGTAGCCGGTGACCGACGCCTTCGTACGCTCCTGCTCCTTGCGGAGCTCAGCCAGTCGCTCCGAGCTGCACCAGCAGTAGTACGCGTGGCCGTCGGCAACGAGCTGGTCCACGTATGGCTTGTACGTGTCGAGCCGCTCGCTCTGCCGGTACGGCGCGTACGGCCCGCCCACGTCGGGACCCTCGTCCCACGGCAGCCCCAGCCAGTGCAGCGTCTCGGTGATCTGGCGCTCGGAGTCGGCGACGTACCGCGCCCGGTCGGTGTCCTCGATCCGGAGCACGAACTGCCCACCCGTCTTCCGCGCGTACGCGAGGTTGAACAAGGACATGTACGCGGTGCCGACGTGGGGGTCACCGGTCGGGGACGGGGCGACGCGCAGGCGGGCGGGCTGGGTTGTCTCACTCATAACGCCCGCGAGCCTAGTGCAGGGTGGTACGACCGCCGGACGGGCGGGCGAGGAGCGCCGAGGCCGCCTGCGCTAGTTTTCCCTCTATGACAGAGCCTGTTGCCGCGACCGACTTCATCCGTGACACCGTGACGCGCGACAACGCTACCCAGACGTACGGCGGGCGGGTGCAGACGCGGTTCCCACCCGAGCCGAACGGCTACCTGCACATCGGCCACGCGAAGGCCATCACCGTCGACTTCGGCATCGCGCGCGACTTCGGCGGCATCTGCAATCTGCGCCTCGACGACACGAACCCCGACACCGAGGACGTGGAGTACGTCGACGCGATCGTCTCCGACATCGAATGGCTCGGCTACGAGCCAGCGAAGGTGCTGCACGCGTCCGACTACTTCGGGACGCTCTACGAGTGGGCCGAACACCTCGTCCGTACGGGCTTCGCCTACGTGGACGATTCTGACGGCGAGACCATCTCCGCGCAGCGCGGCGGCTACGGCAAGCCCGGCATCGAGTCGCCGTTCCGCAACCGCACGCCGGAGGAGAACCTCGACCTGTTCCGCCGCATGCGCGCAGGCGAGTTCGCCGAGGGGTCCAAGGTGCTGCGCGCGAAGATCGACATGCAGCACGACAACATGCAGATGCGCGACCCGGTGATGTACCGGATCCGGTTCAGCCACCACCACAACACCGGCGACGAGTGGTGCATCTTCCCCACGTACGACTGGGCACACGGCCAGTCCGACGCCATCGAGGGCGTGACGCACTCGATCTGTACGTTGGAGTTCGACTCGCACAGGCCGCTGTACGACTGGTACCTCGAGCACTGCCCCCTCCCCGGCGACCAGCCCAAGCAGATCGAGTTCGCGCGCCTGGAGTTCACACACACCGTCACGAGCAAGCGGCGCCTGCTGAAGCTCGTGACCGACGGCATCGTCGACGGCTGGGACGACCCGCGCATGCCCACGCTGCAGGGGCTGCGTCGACGCGGCTACCCCGCCGCGGCGATCCGCGACTTCTGCCGTGACATCGGCACGACGAAGACGAACAGCCGGCAGTCGATCGAGGCGCTGGAGTCGTACATCCGGCGCGAGCTGAACCGTACGTCGCAGCGCCGCATGGCCGTGCTGAACCCGCTCAAACTCGTCCTCACGAACTGGCCCACCGACGCGACGGGCGCACCCGTGGTCGAGCACTTCCCGATCGCCAACAACCCGGAGGCCGAGGCCGACGGCGTGCGCGAGGTGGCGTTCTCGGGCGAGCTCTGGATCGAGGCCGACGACTTCGCTGAGGTGCCGCCGCCGAAGTTCTTCCGCCTGAGCCCGGGGCGTGAGGTACGGCTGCGCGGCGCCTATCTGGTCACGGCGACCGGCGTGGTGCGGAACGAGGCCGGCGAGATCGTGGCCGTCGAGGCGACGTACGACCCGGCGTCGAAGGGTGGCAACGCGCCCGACGGCCGCAAGGTGAAGTCGACGATGCACTGGGTGTCGGCGTCACATGCGCTGGACGCGACGGCTGCCCTGTACGAGCGGCTGTTCTCCGCGCCACACCCCGGTGAGCGGACCGGCGAGCCCCTCGACGACGTCGACCCGAACTCCCGCCAGCTAGTCACCGGGGTCAAGGTCGAGGCGGCCCTGGCCGACACGGCGCCAGGCGAGGTCGTTCAGTTCGAGCGTCTCGGCTACTTCGCCCACGACTCGGCGCAGAAGATGCTGTTCCACCGCACCGTGGGCCTACGTGACGAGTGGGCCGCGATCCAGAAGCGCCAGGCCTGACGTCGGGCCGCTAGCGGCCGCCGGAGACGTCGAGGATCGTGCCCGTCACGTACGACGCCGCACCGGACAGCAGCCAGACGATCGCTTCGGCGACCTCTTCGGCGCGTCCGGGGCGCTTCAGCGGCAGGGTGCCGGCCAGTCGCTGGGCCCGGTCGGGTTGCCCACCGCTGGCGTGGATCTCGGTGTCGATGATGCCCGGTCGTACGGCATTGACGCGGATGCCCTCGTCGGCCACCTCGAGCGCCAGCCCACGGGTGAACGTGTCGACGGCCGCCTTGGACGCGGCGTAGTCGACGTACTGGCCGGGTGACCCGAGCCGAGAGGCCACGCTCGACACGTTCACGATCGCGCCGCCGGGTCCACCGTGGGCTGTCGACATGCGCCGTACGGCCTCGCGTGCGGGCAGGAACGTACCGACCACATTGGTCTGGAGCATCCGGGTGAGGCGCTCCGCGTCGATCTGCTCGACCCGCGCCGCGGGCGCCACCACACCGGCGTTGTTCACCAGCCCCGTCACCGTGCCGAGCAGGTCGTCGACGGTCGCGAAGAGCCGCTCCACGTCATCGGGAACGCTCACGTCGGCCTGGACGGCGATGGCCTCGCCCCCCGTGGCCGCGATGGCGTCGACCACCCGCTGGGCCGCATCCGCGTCACGGACGTAGTTCACGCACACTCGGTAGCCCGCGCGAGCACCCAGCAGTGCGGTGGCCGCCCCGATCCCCCGGCTCCCGCCAGTGACGACCAGGACGCTCACTCGTCGAAGACGACGGTGATCGTCTCGCCGTTGATCGTGCCGGTGACCGTGGAGATCGACGCGCTGCCGTCGTACGACTTGCCCGCGGTGTCCTTGGCCGCCAGGTCGATGGAGATGTAGCTGGACATGGTGACGACCAGCGGATTGCCGTACGAGATGCGCGGCGAGGCGTTGGCGAACGGCGTGCCCGACGAGATGACCTTGCGGGTGAGCGTGCCCGGAGCGAGCGTGGCGCCGTTGGGGAGCGGGGTGTCCATGCCGCAACCCTTCGGGTTGGTGTCCTGCACCGCCAGGCACTGCTTGAGCCAGTCCTGCGCGGCGGCGATCATCGTCGTCTTGCCCTTCGCGCTGAGCTTCGGGTCGGCCGTCATCAGCGAGGAGACGTACGTAGAGGGCTCCTTGACCGTGAAGGTCGAGGTCGTGAACTCGATCAGCGAGGTGCCTGTCGACAACTCGTACACGCCCGGGAACAGCGTCACGGTGTCGCCGGTCGCTACCGTGCCATTGATGGCCACGGCGAGCTTGCCCCACTCGGCAGGACGCTTGTCCGAGGCGACGATGTCGTTGACCTTCCAGACGTTGCCGACCTTCGTCATCTCGTAGTTGCCCTGCACCAAGGACGTGCCAATGCGGTAGCTGGCCGTGGTGAACGACGTGTTGCCGTAGTCGGTCATCGGGTCGACGCGGATCTCCGTGATCGGGTTCTTCGTCACTGAGTTCTTGAGGAACTCATTGGTCAGCAGCGGCGAGTCCGCAGGTGGGTTCATCGCGTACTGCTTGGCCTTGTCCGCGTCGCCGGCCGCCAATGCCTCGAGGTACCCCTGCAACGCGGTCGTCGACTTGATGGCCTTGTCGGGCGCGGTGTTGGCCGCGTTGGCCTTCTGGGTCTGCACGAAGATGACGACACTGATGACCGCCACCAGGATCAGCGCGACGACGCCGGCGAGGATCCCGATGATCAGGCCCTTACGGCTCTTGGCAGGCGCCGATCCGGTGGGCGGTGCCGACGGGGGTCCGTACGGATTCGCGGGGGCGTAGGCACTCGCCTGCGGGGCCGGGGCCGCGGCTGGCGTGCCGTACGGGCTTGCGCCGGGTCCGTACGGGCCGGGGGCCGGCGCACCGAAGGACGGGCTCGGTGCAGCAGGCTGGGGCGCCGTAGGAGCGCTGTACGGGCTGGCAGGAGCGCTGTACGGGCTGGCCGGGGCGCCATAGGGGGCTGCGCCCGGCGCACCGAGCGGCGGCTGAGGCTGTCCATAGCCCTGGGGCGCCTGCCCGGGACCGGATGGGTACCCGAAACCGGGTGCTGACGGCGAGCCCGCACCAGGAGCCGGCTGCCCGCTTCCACCGGACTGCGGGTACTGCGGCTGCTCTGGCCTCGGGTTGACGGGATTCTCCCCCATGGTGACCTCCGTGACGTACGTCCCCACAGGCTATCGACAACCAGGGTCGCTCCGCTCCGTGACGCGACCCGTACTTCCACGAGCAGCAGGGCCTCCCACCAGACGGTGGGAGGCCCTGCTCAGCGAGTCGGAACCGCTGCTGTGTCAGCCGTTCAGCGTCGCGTCGAGGAACGAGTAGCTCGCCTGGATGCCCTCGAAGATGTCGCCGGCGTACTTGTCGAACTCGACGACCGCGTACTTCACGGCCGTGCCCGCCGCGAGCGCCGCAACCAGCGGCACGTCGCCCTGCCCGGCCGGGCACTGGTCGTCGGGCAGCTGGGCCGCGGAGATGCCGGGACGCATGGGGCCATCCTTGGTGTGTACGGCGACGACCCGATCACCGAGGCGACCGAGCAGCTCGACCAGGTCCTGGCCGCCGGCGGTGGCCCAGTAGAGGTCCACTTCAAGCAGAACGGCGGGATCGAGGAGGTCGACGAACGCCTCGTACGCCGGACGCCCATCGATGACGGCCGTGAACTCGTGGTCGTGGTTGTGGTAGCCCACGGACAGCCCGTACTGGGCGGCCTCGGCGGCGCGCTCGTTCAGGCGGGACGCGCTGCGCTGGACATCCTCGATGGTCTGCCACTTGGCGGGCGCCACGTACGGATCGATGACCACCCCGACGCCGAGCTCCTTGGCCGCGGCAAAGACCTCAGCGGGCGGCGGGACGGTGAGCAGACCGTCGGGCGTGGCGACGTCCTCCTCGACGAGGATCGCGTGGGCGGTCGGGCACGCCAGGCCGTACTTCTCGAAGGAGGCCTTGAGGGCCGGAACGCGGCGAACGAAGTCGAAGGCCTCGACGTTCGTGAACCCCATCGCGGCGATCTTGCCGAGCGTGCCATCGAGGTCGGCCTCGAGCTGCGGGTAGACCGAGTACAGCTGGACCGAGATCTGTGGTGTGGACATGTGGTCCCTTCCTGGAGCCGAAAGGGGCCCTCTGGGAGGCCCCTTGGTACGCAGCCGACGACCGGGGTCTGCTGGCGGCCGACGCGTCTGTGTGCCGGCGGAACCCACACTATGGGGTGGAGACGCCGAGCGGGAGAGCGGGGTCCAAAATACCGACAGAAATGTACAAATTGGGCTTGCGGGCCGGCCCGGGACGCACGAAGGCCCCCCACCCGAAGGTGAGGGGCCCGCGTGAAGTGAGTGTCAGATCACTTGATGATCTTCGTCACACGGCCGGCGCCGACCGTACGACCACCCTCGCGGATGGCGAACTTGAGGCCGTCCTCCATGGCGATGGGCTTGTCCAGGTGGACAGTCATGTCGGTGTTGTCGCCGGGCATGACCATGTCCTTGCCCTCCGGAAGCTCGACCTTGCCGGTGACGTCCGTCGTCCGGAAGTAGAACTGGGGAGAGTAGTTGGAGAAGAACGGCTTGTGACGGCCACCCTCCTCCTTGGTCAGGACGTAGACGTTGCCCTCGAAGTCCGTGTGGGGGGTCGTGGTGCCGGGCTTGATGACGACCATGCCGCGCTCCACGTCCTCCTTCTTGGTGCCACGGAGCAGGAGGCCGACGTTCTCGCCCGCGCGACCCTCGTCGAGGATCTTGCGGAACATCTCGACACCGGTGACCGTCGAGGTCTGCTTCGTCGGACGGATGCCGATGATGTCGACCGACTCGCCAGTCTTGACGATGCCGCGCTCGATGCGGCCGGTGATGACGGTGCCACGACCAGTGATCGTGAAGACGTCCTCAACGGGCATGAGGAACGGCTTGTCCGTCTCACGCTCGGGCTGCGGGATGTACTCGTCGACAGCGTCCATGAGCTCGAGGATCGAGTCAGTCCACTTGGCGTCGCCGTTCATCGCCGGGAAGGCAGCGACCCGAACAACCGGGCAGCCGTCGCCGTCGAACTCCTGCGCGCTGAGCAGCTCGCGGACTTCCATCTCGACGAGCTCGATGAGCTCCTCGTCGTCGACCATGTCGCACTTGTTGAGCGCGACGACGATCGACGGCACGCCGACCTGGCGGGCGAGCAGCACGTGCTCGCGCGTCTGCGGCATCGGGCCGTCGGTGGCGGCCACGACCAGGATCGCGCCGTCCATCTGAGCAGCGCCGGTGATCATGTTCTTGACGTAGTCAGCGTGGCCGGGGCAGTCGACGTGCGCGTAGTGGCGCTTCTCGGTCTGGTACTCGACGTGCGCGATGGCGATCGTGATACCGCGCTGGCGCTCCTCGGGGGCCTTGTCGATCTGGTCGAAGGCCGAGACGGCGTTCAGGGTCGGGTACTTGTCGTGGAGCACCTTCGTAATCGCCGCGGTGAGCGTGGTCTTGCCGTGGTCGATATGCCCGATGGTGCCGATGTTGCAGTGCGGCTTGGTCCGCTCGAACTTAGCCTTTGCCACTTGGGCTCCTATTCCGGATGTCGCCACGCTGGTCGCGAGGCGCGCTTGTCTTCTGTCCCGCCATGCTGTGCGGAACGCATGAGTCTGACCCCCACGCAGGGGACCGGACAAGTCTTCCCGAGCCGGGTCAGCGAGTCAAACCCGCTTGCCCGATCCGGAGGTCACCCGCCCGGGCGGGCGGGAGACCTGTCTGTCAGAGACCGCCGCGAGACTTCGCGACGATCTCGTCGGACACGCTCTTGGGCGTCTCGGCGTAGGAGTCGAACTCCATGGAGTACGACGCCTGGCCGGACGTCTTGCTGCGGAGGTCGCCGACGTAGCCGAACATCTCCGACAGCGGAACCACAGCGCGGACGATCTGGTTGCCGTGCTGCTCGTCGGTGCCCTGGACGTGTCCACGACGCGAGTTGATGTCGCCGATGACCGTACCCAGGTAGTCGCCCGGGGTCGTGACCTCGACCGCCATCATCGGCTCGAGGATCGCGGGGTCCGCCTTGCGAGCGGCCTCCTTGAAGCCCATCGAACCGGCGATCTTGAACGCGAGCTCCGAGGAGTCGACATCGTGGTACGCACCGTCGATGAGCGTCACCCGAACGTTCTCGACCGGGTAGCCGGCGAGAACGCCGAACTGCATGGCGTCCTTGACACCCGCATCGACAGCCGGGATGTACTCCTTCGGGATGCGACCACCGGTGACCGCGTTCACGAACTCGTAGCCGGAACCGGCCGGCAAGGGCTCGATGCCGAGGATGATCTTGGCGTACTGACCCGAACCACCGGACTGCTTCTTGTGCGTGTACTCGGACTTCTCGACCGGGCGGCGCAGCGTCTCGCGGTACGCGACCTGCGGCTTGCCGATGTTGGCCTCAACCTTGAACTCGCGACGCATGCGGTCGATCATGACCTCGAGGTGAAGCTCGCCCATGCCGGCGATGATCGTCTGGCCCGTCTCCTCGTCGGTGTGGACGCGGAAGGTCGGGTCCTCCTCGGCGAGCCGCTGGATGGCGATCGACAGCTTCTCCTGGTCGGACTTGGTCTTCGGCTCGACCGCCTGCTCGATAACGGGGTTCGGGAACTCCATCGACTCAAGCACGATCGGGTGCTGCGGGTCGCAGAGCGTCTCGCCCGTCCCCGTGTCCTTGAGACCCATGACGGCGCAGATCATGCCAGCGCCCATCGACTCGACCTCTTCACGCTTGTTGGCGTGCATCTGGTAGATCTTGCCGATCCGCTCCTTCTTGCCCTTGGTCGCGTTGAGGACCTGCGAGCCGGACTGGAGGACGCCGGAGTAGACACGCACGAAGATCAGTCGACCCAGGTGCGGGTCAGCAGCGATCTTGAACGCGAGCGCCGACAACGGCTCATCGGTGTTCGGGTGACGCTCGAGCTGTACGGACTCGTCGCCGGGCTTGAAACCGTCGATGGCCGGGACGTCGAGGGGCGTCGGCAGGTAGTCGATGACCGCGTCGAGCAGGGGCTGAACGCCCTTGTTCTTGTAGGCGGTGCCACACAGGACGGCGTTGCCGGTGTTGGCGAGCACCGCGCGACGTACGGCGGCCTTGATCTCGTCGATGGTCAGCGCCTCGCCGGAGTCCTCCTTCTCGAGCCACAGCTCGGCGAACTCGTCGTCGGCGTCGGCCAGCGAGGAGACGAGCTCCTCGCGCGCGGCGGCGGCCTTCTCCGCGAGTTCGGCGGGGATCTCCTCGACGGTGTAGTCCTCACCGATCGTGGTCTCGCCGCGCCACGTGAGGGCGCGCATGCCGACGAGGTCGACGACACCGAGGAAGTTGGACTCCGCACCGATCGGAAGCTGCAGCACGAGCGGGTTGGCGTTGAGGCGCTCCCGGATCGTCTTGACGCAGAAGTCGAACGACGCGCCCGTGCGATCGAGCTTGTTGATGAAGCAGATGCGCGGCACCCGGTAGCGGTTCGCCTGGCGCCACACCGTCATGGACTGGGGCTCGACACCCGCGACACCGTCGAAGACGCAGACCGCGCCGTCGAGGACGCGCAGCGAACGCTCGACCTCGATGGTGAAGTCCACGTGGCCGGGCGTGTCGATGATGTTGATCTGGGTGCCCTTCCAGAAACAGGTCGTCGCGGCGGACGTGATCGTGATGCCGCGCTCCTGCTCCTGCTCCATCCAGTCCATCGTCGCGGCGCCGTCGTGCACCTCGCCGATCTTGTAGTTGATGCCCGTGTAGAACAGGATCCGCTCGGTCGTCGTCGTCTTGCCCGCATCAATGTGGGCCATGATCCCGATGTTGCGGACCTTGGCCAGGTCGACCGTCTTCTCAGCTGCCACGAGCTTCTACCTTTTCGTTTCCTGTTGCGTTGACTGCGGGTTGCGGGCATGGGTACGCCCCCGGACCGGCACCACTGCCGTGACCGAGGGCGTCCCGAGAGTCACCAGCGGTAATGAGCGAAGGCCCGGTTGGCCTCAGCCATCTTGTGCGTGTCCTCGCGACGCTTGACAGCGGCGCCGAGGCCGTTGGCCGCGTCGAGGATCTCGTTGCGCAGACGCTCGGCCATGGTCTTCTCGCGACGAGCGCGGGAGAAGCTCACGAGCCAGCGCATGGCGAGCGTGTTGGCGCGGGCCGGCTTGACCTCGATGGGGACCTGGTAGGTCGCACCACCGACGCGGCGGCTCTTCACCTCGATGCTGGGCCGGACGTTGTCCAGAGCGCGCTTCAGGGTCTGGACGGGATCGACACCACCGGTCTTCTCACGGGTGCCCTCGAGGGCCGTGTAGACGATGGACTGCGCGATGGTCTTCTTGCCGTCGAGCAGGATCTTGCTGACGAGCTGGGAGACGAGCGGCGACCCGTACACGGGGTCGACCATGACGGGGCGCTTCGGGGCGGGACCCTTGCGAGGCATTACTTCTCCTTCTTGGCGCCGTAGTGGCTGCGAGCCTGCTTGCGGTTCTTCACAGCCTGAGTGTCGAGAGCGCCACGGATGATCTTGTAACGCACACCGGGGAGGTCCTTCACTCGGCCGCCGCGCACGAGCACCATCGAGTGCTCCTGCAGGTTGTGGCCGACGCCCGGGATGTACGCGGTGACTTCGACGCCGCTGGAGAGCCGGACGCGAGCGACCTTGCGCAGCGCGGAGTTCGGCTTCTTCGGCGTGGTCGTGTACACACGCGTGCACACCCCGCGACGCTGCGGCGAACCCTTGAGCGCAGGGGTCTTCGTCTTGCTGACCTTGTCGGTCCGGCCCTTGCGGACCAACTGCTGGATCGTAGGCACCTGGATGTATCTCTTTCCGTGTCGCTGGATCTCTCCAGCTGTGGTGGTCCGAGGCCCGGAGGCCTCGGGAAGCCTGCGCACCCCCGGAAAGTCCCACGCGTGGGGAACGGCAACCGGATAGGTGCTTGTGCCGGCGAGCTCGCCGACACGGTTCGTGCGGCTCCGCTCACCTGGTCAGGGACGCCGAGGCACGCACACAGGTCCGGACACGCCGGACCCATCGGTAAAGGCTAGTCGGTGGATCGTGCAGGGTCAAAACAAGCCCTCCATCCGACCCTGGAGGGCTCGCTCTGTGGACCGTGGGGTGGTCCACAGAGGGGCCTTACGCACGCGACGGCGGCCTCGGGTACCCCGTGGCCGCCGTCGAGTGGTCGTTCAGACTCAGCGCATGCCGAGGTCGTAGTCGTCCAGCGGAACGACCGCGCCCGACCCGTTGCCGAAGTCGTAGTCGAACGGGTCGTACGTGATCGCGTACGCCTTCGCGCGCGCCTCCGCGGTCGGCTCCACCCGGATGTTGCGGTACCGGTCGAGACCGGTACCCGCCGGGATCAGCTTGCCGAGGATCACGTTCTCCTTGAGACCGCGCAAGCTGTCCGACTTGGCGTGGATCGCCGCGTCGGTGAGCACCTTGGTGGTCTCCTGGAAGGACGCCGCCGAGAGCCAGGACTCGGTCGCGAGCGACGCCTTGGTGATGCCCATGAGGACGGGACGGCCCTGAGCCGGCTGACCGCCTTCGGTGACGATGGCGCGGTTCTCCGACTCGTACGACGCGCGGTCGACGAGCTCGCCCGGGAGCAGCTGGGTGTCGCCGCTCTCGATCACCGTGATCCGGCGCAGCATCTGCCGGATGATGATCTCGATGTGCTTGTCGTGGATCGGGGCGCCCTGGGTCCGGTAGACCTGCTGGACCTCCTCGACCAGGTGCTCCTGCACCCGACGGACGCCGCGCACGCGCAGCACGTCCTGGGGGTCGATCGTGCCTGCGGTGAGCTGCTGGCCCACCTCGACACGATCCCCGTCCTTGATGACGTGGCGGACGTGGCTGGCGTCGTCCCACTCGAGACGCGCACGACGCGGCACGGGGTACGAGAGGTCCTCGCCACCGTCGTCACGCACGAGCACGAGCTTGCGGGTCCGATCGGTCTCGTCGACGCGGATGCGTCCAGAGGCCTCAGCGATCGGCGCCTTGCCCTTCGGGGTCCGAGCCTCGAAGAGCTCGACCACTCGGGGAAGACCCTGCGTGATGTCGTCGCCGGCCACACCACCGGTGTGGAAGGTACGCATCGTCAGCTGGGTGCCGGGCTCGCCGATGGACTGCGCGGCGACGATACCGACCGCCTCGCCGACGTCGACGAGCTTGCCCGTGGCCAATGAACGGCCGTAGCACATCGCGCAGGTGCCGGTGGCGGCCTCACAGGTGAGGACCGAGCGCACCCGAACCTCGGTGATGCCGGCATCGATCATCAGCTTGATGTTGACGTCTCCCAGGTCGACCCCTGCCGGGACCAACTCGTTGCCGTCAGCGTCGCTGATCGTCTGCGCGAGCGTGCGGGCGTAGACGCTGGTCTCGACGTTGTCGAGGGCCACGAGCTTGCCCTTGGCGTTCGGCGCCGCGATGGTCTTCGCCAGGCCACGCTCGGTCTGGCAGTCCTCCTCGCGGATGATGACGTCCTGGCTGACGTCGACCAGACGACGGGTGAGGTAGCCCGAGTCGGCCGTACGGAGTGCCGTGTCGGCCTGCCCCTTTCGTCCACCGTGGGTCGAGATGAAGTACTCGAGAACCGACAGGCCCTCACGGAAGTTGGACTTGATTGGGGTCGGGATGATCTCGCCCTTGGGGTTCGCCACCAGGCCTCGCATGGCCGCGATCTGACGCATCTGGGTCATGTTCCCTCGTGCGCCCGAGTGAACCATCATGTAGATGGGGTTCTCGCGGGTGAAGTTGGCCTCCATGGCCGCGGTCAGCTCTGCGGTCGCGTCCGTCCAGATCTGGATGAGCTCCTGACGGCGCTCCTCCTCGGTGACCTGGCCGCGCTCGTACAGCTTGTCGACCTTCGCCGCCTTCGCCTCGTAGCCGGCGAGAAGCTCCTTCTTCGTCGGCGGGGTCTGGACATCCGAGATGGAGACGGTCACGCCGGAGCGGGTGGCCCAGCGGAAACCGAGGTCCTTCAGCTTGTCGAGGGTGTTGGCGACCTCGACCTTCGGGTAGCGCTCAGCGAGGTCGTTGATGATCGTGCCGAGACGCTTGCGGCCCACCTCGGTGTCGACGAACGGGTAGTCGACAGGCAGGGCCTCGTTGAACAGGGCCCGACCGAGGGTGGTCTCCAGAAGGATGGAGCCGTCGGCGTTCAGCTCACGACCGGCCGGCGGGACGATGCCCGTGAGGCGCAGCGTGACCTTCGAGCCGATGGCGATCTGGTGGCGGTCGAACGCCATGATCGCCTCGGACACCGACGCGAACGCACGTCCCTCGCCCGGCATCGCATCGCGCTGCAGGGTCAGGAAGTAGTGCCCGATGATCATGTCCTGGGTAGGCATGGTCACCGGTCGGCCGTCGGCCGGCTTCAGGATGTTGTTCGTGCTCAGCATGAGGATGCGGGCCTCGGCCTGCGCCTCTGCGCTCAGGGGAAGGTGCACCGCCATCTGGTCGCCGTCGAAGTCGGCGTTGAACGCCGTGCAGACCAGCGGGTGGATCTGGATGGCCTTGCCCTCGATGAGCTGAGGCTCGAAGGCCTGGATGCCCAGTCGGTGCAGCGTCGGCGCACGGTTCAGCAGAACCGGGTGCTCGGCGATGACCTCTTCGAGGACGTCCCAGACGACGGGACGCTGACGCTCGACCATGCGCTTGGCGGACTTGATGTTCTGCGCGTGGTTGAGGTCGTCCAGACGCTTCATGACGAACGGCTTGAACAGCTCGAGCGCCATCGCCTTCGGCAGACCGCACTGGTGGAGCTTGAGCTGCGGGCCGACGACGATGACCGAACGGCCGGAGTAGTCGACGCGCTTGCCGAGCAGGTTCTGACGGAACCGGCCCTGCTTGCCCTTCAGCATGTCCGAGATGGACTTCAGCGGCCGGTTGCCCGGGCCCGTGACGGGACGACCACGACGACCGTTGTCGAACAGCGAGTCAACGGCCTCCTGGAGCATGCGCTTCTCGTTGTTCACGATGATCTCGGGCGCACCGAGGTCGAGCAGACGCTTGAGGCGGTTGTTCCGGTTGATCACACGGCGGTACAGGTCGTTGAGGTCGGACGTCGCGAAACGTCCACCGTCCAACTGCACCATCGGACGCAGGTCCGGGGGGATGACGGGTACGGCGTCGAGCACCATGCCGGACGGCGAGTTGGTGGTCTGCAGGAACGCCGACACCACCTTGAGCCGCTTGAGCGCTCGGGTCTTGCGCTGTCCCTTGCCGGTCTGGATGATCTCGCGAAGGTTGATCGACTCGGCCTCCAGATCGAAGGTGGCCAGACGGTTCTTGATCGCCTCGGCGCCCATCGAGCCCGCGAAGTACTTGCCGAAGCGGGCCTTCATCTCGCGGTAGAGGATCTCGTCACCCTCGAGGTCCTGGACCTTGAGAGTCTTGAAGCGGTTCCACACGGCCTCGAGGCGGTCGAGCTCGCGCTGCGCACGATCGCGTACGAGCTTGATCTCCTTCTCGGCACCGTCGCGGACACGCTTCTTGATGTCCGCCTTGGCGCCCTCGGCCTCGAGCTGAGCCATGTCCTGCTCAAGCTTGGCCATGCGCTCGTTCACGTCGTTGTCGCGACGGGTCTCGATGTGCTTGCGCTCCGTCTCGACCTTCGCCTCAAGGCTCGGCAGATCGCGGTGACGCGCGTCATCGTCGACAGAGGTGATCATGTACGCCGCGAAGTAGATGACCTTCTCGAGGTCCTTCGGGGCGATGTCGAGCAGGTAGCCCAGGCGCGACGGAACACCCTTGAAGTACCAGATGTGCGTCACGGGAGCCGCGAGCTCGATGTGACCCATCCGCTCACGACGCACGTTGGAACGGGTGACCTCGACGCCACAGCGCTCGCAGACGATGCCCTTGAAGCGCACGCGCTTGTACTTGCCGCAGTAGCACTCCCAGTCCCGGGTGGGGCCGAAGATCTTCTCGCAGAAGAGGCCGTCGCGCTCGGGCTTGAGCGTGCGGTAGTTGATCGTCTCCGGCTTCTTGACCTCGCCGTGCGACCACTCGCGGATCTGCTCCGCCGTGGCCAGACCGATGCGCAGCTCGTCGTAGAAGTTCACATCAAGCACGTTGCTTGTCTCTTTTCTCCCGGGTGGGAAGGTCGTGACTTAAGAGTTGTGGGTGACTGAGTGGCGGCCAGGAGGCTGCCGGCGGAGGGCTTGCGCCCTCCGCGCGAACTCAGACTTCGTCTAGAGCCGAGAAGTGGTCGGCGCCGGGGCGACGGGACAGGTCGATGCCGAACTCCTCGGACGCGCGGTAGTCGTCCTCGGAGTCCCGCAGCTCGACGATCGAGCCATCGGAGCTCAGCACCTCGACGTTCAGGCAGAGCGACTTCATCTCCTTGACGAGCACCTTGAAGGACTCGGGGATGCCCGGCTCGGGGATGTTCTCGCCCTTGACGATCGCCTCGTACACCTTCACTCGGCCGGGGACGTCGTCGGACTTGATCGTCAACAACTCCTGCAGAGCCCACGCTGCGCCGTACGCCTCGAGAGCCCACACCTCCATCTCGCCGAACCGCTGGCCACCGAACTGGGCCTTACCGCCCAGGGGCTGCTGCGTGATCATCGAGTACGGACCCGTCGAGCGGGCGTGGATCTTGTCGTCGACCAGGTGGTGGAGCTTCAGCATGTAGATGTAGCCAACGCCCACGCGCTCCGGGTACGGCTCGCCGGAGCGGCCGTCGAAGAGCTGCACCTTGCCGCCGCCGTCCATGAGGCGGTCGCCGTCGCGGTTGGGGAGACCGTGCGCGAGAAGACCCGTGATCTCCTCCTCGCTCGCGCCGTCGAAGACCGGCGTGGCGACACGCTGGTTGCCGTCGACGTGGCCAAGGCCGACATCGCGGAGACGCTCGGCCCACGGCGCGTCGACGTCCGCGATGTCCCAGCCCTGCTTGGCGACCCACCCGAGGTGGGTCTCCAGCACCTGGCCGATGTTCATTCGCGACGGGACACCGAGCGGGTTGAGCACGATGTCGACCGGCGTGCCGTCCGCGAGGAACGGCATGTCCTCGACCGGAAGGATCTTCGAGATGACGCCCTTGTTGCCGTGGCGTCCGGCCAGCTTGTCGCCGTCGGAGATCTTTCGCTTCTGCGCCACGTACACGCGGACCAGCTGGTTCACGCCGGGGGGCAGCTCGTCGCCGTCCTCGCGGTCGAAGACGCGGACGCCGATGACCGTACCGGTCTCGCCGTGGGGCACCTTCATGGACGTGTCGCGCACCTCGCGCGCCTTCTCACCGAAGATCGCGCGGAGCAGCCGCTCCTCCGGGGTCAGCTCGGTCTCGCCCTTCGGGGTGACCTTGCCGACGAGGATGTCGCCGGTGCCGACCTCGGCGCCGATCCGGATGATGCCGCGATCGTCGAGGTCAGCGAGCATGTCCTCGCTGACGTTCGGGATGTCGCGAGTGATCTCCTCGGCGCCCAGCTTCGTGTCACGGGCGTCGACCTCGTGCTCCTCGATGTGGATCGAGGTGAGGACGTCCTCCTGCACGAGCCGCTGGCTGAGGATGATCGCGTCCTCGTAGTTGTGACCCTCCCACGGCATGAACGCCACGAGCAGGTTGCGCCCGAGGGCCATCTCGCCACCGTCGGTGCACGCACCGTCGGCGAGCGGGGTGCCGACCTCGACCCGCTGGCCCGAGCTCACGAGCGGCCGCTGGTTGATGCACGTGGCCTGGTTCGAGCGACGGAACTTGTCCAGGCGGTACGCCCGGTACGTGCCGTCGTCGTTCGCGACCTCGATGATGTCGGCGCTCACGCTGGTGACCGCACCGGCCTTCTCCGCCACCGTGACGTCGCCGGCGTCGACGGCGCCGCGGTACTCCATGCCGGTGCCCACGAACGGCGCCTCGTTGCGGAGCAACGGGACGGCCTGACGCTGCATGTTCGCGCCCATGAGGGCTCGCGAGGCGTCGTCGTGCTCAAGGAACGGGATCAGCGCCGTAGCCACCGACACCATCTGGCGCGGGGAGACGTCCATGTACTGCACCTCGGACGACGGGACCTGGTCCGCGTCATGCTTGGTACGGACGAGCACGCGCTCCTGGGTGAACCGTCCCTTGTCATCGAGCGTGGCGTTCGCCTGCGCGATGATGTAGCGGTCCTCCTCGTCGGCGGTCAGGTAGTCGATCTGATCCGTCACGTGGCTGTCGACGCACTTGCGGTACGGCGTCTCGATGAAGCCGAACGCGTTGACCCGCGCGAAGGACGCCAGCGAGCCGATGAGGCCGATGTTCGGGCCTTCAGGGGTCTCGATGGGGCACATGCGGCCGTAGTGCGACGGGTGGACGTCACGGACCTCCATGCCGGCGCGGTCGCGGGACAGACCTCCCGGGCCGAGGGCCGACAGGCGCCGCTTGTGCGTCAGGCCGGCGACCGGGTTCGTCTGGTCCATGAACTGCGACAACTGCGACGTGCCGAAGAACTCGCGCAGGGCAGCGACCACGGGACGTACGTTGATCAGGGTCTGCGGCGTGATCGCCTCGATGTCCTGCGTCGTCATGCGGTCACGGACCACGCGCTCCATGCGGCCCAGGCCGGTGCGGAGCTGGTTCTGGATCAGCTCGCCGACCGTGCGGAGGCGACGGTTGCCGAAGTGGTCGATGTCGTCGGTCTCGACCGGGACGTCTCCGAGGAACTCGCGGCCATCGTGCAGCGCCACGACATAGCGGATCGCCGCGACGATGTCGCTCTCGGTGAGGACCTGCGTGTTGAACGCCTCGGTCCGCCCCAGCTTCTTGTTGATCTTGTAGCGACCGACCTTGGCCAGGTCGTAGCGCTTCGGGTTGAAGTAGTAGTTCTCCAGCAGCTGCTGGGCGGCGTCGCGTGCCGGCGGCTCGCCCGGACGAAGCTTGCGGTAGATGTCGAGAAGCGCCTCGTCCTGCGTCGCGATGTGGTCCTTCTCAAGGGTGAGCCGCATCGACTCGTACTCGCCGAACTCCTCGAGGATCCGCTCGTCGTTCCAGCCGAGCGCCTTGAGCAGGACGGTGACGTTCTGCTTACGCTTGCGGTCGAGTCGGACGCCCACCATGTCGCGCTTGTCGACCTCGAACTCCAGCCACGCACCGCGCGACGGGATCACCTTGCAGGTGAAGATGTCCTTGTCCGACGTCTTGTCGGCGGTCTGCTCGAAGTAGACGCCCGGCGACCGGACGATCTGAGAGACCACGACGCGCTCGGTGCCGTTGATGATGAACGTGCCCTTGTCCGTCATCAGCGGGAAGTCGCCCATGAACACGGTCTGCGACTTGATCTCGCCCGTGTCGTTGTTCATGAACTCGGCGGTCACGAAGAGCGGGCGAGCGTACGTGACGTCGCGCTCCTTGCACTCGTCGACCGAGTGCTTGGGCTCCTCGAAGTGGCTGTCACGGAAGGACAGCGACATCGTCTCCGAGAAGTCCTCGATCGGGGAGATCTCCTCGAAGATCTCCTCCAGCCCAGACTTGGTGTTCACATCGGTACGGCCGGCGGCCAACGCGGCTGCGACTCGTTCCTTCCACACATCGTTGCCCATGAGCCAGTCGAACGACTCGACCTGCAGGTCAAGAAGGTTCGGCACCTCCAACGGCTCATGAATCTTGGCGAACGAGATCCGTCCGCTCGCAGAGACAACGTTGGTGTTCTTCAATGTGGACTTCGACGCGGTGCGCGAGGCGGCCAAGATGGTGGTCCTTCCAGAACTCGCCAGATGTTCAAGCTGCAGAGTTTCGTTGCGTGCCGAACGTCCCGTGTCAAGGACACAGGACGACCAGAGGCATGGGCAAACCACAACCATAGCCGCGCGCATGCGGCTATGCAAACTCAGAGCGCACAGCGATCCCCGAGACTCGGACTCCATCGTCCGGCACGCAGATGGTAGCAAACGCCGGCACGACTCGATTCGAGCGGCGGCACGACTTCCCGGCGACGCCCACGCCGGTATCCCTCGGTTCATGTCGGGGAGCTGGCGGGGTGGCGGGGTGGCGGGGTGGCGGGGTTGCGGGGTGGCGGGGTGGCGACGAGATGGTGCGCTGCGATCCCGGCGTCTCGGGTGGTGGCGTCCTGGATGGTGACTGCGGTCTCGTGGGCGGCCGTGTCACATCGGCGAGCTGGAGTGTGGGCCTGGACGCCACGATGGGCGCCCCGCACGGGGGCGCCCATCTGGCTGTAGACAGCGCGAAGCCGACGCTCGATCGGGCCACTCCCTGGCATCAGACCCGATCCGCGCCGGCTTCGGCGAGGCTATGTATTGCCTCCGACGTCAACGAGGGCTTGGGGGACGCGTTGACGTCGATATCTCTAGTGTGGCGGAGTGTGACAAGTTTGTCAACACCGTCATTGCTCGGGAACTCGAGCGGCGCTGCGCCACGCCTCCAGGGCCCGCGGAGCTGCCCCCGTGGACTCATGATCGGAGGCTGCATTGCGGAAGGCCTCGCGCGCACTGCGGTAGTCACCGAGCGCGAGCAGGACGTCACCGAGCAGTTCGTAGGCGTCCGCCCGCGAGGGACAGGCGATGCTGAACGGCTCCAGCAGCAGCGCGTCCTCAAGGCGCGCACGCGCCGCGTCGGCGTCTCCGAGGAGCAACAGGCACCTCGCCTGCTCCACGGCCAGCTCTGCCAGGTCAGATGCCCGGCCCGTGAGCTTCATGGCGTTCTCGGCGATCTCCAACTGCTCCCAGACGCCGTCAAGATCCCCGCGCGTCATACGGAAGTGGGCGATCACGCGCTGGACGCGGGACCACAGTTCGAGGTCGGCCGAACCACGGATCATCACCGCTGCCTCGGCGTGGCTGCGCTCGCCGGCATCAGGATCACCGGCGAAGTGCTGCATGTTGCCGATGTACCAGTACGCACGGCCCTTGAGGTGCCCGTCGGGGAGATCGGCACACAGCTCAGTCAGCTGTTCGACCTCCCCCACCATCGTGTCCGGCGAGTCTCCGCGCTCCGAACGCGAAGCGCAGAGCTGGAGCAGCGCCTCGACGCGACGTGGCGCGTCGGGAGCGATGCGACGAGCCTCCGATGCCTTGTCAACCGCCTCATTCAGGCGACCGACGGCCCGCAGGATGCGTGCGGCGAGGTTCAGCACCTCAGCGCGTACGGTGACCGACTGGCTGGTGACAACGCCGTCGCACAAGTCGAGGATGAGCTCGGCCGCGAGGCTGAAGTCGCTCTTGTCGACCAAGATCCGACAGCGCAGGTACTGCGCCTCCCAGACTCGGTCGAAGCGCTCCGTCGCGAGGGCGAGTTCCTCCGCTCGCTGCGCTCCCGCGAGAGCGGTCGTCCACTCCCTCGTATGCATGGCTCGGTCTGCCAGGACCAGATAACTGACGATGTCGAGTTCGGTGCCGACGTCGGCGGCCTCGCCGAAGCCCAGCGTGACCGGGTCGACGCCGAGCCTTTCCGCGAGGTACGACGCTGCCTCTGGCGATGGTGCGCGCCGACCAGCCTCGATGTAACTGATGTAACTGGCCGTGTATTCGTCGCCGCCTAGATGGGCTTGACTCCAGCCCTTCTCACGACGGAGCTCTCGCACGCGCGTGCCGAAACTGCCTGACAGCTTCACGTATCCATCACCTCCGGCCCCGAGGTTGATCTCTTGGGGATGGTCAATTTGCTTCCTGATGTTGACAAGTTAGTCAACTCCCCCGTAGGTTCCCTGTCAAGGACACCTCATTCAAGGAGCAGCAATGAGCTCGACAGTACGTCGCATCGTGATCCGGACCGCCGCGATGGCGGCCCTCGCCGGGGCAATCGCCGTCGGTCCGGTCAGCCAGGCGCAGGCCGGCGGCGGCGACGGCAACTGGAAGCCGAAGCCTGGCGCTGCTGCGCCGATCTTCAAGTAGAGTCCGCAACCGCAGCATCACCCCCCACACAAAATCCACCCCCTGGAGCCCGACGGGCCGGTCCTTATGAGGACCGGCCCTCGGTCGTTTCACAGCCATGATGACGTATGACGAGGCGTTGCCTGTGCAGGCAGAGCGCTTTCACATCTGATCGTCCATACGATTGTTGATGCGCCGCACCACTGGTCACATACGCCACACGGCCGGCCCTCAGATGAGGGCCGGCCGTGTGAGTGCTGAATGTCAGCGCGTCACTTGACGCTGACGGAAGCGCCGGCAGCCTCAAGCTGCTCCTTCGCCTTCGCCGCAGCGTCCTTCGTGACCTTCTCGAGGACGGCCTTCGGAGCGGCCTCGACCAGGTCCTTGGCCTCCTTGAGGCCGAGGTCGGTGAGCGCGCGCACCTCCTTGATGACGCCGATCTTCTTGTCGCCGGCGCTCTCGAGGATGACGTCGAACTCCGTCTGCTCCTCGACCTCGTCGGTGGAGGCACCGCCGGCAGCCGGGGCCGCGGCGGCCGCGACGGCGACCGGAGCAGCGGCGGTGACGCCGAACGTGTCCTCGAACTGCTTCACGAACTCGCTGAGCTCGATGAGCGTCATCTCCTTGAACGCCTCAAGGAGCTCGTCATTGCTGAACTTGGCCATGGTGGCTTCCTTCCTTACTCGGTTGCAGCGCTAGCCGCGTCGGTGGTGTCCGCAGCTTCTGCTGCCTGAGGTGCCGACGAGTCGTCGGCGTTGTCCTGCGCCTGGTCCACGACGGGAGCCGAACCGGCCCCGCCGATGAGGGACGGGTTCTCCGTCGCAGACTGCTCGAGAGCGCCCAGAACGCGGGCGGCCTTGGAGAGCGGAGCAGCGATGAGGTACACGGCCCGAGAGAGGTTGGCCTGAAGAGCCCCAGCCAGCTTGGCCAGGAGCACCTCGCGCGACTCGAGGTCGGCGAGCTTCGCGACGGCCGCGGCATCGAGGACGCGACCGTCCATGACACCAGCCTTGATGATCAGTGCAGGATGAGCCTTCGCGAAGTCACGCAGACCCTTCGCCACATTGGCGACGTCTCCGTTGATGAACGCGATCGCCGTGGGGCCCGACAGTGTGTCGTCGAGGCCCTCGATGCCCGCTTCGCGAGCAGCGATCGTGGTCAGAGTGTTCTTTGCGACGGCGTAGGTGGCGTCCGCGCCAAGCGAACGACGGAGCTCCTTGAGGTCCTTGACCTTGAGCCCGCGGTACTCGGTCAGCACGACCGCGGCGGAGCTTGCGAACTGCTCCTTGAGATCCGCGACCGACGCAGCCTTGTCCGGCCTCGCCATGAGGTCTCCTTCCAGTTGAAGAGAGTTCGCCCAAGGCCGCATCCAAGGCAACAAAAAAGCCCCGGCGCCCAGGCGCACGGGGCTCGATCCACTCTCGTGGTGCGAGTACGTCCACCTGCGCGGGTCGTCCCTAGCGGGACCTTCGGACGAGCATGCTCGTCGGCCAGCGGTCTTCGGCGTGCACAGGCTATCGGTCGACCGCCGCCGCGACCAAATCGGTACGGCTCAGAGCTCGCCCGCCACCCAGCGGACGAGGCGGTCGAACAGCACCGGGTAGCCAGGCCACTGCGTGAACCCGGGCGGCGCCCAGTGAGGGGCGATGTCCGAGGCGAACGCCGCCCCCCGCCCCTCCTCGTAGCGCCCCACCACGACCAGCGGGTGTCCTGCGCACACGGCGAGGGTCTGCGCGTCGTCCCTGGCGATGAGCTCGTTGAGCCCGAGCAGCATGGGCCACTCCTGCTCGAGCCCGTCAACGATCGGATGCGGACCGGTGACCGAGGGATGAGCGCCGGCGGGCAGTTCGACTCGGTCGTCGATGTCGAGGATCCGCACCGGAAGAGCCTGAGCCAGGCTCGTACGTCCCCACCTCGCCTTCGCATCCACGCCGCTGAACGTGAGGTAGCCCCCGACCATCAGCACTCCCCCACCCGCTGCCACGAACTCGCGGACGACCTCGGCCTTGTCCGGCGAAGGAATCGAGTGGCCGAACGTCTCCGGGGCGAGCTGGAAGGTGTTCGCGCCGACATCGGAGATCACCACGACGTCGGCGACCGCGCGAAGCGACTCCGCATCGGACGGGAAGTGGCTGTGGATCTGGTGGCTGGGGATGTAGGTGACCTCATGGCCCGCCTGTTGCAGCGCGGCGATGAAGTCGGCCGCACCCTCGACGTACTCAGAGGCGTAGAACGCGTCGAACCCCTTCTGGTGCACCGAGTAGGTGAACCAGGACTCGCCGGCGAGAAGGACCTTGCTCATGGCTGCTCCTTGTGGCTTCGTTTGACTGCGGTGGACTCGCGGACCACGAGCTCGACCGGGAGCACATGCCGCCTCGGTTCGTGGGCGTCGAGTTGGTCGATGAGCATGCGCGCGGCCTCGCGGCCGATCTCGTACGCAGGCTGGCGGATCGTGGTGAGAGACGGGCGCAGCCGATCCACGAGCGCGATGTCGTCGTACCCGATGACGGAGACGTCCTCCGGCACGCTGACTCCGGCGGACTGCAGCGCGGTCAGCGCACCGATCGCCATGAGGTCGTTCAGCGCGAAGACCGCCGTGAACGGGACACCTCGCTCAAGGGCGTCGGCGACCAGATCGCGTCCGCTGGCCTCGGTGAAGTCGCCCATGAGGACCTCCGCATCGGCGAACCACTCTTTGAAGCCCTCGATGCGCTGGTCGCTGGAGCCGATGCCAGGACGTCCAGAGACCACGAGGGCGCGCTGATGGCCGAGCTCGGCGAGGTGCTGGCCGGCGAGCCGCCCGCCGCAGCGGTGGTCCCCGAGCACGCGCGAGGCGCCCGGCAGACCAGCCACATCCTCGTCCGCGAGCACGACCGGGAACGTGGTGACGAGGCTGCCCAGGCGTCGCGTGCCGGCGATCGTGCCCGCCACGTACACCAGCCCGTCGATGGAGCGGGAAGCCAGCAGGTCGAGGTAGCGGTCCTCGCGCTCGGGCTCGAACTCCGTGTGGCACAGCAGCACCCAGTGGCCGACCTCGGCGGCCGCGTCCTCGACGCCACGCGCCAGCCTGCCGAAGAACGTGTTCGCGATGTCCGGGATGACAAGGCCGATCACGCCTGTACGGCCAGCTCTGAGGTTGCGCGCGCTGCTCACCGGTACGTATCCGAGTCGGGCGACCACCTCCCGTACCCGCTGGGCGGTCGCGGGGTTCACCGGGCGGTTTCCGGACAGCGCCTGGGAGACCGTGGCGATGCTGACCTTGGCCTCACGGGCGACGTCGGTGATGGTCACCGGTTCACGGCGCATAGTTCTGGATCGATCCTCCCCGCGAGAGGTCGACGAGGTCGGCGGCGATCGCGTCGGCGTCTGTGAGGATCTCGCCGAGGTCGTACGTCAGCAGCTGGCGGTCGGCAACCACCAGCTCTCCGTCGACGAGCACGGAGTGGACGTCGCTGGTCGACCGTACGGAATAGAGCAGGGCTGCTCTCGGGTCGTGCACCGGGCGGCAGTGAACCCCCGAGAGGTCGACGAGCACGATGTCGGCGCGGCGTCCGACCTCAAGCGCGCCCGTACGATCACCCAGCCCGGTCAGCCGCGAACCGCCACGCGTGCCGATGCGCAGGACGTCGGAAGTCGTCACGGCGAGCGCATCGTGCTCCTGCTGCTTGGTGCCGAGCGCGATGAACTGCATGGCCTCCAAGACGTCGAGGGTGTTGTTGCTGGCCGCCCCGTCGGTGCCGGCGCCGACGGTGACGCCCGCGTCGAGCAGCGGCTTCACCGGCGTGATCGGGTCCAGGGCGTGCTTGAAGTAGCCCTTGGGGCACGACGCCACGCCCGTACGGTCGGCGTAGCCGGCGAGGATGTCGATGTCGGGTGCCGTGATGCCGCACCCGTGCGCGATCACGGTGCCGGCATCGAGGACGCCCGTCCGCTCGGCGACCTGGATCGGGGTGACGCCCAGACGATCGAGCGAGCTGCGGGTCTGGTCCATGTTCTCGGCGACGTGCAGGTGGACCTTGAGGCCACGGTCGCGCGCGTGATCGGCCGTGATGCGGAGGTCGTCCTCTGAGACGGTGTATGTGCTGTGCGGGCCCAGGCTCGCCCGGATCCGCGGGTCGCCCATCGCGAGGATCCTCTCGACGTCATCGAACGCGGCTGCCCGACCTTCCGCACCGGAGGATGAGAAGTACGTGGGGGCGATGTCCGCTCTGATGCCCAGCTCCTGGGCGGCGAGGGCGATCTGGTCGGCGTAGAAGTAGTGGTCCACGAAGGCGGTGACGCCGCTCAGCAGCATCTCAGCGCAGGCCAGCCGCGCCCCTACTCGCACCCGCTCAGGGGTGAGGTTGACCTCCATCGGCCAGATCCGGACGTTGAACCAGTCCTCGACGCTCACGTCCTCGGCTGCCCCGCGGAACATGACCATCGGGGTGTGGGTGTGGGAGTTCGTCAGGCCAGGGATGGCCAGCAGGCCGGTGCCGTCGACCACCTCGCCCTCGACGGGTGCATCGGGAGTTGTGTCACGGATCGCCGTGATCGCACCTTCAGTGATCTCGATGTCCTGATGCTCGGCGACCGTGACCTCTCCGGTCTCGGGCACCACGAGGACAGAACAGTCACGGATGAGTCGGACGGCCACGTGCGTACTCCTTGTCGGTTGCTCCGACGCTAGGCACGCAAATCGTTTTGCGCAACCGTCCCCATGAGGTTTCTCGGGTCAGCCGGGTGACTACTTCCGCGACCAGCGGGCCCGCAACGCGGTGGCGACGGGGACCGCGATCTGGCCGACCATGGCGATGGCCGGCACCACCGGCAGGAGCACAGCCGGGACCGTACGGTCGGGTTCCGCAGCCGATCGAGCGGTGAGACAGGCCACAGTGGCGCACAGGGCCGCTCCGCTCGCACCGACGGCCGGCCGCACCATACGGTCGTCGCCGATCGACGGAGTCGCTCCCCAACCCGCGAATGCGGCGCCGAGAGCGGCCGGGACGAGAGCCGCAGCCGGTCCGGCCCAGCCCTCGGGCCGCCCCCAGCCCTGCCACTGCGTCGGCACGGGGGCACCGCGACGCCAAGTGCGGACGCTCACCACGATGGCGACGGCCGCCCAGAGCGCCGGAGTCAGGCGAAGGGCCGTCAGGAGACGCTCGTCGACGGCATCGAGGCTCTCGTCGTCCCAGTCGTCGGGTCGGATGAGCCCCAACCGCACCGCGACGGCGCCCAGATTCACAGCCCAGCCGATGCCTAGCAGACGGGGAACGAGGATGCGCGGCTCGCTGGGCGCCCAGATGCGGCTCCGTACGGCCGGGTCGGTCGCACCCCGCGTGTCGTACGGGACGCCGAATACCGACCCCTGCTCGTCAGCCGGATCCCCATCGGTGGCGAAAGCTGCGCGCACCGCGGCGGCGTACTCGGCGGCAGAGCCCAGCGCCTCCTCCGACGCGCCGTCAGCCAGGGCGGCTCGAAGGTCGTCCAGTGCAGCCGTACGAGCGGTGGCCGGGAGCGCGTCGAGCAGGGCGGCGACCTCATCGAGGTAGGTCATCGGTTCTCCTCGAGCAGTGAGTCGAGGGCGTGGACCAAGCCACGCCACGCGTGCGTACCCTCCGTCAGTGCGGCCAGGCCGGGGGGGCTGAGGCGGTAGTACTTGCGTGGCGGACCCGAGGCCGACTCGACCCAGGTGGTGTCCACCAGACCAGAGGTCTTGAGACGACTCAGGATGGGGTACACGGTGCCGGCCGAGGCATCCAGGCCCGGCCGCCCAGCCAGGGTCTGTACGATCGCGCCGCCGTAGCTCTCCCCCGCCCGCAGCAGGCCGAGGATCGCGAGCTCGAGCACCCCCTTGCGCAGCTGTGCCACCCGGTCGCTCGCCACGTCGATCCCCTCTCGTTCGGTAGTAGGTTATGCCCGCTACTAGGCGTTGACAATCTCGGCAGCCACCAGAAGGGCTCCGGATGGGCCCAGACCTCTCCCCGAGGGGGTCCAGACCTCTCCCCGAGGGGGTCCAGACCTCTCCCCGAGGGGTACCAGACCTCTCCCCGAGGGGGATCAGACCTCTCCGAGCGGGCGGCGTACAGAGAGGGCTGAGACGCAGCACGGCCCCGCACCTGGGGTGCGGGGCCGTGCTGAGACGTGCTGCGGATCAGGCGGAGACGCCCTCTTCGCGCTTGCGCTGCGGGTCGATCTGGACGCCGGGGCCCATGGTCGTCGCGACGACGATCTTCTTCACGTACCGGCCCTTGGAGGTGCTGGGCTTGAGGCGCATGACCTCGTCCATCGCAGCGGTGTAGTTCTCAACGAGCTGCTCCGGCGCGAACGACACCTTGCCGATGATGAAGTGAAGGTTCGCGTGACGATCGACACGGAACTCGATCTTGCCGCCCTTGATGTCGGTGACAGCCTTCGCCACGTCCATCGTCACGGTGCCGGTCTTCGGGTTCGGCATGAGACCACGCGGGCCGAGGACGCGGCCGAGGCGGCCGACCTTGCCCATGAGGTCCGGGGTGGCGACCACGGAGTCGAAGTCGAGGTAGCCGCCGGCCACCTTCTCGATCAGCTCGTCGGCACCGACCTCGTCGGCACCGGCCGCGAGAGCGTCGGCGGCCTTCTCACCGGTGGCGAAGACGAGGACCCGTGCCGTCTTGCCCGTACCGTGCGGAAGGTTCACCGTGCCACGGACCATCTGGTCCGCCTTGCGCGGGTCGACGCCGAGTCGCATGGCGACCTCGACGGTCTCGTCGAACTTCGCCGACGCCCCGCTCTTGGTCAGCTCCACGGCCTCATTGACCGAGTAGAGCTGGTTCGCATCGCGGGCCTCGGCGGCCGCGCGGTATGCCTTGCTGCGCTTCATGTTCTGGTTCCTCTCGTCTGCCACCTCGTACGGCGGCCTGCCAGGTGTGGTGAGCGGGCCGCGCAGGCCCTACCACGAGGTGCGGGAGCCGTACGGCCCCTGCGGGAGCGTCACTCGACGGTGACGCCCATGCTGCGAGCGGTGCCCGCGACGGTCTTCATGGCGGCCTCGATGTCGTTGGCATTGAGGTCGGGCATCTTGGTCTCGGCGATCTCGCGCACCTGGGCGCTCGTGATCTTGCCTACCTTGACCTTGTGAGGGGTCGCGGAGCCAGACTTGAGGCCCGCAGCCTTCTTGATGAGCTCTGCGGCCGGCGGCGTCTTCGTGATGAAGGTGAACGTGCGGTCCTCGTAGATGGTGATCTCGACGGGGATGATCGTTCCGCGCATGGCTTCCGTCGCAGCGTTGTACTGCTTGCAGAACTCCATGATGTTGACGCCGTGCGGGCCGAGGGCCGTACCGACGGGGGGAGCCGGCGTAGCAGCTCCCGCGTTGAGCGCGACCTTGACGAGGGCCGCGACCTTCTTCTTACCAGGCATGGTTTCGGGTCCTTGCTTGTTAGTTCTTCTGGCCGGGTCACCCCCGGCCGCTGGTGTGGGCTGGCGCCCGGCGCGCTACGACTTCTGGACTTGGCCGAAGTTCAACTCGATGGGCGTCTCACGACCCATGAAGTCGACCATGACCTTGACCTTCTGGCTGTGCGCGTTGATCTCTGTGATCGAGGCATGGACGCCCGCGAACGGACCGTCGACCACCATCACGGAATCGCCGACCTCGAAGTCGGCGACCTCGACCTTCTTGCGGCGCGTCGTCTGCCCACCCGAAGCGGCCGCCGCCTTGGCGATGGCTGCCGGGCTGAGCATCTTGACGACCTCTTCGAGGTCGAGAGGTACAGGGTTGTTGCCGTATCCGACGAAGCCGGTCACCGACGGCGTGTGCCGCACGGCGGACCACGAGTCGTCGGTGAGCTCCATGCGGACGAGGACGTATCCCGGGTGTGAGGTCCGGGTCACCGTCTTGCGGGCGCCGTTGCGGATCTCGACCGTCTCCTCGGTGGGCACGACGGCCTCGAAGATGAAGTCCTCCATGTTGAGCGCCTTGACGCGGTTCTCCAGGTTCTGCTTGACCCGGTTCTCCATGCCCGAGTACGTGTGCAGCACGTACCAGTCGCCGAACTTGTCCTTCAGCTCGATCCGCAGAGCCGCCACCGCAGCGTCGGCAGCGTCCTCGCCGTCGTCGTCAGTGGAGGGCTCCTCCGCCTCGGCGCCGAAGTCGAGGTCGATGCCCTCGTCGCTGGCCTCCTCGGCGTCGTCGCTCAAGTCGAGGTTGAGCTCGACGTCCTCCGACGCCTCCTCGACCACCTCGTCATCGCCGAACGACAGCGTGATGTCCTCGAAGTTCTCGTCCATGTTGTCAGTCATCGCGTTCCTCTCCTCAGCCCAGCAGCTTCAGCAGTGCCCAGCCGAATCCGAAGTCGAGCAGGCTCACGAGGGCGATCATGAACAGCACGAAAATCAACACGACCACGAAGTACTGGCTGAGCTGGGCTCCCGTGGGCCACACGACCTTACGGAGCTCGCCGATCGACTGCTTGATGAACGTCACCGGACCCGTACGCTTCTCGGCCGCGACCGCAGTCGCCTCCTTGCGCGTCCTGGTCGGCGCATCCTTCTTCTTGACCGGTGCCTTCGCGGACCGGGGGCGACGGACCGGCACGGTGGACGTCGCAGTGGCTGCGACTTCCTCGGCCTCGTCCAGCTGCTCCGGGTCCTCTTCGTCGGCCTCGGGGTCAAGCTCCTCGGCCTCGTCCTCGTCAGCGGCAACCTCGAACGGACCCGGGTCAGGCAGCTCGCCCGCCAGATCCTGGCCCGAAGGGTCCTCGTCGAGCGAGGTCTCCTCGTCGTCCGTGCCGACCTCGTCGAGCGTCACTGCGTCAGCTGCATCCTCGGCATCCGCGGGGGTGTAGCCGTCAACGACCGACGACTCCTCGGCGTCGGCACCGACGTCACCGGCGGCCTCGACGGGCGCAGCGGACGCTTCGGGATCGCGTCCCGAAGCGGTCGTCTTTCTCTTGGCCACGCACTGTTCCTTCACTCGAGCCGCACCGGTTGGCACCGGGCGACGGACGGCGCGGCATGCGCGCCAGAGTTCGTCCTGCTTCGCAGGGCAAGAGGGACTTGAACCCCCAACCTGCGGTTTTGGAGACCGCTGCTCTGCCAATTGAGCTATTGCCCTTCAATGCACGTCTCTACAGTCGCCTTTGGGCATGCGCCGACCGTGGACACGTCCACCAAGATGTTGAGTGTACGGGGTTTGGCGACGCGAGTCGAACCCGACTACAGGCTGCAGCCGACGAGCACGGGCTCCGGCTCGAGGGTCACACCGAACGCCTCGCGTACCCCGGATCGGATCGTACGAGCCAGGTCCAGGACGTCCGCCGTCGTCGCCGCGCCGCGGTTGGTCAGCGCCAGCGTGTGCTTGCTGGACAGGGTCGCAGGACCCTCCCCGTACCCCTTGCCGAACCCCGCCCGCTCGATGAGCCAGGCCGCCGACGTCTTCACCGTGCCGTCGGCTTGCGGATAGCGCGGAGCGTCGGCCGGGAGCGCAGCGGCGGACTGCTCGGCGAGCACGGGGTTCGTGAAGAAGGACCCCGCCGACCAGGTGTCATGATCGCCCTCGTCCAGCACCATGCCCTTCGACCGGCGCAGGGAGAGGACCGCCTCGCGGACGCTCGCCAACGGCGCCCGCTCCCCCTGCGCAACGCCCACCGCCGCGGCCAGCTCGGCGTACCTGATCGGTCCGGACAGCGGCCCGAGCTCCAGTTGGAAGCTCACATCGACCACGAGGTAGCGGCCAGGCTCCTGCTTGAACCGGCTCGTCCGGTAGCCGAACCCGCAGTCTGAGGCGGCGAAGGTCCGGTACGCACCGTCCGTACGGTCCCAGGTACGGACCCGAGCGATCGTCGCGGACACGTCCGAGCCGTACGCGCCGACGTTCTGGATCGGCGTGGCACCGGTGGCGCCAGGGATGCCGGCGAGCGTCTCGAGGCCGATCCACTCGCGTCCTGTCGCGTACGCCACGACCTCGTCCCAGGGTTCGCCGGCGGCTACGGTCAGGAACGACCCCGCGCACGCCGAGACGTCGGAGTCCAGACCGCGCGTCGCGACCAGGACGACGACTCCTTCGAAGCCCTCGTCCGCCACGACGACGTTCGAGCCGTGTCCCAGGATGAGTACGGGTTCGCCGCGGTCGTCGGCGTCTCGCACGCACGCCACCAGCTCGTTCTCGGTGCGCGCGACCACGACGCGGCGGGCGGGGCCTCCGACGTGCAGCGTGGTGAGGTCGGCGAGGCGCGTGGACGTCGGAGCCGCAGCCTCGGCCGATGCGTACGTCGAGCGCTCCACCTCACACGAGTCCCCAGCGATCGGCTCGATCATTCGCGTCCCTCGATCGACACGTCGGCGGTCACCGCACCGAGCACCTTGTCGGCGCCACAGGTGACCTCGACGGAGACGGTGACAACGCCGTCGCCCACCGCGGTGACCGTGCCGACGCACCGCACCTGCGCTCCCTGGTCATCGTCAGGGACGACGACCGGCTTGGTGAACCGTGCCGCGTAACGACGCACGGCCGCCGGATCACCGGCCCAGTCCGTCACGACGCGCAGCGCCGCCCCCATCGTGAGCATGCCGTGGGCGATGACGCTCTCCAGCCCGAGCGCCTGCGCTGCCCGGTCGCTCCAGTGGATGGGGTTGAAGTCGGTGGACGCACCCGCGTAGCGCACCAGGTCCGCCCGCGTGAGCGAGACGGTGAGCTCCCCGATCCTCATGCCGACCTCGACGTTCACGACGCACTCCTCGTGTGGACGAACGTGGACGACGAGTCGACCACCGGGTCTCCGTCGACCGTCTTCACCCGTACGGTCACGCCCACGATCTCGAGCGCGCCCCGACAGCGGACCTTGTCGATGCCGAGCACGCCCACCACGCGGTCCCCCGCCTTCAGCGGCCGGTGGAAGACGAACGTCTGGTCGCCGTGAACCACGCGATGGAGCGCGAGGTCGAGCTCCGGGTCGGCGAACAGCTGGTCCCACGCGGCCGCTCCGATGACGGCGGCGAACGTCGGGGGGGCGATCGGCGCGTCGCCCGCGTACGCCGGGTTGGTGTCGCCCAGCGCAGCGGCGAACTCCGCGATCTTGGCAGCGCTCACCTCGTACGGCGCAGTGGGCTCATAGGTACGGCCCACATGGGCCTCGCTGATCGGCACGGGGACCAATCTAGTGGGGCGTTGTGTGGATTCGTCTGCGGTTGGCGGGTCCAGGTGCGTGCATCGCAAGGCGCCGGAATCCAAGGCATACCGGGTCGTATGACGGGTTCCGGCAACGCCGCGAGGTGCGTGCCTGGGGCCCGCCAAGCGACAACGAATCCACGCATCGGGCCGCTGGACGCCCTCGCCGCGGATGTGGCGTCACCGGTCTCACGGGGTCTCGGCGCTACCCTCGTGTCATGTCGATCGAGGACCCCGGTCAGCCGGAAAGGCGTCCCGCGACACCCGCATGGCCTCCGTCCCTGCCCGACGACGTCGTCAGCCCCGCCTCCCTCGCCACGCCAGTGCGCGTAGAAGGACTCGACGACGTCCTCATCACCTCGACATCCGATGACGACCTGGTGTACGACGACGAGGAGTTCGAGCAGTTCGACTGGGACACCTGGCAGCCGGCCGCGATCCCCGACGACGACGGGCCGAAGGCGGAAGAGGTCGACTGGACGTTCGCCTCGTCGACCGCGACGGCGAGCGCCACCGAATGGGCGCACGACGTTCAGGACACCGATGACTGGGACCTGATGGCCCAGGCGTCCCCAGACAGCATCCTGTCCCAGCCGTGGGACGTCACTCCCGCGCCGATGCCGTTCGAGCGGCCCCTGTCACTGACTAGGCCGAAGACGCCCGAACGTCGCGACGCCGATGTCGACACCGCGAACATGCCGTTGCCGACGTCATTGGCCGAGCCCCTGCGGGCCAGTGGCAAGCCCTGGCCCCCTACCAAGCAGATCATCCACGATGTCGTCCACGTACGGGTACCGCGCTGGGCTCCCTTCGTCACCGGCCTGGCGCTCGCCCTGGCCATGGTGCTCGCCTCTGCGGCCCTGGTGAGTCAGACGGGCCGCCTCGGACTCACGCTGGCCGTGCTGACCGGTCAGGTTCCCACCTCGGCCGACGCGGTGGTCGGGGCCTACCTGAACGCGATCGAGCGGGGCGACGCCGCCAAGGCTCGGACGTTCCTCAAGACACCGCCCGCGGATTCGCTGTTGCTCGACGACGTGGTGCTTCGCCGCAGCATCGAGCGCAGCCCGTTCACCGTGCTGCACGTGGGTTCGGCCTCGTCGAGCCTCGCCGGCACCCAGCGGGTGGCGGCGTCGTACAGCATCGGCGGCCAGGTGGTGGACACGACGATGACCACCGACTTCGCCGAGGGTCAGTGGTGGATCAGCGACGACCCGGGCCGTATCGGACTCGGGTCGCTCCGAGCGGCGGGGATCCCGCTGTTCATCAACGGCGTCGAGATTCCGTCCACCATCGACAGCCTGCCGGCATTCCCCGGGACGTACGAGCTGGCGACGACCAACCCCTACATCACGTACTCGTCACCGAGCACGATCGTCGTGCGCAGCTCTGACGAGGCCCCGGTCCACGGCGCCGCGCGGCTCGAGCTCACCGAGGCGGGCAAGCAACTGGCGTTCGCGGCCACCCGGACCGCGATCACGGCCTGCCTGGCGCGTCATGAGCTGCAGCCGGCCGGCTGTCCCCAGAACTTCGAGTCCAACCGCACCGAGCCCCCAGTGGCCGAGACGATCACGTACACCGTCACGTCCGACGTCCCGATGACCGTGGCCGACTCCGACCTCCGCGCGGCGACCGTGACGGTGACGTACAACGCGTCGTGGCGGCTGGACCTCAAGGTGAAGGTGAACGGCACTCCGCAGGCCGTCACGTTCCCGTTCCAGTTGACCTCGCTGTGGCAGGTCAACCTGTCCGACGCCAAGCCGACAGCGGTCCTCGTCCAGTAGGCACAGACACGGCGACGGCCGGACCCCCGAGGGGATCCGGCCGTCGCCGTGAGCAGTACAGGTCAGCGCGTCTCGCGGTGAGCCTGGTGAGTGCCGCAGCGCGGGCAGAACTTCTTGATCTCCAGGCGATCCGGGTCGTTGCGCCGGTTCTTCTTGGTGATGTAGTTGCGCTCCTTGCACGTCGAGCACGCAAGCGTGATCTTGGGCCGGATCTCGGAGCCCTTCTTGGCCATTGGTCGTCCTCGCTTCGTGCGTGTCGTGCCGTGTCACTGCATGGGTAGCGGGAACGGGACTTGAACCCGTGACCTAACGATTATGAGCCGTTTGCTCTACCGTCTGAGCTATCCCGCCGTGGAGCCCCCATGCGGAATCGAACCGCAGACCTTCTCCTTACCATGGAGACGCTCTGCCGACTGAGCTATAGGGGCCAGCCGCCGGACAAACATACATGACCACGGTCAGCCAGCGCGAATCGCCCAAGGACCAGGGCTGATGAGCGCCTCCGAGGCCCCCTGAAGAGCCCGGGTACGACAGCGGCCCGGGACCTTGTGGGACCCGGGCCGAGCTGGTGGCAGGTGTAGGGTTCGAACCTACGTAGGACAATGCCGACGGTTTTACAGACCGCTCCCTTTGGCCGCTCGGGCAACCTGCCATGCTGGCGTGCCAGCGGCGGAAACGATAGCAGCCCGGTTCCATCGGCGCCGAATCGATACCCACCTGACCCACCCCGACCTGCCGTCCCGGCTGACCACAGCCGCCTGTCGCCACTAGGGTGATCGCCGGTGGCTCGAGGGAGCCCCAGCGTCGTAAGAGGAGAGTTCCATGGCCACGCCACACATCAGCGCCGAGAACGGTCAGATCGCACCGTTGGTCCTCATGCCCGGCGATCCGCGCCGCGCCGAGAAGATCGCGAAGGACTTCATCGACGACGCCGTGCTGGTCTCCGACGTGCGCGGCATCGGCTGCTACACCGGCACCTACCAGGGCACGCCGATGAGCGTCATGGCGTCCGGCATGGGCCTGCCGTCGCTGTCCATCTACGCGACCGAGCTCTACCGCTTCTACGGCGTGGAGAAGATCGTGCGCGTCGGCACCGCGGGCGGCATCAGCACCGACGTCCAGGTACGCGACGTCGTCATCGCCTCGGCCGCCCACACCAACTCCTCGGTGCCCTCGCTGAGCGTGCCCGGCGTGACGCTGGCGCTGGCGCCGGACCCGTACCTCCTGCGCGCCGCGATGAACACCGCCGAGAGCCTCGAGGGCGTCCGCTACCACGTCGGTCCGGTCTTCGCGAGCGACCACTTCTACGGCGGCAACCCCGACAGCATGGGTGGCCTCATCAAGCTCCAGACGCTGGCCGTGGAGATGGAGGCCGCCGGTCTGTACGCCGTCGCCTTCGCCGAGCACAAGCAGGCCCTCACGGTGCTGACCGTCTCCGATCACCTCATCACGCCCGGCGGGGACCTCACCGCTGAGGAGCGCGAGGACTGCTACCGCAGCATGGTGAAGATCGCAGCGGGCGCACTGATCGGCTGAGCCGCCGTCCCGGGGTCGCCCGGGGGTGCTCAGGGGCGTCGCCGAGCCAAGGTCACAGTCTCATTGCGGCTCGTACGCGTTCCTTGACACCCCTGCGGCCCGCCGATTGACTCGCCCGGTAGTGGGGTGCGTTGGGGGCCACTCCCGCATCCGTACGGGGAGGGTTCGATGGTCGCTGACGGTGCGAGTGCGGCCGTACGACCTGGCGCTGGACATCGAGTGCCCATGCCTCTCACACATCGGGCAGACCCTTCGACTTCGGTCGTCGGTACGGCGCGTCGGCCAGGGTTGTGCAAAACGTTTTGCACGCCTAGCGTCAGCCGCACTTCGGCTAAGGAGTGCAGGGTGGCAGGACAACCGGCAATGACGTCGGGAGGGCAGCGATGAGCGACGGGCGCGTGGCTGTCGTGGGAAGCGCCAACCTCGACCTCGTCACCGTCACCGAGACCTTGCCGCGCCCCGGTGAGACGCTGCTCGCGACCTCGTACTCCGAAGGCCCCGGCGGCAAGGGCAGCAACCAGGCACACGCCGCGGCCCGCATGGGCGCCCAGGTCTGTTTCGTAGGGCTTCGCGGCGACGACGAGGCCGGCAAGATCCTCGCCCAGTCCCTGTCCGCCGCCGGTGTCGACGTCTCCCCGTTCGCCGTGACCGACGGCCCGTCCGGACGGGCGCTGGTCATGGTCGACGCCCGCGCCGAGAACTCGATCATCGTGGTGGCCGGCTCCAACGCGAAGCTGTCGCCGGCCGACATCGAGCGCGCCGGGACGGCCGTCACCGGTGCCGATGTCGTCGTCTGCCAGCTCGAGGTGCCGTTGGCCGCCGTCGTGGCCGCTCAGCAGGCGTGTACGGGCACGTTCGTGCTCAACCCAGCGCCTGCCCAGCCTCTGCCCGCCGATCTGCTCGCCCGTACGGACGTGCTGGTCGTCAACGAGACCGAGTACGAGACGGTGCTGGGCAGCCGACTGCCCGTCCGCCTCACCGAGATCGCCGACGTCGCCGGCCGGCCCGGATCCCCGGGCACGATCGTGGCGACGCTGGGCGCGCGTGGCGCCGCCGTCTGTACAGGCGAGTCCGTCACGCTCATCAGCCCCCCGCCCGTCACGGTCGTCGACTCGACCGGCGCCGGGGACACGTTCGTCGGCGCCCTCGCCGCCGAGCTCGCGTCCGGCAGCGACGTGCTGTCAGCCGCACGGATGGCGGTCGTCGCCGCGTCGCTGTCCACCCAGTGCCTCGGTGCCACCGCAGGCATGCCCCACCGCGACGAGGTGCTCGCGCACGTCGCCGTACCCACTGGCCCGGAGCCCGCGTAACTGGTCTTCGTCCTCACCACCGGTCGGCCCGCCGACCACTGTCCAACCAAGGAGAAATGCCACACATGAAGCGCCAACTGAAGCTGGGCCTGGCGGCCACGTCCGCCCTCGCCCTGTTGCTCACCGGCTGCTCGAGCAGCTCGGCCACGCCCGCCGCCAGCGGCGGCTCCAGCGCTGCCTCCGGGAAGCTCTCCGTCGTCAGCGTCATCAATGGCACCCTCGGCGACGCGAGCTTCTTCGACAGCGCCGAGACCGGCATGACGAAGCTCAAGGCTGAGGGTCACAAGACCCAGACGATCCAGACCGACGCCAACAACCAGACGTCGTGGAAGCAGAACACCGAGGCCGTGTCCGGCAAGTGGGACATCGTCGTCGTCGGTACGTCGCAGATGGTCGACATCCTCAAGGAGATCGCGCCGAAGTTCCCGAACCAGAAGTACATCATCTACGACGATGTCGTCTCGGCTCCGAACGTGGCCTCCATCACGTTCAAGCAGAACGAGGGCTCGTACCTCGCCGGTGTTCTCGCGGCCCTGGCCACGACGAACAAGGACAAGTTCCCGAACGCGACCGGCTCCAAGGTCGTCGGCCTCGTCGGCGGCATGGACATCCCGATCATCAACGACTTCGTCGCGGGCTTCAAGAAGGGCGTCGAGACCGTCGACTCCTCGATCCAGGTCAAGGTCGGCTACGTCGGCAACTTCACCGACTCCGACAAGGGCTACTCGATCGCCAAGTCGATGTACGAGCAGGACAAGGCTGACGTCGTCTTCCAGGTCGCCGGTGGCGCTGGCAACGGTGTACTGAAGGCCGCCAAGGACACGGGCCGCTACGCCATCGGCGTCGACTCCAACCAGAACAAGCTCTACCAGGGCAACATCCTGGCCTCGATGCTGAAGAACGTCGGCGACGGCATCCACACCGCCGTGACGGCTGCTGACGCGGGCACCCTCGCGTACGGCAAGACCACCGCCTACGGTCTGAAGAACAACGGCGTCGGCCTCACCTTCGAGGACAACGGCAACATCGTGCCGGCCGACTTCCAGGCCAAGATCAAGGACTACGCCCAGAAGGTTGCGGACGGCACCATCACCGTTCCGACCACGCTGAGCTGACCACCCGGGCATGATGTGGGGGCCGGGCTTCGCGGCCCGGCCCCCACTGTTGTCCTGAGCCCACTCGAGGGAGCCCTCATGACCGGTCCGCTGCTTTCCCTGCGCGGCGTCACCAAGACGTTCGGAAGCCTGGTCGCCAACGACCATGTCGACCTGGACGTCGCCCCCGGGCGCGTGCACGCGCTCGTCGGCGAGAACGGCGCCGGCAAGACGACGCTGATGAGCATGATCAACGGCACCGCCGTCCCGGACGCCGGCACGCTGACGTACGACGGCGTCGAGGTGTCGATCACGTCCCCGCAGCAAGCCGCCGCGCTCGGCATCGGGATGGTCTTCCAGCACTTCAAGCTGGTCGGATCCCTCACCGTGGCCGCCAACGTCTTCCTGGGCCGTGAGCTGACCAAGGGTGGCCAGCTGGACACCGCCGCCATGGAGGCGGAGGTCACGCGCCTGTCGACCCAGTTCGGCCTCGAGGTCGACCCGACCGAAATCACCTCCGAGCTCAGCGTGGGAGAGCTGCAGCGCGTCGAGGTGCTGAAGGCCCTCTCCCACAAGACCCGCCTGCTGATTCTTGACGAGCCCACGGCTGTGCTGACGCCGTCCGAGACCGACGACCTGTTCGTCGTCGTCCGCGAGCTCGCGAAGGCCGGCGTCGCCGTCATCTTCATCTCCCACAAGCTCGACGAGGTGCTCGCCATCGCCGACGAGGTCACGGTCATCCGTGACGGTCGCGTCATCGACACCGTGTCCGCCGTCGGCCTCACCAAGGAGCGGATCGCCACCATGATGGTGGGCCGCGAGGTGCTGCTGCGCATCGAGCACACGCCCGCCAACCCCGGTGACACCGTCCTCGACGTCGCCGGCCTCACGGTCGTCGATGACCGCGGGGTCACGGCGCTCGACCACGTCTCCCTGTCCGTACGGGCCGGAGAGATCGTGGGCATCGCCGGCGTCGACGGCAACGGCCAGTCCGAGCTCCTCGAGGCCATCGCCGGACTCGAGAAAGCCGACGAGGGCGTCATCTCCCTCCGGGGCCACGACATCACCCGCTCGTCGATCGCCGCCAGGCGGTCGGCCGGACTCGCGTACATCCCCGATGACCGCCACCACGTCGGCACGGCGCCGAAGATGTCAGTGTCCGACAACGTCGTGGCCACGCACCTGAAGCCGCCGGTCGCGAAGGCCGGATGGCTGAGCGCGGGCGGCATGCGGCAGTTCGCGTCCCGACTCATCAAGACGTTCGACGTACGTGGCGCGTCGCCGGCCACCCCTGTCGGGTCGCTGTCCGGCGGCAACATGCAGAAGGTCGTCATCGCGCGCGAGTTCGAGTCGGACCCCGCACTGCTCGTGGTCTCGCAGCCGACACGTGGCGTCGACGTCGGCGCCATGGAGTTCGTCCATCGCGCGCTCGTCGCCGCACGCGACCGCGGCGCTGCCGTACTCCTCGTCTCCGCCGACCTCAACGAGGTCATGAGCCTGTCCGACCGGCTGCTGGTCATCCACCGCGGCCACATCGTCGACGAGTTCACCCAAGAGACCATGTCCGAGGTCGCCGTCGGCCTCGCCATGGGAGGGCAGGCGACAGATGACGACGCCATCGCCCTTGCGGAGAAGGCCCACGCCGAGAAGGCCACCCTGGTCTCCACCGACCTCGACGGAGACGGCATCCCCGATGTCGTCGCGCCCCAGCCCAAGCCGGTGGTCGCCCCGGTCGAGGACACGGGCACCGAGGAGGCGTTCTCGCCGTCCAAGACCGGAAGCACGATCCTCAAGAACGTGTTCGCGAACGCCGCGCAGCCGATCATGGCGATCGTCGCGGCCCTGGTCATCGGCGCGATCATCATCGCGGCGCTCGGCAAGAACCCCGCCCTGGCGTACTCGGAGCTGTTCTTCACGCCGTTCTCGACGCCGTACGGCATCGGCGCCCTGCTCGCTCACACCGTGCAGCTGCTGATCCTGTCCGCCGCGGTCATCGTGAGCTTCCGGGCCGGCTTCTTCAACATCGGCGGCGAGGGCCAGCTGTACGTCGGGGCGCTCGCCGGCGCACTCACCGGCATCGCGCTCAAGGACTCGTCACTGCCCGGCTTCCTCGTGGTGCTGCTCGTGCTGCTGGTGGGCTTCCTCGTCGGAGGCCTGTGGGGGCTCATCCCGGGTGCGCTGCTCGCCGGCTGGAACGTCAACATCATCGTGACCACGCTCATGATGAGCTCGATCGCGACGCTGCTCACCCAGTACCTCGTGACCGGCCCGTTCGTCGACAAGACGTACGGCTCGGTCGGCTCGAAGAAGCTCGGCCCGAACGCGTTGCTGCCGGTCATCAACCCGCAGTACAGCCTGACGCCGGACATCTTCATCGCGCTCGCGGTGGTGGTCGTCCTGGGTCTGGTCCTCACCCGCTCGGTGTGGGGCCTCAAGGTGCGCGAGCTGGGCGAGATGAACCGCTTCGCCGAGTACACAGGCGTCAACCCCAAGTCGATGAGCATGCAGGTCATGGCCCTCTCGGGTGCGGTCGCCGGTCTGTCCGGGGCGCTGTACGTGATCGGCCCGAACTCGACCGCGCGGTTCGTCCAGACGTTCTCGCCGGGGTACGGCTTCACCGCGATGACCGTCGCGCTGCTCGCTCGCCTCAACCCGTGGGTCGCGATCGTGGCCGCGGTCTTCTACGCCGACATGATCGCCGGGTCGAGCTCGATGCAGGCCAACGCCGACGTACCGAAGCCGCTCGTCGACGTCATCCTCGGCCTGATCGTGCTCATGATCACCGCGTCCTTCGCCTGGAACTGGGCACGCAAGAAGAGGTCGGACAAGAACCCGTCGAGTACCAGTCCCGTCCCGGAGCTCGTCTCCTCCTCCACCGAAGGGACCTCGAAGTGAACGACGTCCTCCACACGGTCTTCAGCGTCGCCCTCATCGCCGCGACGCTGACGTTCCTCACGCCGATCCTGTTCGCGGCCATCGGCGGCGCCATCACCCAGCAGGGCGACATCCTCAACATCGGCCTCGAGGGCATGATGCTCATCGGCGCGTTCAGCGCGATCGTCGTCGGTGCAGCAGCCAACAGTGCGCTCGTCGGCGTGCTGGCCGCGATCGCCTCCTCGCTGGTGCTGAGCCTGATCTACGCGGCGTTCACACTGTGGCTGAAAGCCGACTTCATCGTCGTCGGCATCGGCGTCAACATGCTGGCCGCCGGCGCGTCGATCTTCCTGCTGCAACTGCTCTACGGAAACCCCGGCGGCACGCCCCAGAACGTGCACTCGTCGCTGCCGAAGTTCACGATCCCGGTCCTCGGGCAGCAGACGCCGCTGGTATACCTCGCGCTGCTCTGCGTGCCGCTGTACGCGTTCCTGCTGTACCGCACCCGCTACGGCGTACACCTTCGCGCCGTCGGCCAGGACCTGCCCGCAGCCGTCGCGGCCGGCATCAACGCCACCCGCGTCAAGCTGATCTCGATCCTGCTGTGCGGCGTGCTCACCGGCTTGTCCGGCGCCCAGCTGTCGATGGCCAACCTCGGCTCGTTCAACCAGAACATGTCCAGCGGCCGTGGCTTCATCGCCGTCGCGGCCCTGACGTTCGGCCGGGCCAAGCCCGTACCGACGCTCATCGCGGCCATCGTGTTCGGGCTGGCCGACGCCATGGCGGACCGTCTCGGCGTGGCAGGCATCAATTCGAACCTGGCCAAGATGGCCCCGTACATCATCACCATCATCGCCCTCACCCTCGCGTCGATGGACCTGTTCGCCCGTCGCCGCAAGGCTGCGGCGCTCAAGACTGCCTAGAGGAGTACGCGTGGCCATCCCGGTCATCATCGACACGGACCCTGGCATCGACGACACCATCGCGTTGGCGCTGGCGTGCGCGAGCCCGGAGATCGACCTGCTCGGCGTGACGACGGTCGGTGGCAACACCGGCATCGAGAACACGACGACGAACGCGCTCAAGGTGCTGCACCTGTTCGGTCGCGACGACGTACCCGTGGCTGCTGGCGCGGCGCGGGCGTTGGTGTACGAGGCGGAGCTGGGCGACCCGTCGATCCACGGACAGGGAGGGTTGGGCGGTGTCCAACTGCCGTTGCCCGACCGTGAGCGGGACCCGCGGGGTGCTGTCGGGCTGCTCATCGACCTCGTGGAGAACCACCCCGAGCCGGTGACGCTGATCGCGATCGGGCCACTCACCAACGTCGCGCTGTTCGCCGCGACGCGACCCGATCTGTTCGCGAAGCTCGACCGGCTGGTCATCATGGGCGGCGGCGTGCACCTCACGGGCAACCACACG
>JAPUEI010000009.1:0-2689 GCA_027492675.1 Propionibacteriaceae bacterium | reverse complement strand
ACCGGGCGTGTCGTGCACTATCAGACCAGACCTCCAGGACCCGGCCCCCAGAGAGTGCAGTACGTGCCGCGACACGCCGCACCCACCGGGCGTGTCGTGCACTATCAGACCAGGCCACCGGAACCCAGTCCCCAGAGAGTGCAGTACGTGACGCGACACGCCGCACCGACCGGGCGTGTCGTGCACTGTTCAGGCGAGCGGGTCTCGTCCGTGCGCGACCCTGGTGAGGACCGCGAGGAGGGACCGCGCGGCGTTGTCCCAGGAGTAGTGCTCGGCACGCGTCAGGGAGGCCGACGACCGGGAAGCCCACTCCCCCGGAGCCTCCAGCGCGTGGACCTGTGCGGCCACGCCCGAGGGGTCGTCAGCCTCGAAGTACAGCGCCGCGTCGGCGCCGACCTCACGGAACACGGGGATGTCGCTCACCACGACCGGCGTACCCCGCGCCATGGACTCCACGAGCGGGATGCCGAAGCCCTCGTTGCGCGAGGCGGTGACCAGCGCCGTCGCGGAGTCCAGCAGCGTCGCGTACTCCTCGTCGCTCACCCCGCCGTGGAACACCAGCGAGCCCTCAGGGGCGATCGCCGTCAGCCCCGCCCGTACATCGTCGGAGGCCTTGCTCAGCAGGTGGAGCGTGTAGCCCGGCAGCTCGTACATCGCCCTGGCAAGGGTCTCGACGTTCTTGTACGGCATGTACGAGCCCATGTAGATCAGTGACCGCTCCCTCGGCGCGGTGCGCGGCTGGACGCCCACCTGAGGGTCGGCCGCATTGGTCACCACGGACACGGGACGCTTCGTGAGGTGGTGGGCGGCGATCAGGCCGCGCGTCGTCTCGGAGACAGTCACGACCTCGTCGGCGGCATTGAGGAGGAGCCGCTGTGGCCACCAGGCCAGGTGGTACAGGCGCCAGATCCCGCGGATCACCAGCGGCAGGTCGCGCGGCGGGGTGCGGTTGACGTAGTAGATGAGGTCGTGGACGGTGTTGACGAACCCGTACCGGCGCCCGAACGCGCCCATGGTCTGCATCGGGGTCCACACGACGTCGGGAGCGAGCCGGTTGACGTGCCGCGCGACGAGCGGCTCGAGCAGCGAGGTCGGCGCCGGGATCTTCTCCCAGGGCAGGTCAGGCAGGAGCGCGAGCTGACGCTCGTCGTAGATGAGCATCGTCACGGGATGGAGCTGCGACAACGCCTCCGTCACGCGAGCGCTGAAGCGGCTGATGCCGTCGTGACGGTCGAACCGTACGTAGCGGCAGTCGACGAGGATCTTCACGCGTCCCCCTCGAGGAACTCTCGGACGGCCGCCGCGGCCTCGCGCGCCTTCTCGTAGTGGATGAGATGGCCGACTCCCGCCAGCACGACGAGCTCGGCGTGCGGCACGAGGGCGGCGAGCCGGCGGGTGCCCTCGATCGGGGCAACGTGGTCCTGTTCGCCGGCGATGAGCAGCGTGGGCATGGTGAGTCCGGAGGCGGCGGCGATGACGTTGGTGGAGAGCGAGGCGTCGTACGACTCGGCCAGCGCCCGTACGTCGCCGACGGCCGCGAACGAGCGGCGGTGCTCGTCGTGGACCCACCGTCGTACGTCGCGGTCGTGCGTACGGACCAGCGCCAGGCTCATGATGCGCGTGACCGGCGGCAGCCCGTACCAGAAGGTCGCGACCCGTGGGGACATCAGACGGCCGACGTGGAAGTACAGGCGGGTGAGGGGGACGAGCGCGCGGTACGCGCCGGACATCGCATCCGCGGCGATGGGGTTGACGAGGATCACCTTGGGAGCCGGGAGGCCGCTCGCGACGGCGTGCGCGACCACGATGGAGCCGAAGGAGTGACCGAGCAGCGGCGTGCCGACGAGGTCGAGCGCCTCGAGGAAGGAGCGCAGCCACCGCCCGTACCCCTCGACGGAGTGCGTGCCGTCCATGGCGGTCGACGCGCCGAACCCCGGGATGTCGGGCGACACGATGCGCAGCCCCGGCAGCTGGGAGATCACCGACTCCAGCCCGTGGTGGTCGCCGCGGAAGCCGTGGACGAGGACCAGGTCGACGGCCCGGTCGCGAGGTCCGTACTCCCAGTAGTGCGTCTGTGATCCCAGCACGTCGACGACCGCCTCGCGCACGGGTACGGCGGCGAGCGCGTGGAGGTACGGAGACGGCACAGGCATCGCGTCGAGTCTAGGGACTCGACGCCCGGCCGGTGGCCCTCGGTTCATCATGATCAGGTGTCGAGTGGCAGGTTCGCACGCCCGATCCACCATGAGAACCTGCGACCCACCCACTGAACATGATGAACCGGCGGGCGCGTGGAAGGATGGGCGAGGAGGGGAGAAACACATGCATCTGTACGTGTCGGACGAGGTCGCCTCGGCGCTCGCCAGCAACACGCCGGTCGTCGCGCTGGAGTCCACGATCATCACCCATGGGCTGCCACGGCCGCGGAACCTGGACGTGGCACTGCAGGCCGAGGAGGTGCTCCGCGGCCAGGGCGTCGTGCCGGCGACCGTGGGCGTGCTGAACGGCCGCGTAACCGTCGGCCTGAGCACCGATGAGCTGCGCACGCTGAGCCTGGACGACGCCGCGATCAAGTGCTCGATCCGCGATCTGCCCGTGGCGATGGCGCGGGGGGTGAGCGGCGGTACGACCGTGGCTGCGACCGCGTTCCTGGCCCACAAGGCCGGCATCAAGGTCTTCCCGACCGGCG
>JAPUEI010000008.1 GCA_027492675.1 Propionibacteriaceae bacterium | reverse complement strand
CTAGCCGTCCGTCATCTAGTAACAACTGGCCGCGTCTGGGAGCGTTGACGATTGGCGGCGGCCGCCCGACGATGCTCGATTGACTGTTGCTGAGCCGTAAGCGGCTCGATGTCTCAGTCGCGGGAATGTATGCGGTTCGCGGCAAAGTCGGATGCTTCCGCGAGCGGTTCGGGGGTAGGTGGGCGCGGGCTCTGGAGGTCCCCTAGCGGGCTATCCGCTCTTCTTGGCCCGGACCGCCACGCTGGTCGTGCCTTCGTTGCGGAACTCATAGCCGGGCAATCCCTTGAGCACCTTGGTCCAGGTGGCCTTGCCGTGGTCCTTGGCTGTCTGACCGTGATGTTGGCGCATTTGGTTCGCCACCGTACTGACTCGGGCCCAGCCCTGCTTGTCGGCGTTCTTCTCGATCGCCCCCGCTAGCAGTTCATCGAGGGTTGGCTGCCGCTTGGGTTCGGGCTTCGGCTTGGAGGGGGCCGGATCGGTGATCGGGACGAACACGGAGCACGCGACCCGGAACGACTCCGGTGTGTTCGCCCGGCCGAACCCCATAACCTTGGCGCCGCGCTCGCGCAGGAAGTGAGCCAATGGGGCATAGTCGCTGTCGCTGGATACCAGGCCGTACACGTCCGGCCGGATTGTGTGATGCAGGTCGACCGCGTCGATGACCAGCGCGAGATCGGTGGCGTTCTTGCCCTTGACGGGATCGGACTGCTGAATCGGCCTGATTCCACGACGGCTCAACGCGGGATCCCAGGCTTTCAGTGCGGACTTGAACCAATTGCCGTACGCGCGACGAACCTTGACCTCGCCATATTCTGCCAGGGTTTCCAGAACCCGATCCAGACTGCCCAAAGCGGCATTGTCGGCATCGATCAGGAGAGCAACGGCGGGTGGAGCTTCAGTCACCCTCGGAACCCTAGCGCCGAGGTCGCTCCAGATCGCCCATCTTCGAGAACTCCTCTCCACTCCGCGACCCAGCTGGATGGCGGCAGATGAGGTCGCGGCCGGGCGGCCGGAGGCTACCGTCCGCGGCGCGGCATGTGCGGACGTCGGACAGGGGATGGGTGACTCCATCCTCGTGGCCAATGATGCGCGAGAATCTAGGTCGTGCGTGGTTCCGGAGTTGCAACGCCTGCTCGGGAGGAGGGGTGAGGTTCGGTGCGTGATGCGAAGCCGTCCTTGCAGGGGTTCCTGTCCACCCTGCAGGAGCGCTTGGCGGACATGACGGCAGACGAGATACGGGCACGCTTGGTGGAGCACGCACGTTCGCTGCCGAGCAGCGAGCGGTCCGCATTTCTGGGCATCTTCACTGCGAAGTCCCCGTCCCGCACGCGGCGACGGACGCCAACGTCCAGACGAGCGAGCACACCTTCCCTCCTGCACGACATCGACCGGTTTGTCCAGCAGTTGTCCTCCGGTCAGTACTTCCTGGGATTCGGATGGGACGACGAGATCCACGACGAAAGGTCCTTCGGCGACGAGAGCTGGACACTCGAGATGGACGCACTGTTCGCCGCTGCGCAGCAGGCCTTCCTCGACGAAGATCTCGAGCTGGCCCGAACCGCCTACCAGCGTCTGCTCGGCGCCTTCAAGCTGGATGAGGAAGTCGGGTACTTCTGCGGCCCCAACGGTGCCGTCGACATGGTGTCAGCCGACGTGTCAGAAGCAGAAGCCCGGTACCTTCGCGCGGTCTACGAAACGACCCCCCTACCGGAAAGAGCCAGCGCCTTGGTGGAGGAGTGGTTCGACCTGCCACAATATAAACCGCCAGCCCTGAGAGACATCCGCGAGGCCCTGCCATCAGACCTCCCAGCACTGCGAGAGTTCCTGCCCCGGTGGATCGCCTGCCTGCAGACCATCGACGACCGCCACCATCCTCATGTGCGTCGCCTCCACGACGAGGCGCGCGCCGCGCTCAAGACACCCGACGAAGCTATCCCACCGAGCGACTGACTCGCGTGCTCCGCGGCATGTGCAGATGTTGGGGACTGCATCTCAAGACGCCCGACGCGCCGATTCGCGGATCATAGACATACGCGGTCGTCGATCTCGGGGTGGCCAGGGTCACCAGATCCCCCACCGCATAGAACGTGCTGTCGTGGTCTCCGGACTGCCCCCGGGTGGGGTGATCGTGTGACGGTGGCGCCCTGCTCGGTGACGGCCCTCATCACCTGCGAGAAGCCGGCGTCGAACGCCGTCGTGAGCTCCGCCGTGGGCACGTTCCGCCGTACCGCCGCCGCCTGCTGCGCATCGATGGTGCTGATGCTGAACTCGGTCATCGAAATCCTCCTCGGCCCCCACGTTGGAGCCCTCGTGTTCAGTAGGCGCCGGAACCGGCTCGGCGTCGCGGCTCGTCGAGCACCAGCAGCTCGCCCACCTCGCAGTTGAGGACCCGGCAGATGGCCCGGAGCGTGGAGAAGCGGACGGCCCGGGCGCGGTCGTTCTTGAGCACGCTGAGGTTGACCACGCTCACCCCCACCAGTTCGCTCAACCGGGTCAGAGTCATGTCGCGGTCTGCGAGGAGCGCGTCGAGACGACAGTGGATGCCCGTGTCCTCCTCAGTCTCGGCCGGGACCATCAGACGAGCCCTGCCGTGTCGCGCTGGAGTTCCTCGCCGTAGCGGAAGGCCGCCGCGACGGCCGCGAGCGCCAGGCCGCTGAAGATCGGCCAGAACGCGATGGTCAGCCGCAGTTGCGGCGCGGGCAGGAGCACTGAGGGATCTTCCAGCCCGAGGCTCTCGTCCCAGCCCCACCCGACCGACCCGAGGACCTCCTTGGCCGCCATGAAGTCCCCGATGCCGAAGAGCACCTGCCACAGGATGCCGCCGCCGATGAGCGCAGCCGCGGCCACGAGGACCGCCTTGCGCACGACAGGGCGGAACGGCTCGCCGGCGAGGAGGCGGTGCGCGATGAGGAACACCGCCCAGGTGACGGCGAGCTGGGTGAGACCCTGGACCAGAGTCCCGGCGGCGAGCAGCGCCCGGGTGGCGAGGCCGAGGCCGGTCACGGACGCCAACGCCTCCGTGAAGCCGCCGCCCACTAAGCGGGCGTCGCCGCCGGGGAACATCTCGACTCCCTCAGGGAGCACCGGCCAGAACGTCTCGGTGGGGAGGGCCACCTCGACCGTGTCGAGGAGGAGCTGGCTCCCCACCGCAAGGGCGGTGAGGATGAGAACGATGACGCCGTAGATCACCGCCCCCCCGCGGACCACCCGGAGGGTGGCCGTGTCCCCGCCCAACCGCCCGCGACCGACGAGCACCACCCCCACCGCGAGCAGGACCACCGACACCAGCACCAGAATCCCAGCCCCACCGAACATCACGTGCCCCTAACGATTTTCGATAACAACGATAATCGTTAAGGTACGCGCACTCGGGGGCAAGCGCAAGGGGCCGTCTGCAGGAGGGGGACGGGCCTCTACCTACCCCAAGGTGCCGCCGAGCCAGCGTCGCGCCCGGCCGAGGAGTCCACGAGCGATGTCGCTGTCCGCGGCCCACGCCTCGACGCCGTGTGGGGCCCCCGCGATCACCTCCAGCGTGGTGTCCACGCCCGCGGCCCGCAGTCGTTGCGCGTACGCGACGTCCTCATCGTGGAACACTCGACGTCCGAGGTGTACAGCCACGCGGGCGGCAGCCCGGAGAGGTCCTCGCGGCGGGCGGCGACTGCGTAGCGCGGCACGTCGTCGGTCCCGAAGACTTGGCCCAGATAGGGAGCGCCACCCCACCAGGTTGGAGCGGTTGGTCCAGATGAGGTGGGCCTCGGCGTCGCGCGTGCGATCCAGGGCCGTGCGGTCGTCGAGCATGGGGCAGAACAGCCACTGCGCCGCGACACCCACGCCCTCGTGCGCTTCGGGTACCGGAGCCGACAGGGTACCCTCGCGCACTCTGCGGCAGAT
>JAPUEI010000007.1:18556-29777 GCA_027492675.1 Propionibacteriaceae bacterium | reverse complement strand
ACCTCTCCCCGAGGGGTAGCAGACCTCTCCCCGAGGGGTAGCAGACCTCTCCCGGAGAGCTGTTGGTGCGGCGGTCGTACATGACCTCAGAGGAGGCCGGCCACCACCGTACGGACGACATCGGTCCCTTGAGCATCCAACGCCGAGCGGGGCAACTCTCGCAGTGGGCCTCGCGTGGCCAGCGTCGCGAAGCCGTGCACGGTCGACCAGCACGTCACGATGACGGCGCTGGACTCCTCGGTGCGCACGGCGCCCAGCCCGACGAGGTCGGCGACGGCGTCGACGAGCAGCTCGTACGGTGTGCGGCCGCGGTCTCCGCGGGCGGGTTCGGTGGACGGGCGCGTGTCGCTGAACAGCCCGGCCATCGCCACCTCGAACAGCCCGGGCTCGTCCAGGGCGAAGTCGATGTAGCCCAGGCCGACGCCGCGGAGCATCTCGTGGGCCCGCGCGAGGCCCGTACTGCGTTCCGCTCTCGCCTGACGCCTCTCGATCGCGCGCGCCATGCGGGCCAGTCCGACGCCTCCGACCGCGGCGACCAGGTCGTCGAGACCGCTGAAGTGTCTGTACGCGGCGCCTGCCGACACGCCTGCCCGTCGCGTCGCCTCGCGCAGCGTGAGGGCCGCGACGCCCCCCTCGGCTGCCAGGTCGACGCCAGCCCGGACGAGGGCGGTACGAAGGTCGCCGTGGTGGTAAGGGCGGGGTCTTGCGTCGTCCACGAACCGAGCATATGGTGACCCGACACGCAATGTGAACGATGTCAACATCTGGAGGTCCGATGTCACTCTCACTCGCTCCGTACCTCAACTTCCCGCCGGGCGTCACCGGGGAGGCCATGGCGTTCTACCAGTCGATCTTCGGCGGCACGCTCGACGTCTCCACGTTCGGCGAGTTCGGCATGGAGGGGATGCCGCCCGACGGTGTCATGCACGCGATGCTCACCACGGACTCCTTCACCTTCATGGCCTCCGACGCCATGCCCGGCTCCGAGGACCAGTGGGGCGGCACGCGCGTCTACCTCACGTTCTTCGGCGACGAGATCGACAAGCTCACGGGCTGGTTCAACGCGCTCGCCGAGGGAGGCAGTGTCGGCACCCCGCTGGAGAAGATGGTCTGGGGCGACACGTACGGCGTGCTCAAGGACAAGTACGGCCTCGAGTGGATGTTCAACCTGAGCGATCCCGCCTGACCTGAGGCGGATCCGGGCACTCAGGCCGTCGACGACCCGGCAGGGTTGGTGATCGGGGCGTCGACGGCGTGGGAGCCCGGATCCGACCTACAGGTAGGGCAGGACGAGCTCGGCGTAGCGCTCGCTCGTGATGCGTACGGTCTCGGCCGCGGGCAGACCCCAGATCGCGGTGTTGAAGATCTCGACCTCGATGTCGCCGATATAGCCGGCCTCGGCCACCCACCGGGTGATCGTCGGGAAGTCGATGTAGCCGTCGCCGGGGAAGCCACGCGAGTTCAGTGTGTCGGCGGCGAGCGGGAGGGTCCAGTCGCAGATCTGGTACGAGGAGATCCGGCCCTCGTCGCCGGCGCGTGCGATGCTCGTGTGAAGGTCCGGGTCCCACCAGACGTGGTACGTGTCGACGACGACGCCCACCTCGTCCGGGGCGTGATCGCCCGCGATGGCCAGCGACTGGGCCAGCGTCGTGAGCACGCCGCGGTCGGCGGTGAACAACGGGTTCATGGGCTCGAGCGCGAGGCGTACGCCCTTGTCACGGGCGTACGGGACGAGCTGGCCGATCCTGTCGGCGACCCGCTGGCGGGCGGCGACCAGGTTCTTGTCGGTGCTGTCTGCTGCAGTGTGGGGCATGTGCATCAGCTCGTACGAGGCCGGCAGCCCGCCGACCACCATCACGAGCTCGTGTGCGCCCAGCGTGGCGGCCTCGTCGATCGCGAGCCGGTTGTCGGTCAACGCCTGTGCGGCGGTGTCGTCGTCCCGTGCGGTGATGAAGCCGCCCCGGCAGAGGCTGGAGACCCTCAGCCCGACGTCGGCGATCATCCGGGCCGCGGTCGACGCGCCGACCTCCTGCACGCGATCGCGCCACGGGCCCACCGCACCCCAGCCAGCGGCCGCCGCCGCGTCGACACACTCGGCAAGCGTGTACGGGCGGCAGGTCGCCGTGTTCAGGCTCAGCCGACCGAGGTTGGTCACAGCGCGATGTCCGGCACGTCCAGCCGGCGCCCCTCAGCCGATGAGCGCATGCCGAGCTCCGCCAGCTGCACGCCACGCGCGCCCGACAGCAGGTCGTAACGGTGTGTGCGGCCCTCGGCCACGTCGCGCAGATACTCCTCCCACTGCAGTTTGAAGCCGTTCTGCAGGTCGGTGTCGGTGACGTCGGTCCACTGGGAGCGGTAGTCGTTGGGGTCCGGGAGGTCCGGGTTCCAGGTGGGGGTCGGGGTGTTCGCGCGCGCCTGCGTCACGCATCGGCGAAGCCCCGCGACCGCGGATCCCTGCGTCCCGTCGATCTGGAACTCGACCAGCTCGCCGCGATGCACGCGGACGTCCCAGCTGGAGTTGAGCTGCACGACGACGGGTTCTCCGCCCGGAGTGGTGACCTCGAAGATGCCGTACGCGGCGTCGTCGGCCGTGGCCTTGTACGTCAGGCCCTGCTCGTCGACGCGCTCGTCGATGTGGGTCTCGGTCTGCGCGTACACCGTCCTGATGGTTCCGAGGAGGCCTTCGATGACGTAGTTCCAGTGGGGGAACATGTCGGTGGTGATGCCGCCGCCGTCCTCGGCCCGGTAGTTCCAGCTCGGGCGCTGGGCCGGCACGTCGGTGCCCTCCCAGACCCAATAGCCGAACTCGCCGCGCATCGTGAGGATTCGGCCGAAGAAGCCGTCGTCGACGAGCCGGCGGAGCTTCACCAAGCCGGGCAGGTACAGCTTGTCGTGTACGACGCCGTCCACGATCCCCGCCTGCTTCGCGAGCCGCGCGAGCTCGATGGCCTGGCTGAGCGTCTCGGCCGTGGGCTTCTCGGTGTAGATGTGCTTGCCCGCGGCGATGGCGGCGCTGAGCGCGGAGAAGCGCCGCGAGGTCGTCTGGGCATCGAAGTAGATGTCGATGTCGTCGGCGGTCATGCAGCCGGCGGTGTCGGTGGAGATGTGCTCGATGTCGTGCTCGGCCGCGATCTGCCGCAGCCGGGTCTCGTTGCGTCCGACGAGGACGGGCTCGACCTGTACGAGGGTGCCGTCGGCGAGTGTGACGCCGCCCTGCTCGCGGATCGGGAGGATGGAACGGACGAGATGCTGGCGATAGCCCATGCGCCCCGTGATGCCGTTCATGGCGATCCGCAGGGTTCTGGTCACGAAGACTCCTTCGACGTTGGGAAGCGCTTTCCAGCCTAGGGTGACAAAGAACTCTCGGTCAAGCGGTGGGAAAGGGGTGATCGGCTCAGATCACGATGATGGGGTCAGGATGTCGAGTCCCGGAGCACGACCTCGTACTCCAGTGCCTCGGTCGGGTCGAGCAGCTCCTCGCCCAGCGCCAGCCGTACGGCCACCTCGCCGATGCGCTCGAGCGGAACGCGTACGGTCGTCAGTGACGGCACGACGTCCCTCAATGTCGGGATGTCATCGAAGCCCGCGACGCGGATGTCGCCGGGCACGTCGACACCGGCCTCGCGCGCAGCAGCCAGCGCACCGACAGCCATGACGTCGTTCACCGCGAAGACCACATCGGGACGCACGCCGCTGGCCAGCAGCTCCGCCATCGCCTGGTGCCCGCCGTCTCGCGTGAACTCGCCCTCGATCCTGGCCACGATCTCGCCTGTGTCGGCGAGGCCGGCCACGAAACCCGCGACGCGGTCGCGGGCGGTCAGCTGGTTGGCCGGACCGGTCAGGATCGCGTACGTGTGGTGGCCCTGCGCGACGAGCGCCCTGGCCAGCGCCGCGGCCCCATCGGTGTTCGCCGGAGCGACGCACGCGACATCCAGGACCGGCTGGCCGACGAGCGCGACGCCTGCCCCGGTTGACCGGCGGAAGTCATCGATCGACGACTGGAGCGCCGAGAGCACCCCCGCGTCGGTGTGCAGGCCGCCCACCAGCACCAATGCTTGCGAGCGGTGACTGCGGGCCGCCTCGATCAGGCTGAGCGTCGCCGACAGCTCGTGGTCGGTGATGCCCAGGATGACGGTCGCCCCGGACGCGCGAGCGGCGCGGGTCACGCCGGCCGCGATCGACGAGAAGTACGGGTCGGTGATGTCGTGGACGATCAGGGTGAGGGTGGAGGAACGTCCGCGCGCGATGGCCTGCGCAGCGGCGTTGGGCGCGTACCGAAGCTCGGTCGCGGCGGCGAGAACGCGGTCTCGCAAATCGGGGTTGACGGTACGGTCCTTGCTGCCATTGATGGCTCGGGAGGCGGTCGACAACGAAACTCCGGCCGCCTTGGCCACATCGCTGAGTGTCACCACACCGCGGACTCTACCCCGAAATCGAAGGTATCTTGACATTGAACTAGTTTGCACGTGACAAGCCTCGCGCACCGGCGGTGCAATGGGTGCGCTAACGTAGTCCAGAAGGCGCGGAAAACGCTTGCCGCAGCAATGCGGGGCTGCGCCGCCAGGCTCTCTCGACGAGACAACGGAGTGGTTGTGACCCAAGAGATCTTCTCCCGACGCATCGTGCCGGTGGTCGTGCTCCACGATGCGCGCGACGCCGGGCCGCTGGGGCAGGCGATGGTCGCCGGCGGCCTGCCCGTGGCCGAGGTTACGTTCCGTACGTCAGCAGCCGCCGACTCCATCCGCGCGATGAAGGACGTCGAGGGACTCGTCGTGGGCGCGGGGACGGTCCTCGACCCGGCGCAGGTCGACCAGGCTGTGAAGGCCGGCGCCACGTTCATCGTCAGCCCAGGGCTGCGCGCCGACGTGGTCAGGGCCGCGCAGGACGCCGGCATGCCCGTGCTGCCCGGTGCCGTGACTCCGACCGAGATCATGAGGGCCCTCGAGTTGGGCCTCGACACGGTGAAGTTCTTCCCGGCGGGGGTGTACGGCGGCGCTTCGGCCATCAAGGCCCTGTCGGCGCCGTTCGGCGGTGTCCGATTCGTACCCACCGGCGGCGTCAGCGCCGCCAACCTCGGCGACTTCCTCTCGCTGGCCTGCGTGCCGGCCGTGGGCGGGTCGTGGATGGTTCCGGTCGACGCGATCCGCGAAGGTGCGTTCGCGACCGTCACCGGATTGTGCGCCGACGCCGTGGCCGCAGCCGCCGCGGTAGGGAAGTGAGGAACGCCATGGATCTGCGTCCTGCAGACGACTGCCGGTACGACGCGGTCTCGCTCGGCGAGGTGATGCTGCGCCTCGATCCGGGCGAGGGTCGCATTCGTACAGCACGCACCTTCGCGGTCTGGGAGGGCGGCGGCGAGTACAACGTGGTGCGCGGTCTGAGGCGTGTCTTCGGGCTCAGGACCGCCGCCGTGACGGCGCTGGTCGACAACGAGGTCGGCCATCTCGTGGAGGAGCTGATGCTGGCCGGCGGCGTCGACACGAGCCACATCGTGTGGGCACCCTCGGACGGTGTGGGCCGGTCGGCGCGCAACGGGCTCAACTTCACCGAACGCGGGTTCGGGGTGCGGGGCGCCGTGGGCGTCTATGACCGCGGCCACACGGCGACCAGCCAGCTGACGCCGGGGGACCTCGATCTCAACCATCTGTTCGGCACGCTCGGCGTCCGCTGGCTGCACACCGGTGGCATCTTCGCGGCGCTCTCGGAGTCGACGGCCGAGGTCGCGATCGAGGCTGTACAGGCGGCACGTCGCCACGGCACCAGGGTGTCGTACGACCTCAACTACCGCCCCAGCCTGTGGTCGGCGATCGGCGGCAAGGCGAAGGCGCAGGAGGTCAACAGGGCCATTGCCCCGTACGTCGACGTCATGATCGGCAACGAGGAGGACTTCACCGCGGCGCTCGGCTTCGAGGTCGAGGGCGTCGACGAAGGGCTGACCCGCCTGCCCGTGGAGGAGTACGGGGCGATGATCGGCGCCGTCTCGCAGGCGTACCCCAATCTCGAGGTGATCGCCACGACGATGCGGGCTGTACGGTCGGCGACCGTCAACGACTGGGGCGCGCTGGCCTGGTCGGCCGCGACCGGTCTCGTGCAGGCCACCCAGCGCGACGGCCTGGAGATCCTCGACCGCGTCGGCGGGGGCGACTCGTTCGCGTCAGGCCTGGTGTACGGGCTGCTCACGGGCGAGACCCTGGAGCGCGCGGCGAACCTCGGGGCTGCGCATGGGGCGCTCGCGATGACGACCCCGGGCGACACCTCCATGGCCACGAAGGCGGAGGTCCTCAAGCTCGCGGCCGGAGGCTCAGCGCGCGTCGAGCGCTGACCACTCACTGACGGCCAGCCGACCCAGCCTGGCGCACGCAGGACCTCCCGGGGAGCGACGTACCCGGCCGTCAGGTGTGGCCTCGACCGGGTCTGGCCCGTCAGTCCGGGCGCGGGCCGTGCCACTCGTGGGCGAGCACGACGCCCTCGTCATCCATGTGCACGACGAGCGCCGTGCCGGGCGTCATCGCGCGGTTCGGCAGGTCGACGCCCGCGATCATCGCCGGCAGCACCGGGCGGTGACCGCACACGGCTGTGGCTGTGCCCGTCGCCCCCGCCCGTACAGCGAGCTTCCGTACGTACCTCTGCACGCCCGCGAGGTGCTCCTCGCCGACCTCCTCGCTGAACAGCGAGACCGGCTTCACGGTGAGCTTGCGGCTCTTCGCGTACGGCTCCAGCGTCTGCACGCACCGCGTCGAGGTCGAGCTCTTGAGCTGCGCGACCCCGTAGGCGCCGAGCACGTCGACGAGGTTCGAGGCCTGGGCCTTGCCCTGCGCGTCCAGCGGCCGCTTCGCGTCGTCGCCCGACCACGCCTTTCGCAGCGTCGCCTTCGCGTGCCGCACGATGACGAACGGCGTCGTCTCGGGCATCGCGATCGCCTCGGCCAGCACGACCTTCTCGTCCGGGTACGTCAGCTGGTCGAGCGCGTGCGTGATCGGCACCCACTCCACCTCATCGACCTCGTGGTCGGGGCGACGCGCCGTCTCCGACACCGCGTACCCCACCCAGAACTGCACGACCTTGGGCCCCTTGACGATCCTGTACGTCACGTCGGCGAGCGGCGCCCCCAGACGGATCGTGACGCCCGTCTCCTCCTGCACCTCTCGTACGGCCGCGGCGCACGCCTGCTCACGCGGTTCGAGCTTGCCCTTCGGCAGCGACCAGTCGTTGTACTGGGGCCGGTGGACGAGCGCGACCACGCGCCGGTTCCCGGAACCGCGCAGCACGACGGCTCCGGCGGCTCGGATCGTACGCTCGGACTTCGAGCTCATGCCTGCCCGCGGCGCTGCGACATCACCGAGATGAGGTGCGCCTGCATGTCGAGCAGCGGCTTGCCCTCGGCGTCGGTCGTCTTCTTCTCCCAGCCGTCCGGGCCGAGCCACCACGACGCCGTACCCTCGTCGAACGCGAGCCGGAACAGCTCCTCGACCTGGGCGATGTGGGGCTCGTTGGTGAGCTGGACGAGCACCTCGACGCGACGGTCGAGGTTGCGGTGCATGAGGTCGCTGGAGCCGATGCCCACGTGCGCCTTGCCGGCGTTGGCGAACCAGAACAGGCGGCTGTGCTCGAGGAAACGGCCCAGGATGGACCGTACGCGAAGGTTCTCGCTCAGACCCGGCACGCCGGCCTTGAGCCCGCAGATGCCACGGACCCAGATGTCCACCGGTACGCCGGCGTTCGACGCCCGGTAGAGCGCGTCGATCACCTGCTCGTCGACGATCGAGTTCACCTTGATCCGCACACCGGCCGGGATCCCCGCCCGGTGGTTCGCGATCTCGTTGTCGATCATGTCGATCAGGCCCTTGCGGATGCCGTGGGGCGCGACCAGCAGACGCCGGTAGTTCTGCTCCTGCGTGATGCCCGACAGGTGGTTGAACAGCCGGGCCACGTCGTCGGTGATCACCGAGTTCGACGTGAGCAGGCCCATGTCCTCGTACAGCCGCGCGGTCTTCGGGTTGTAGTTGCCGGTGCCGATGTGGGCGTACCGGCGCAGCTGGTCACCCTCGTCGCGCACGACGAGCGAGAGCTTGCAGTGCGTCTTGAGCCCGACCATCCCGTACACCACGTGCACGCCGGCCTTCTCGAGCTTGCGGGCCCACGCGATGTTGGCCTGCTCATCGAACCGGGCCTTGATCTCGACCAGCGCCAGCACCTGCTTGCCGGCCTGCGCGGCCTCGATCAGCGCGTCGACGATGGGCGAGTCGCCCGAGGTGCGGTACAGCGTCTGCTTGATCGCGAGCACCTTCGGGTCCGCGGCGGCCTGCTCGATGAACCGCTGCACGGAGGTCGCGAAGGAGTCGTACGGGTGGTGCAGGAGCACGTCGCGGCGCTTCAGCGCGCTGAACAGGTCCGCGGCCTGGGCCGTCTCGACCTCGGCCAGGTGAGGGTTGGTCAGCGGCAGGAACGCGGGGTACAGCAGGGCCTCGCGGTCGACGTCGGTCAGCGAGAACAGGCCGCGGAGGTCCAGGGGCGCAGGAAGCCGGTAGACCTCCTTCATCGACACGTCGAGCTCGCGCGACAGCAGCTCGAGGATCTCCTCGTTGATGTCGTCCTCGACCTCGAGACGTACGGGCGGGCGGCCGACCTTGCGCCGCAGCAGCTCCTTCTCGAGCGCGTACAGGATCGACTCGGCGTCGTCCTCCTCGACCTCGACGTCCTCGTTGCGGGTGACGCGGAAGGTCGTCCAGGCGACGATCTGCATGCCCGTGAACAAGTGGTCCAGGTGGCTCGCGATGAGATCCTCGAGCGGCACGAAGCGGTCGCCGGCCAGCCGCAGGAAGCGCGACAAAATGTTCGGCACCTTGAGGCGCGCGAACGACAGGGTGCCCGTGACGGGATGGCGAAGCTGTACGGCGAGGTTGATCGACAGGCCCGAGATGTACGGGAAGGGGTGCGACGGGTCGACGGCCAGCGGCGTGAGCACCGGCAGGATCCGGTCGTGGAACAACTGGGTCAGGGAGGTCTGCTCGTCGTCGGTGAGCTCCGACCAACGCAGGATCTTGATGCCCTCGGCGGCCAGCTGGGGCCGTACGACGTCGGCGAACACCCGCGACTGCTCGTCGACCAGCTCATGGGTGCGGGCGAGGATCGCGTCATGCAGCTCGCGCGGCATCATGCCCGAGGCGCTCGGGGTGGCCAGGCCGGCCGCGATGCGACGCTTGAGGCCGGCGACGCGCACCATGAAGAACTCGTCGAGGTTCGAGGAGAAGATCGCGAGGAACTTCGCCCGCTCGAGCAGCGGGACCCGGGTCTCGTCCATCGCGAGGTCGAGCACGCGCTTGTTGAACGCCAGCCAGCTGAGCTCACGATCGGAGTAGCGCCCGTCCGGCAGCGCTTCCTCGAGCATCTCGTCCACCGGCGTCATCGGGGACACCCCGGTCTCCGCGTCGAGGTCGGGTGACACGGGCGTGTCCGGCTCACCGTTCGCCGGGTCGGCGAACGCGGGACGCCACTCGTTGCTCATCGGAGGTGCCTTTCTGGTGCTGCGTACATGACGTCGGAACGGGCGACGACGAACCCATGACGGCGGTAGAGCCGCACAGCGGCATTGTCGGACTCCACGTACAAGATCGCACGTCGACAGCCGATCGACGCGAGGTGCGCGAGGCCTGCGGTCAGCAGCGCACCGCCGAGCCCGTACCCCGTGGCGTCCGGTGCGGTCGCGATGACGTACACCTCGCCCAGCCGTTCGCTGTGGCGCTTGGTCCAGTGGAAGCCGAGGATCGTTCCCTGCCGGTCGACGGCGACGAGCAGGTCCGCCGCGTCGTACCAGGGCTGCGACTGCCGCTCGATGAAGTCGGCGTGGTCCATCGCACCCTGCTCGGGGTGCTCGGCGAAGGCGGCCGCGTTGATCGCGAGCACCGCTCCCTCGTCGTCGGGCTGGAAGCCGCGGATCCGGACGCCGTCGGGCAGGGGAGCGCGCGCCTCATCGAGCGACAGCACGCGCTCCATGATGAGCAGCTCGCGCACCTTCACGTACCTCACCCTGGCCGCGATCACCTGGGTGCCGCGGTGGTTCCCGAACGACCACAGGCTGCTCGAGGGGTGGTCGGCGATGACGGCGTCGACCAACGCTGACCCGTAGCCCCGGTCGCGCGCGCCCGGATGGACGCAGACCTGTGCGGTGTCGGTGGCGGGGTCGTGCTGCGCATAGCCGAGGACCTTGCCGCCGGAGACGATCAGATAGTGCTGTACGTCGTCGTGGCCGAGCGCGAGCGTGGCCGCCTCGTTGAGCGGTGAGACGCCGTCCGCGGCCGTGATGTCGGCGACCAGGTTCCGTACGGACGCGGCAGTGTCGGCGTCGAGGGAGGCACGACGTTCGATGACCGGGAGCACATGACGAGCCTAACCGCCCTCGCGCCTGTTGGTGCGCCAGAATGCGGGGCGTGAGTGAGTCGTCGGTAAGGGTTCGCCCTCGGCGTCGGCGCCGCATCTGGGCCGTCGTCCTGCTCGTGGTGCTGGTCATCGCGGCGTACGGGATCGGGGTGGGGCAGTCCGTGCTCGTGCGGCCGGCCCTCGTCATCGGCCAGGACGCGGTCTCCGACACGGCTAGCGCGAACGTCACGGTGACGCTGGAGGACGTCGGCGGTCAGGTGATCCACGTCGCGGCGACCGGGCAGCGCCAGGCCGTCTTCATCTTCTATCCGGGCGGACTGGTGAGGCCCCAGGCGTACGAGTGGCTGGGGCGCGCGCTCGCCGCGTACGGGATCGAGACCTGGATCCCCGTGATGCCGTTCGACCTGGCCGTGCTCGGCGCGGACCGGGCCGACGCGATCATCGCCCACGTGGGTGCCGTACCGGTGGTGATCGGTGGGCACTCGCTCGGCGGCACGATGGCCGCGGGCTACGCGTCCAGGCATGCGGCGCAGCTGGCCGGGATGGTGCTGTGCGCGGCGTACTCGGCCGGCAACGTGACCGTCAAGGCGTCCTGGCCCGCGGTGTCGCTCCGCGCCGAGAAGGATGGCGTGGCGGCAGCAGCCGATGTACAGGGAGGGCTCGACCGGCTCCCGCCCGGCTCGACGGTGGCGACCATCGACGGCGCCGTACACGCGTTCTTCGGCCGCTACGGCCCCCAGAAGGGCGATGGCGTCCCCACGGTGCCCAGGGCCGACGCGGAGCGCCAGATCGTCGAGGTCATCCGTACGTACATAGCGGCCCGTACGTAGGGCTCAACCCCCCC
>JAPUEI010000007.1:13082-18456 GCA_027492675.1 Propionibacteriaceae bacterium | reverse complement strand
GGAGAGGTCTCATACCTGTCGGGGAGAGGTTTCACGCCCCTCGGGGAGAGGCTTCATGTCATTCGACGGGTTCCAGACCTCTCCTCGAGGGGTACCAGACCTCTCCTCGAGGGGTACAGGACCTCTCCCCGACGTCAGCGGGAGGCGGAGAAGCGGTAGCCGACGTTGCGTACGGTCGAGATGAGGTTCTCGTGTTCCGTGCCGAGCTTGGAGCGCAGCCGCCGGACGTGGACGTCGACGGTGCGCGTGCCGCCGTAGTAGTCGTAGCCCCAGACCTCGGCGAGGAGATGCTCGCGGGAGAACACCCGGCCGGGGTGCTGCACGAGGTACTTGAGGAGCTCGAACTCCGTGTACGTGAGGTCGAGGAGCCGTTCCTCGAGGGTGACCGAGTACGCGGCCTCGTCGATCACGATGCCGCCACCGCTGATGGTCTCGGGCCCGGCGGCCTGTGCGGTCGTCAGCAGGCGCAGCCGCGCCTCGTACTCGGCAGGTCCCGCGCCCTCGACGATGAAGTCGGCGCAGCCCCAGTCGACGGCGATGACGGCGACGCCTCCTGCGGGCAGGACCGCCAGCCGCGGCACGATGATCCCGGCGCTGACGAACGTCTGGCAGACGGAGCGGGCGGCCACGAGATCGTCGCGCGCGTCGATGACGATGACGTCGCTGGACGCGGACTCGGTGAGCATCTGGTCGGCCGGCGCGAGCACCGTGACGGCGTGCGCGAGCAGCGAGAGCTCAGGAACGGGGGCAGCGCCACTGCGGGGGGTGATGAGCAGCACGTTCGCCACGTGCATCCCCTCCCACTCGTCCGATGGCGGCACTACCCTACTTGGCTCGTACCTCTGCTGGCTCAGGACTCCAGGATTAGCGTCACGGGCCCGTCGTTGACGAGGCTCACGTGCATGTGAGCGCCGAAGCGTCCTGTCTCCACGTGGGCCCCCAGCCCACGCAGCGCCTCGACGAAAGCGTCGACCAGCGGCTCCGCGATCGGCCCCGGGGCCGCGTCACCCCACGATGGCCGGCGGCCCTTACGGGTGTCCGCGTACAGCGTGAACTGGCTGATCACCAGCACGGGCGCCTGGGCGTCCGCGCAGGACACCTCACCGTCGAGGATGCGCAGGTTCCACACCTTGTCGGCGAGTTTCTGCGCGTCGGTGGCGGTGTCGGTGTGCGTGACCCCCGCCAGTACGACCAGCCCTGCAGACGGCAGTCGGCCCACGACCTCGCCGTCCACGCTCACCTGGCCCGTCGACGCCCGCTGCACCACCACTCGCACGTACGAACCGTACGGGATGTGGCGGGCCTACTCTGGCCGACGTGACCATCCACAGCGAGCACCCGTTCGCCGACCCGCCGGCCTCCCGCGACCCCTTGCGGCGGTTCCGTGGACGCCTGCCCGCCGCGGTGACGCTGGTCACGACCGGAGCGGGCCCCACACGTACAGGACTCACCGTCTCGTCGCTGATGCTCGCGATGGGACACCCGGCGTACGTGGTGGCTCTCGTCGACCCCGACAGCGACCTCGGGGTCGCGCTGGAGCCGGGCCTCACCCTGGCCGTGTCGCTCCTCGGAGGCGCCGACAGCTACCTCGCCGAGGCCTTCGCGGGGCTGGCCCCGGCGCCGGGCGGGGTGTTCCGCCTGGCGTCGTTCGTGGACACCGACTGGGGTCCGGTGCTCGAAGGCGCGTCGTGGCTGGGCGCGCGGGTCACCGACGTACGTCCCCTGGGCTACTCGCTCGAGGTCACCGCCGAGGTCGTCTCCGTGACGATCGGCCGCGACGACGCGCTGCTCCACGGCCGCGGCCGGTACGTCGCCTTCGACCCTGCCCTCGGACCGACCACGTAGACTGCGGCGCGTGCCGTCGGCGGAACCCTGGGTATTCATCGTCGCGACCGCGCTCATCGGCGTGGCCGCGGTGGTCGTGCTCGTGAGGATCCTCCGCGCCGCCCGTGACGACAAGGAGTGACATGGCCTTCGAGATCCCCAGCCACCTCAGCCCCCACCTGGTCGGCGTCGCCTGGCTGGTCGGACGCTGGCAGGGTGAGGGCCACGGCCAGTGGCCCGACACGGGCGAGTTCACGTACGGCTGCCAGATCGAGTTCGCCGAGAACGGCGGCACCTTCCTGCACTACCTGATGCAGACGTACGAGCTGGGCGAGGACGGCACGGCCGTGAAGCCGCTCAGCATGGAGACCGGGTTCTGGCGCCCGCAGACCGACGGCACGATCGAGGTCTCGCTGGCCCATCCGGACGGCTACGCCGAGTTGTGGGAGGGGCGTATCACGGGGGCGAAGATCGAGCTGCGCACCGACGCCGTCGTACGTCCGGTCAGCTCGCCCCTGGAGTACACCGGTGGACACCGTCTGTACGGACAGGTCGAGGGCGACCTCATGTGGACCTTCGACAGGGCCACGACCGACGTGGAGCTGCAGCCGTACCTGTGGGCCCGGTTGCAGAAGGTCGCGTGACCGCGGTCATCGCGACCGACGGCCCCGACGCCGGCGTCGCCTGGCACTACGGAAACCCGACAGCCGAGGGGCGCGCGTTGGACGCCGGTACGGGGGTCGTGGACCTCTCCCACCGCGACGTGATCACCGTGACCGGCTCCGACCGTCTCCGCTGGCTCCACTCCCTGACCAGCCAGGTGTTCGAAGGGCTCGTCCCCGGACAGGCGAACACGGCGTACGTGCTGAGCCCGAACGGCCATATCGAGCACGTGCTGTACGGAGTGGACGACGGCGAGACGTACTGGGCGTGGACCGAGCCCGGACGCGGCGCCGACCTGGTCGCATGGCTGGATTCGATGCGGTTCATGATGCGGGTCGAGGTCGGCCTTCTCGAGGGGTACGGACTGGTCTGGCACCCCGGTGCGCCGACGGGAGCCGGACTCCACCGCGCCGGTGAGGACTCGCTGGGTGGCTACGAGACGTTCCTTTCCCGCGACGAGGTGGCCGGCGTGCTCGCTGACGGTGTACCGGCGGGCACGTGGGCGTACGAGGCGCGGCGGATCGAGGCGGGGGTCCCGCGCATCGGCGTCGACACCGACGACCGGACGATCCCCAACGAGCTCGGCGTGCCGTCGCCGGCGGTCGCGCTGGACAAGGGCTGCTACCGCGGCCAGGAGACGGTGGCTCGCGTCCACAACCTGGGCCGACCCCCGCGCAGGCTCGTACGGCTCCACCTCGACGGCTCCCTGTCCGAGCTTCCGGAGGTCGGAGCAGAGCTCACTCTAGACGGCGCCGTGGTGGGGCGAGTGGGCGGCGCGGCGCGCCACCACGAGCTCGGCCCGATCGCTCTCGGCCTCGTGAAGCGGTCCGTGCCGGTGGAGTCCTCCCTTGTCAGCGGCAGAATCGCCGCCACGCAAGAAAAACTCGTCGACCCCGACGCGGGAATCCACTTCCGGCTGCGCCACTGACGGTCATCATCATGAGGTCGTACTCATGATTGTGGTATTGGGTGGGCGTCGGTATTAGGTTCCTATCGAGCCCTCTTGGTGAGCTTGCTCCGAGTTATATTTCGGCGTCGAGTGAATCTGGACCGCCCGTACCCCGCCCAGGGGTTCGAGGGGATTCCTCGAACCATACGCAAGGAGCAGTCTCGCCATGGCAAACACCACCGGCAGGCGCAAGGTTTCGATGCCGATCCTTCTGGCCGCAGGCGTGTCGTCGCTGACACTGGCCTTCGGTATGACGCCGAGCTTCGCGGCCTTCACCGCCTCCGTCAACAACTCGCTGAACAACGCAGGCACCGGCACGCTGGTGATGCAGGAGACGAACAGCGGGGGCACCATCACGTGTCTGAGCACCGACGGCGGTGGCATCTCCAGCAACGTCGCGACGTGCTCCACGATCAACAAGTACGGCGGAAACCTCAGCCTGAACGCGAACGGTTCGTCGGTCACCGTCACCAACATCAAGAACGTCGGCACGATCGACGCCTCGCAGTTCGCCCTCACTCCGGGCGCCTGTGTGCAGTCCGTCCAGGCCGGTGTCTCGGGCAGCGCCACGGACCTGTGCTCCAAGATCACGATCACCATCGCGTCCGGTTCGCACACCGTCTTCAGTGGGACGGCCGCAGCGTTCGGACTGGGTGGCCCGATCGACGTGCTGTCGAAGCTCGGGATCGCGACGTTGACCAGCGGCAGCCAGGCCACATTCACGATCACGGCGAAGATCGACCCGTCGGTGGGCAACACCTACCAAGGGCTTCAGATCGCGCAGCCCATCACGTGGGCATTCTCTGCGTAATTCGGCGGCCTCGAAGAATTCCTACAGTTCGAGGTAACTGCAGCACGATGGCCGCCTCCTTGGCTGGAGGGATTTGACGCCCTATACCTCACCTGAACTTCAGGGCCCGCGATGTATGTCGCGGGCCCTCGTCATGTTCCACGCAGGCGTCGCCGGTCCTACGGCCTCGCGGCCAGATGAGCACCTGCTCATGGAAATTGGCGTGGTGCATGGACAACCTTAGGGTGAGGTCTGCAGGCGCTAGGGCGTCACCAGAGTCGGGGGACTTCAGGTGGCGACGATCCGAAGCCGGCCACTACCCATCGCTCGAGTGTCGGGGGACAACTCGAGCCCATTCAAGGAGCTGACTCCCGCATGTCCACAGCCACGTCCAAGCGCAAGCTGTCCGTTCCCGTCGTCGTCGCCGGCGGCGTCTCGGCGATCGTTCTGGCCCTCGGCATGACGCCGACATTCTCCGCGTTCAGCGCGTCCATCCAGAACAGCACCAACACTGCCGGCACCGGCACGTTGGTCATGGAGGAGAAGCTGGGCAGCTCCACGACGTGCCTCAGCACCGACGGCGGCAGCATCAACAGCAACTCCGCGACCTGCGCCTCGATCAACAAGTACGGCGGCAACCTCGCCATGGTTCCGGGCCAGACGGTGACGACCTCGATCACCATCCGGAACGCCGGCACCGTCGACGCGACCTCCTTCTCGCTGACGCCGGGCGCGTGCGCCCAGTCGAACAACGGCACCACCAACGGTTCGGCCGCCGACCTGTGCTCGAGGATCACCGTCGTGGTGACCTCGGGCAGCAGCACGCTCTACAGCGGCACCGCGGCGGCGATGAACACGGCGGCGATCGACGTGCTCGCCAAGACCGGCGCCTCGTCCGTGCCGGCCGGTGGCACCGTCCCGATCACGTTCGCGGTGAAGGCCGATGCCGCGCTGGGCAACACCTACCAGGGCCTGAAGATCTCGCAGCCGATGACCTGGGCGTTCGGCGCCTGACGCTGACGCACGACACCAGAAGCAGCCCTGAGGCGTCACGCCTCAGGGCTGCGTGTGTTCCCCCAACCGGCGCGGAACACCGGCGAGGCCCCCACACGAACGGGGGTGGGGGGGCGGCGTCAGAGGGTGGACGC
>JAPUEI010000007.1:0-13072 GCA_027492675.1 Propionibacteriaceae bacterium | reverse complement strand
GCGGTCCGGGGGGGGTGGGGGCCGGCCGCACCCCCCCCCCCCCCCACCCCCCCCGCGGCCCACCCCCCCCCGGGGCAGCTTCTGTGTCCCATCCCGTCGCGGAACACCTGCGAGGCGCCCTCTCTCAGGGGGGTCGGGTCGCTGCGTCAGAGGGTCGAGGCGGCCGCGTGCAGGACGTCGAGGTCGCAGTTGCCACCGGTGAGGATCATGGCGACACGACGGCCCGCCACGCGGTCCCGGTCAGCCAGCACGGCGGCCAGCGCCAGCGCCCCGGCAGGTTCGGCCAGGTTGTGCGTCGCCCTGTACATGAGCGTCATGGCCTTGGCGGCCTCGTTCTCGCTCACCCGCACGATGCGAGAGCATCCCGCCACCACGATGTCCACGGCATCGACGTCCGGGACCCTGCAGGCGACGCCGTCGACGAACGTGTCCGCCGACTCGGTCGTCACCACGTGGCCCGCTTCGTACGACAGTGCGTACGCGGGTGCCTGCTCGGCCACGACGCCGATGATCTCGCAGTCGAGCCCCAGCACGTCCCGTACGGCGATGTTGGCCGAAACACCGCTGCCCATCCCGACCGGCACGTACACCGCGTCGAGCCCGGGCACCTGCTCGTGGAGCTCCGCGGCATAGGTGGCGACACCTTCGACGAGCCACGGGTGGAACGGCGGTACGGCCACCAGCCCGCGCTCGGCGGCGAGCTGCACGCTGTATTCGCGCGCCGCCTGAAAGTCCTTCCCATACACGATCAACTCGGCCCCGAAAGCCGCCGTCGCGGCATTCTTGTCCGGCGAATTGCCCTCGGGCACGACGATCGTCACGGGAACTCCGAAGGCCCTGCCGGCGAAGGCCAGGCTCTGGCTGTGGTTGCCGCGCGACGCGGACACGAGACCGCGTGGACGACCGCTCTCCGCGAGCAGCCGGGAGACGAAGTTGACGCCGCCGCGGACCTTGAACGCCCCCGTAGGAGTGTGATTCTCATGCTTCACCCACAGCTCGGTCCCAGCCGCTTCACAGAGAAGGGGCCAGGCGTACGAGGGGGTGGTCGGCACATAACTGGCGACCCGTCTGCGGGCATCGGTGAGGGCGTCGAGTGTGAGGTTCTGGGGCACGTGCCCACCGTACAGCCGGGCCCCGTGGGGGGTATCCCCACGCGAAGATGAGGGACGTCTTATTCAATTACCGAGCGGTCGCTAACCATGGTTAACCTCACCTTACTGGCACTGCAGAGTGCCTATGTGAGCCGGGGGACTCGCGTAGGCATAGTCGCTCTGTGATGCCGCAAACCACTCCAGGCCTGACGCCTGCATCCGAAGGAGAAGACCGTGTCCGAGACCACCACCAAGAAGCGCAAGCTGGCCCTTCCTGTTGTCATCGCCGGCGGCGTGTCGTCGCTCGTGCTGGCCCTCGGCATGACGCCGACCTTCTCCGCCTTCAGCGCCTCGATCCAGAACAGCACCAACACCGCCGGCACCGGCACCCTCGTGATGCAGGAGGCCAACCAGGGCGGCACCGTCCTGTGCAACAGCACCGACGGCGGCAGCATCAACACGAACTCCGCGACCTGCGCCACGATCAACAAGTACGGCGGCGACCTGGGCATGGCCCCGAACGAGACCGCGACCACGACGATCACCATCAAGAACGCCGGCACGGTCGACGCCAGCTCGTTCTCCTTCGTGCCCGGCGCCTGCACCCAGTCCACCAACGGCACGGTGAGCGGCTCCGCCACTGATCTCTGCGCTCAGACCACCGTGACGATCACCGCGAACGGCAAGTCGGTCTTCACCGGCACCGCCGCCGCGCTCGGCACCTCCGGCACGACCGACATGCTGTCCAAGCTGACGACGACCTCGGTTCCCGCCGGCACCACCGTCACCGTGGTCTTCACGGTGAAGGTCGGCGCCGTGGGCAACACGTACCAGGGCCTGAAGATCTCGCAGCCGATGACCTGGAGCTTCGGCGCCTGATCCTGAATCACAGGAACTGGGGTTCCGCGGCGGCTCGCTGCGGGACCCCAGTTCCGCTCATGCCGGCTGAGCCGGTGACTGCTGGGGTTCGGGGGGGCCCTCGCCGCGGATGACAGAGTGTCCATCCGGCGGCTGTTTCCTCGACGACTCGGCGAAAGTGGTGACACCGTGAACAAGAAGAAGTGGGCGATCTCGATCGCGGCGAGCGTGCTGCTCGTCGTGGCGGTGGTTGTCGCGGTCTTCGGGACCGGGTACAGGTTCTTTGTGGTGGAGACGCCGAGTATGGCGACTACTGCTCCGGTGGGGACGTTGGTGGTGGTGCATCCGAAGGCGTCGTACGCCGTGGGTGACATCGTGTCGTATCAGGCGAAGAACTCGTCGAAGATCTACACGCATCGGATCGTGGATCAGACGGCGCAGGGGTGGATCACCAAGGGTGATCTGAATGGTGCTGCGGACCCGCTGCCCGTCACCGACCAGCAGATCGTCGGCTCGGTCGACGCGAAGGTGAAGTACGTCGGCTTCTTCGTCCGTGGTCTGCCGTGGATCGTGCTGGGTTTCGCGCTCGTCTACGGGATCACGCTGTTGCCCAGAGTGCGTCCGTCGTGGCGGTGGCAGATCCGGTTGATCGGCTGGTCGTTGGTGCTGAGCATCGTGGCCCTGTGGATCCGGCCCTGGGTGAATCTCGTCATGACGGGGTACGTGCCCGGTACGGTCGGCGTCGACATGCACCTGGTGAACACGGGCATCTTCCCGGTGGATGTGCTGGGAACGGTGTTGCGGTCCGGTGAGGACGCCACGGTGAACCAGACGGTGCTCAGCGCGGACGGCAAGTACCACGTGACCCCGACGCTGGCGCTGACGTTCTGGTGGTTCGTGGCCATGCTCGCGATCTGCATCTCTCCGATGGTGTTCTCGCTGTTCGTGCGGCCCGTGGACGACGAGCCCGAGGCCGTCGAGGATGCCGAGACCCGAGCTGATGGCGAAGCCGAGGCCACTGATCCGGTGGTGGAGCGTGCGTCGAGTCGTCGCCGGCTGGTCTGGGTCGCGCTGACGGTGATGACGACAGTGCTTGCCGTCGCGGTGTTGCTCCAGGCCACGACGCAGGCTGCGTTGTCGGCTGCGGTCACCAACTCGACCGGCACCGCTGGGACCCGTACCTGGTTCTCCTGCCAGAACGCCGAGACCGGCACGGCCGGTACCCGCTTCGTGTGGGGCCTCACGGCCACCGGCATGCAGTCCGACCTGAGCGGCCACACCCGCAACGGCACGATGACCACGAACGGCACCGCTGCCACGGCCAGCGCCAGCTCGCCCTGTCCGTACGACACGCAGGGATCCGTCATGCTCAACGGCGGCACCTGCTTCACCCAGGGCTCAGCCGTGGCCGTCGGGCAGGTGTATTCCGAGGAGGTCTGGTTCAAGACCACCAACACCGCGTACAACGGCAAGCTCATGGGCCTGGCCGACACGAACAACCCGTCGACGCAGAGCCATTACGACCGCCACGTCTACATCGACCAGAACGGTCGGGTGATCTTCGGCGCGTACACCACGCAGCAGATGGTCATCACCTCACCGGCCGGGAAGAGCTACGCCGATGGCGTGTGGCACCACGTCGTGGTGACCTCGAACGCGACGACGATCGCGCTCTACCTGGACGGCAACCTGATCTCGAGCCGCAGCGACACCGCGGGGCAGGACTCGTACACCGGCTACTGGCAGGTCGGCTGCGGCCTGCTCAACCAATGGCAGGACGCCAACGGCACGGCGCAGCCGTTCAAGTCGTACTTCACCGGGAACCTCCGTTTGGCGGCCGTCTACGACGCCACCCTCACGGCGGCCCAAGTCAAGGAGCATTACATCGCTGGCACCGCCTGACCATAGGCTGGCGGCGCTCAGATGACAGTTTGTCAATGCGTCGGCGCATGAACCCGCGACTCGGCGAAAGTGGTGACACCGTGAACAAGAAGAAGTGGGCGATCTCGATCGCGGCGAGCGTGCTGCTCGTCGTGGCGGTGGTTGTCGCGGTCTTCGGGACCGGGTACAGGTTCTTTGTGGTGGAGACGCCGAGTATGGCGACTACTGCTCCGGTGGGGACGTTGGTGGTGGTGCATCCGAAGGCGTCGTACGCCGTGGGTGACATCGTGTCGTATCAGGCGAAGAACTCGTCGAAGATCTACACGCATCGGATCGTGGATCAGACGGCGCAGGGGTGGATCACCAAGGGTGATCTGAATGGTGCTGCGGACCCGCTGCCCGTCACCGACCAGCAGATCGTCGGCAAGGTCGGGGTCATCGTCAAGTACCTCGGCTTCTTCGTCCGGGGCCTGCCCTACGTCCTGCTCGGCTGGGCGCTCGTCTTCGCGCTCACCCTCCTGCCCAGGGTCCGTCCGTCCTGGCGCTGGCAGATCCGACTCATCGGCTGGTCCCTGGTCGTCAGCGTCGTCGCCCTCTGGTTGCGCCCCTGGGTGAACCTCGTCATGACCGGCTACGTCCCGGCTGAAGTCGGCGTCGACATGCACCTGGTCAACACCGGCATCTTCCCGGTCGACGTTCTCGGCACGGTCCTGCAAAGCGGCCAGGACGCCGTCGTGAACCAGCAGGTCATCGACCCGGACGGCAAATACCGCGTCACCCCGACGCTGGCGCTGACGTTCGGTTGGTTCGTCCTGATGGGCCTCATCTGCGCCATCCCGATGGTGGCGGCGCTGTTCGTCCGCGTCCAGGACGAGGTCGACCCGTCCGACGAGGGAGATTCGACCGACGAGGGCGACCCGTCGGACACGGACGTCGATGCCGACGCGCACGGCGAGACCCTCGGGAAGGCCCCGAAGATCTCCGCGCGACGGACGCGGCGCGCCTTCCTGCTGACCAATTCCGCGGTCGCCGTGGTTCTCGCGCTGAGCGTCGCGTTCCAGGCCTCGTCGCAGGCCGCACTGTCGGCGGCGGTCACGAACTCGGTAGGCACGGCCGGAACCCGTACCTGGTTCTCGTGCAAGAACGCCGAAACCGGCACGGCCACGGCCCGTTTCGCCTGGTCACTGTCGGCGACCGGGAACCAGACTGACCTCACCGGCAACGGGCGTACGGGCACGGTGTTCGGCACCGCGCCGACCGTGAACACCAGCTCGCCCTGCCCCAACGACGGCGGCGGCTCCCTGAACTTCACCGGAGCGACTTGCATCACCCAGCGCTCCGCGGTGACCGGCAACAGTACGTACTCGCTGGAGGTCTGGTTCAAGACGACCACGGCTCAGAACGGCAAGCTGATCGGCTTCGGAGACAACCAGCAGGTGGGTGACTCCAAGTGGGACCGCCACATCTACATCGACGCCAGTGGTCGGGTGCTGTTCGGCACCTATCCGTACGACCAGCGCGTGGTCTCGTCACCCGCCGGCACGAACTACGCGAATGGTGCCTGGCACCACGTGATGGCGACGTCGAGCGCAGCGGGCGTCATGGCGCTGTACCTCGACGGCAACCTCGTGGCCTCGCGCTCCGACGCGGCGGGCCAGGAGGTCTACACGGGCTACTGGAAGGTCGGCTGCGGCAACCTGTCGAGCTGGCAGGACGCGAATGGCACCTGGCAGTACAACTGGCCGAACTACTACACGGGCCAGCTGCGGTACGCGGCGGTGTACTCGACCACGCTCACCGCGACGCAGGCCATGGAGCACTACATCGCCGGCACGGCCTGATCCCGTCCTGATCAGCCGATCACGCCGAAGCCGTACCCGCGTGACCTGAAGAGGTCGACGATGGCCGGCAGCGACTGCAGCGAGACGTAGCCGCCGAAGCTGTCGTGGCTCAGCATCACCGCGGCCGACGGGTTCCCGTAGGCGGCGAGGGTGCTTGTGACCATCGAGAGGCCCTGCGCGGCGTCCTTGGTGGGCTTCTTCTCGGAGTCGCCGGTCATGCAGTTCCAGTCGATCCAGCTCACGCCCCGCTGGCTGAGGGCGGCGTCGGCGGCCTCGAGGCCCTTCCACGACATGTGGCCACCGGGGTAGCGGAAGGCCGCGCACTCGAAGTCGCTGCCGAGTACCTGCTTGCAGATCGCCAGCGTCCGGTCGTACTCGCCGGCGATCCGCTCGGCGTTGCCGACGCGGCCGGGATAGAGGTACGAGTAGTCGTGGCTGTACGTGTGGATGCCGATCGCATGCCCCTCAGCCAGCGCCCTCTGGGCCATCGCGGGGTTCTGCTCGAGGCGGTAGCCGATGAGGAAGAAGGTGGCGTGTACGCCGATCTGCTTGAGCGCGTCGAGGAGCTGCGGCGTGATGTTCGGGCTCGGCCCGTCGTCGTACGTCAGGAAGGCCGTCGGGGTCGCTGGCCCCGTCCTCGTCGTGAGCCACTCATGGACGACAGCGGCGGGGACGGCGTACGGGGCGGCTGTCGGGATGTGGTTCGCGTGCGTGGCGTCAGCCTGGGTGGTCTCGGTGGCGTTGGCCGGGCGCGCGGAGCCGGCGGTCTCGCTGGGGGTCGACGACGGGGGTTGGGCCGACGGGAGCTGGCTTGAGCTGGACCTCGCCGCGGCCGCGGACTCAGAGGCGCGCTGCTGCCGGATGGTGGGTGGTGGCTCGATGGCGCACCCCGACAGAAGTGCCGTCGCGCCGACAGCGAGCATGGCGCGGCGGGACAGGGGCACCGGCGAATTTTCTCACAGGGAAGGGCGCGCGACGGACACGGCCGTCGGCGCGGGCTCCGCGTGGGGAAGCAGCGCGATCTTCTGCCAGATCTTGCGCGCCATGCCCGTCGTGAGCGCCTCCAGACCCTCGACGGTGGCCAGCACCGTCTGGTCCGTCGTGTGTTCGGCGAACAGCGCCGCCGTCTTGCTGACCAAGCTGAGCAGCTCCGAGCAGTAGTCGAGGTAGTTGGCCAGCTCCGGTGGCGACAGGGTCAGCTCGACGCTCTGATCGGTGGCCCGGAAGTCGGAGCGGAAGCGCTCGGGATCCTTGGTGAGCTGGTGCATGTCGATGACGTGCGCCAGCGAGCGCAGGCGATGCAGGGCGCGGAGGTCGTGGCGTCGCTGGACGCGGTCGGGCAGCTGCCACAGGAAGTAGATCGCGACGCCGGCGAACACCACGTCGTTGATCGAGCTCTCCGCGATGGAGATCCAGTTCCACGCGGAGTCCGCGCCGGGGGTGGGCTGCTGGAACAGGAGCACGACGCCCACGACGAGCACCGCGGCGACCAGCCCCATGGCGACGCGTGAGGCGATCCGCAGCAGCCCGTACCCCTGCGGTTGGGGCCTGATGAGCAGCTCGTCGACCGCGCTGGAGAGCTCAGCGGCGACCAGGCGGAGGTTGCGTTCGGGGAAGCGCGCGGTGATCCGCGCCTGAACGCGGTCGACCGTCTGCTTGACCGGGAGTGCGTCCAGTCGCTGGTACGTGCGGGCGGGGCTCACGGTGGTGAGCGTACTGGCGGGCGGTTCTCGGGTTGGCGATCGTCAGATCGGTACAGCCGCGGGGTACGAAGTGCTTCTGATGGGGTGACCCGGCCGTCTGGCGTACCGACATGACGACTCGCGCCCACTAGCCTGTTTCCTCGTGACGGGTGAGCAGGATGTGGTGGCGGTCGAGGTCGTACGAGGCGGGACGGTCGAGTGCGTACATCGTGCGCGGGCGGCGATCACGTTCCCCGATGGTTCGGTGAGGGCGCTCGGAGACCCGTCGCTGCTGACGTTCCCGCGGTCCTCGCTGAAGCCTGTACAGGCGATCGCCATGATCGAGGCCGGGCTCGACGTCACGGGCCACGAGCTCGCGCTCTCGGCCGCGTCGCACCTCGGTGAGCCGTTCCATGTGGCCGGCGTACGGTCGATCCTCGCGGGCGCGGGCCTCAGCGAGGCGGACCTGCAGAACACACCGGACCTGCCGATCCACCCGGCCGCGCGGGACGCCTGGCTGCGCGAGGGGCACGACGCGGCGTCGATCACCCAGAACTGCTCGGGCAAGCACGCGGCGATGCTCCGCACGTGTGTACGGGCCGGGTGGGACACGGCGACGTACCTGCGGGCCGACCACCCGCTCCAGGTGCTCATCCACGAGCGGCTGGCCGAGTACGTCGCCGAGCCCGTTCCGGACCCGTCCATCGATGGCTGCGGCGCGCCGGCGTTCCTCACCTCGATGACCGGTCTGGCAAGGGCTTTCGGTCGAATCGCGGCCGCCACCGACGGACCGGCCAAGGCGATCGCGGACGCGTATCGGGCCCACCCCGAGTACGCGTCGGGCACCGGCTTCGCCGACCTCGAGCTGCACCGGGCCGTCCCCGGTCTGGTGTGCAAGGGGGGCGCCGAGGGTGTGTACGCGGCGGGGCTGCCGGACGGTACGGGCATCGCGCTCAAGGTCTCTGATGGCGCCCAGCGAGGTCGCGCCGAGCTGATGGTCGCGCTGCTGCGCTCAGTGGGCGTCGAGGGCGAGGCGCTGAAGGCTCTCGCCACGAGCCCCGTACTCGGTCATGGCCGGCCTGTCGGCGAGGTACGGGTGGTGGCGGGTCTGGTCTAGGGGTCTGCGACCCTTTGGCGAACTACAGTGCCGACCGAGGAGGTCGGCATGTCGGATGTGCAAGGGATGTTTGAGCAGCTCTCGGCGGCGGCCGGACGGGCGTCGCGCACGCCGTTCACGGCTCCCCACGCGGAGGGTGAGGGCACGTCGGACGACGGCACCGTCACCGCGCGGTTCGCGGGCGGCAAGCTCGTTGAGCTCCGGATCGACGCCCACACCATGCGCCGCGGCAACGCGGAGGTCGCCGACCTGGTGGTCGGGGCCGTCAACGCCGCGATCGAGGCGCACACCACCGCGATGATGGCCGCCCTCCAGGGGGCGGACACGGACTTCGGGAAGCTCCGCACAGAGCTGGCGGCGATCGGCGACCAGGCCCAGCGCAGCATGGAGTCCCAGCTCGGCCAGATGCAGGAGATGCTGAGGCAGGCGACGCAGAGAGCGACCGAGTGATGGGCGACCAGATCACGTTCTCGCCCACCTCGTGGGTCACGAACGGTCGCCGGATCGCCGACGCGGGCGAGTCGATCTCGAGCGCGACGCAGTCGTTCGTGGGGTCGGTGTCCGACCCGAGCGTCTTCGGCGGCAACGACCTGGTGGGCAGCGTCGCCGCGATGATCTACGGGCTCATGGTCCAGCGGCTCGGCGGCTGCCTCGACACGCTCGCCGAGGGATTCAGCGCCCACGGCGAGATGGTCGCGCAGGCGGGCCAGGCGTACGAGCAGCTGGAGACGTCCCAGGTAGATCAGGCGCAGTCGATCGAGGGGATGCTGTAGATGTCGATCATGCTCCCCACCGAGCTCGCCCACTTCCTCCAGATGATCGGCTTCGACTGGCCGGAGGGCGACGAGGACAAGGTCGTGCAGTACGGGCAGCAGTGGCTCACCTTCGCAGGCACGCTCGACCATGCGGCGGCCTCCGGCATCCAGGCGGCCCACGACGTGGCAGCGCAGAACATCGGGGACGCCGTGGACGCGTTCGTGACGAAGTTCACGTCGGCTGCCGGACCCGAGGCCACCGCCCACAGCCTCGCTCAAGGGCTCACCGTCGGCGGCGGGGTGATCACCGTGTTCGCCGGCGCGATCGTGGCGCTGAAGGTGGTGGTGATCGTGCAGCTCGTACAGTTCGCGATCACGTTCGCGGAGGCGGTCGCCGCGGCCGTACCGACGTGTGGCGCCTCGTTGTCGCTGATCCCGCTCGCGGAGCTGATCGCGAGCAAGGCGATCGAGTACGCGATCAACTGGGGCGTCCAGCAGCTCCTGGCCGGGGGCGCGTGATGGCCGGCGGGCGTGCGGCCGCGAAGGTCGCGCTGAAGGGCATCGCGAAGCCGCTCGAGCAGCTGCTCAAGGAGTGCGAGGAGCTCGTCGCCAAGGACTTCATGAAGGCGGGGCGCAAGGGGGCGACGACGTTCACGCGCGACGCCGAGGAGTCGCTCGCCCAGCGGCTCGCGCGCCAGGAGGCCCGTGGTCTCTCGGCGAACGTGGCCGAGCGTCAGACGACGAAGTGGAGCGAGAAGGCGGCCGAGCTGTACGGACGGCCGCCGGCCGGGATGTTCACCAACGCCCACGGGCACCACATCGTGTTCAAGGGGGCTGCCGGCGACGCGGGCACACTGGCGAACAAGAGCCAGGAGATCCTGCGGCATTTCGGCATCGACCCGATCCACGGCAACGCGAACCTCATCTGGGCGCAGAACGCGAACCACAGTGTGGCGAACGCCCAGGAGGTGCTGCGCCGGCTCACGGCTGCGGCCAACAGTGGCGGCGGTCGGCAGGCGGTCGAGGACGCGCTGAGGAAAGCGGGCCGAGAGGTGTTCGGCGGATGGCCGTAAGCCGGCCGCGACGCCCGGCTACAGTGACCGCGAACAGGAGATGCTGAATGGTCAACATGGAGTGGCTGCAGACGATGGAGGGATGGATCCCCGAGCTGCAGGACACGATCCCGGTCGCGCTCGAGGCCGTGACCCGCGGGCGCGACGACATCGTGTCCGTGGGGCTGTTCACCGACTCTGACGCCGGCACGCTGCAGGCCGCGGCCTTGTCCGCGCCGCGCTGGGACGAGATCCAGGCGGGCGGGTCCGAGCACACGGTGCTGTACGCATGGGACCCGGACGAATGGGACCTGTTCAGCGGTGACGAGCGCAACGTACTCGACTCGGTGATGGCCAAGGTGCGCTCGCTCGCGTCCGAGGTCCCCGAGGATCAGTGGGAGGGCTTCCTGCTGCTGGCGTTCAACGTCATCGTCGAGGCGATGAGGAAGCTGTACTCAGACGGCTACTTCGACGCCGCCTTCCCGAAGGCGAACGTCGCCTTCTGGGTCACCGACACCAAGGTGCACGCTGAGAACCTCATCGAGTGGATGACGCTGTTCAACCCGCCCGAGCGCGTCGAGCCGTACGTGCAGTACCTGCGCACGACGTACTGACCAGGCTGACGCGGGGCGAGGTCCTCGCCCCGCGGCGACCTACAGGTTGGCCTTGTTGCGGCTGCGGAGCTTGGCGCGGTCGTTGCCCGAGAGGGCGACCTTGCGGATCCGGACGTCCTTCGGCGTGACCTCGAGGCACTCGTCCTCGCGGCAGAACTCCAGCGCCTGCTCCAGGGAGAGGTTGCGCGCCGGCACGAGACGCTCGAGCTCCTCGCCGGTCGACGAACGGACGTTCGTCATCTTCTTCTCCTTGGCGGGGTTCACGTCCATGTCCTCGGGACGCGGGTTCTCGCCGACGATCATGCCCTCGTACACCTGCGCGCCCGGCCCCACGAACATCGAGCCGCGCTCCTGAAGGTTGAACAGGGCGTACGAGGTGACGGTGCCGGTGCGGTCGGCGACGAGCGAGCCGGTGGGCCGGGTGCGCAGCTCGCCCACCCACGGCTCGTACCCGCTCGAGACGTGGTGCATCATGCCGGTGCCGCGGGTCTCGGTGAGGAACTCCGTGCGGAAGCCGATCAGGCCGCGCGCGGGGACGGTGTACTCGATGCGGACCCAGCCGGTGCCGTGGTTGACCATCTGCTCGAGGCGGCCGCGGCGCAGGCCGAGCAGCTGCGTGACGACGCCCAGGTAGTCCTCGGGCACGTCGATCGTCAGCGCCTCGAACGGCTCGTGCAGCTTGCCGTCGATCATCCGCGTGACGACCTGGGGCTTGCCGACGGTGAGCTCGTACGACTCGCGGCGCATCATCTCGACCAGTACGGCCAGCTGGAGCTCGCCTCGGCCCTGCACCTCCCAGGTGTCGGGGCGCTCGGTCGGGAGGACCTTGATCGACACGTTGCCGATGAGCTCCGTGTCGAGACGGTTCTTGACGAGGCGGGCGGTGAGGTTCTTGCCGGACTGGCCGGCGAGCGGGGAGGTGTTGATGCCGATCGTCATCGAGATGCTGGGCTCGTCGACGTGGATCAGCGGCAGCGGCTGCGGGTTGTCGGGGTCCGACAGGGTCTCGCCGATGGTGATCTCGGCGATGCCCGCGATCGCGACGATGTCGCCGGGGCCGGCCGACTCCGCCGGCGCGCGGTCGAGGGCCTTGGTCATGAGCAGCTCGGACAGCCGTACGTTCTGCACCGTGCCGTCGTGCTTGCACCAGGCGACGGTCTGGCCGCGGGTGAGCGTGCCGGAGACGATGCGGCACAGGGCGAGACGGCCGAGGTACGGGCTGGCGTCGAGGTTGGTCACGTGCGCCTGCAGGACCGCGCCCTCCTCGTACTCCGGCGCCGGGATCGTCGAGAAGATCGTCTCGAACAGCGGCTGCAGGTCCTCGGAGTCGGGGAAGCCGCCGTCCTCGGGCTTGTTCATCGACGCGCGACCGGCCTTCGCGGCGCAGTAGACGATGGGGAAGTCGAGGAGGTGGGCCTGGTCGTCCTCGACGAGGTCCATGAACAGCGCGTACGTCTCGTCGATGACCTCGGCGATGCGCGCGTCCGGACGGTCGACCTTGTTGATCACCACGATGATCGGGAGGTCCTTGGCGAGGGCCTTGCGGAGTACGAAGCGGGTCTGGGGCAGCGGCCCCTCGGACGCGTCGACGAGCAGCAGCACGCCGTCGACCATCTCGAGCCCGCGCTCCACCTCACCGCCGAAGTCAGCGTGGCCAGGGGTGTCGATGATGTTGATGGTGACCTTCTCGCCGGCGGCCGTCATGTGCTCGACGGCCGTGTTCTTGGCGAGGATCGTGATGCCCTTCTCGCGCTCGAGGTCCATCGAGTCCATGACACGGGTCTCGACGTCCTGGTTGGCGCGGAACGCCCCGGACTGCCACAGCATCGCGTCGACGAGAGTCGTCTTCCCATGGTCGACATGGGCGATGATCGCGACGTTGCGCAGATCGTTACGAATGGGCATGCGGGTCCTTCGGAAGGCTCAAGTGGTGTCGACCGCATCACCGCAGCCTTGAGAAGTCTACCTGCGTGGGGAGGGGTACGATTCCGGGCGCGTTTGAGGGGTGCTCCGAGCGCCGTCCGGTCGCCACCCGGTTCCCTGAGGATCAACGGGCAGGTCCCTCGAACCGGTTCCCTGAGGAGGAACGGGCCGGAGGTTCGTTGCGTCTCGAAGGTCCGGGGGACTACGGCAGCTCGCGGAGGAACGCAAAGACGTTGACTCGAGGCAGCGACAGCGATG
>JAPUEI010000006.1:2799-4018 GCA_027492675.1 Propionibacteriaceae bacterium | reverse complement strand
GTCGTGTCGCGCTCCAGCCTGTTCGGCAGCACGATGACGCCGGCGACCACGATGAGCGCGGCGATGGGCACGTTGACGTAGAAGATCCACTGCCAGGCGGTCTTGCCGGCGATGTCCAGGATGGCGCTGCCGGCGGAGGCGCCGAAGATGTTCGCGATGCCGTACACGCCTCCGACAAGGCCCAACGCCATGCCACGCTTCTCGCGAGGCACTTCCGTGCCGATCTCGGCCGTGGCGATGGGCAGGATCCCACCGCCGCCGATGGCCTGGATCGCGCGCGCTCCGAGGAGCATCGCGAAACTGCCGGTGTCCTGCGACAGACCGCAGGCCAGCGACCCCAGCCCGAACAGCACGATCGACACCAGATAGACGGGCTTGCGGCCGATGCGGTCGGCCATCTTGCCCATCACCGGGATGCTCGCCGCGTACGCCAGCGTGTAGATCGTGATCAGCCAGATGCCCAGCGTGTCCGAGACGTGGAGGTCGTTCTGGATGATCGTGCGGGCGGGCGTCACGATGCCGGTGTCGATGGCGCCCATGAAGATGCCCAGCAGGTACAGCGTCAGCACCAGTCCCCAGCGCTTGGGCGTTGTGTGCTGGTGGGCCTCGCCGACCACGTCGGTCAGCACGGTCGACTCGATCTCGGGCGGCAGCGTGGACTCGTGATCCATCAGCTCCTGGCGGTCGTCTCCGGCCACGGCGTACTCCTCAGCTCAGTGCTGAGACGACTGTACATCGATAGTTCAGCCACTGAAGGATCTGAGCGAGGAATCTGTCAGAGCTTCTCCTGGAACTCCGTGAGGGCCTGGCTGACATCGGTCAGCACGCGGAGGGCGGTGGCCAGTTCCTCGGCCGTGTACGCGCCCAGAGTCTGCGCGTGCGCCATTCCGAGGGGTCCGAAGAAGCTCGCCGCGACGTCGCGCCCGTGCGTCGCGATCCGCAGCACCACCCTGCGGCCGTCGCTCGGGTCGGTGTCGCGCCACACGTGCCCTGATGCGGTCAGCCGGTCCACCACGTACGTCACCGCTCCATGGCTCAGCGACAACGCCTCGGCCAACCGCGTGGGCGACATCGGTGCCTCCGCGTTCTCCGCCTGGTAGATCAACGTGAGCGCCCGGAAGTCGGTGGCGTGCAGGTCCTGAAGACCGGCGAACGTCGATCCGATCTGGTCGGTGGCCACGGCGATGTCCCGCACCCGCTCCACGAGCGCGCGGACGAG
>JAPUEI010000006.1:0-2699 GCA_027492675.1 Propionibacteriaceae bacterium | reverse complement strand
CCGGCCTGCGCGGTCCATGCAGGGCCGGGAACGGCCAGGTGTACGCGGTCGTCGCCGGGCGACGCCACGTACTGCGTGGCTCCCTTCAGCAGCACCGTCATGCCGAACCGCTGGACCGCCGCCCGCACGCAGCCGATCGGATCGGCCTCCACATCGGCGCGCAGCATCCGCAGCATCCTGGCCAGCTCCCCCGCGTGCGGCGTCAGCACGACCTCCGGGCGCTCGAGACGCTGCGGGACGTGTGGCAGCCCGTCCGCGTCCACGACCAGCGGTAGTCCCGTGGCCAGCAGTTCAGTGAGCCGGTCCCCGGGCCGGTCGCCCCAGCCTGACCCCGCGAGCCACGCCTGGACGCGCCCGTCCGCGCGGACGACGTTGGGCAGCACCCGGCTGACCGCCTCGAAGACCGCCTCCGGACCGAGGCAGCGCACCATGCCGGCCCCCGCGTACACCGCCCCGAGCGCCGACAGCACCCCCGCTCCCGGGTACGTCTCCGAGCCGGTGTCGAGCCCCACGACCCCCCGGCTGTACTTGTCGCTGGTCGCGTCCGGCCACGGCCACGCCGCCGCCACGTCCGCAGCCTGCCAGGCCACCACATCGGCCGCCGCAGGCTCGAGTCCGATGTCGACCAGCGTCACCGCACCGCACCGTGATCGGGCCGGCTCCATGAGCTGGCATCGCTTGTACGTCCCGAAGGTCACGGTTCGAGCCGCGCTGAACACGTCGCCCGACACGTGGCAGGAGTCCGCCTCCAGCCCGCTGGGCATGTCGACGGCCACGACGTGCGCGCCCACCTCACTGCACGCCCGCGCCAGCACGGCGGCCGGCGCCGGCAGACCCGCCCGGGCCCCGACTCCGTACACGCCGTCGACGACGACCCCGACCGAGCTCACGAGGCCCAGGGCACCGGCGTGGTCGACCTCCCGGCCACCCGCTTCCACGAGCGCCTGCCAGCCGCCGAGATGGTACGACTCCGCGCCGCGCCACACCCACACCCGCACGCCGGTCGTCGCGAGCATCGCCCCCGCGTACAGCGCGTCACCACCGTTGTTGCCCGGACCCACGAGGAGCAGCACGCTGCGCGACCGGTTCACCAGCTCGTCAACCAGCACGTCGGCGAGCCCTCTCGCCGCCCGCTGCATCAACTCACCCTCGGGCAGCACGGCGATCTGGGCGGCGTCCGCAGCCCGCACCTGCTCGGCCGTGTGGACCGAGAGCATCAGCGCGACTCGCAGATCACGAACGCCGATGCGATGCCGCTGTCGTGGGTGATCGACAGGTGCACGTGGGTCACCCCCAGCGCTGTGGCCCGGGCGGCGACCGTGCCTGTGAGCCGGAACGACGGCCTGCCGAGGTCGTCGACGACCACCTCGGCGTCCTGCCAACCGAGCCCACCCGGGGCCCCCAGCGCCTTGGCCAGGGCCTCCTTGGCCGCGAACCGACCCGCCTGGGAGACGTGGTTGAGCCCTGCCTCGGCCGGCGTCAACAGCCGATCCACAGCCCGCGGCCGACGGGCCACCATCTCCCGCCACCGCCCGATGTCGCACACATCGACGCCGATCCCGACGATCATCACTCCACCGTGACCGACTTCGCGAGGTTCCGCGGCTGGTCGACGTCGTGACCGAGCAGCGTCGCCAGCTCGCAGGCGAAGTACTGCAGCGGGATCACTGCGACCAGCGGCTGGAACAGCGTCGGCACCGTGGGCAACGTCACGAGGATGTCTGCGTACGGCACCACCTCCTCGTCACCCTCCTCAGCGAGGACGACGGTGAGCGCACCGCGCGCCCGTACCTCCTGGATGTTGGAGACGACCTTGTCGTGCAGCTGGTCGCGCCCCTGCGGCGGCACGATCGCGAACACCGGCAGCCCGGGCTCGATCAGCGCGATCGGACCGTGCTTCAGCTCGCCGGCAGGGAACCCCTCGGCGTGCAGGTAGCTCAGTTCCTTGAGCTTCAGCGCCCCCTCGAGAGCGACCGGGTAGCCGACGTGACGGCCAAGGAAGAGCACCGACTTCCGCCCGACGAAGTCCTGGGCCAGCGAGGCGAACTGCTCGACGCCGTCCAGCACCCGCGACATCTTCTCGGGCAGCTGGTCCATCTCGTCGAGGAGGTCGCGGATCTCGTCGCCGAACTTCGTGCCCTTCACCTGAGCCAGGTACAGGCCGAGCAGGTAGCAGGCCACCACCTGCGTCGTGAAGCCCTTCGTCGAGGCCACCCCGATCTCGGGACCGGCGTGCGTGTAGATGACGGCGTCCGATTCCCGCGGGATCGTCGCCCCGTTGGTGTTGCAGATCGCGATCACCTTCGCGTGCTGCTCGCGCGCGTGCCGGATCGCCATCAGGGTGTCGGCGGTCTCGCCCGACTGGGAGATCGTCACGACGAGCGTGGTCGGGGTGATGATCGGGTCGCGGTAGCGGAACTCGGAGGCGATCTCCACCTCGCACGGCACCCGCGTCCAGTGCTCGATCGCGTACTTCGCCACCAGCCCGGCGTAGAAGGCCGTGCCGCAGGCGACGATGACGATCTTGTCGACGCGGCGCAGCTCGGCATCGTCGATCCGGACCTCGTCGAGCACCAGCCGGCCCTCGCTGTCGAGCCGGCCCAGCAGCGTGTCGGCGACGGCCTTCGGCTGCTCGAAGATCTCCTTGCGCATGAACCAGTCGTAGCCACCCTTCTCGGCGGCCGAGAGGTCCCAGTCGA
>JAPUEI010000005.1 GCA_027492675.1 Propionibacteriaceae bacterium | reverse complement strand
CGCCGTACCGGCCGCGCGTGTCGTGCACTATCTGCGCGACGTGGGCCGCCCGTGGGCGAGGACCCGCCCCGTCACCAGCTGGCGTGCAGCGGGCGGCCCTCGTCATAACCGGCCGAGGACTGGACGCCGACCACTGCCTGCTCGTGGAACTGGGTCAGGGTCCTGGCGCCCGCGTAGGTGCAGGCGGACCGTACGCCAGAGGTGATCCAGTCGAGCAGGTCCTCGACGCCTGGCCGATCAGGGTCCAGGTACATCCGCGAGCTCGAGATGCCCTCCTCGAACAGTGCCTTGCGGGCCCTGTCGAAGGCGGAGTCATCGCGCGTACGGCTCCGTACGGCACGCGCACTCGCCATGCCGAAGGACTCCTTGTACTGGCGGCCCTGGTGGTCCCGCAGCAGGGGGCCGGTCGACTCGTACGTACCCGCGAACCACGACCCGATCATCACGCTGCCGGCACCCGCGGCCAGCGCCAGCGCGACGTCGCGGGGGTACCGCACCCCACCGTCGGCCCACACCGCCTTGCCGAGCGCCGAGGCCGCGAGCGCGCACTCGAGCACCGCGCTGAACTGCGGACGGCCCACGCCAGTCTGCATCCGCGTCGTGCACATGGCGCCCGGGCCGACGCCCACCTTGAGCACGTCGGCGCCGACCTCGGCCAGGTCGTCGACGGCCCGGGCGGTGACGACGTTGCCGGCCACGATGACGATCCGACGGCCGGTGTCGGCGAGGAAGGCGTCACGCGCTTCCCGTACGGCCCGGAGCGCGGTGATCATGCGCTCCTGGTGCCCGTGGGCGGTGTCGACCACCAACACATCGGTGCCGGCATCAAGCAGCCGCCGAGCCCGTCCCGCGACGTCACCGTTGATGCCGACGGCCGTGCCGACCATGAGGCGACCCGACGGGTCCAGCGCCGGCTCGTACAGCGATGACCGCAGCGCCCCCTTGCTGGTCATGAGGCCCACGAGCGCTCCGGCGGCGTCGGTGACGAGCGCGACCTTCTGGTGGCGCGCCGAGAGCCCGTCGAACACCTCCGCCGGCGTCGCGTCCACGGGGAAGAGCGTCAGGTCGGTCGTCATGACCTCCTGGACCTGGGTGAAGCGGTCGATGCCCTCGAACTCGGCAGGGGAGATGATGCCCACCGGCGTGGTGCCGTCGACGACGACAGCGACGCCGTGCGCCCTCTTGGGGATGAGCGCCATGGCCTCGCCGACCGTGGACCCGACGGCGACCCGGATCGGGGTCTCGACGCTCGGGTGCGCGGCCTTGACCTTGGCGATCTGAGCAGCCACGACGTCGGTGGGGATGTCCTGCGGCAGGATCGCGATGCCACCGCGGCGCGCGACCGTCTCCGCCATCCGGCGCCCCGAGATCGCCGTCATGTTCGCGACGACGATCGGCAGGGGAGTGGCCAGCCCGTCGGTGCTGGTCAGGTCCACGTCCGTACGCGAGGCCACGCTGGACCGGTTCGGCGCCATGAAGACGTCGTTGTACGTGAGGTCGTGGTCAGGACGAGAGTCGAGGAATCGCACGGCGGACATTGTGCCACGCGCACCAGCACCGTCCGACTGTGCTGAGGGCGAGGTTCCCAAGCCCAACATGAGGTTCCCCCGCCGTCGATGGCTTGGCGACCTGGTGCTCGGCTGGGGAGCCTTGCCTGGCTACAACCAGCCGAGGTCGGCCCAGACGTCGGCGGGCAGAAGCTCGTCGACGCGGTCCACCACGTACATCGGCTGTCGTGCCGTGGGCAGTCCCTCGGCCTCGGCCTGTGTCGAGTCGCCCGTCAACACGAGCGCCGAGGCCATGCCGGCGTCGACGGCCATCGCGATGTCGGTCATCAGCCGATCGCCGACCATGAGGCAGTCGGCCGCCGCGACGTCGAGTCCGCGCAGCGCCTCGATGACCATGACCGGCTCGGGCTTGCCCAGGCTGGCGACCTTCTTCGTGCCGGTGCAGGCCTCGATGGCCGCCGTGATCGCCGCGCAATCAGGCTCTCCGCGGCCGCCGGGGAAGGGGCAGTACTTGTCGGGGTTGGTCTCGATGAGCTCGGCGCGCCGGTGGAACCAGATGGCGTCGAACGCGATCTGCAGCTTGCGGTAGTCGAAGTGACGGTCGTACGAGCTGATGACGATGTCGATCCGCGCAGGGTCGTCGCTGATCTCGATGCCGGCGGCCGTCAGGGCCCGGCACAGCGGCTCCTCGGCGATGGGGAACACGACGGCGCCCGGGCGGTGGTCGAGCAGCCAGCGAACCGTCGTCACCACGGTGTTCGCGATATCGGCCACCGGGGTGGTCAGGCCGAACGCGCTCAGCTTCTCCGCGTACATCTCCGGGTCCCTCGTGGGGTTGTTGGAGAGGAACCGCACGGGGATCTCGCGGCGTCGCAGCTCGTCGATCAGCCTCGCGGCGCCGGGCAGCAGGTGGTCGCCGAGATAGATCGTCCCGTCCATGTCGAAGACGTACGCCTCGTACAGGCGGGAGGGACGACGCGCCATCAGTGCTGCGAGACCGCCTTCTGTTCGTCAGCAGCCTCGACCTCATGGTCGCCGTGGGCCTGGGCTTCGGCGACCTGCTCGGCGGTCGGCTTCGCGAGGTTGGCGCGCATGAACCAGCTCCTGGCCCTCGCCCGACGCTTCGTCACCCGAGCCGGCACCGGGATGCCGTTCGCGTCGACGCCGGGCGTCGGCTCAAGCTCCGGGTACGTGGCGTGCTGGGTCAGCGTGAACGCCTCGTCGTCGGTCACAGCCTCGTGGTCCTCGTAGTAGCCGCCGTCAGGCGTACGCACGATGACGCCCGACTCGGAACCGTGGAGCACCCGGTCAGCGTCGTGACGCTGCAGCGAGATGCAGATCCGGCGCGTGGCCATGAACGCCAGCACCGGAGCGACGAAGACCGCGACACGCATGACGTACGTGATGGCGTTGAGGCTGAGGTGGAAGAAGTTGGCGATGATGTCGTTGCCGCCGGCGATCCAGAACATCGCGTAGCAGGTCATGCCGGCCACGCCGAAGGCCGTACGCGTGGGAGCGTTGCGCGGGCGGTCGAGCAGGTGGTGCTCCGCTTTGTCGCCCGTGATCCAGGACTCGATGAACGGGTAGAGGCCGAGCGCGGTGAACAGCACGCCCATGAGACCGACGCCGGGCAGGAAGATCTGCCACGACCAGGTGGTCGAGCCCCAGTGCGACTCGAGCGGCGGGATGATGCGGATGGCGCCCTCGACGAAGCCCATGTACCAGTCGGGCTGCGAGCCGGCGGTGATCTGGTTCGGCTTGTACGGGCCGAACTTCCACACCGGGTTGATCGAGAGGAACGTGCCCATGAGCACGGTGACGCCGAACACGATGAAGAAGAAGCCGCCGGCCTTGGCCATGTACACAGGGAACAGCGGGTAGCCCACCACGTTCTTCTCGGTGCGGCCCGGACCTGGGTACTGCGTGTGCTTGTGGTAGACGACCAGCGCCAGGTGCGCACCGATGAGCGCGAGCAGCAGGCCGGGGACGAGAAGGATGTGCACCATGTACAGGCGGGGCACGATGATGGTCCCGGGGAACTCGCCGCCGAACACCAGGAACTCCGCCCAGGTGCCGATCACGGGGATCGAGCGGATCAGGCCGTCGACGAAGCGGAGACCGGTGCCGGACAGCAGGTCGTCGGGCAGCGAGTAGCCGGCGAAGCCCTCGACCAGCGCCATCGACAGCAGACCGACGCCGATCAGCCAGTTGATCTCACGCGGCTTGCGGAACGCGCCGGTGAAGAAGATGCGGAGCATGTGCACCGTGGCGGCCGCCACGAAGAGCATGGCCGCCCAGTGGTGGACCTGACGGACCAGAAGGCCGCCGCGCACGTCGAACGACAGGTTCAGCGTGGAGGCGTACGCCTCGGACATCGGTAGGCCGCGCAGCAGCGCGTAGGTGCCCTGGTACTCGACCTCAGCCATCGACGGCTTGAACCAGATCGTCAGGAAGACGCCGGTGAGCAGCAGGATGATGAACGAGTAGAGCGCGATCTCGCCGAGCAGGAACGACCAGTGGTCGGGGAAGACCTTGCGCAGGT
>JAPUEI010000004.1 GCA_027492675.1 Propionibacteriaceae bacterium | reverse complement strand
TCTTCCCGCCCACCGAGGAGCACCCTGTACGAATCGACTTCTTCGGCGACACGATCGAGGAGATCCGGGTCTTCCAGGTGGCCGACCAGCGCTCGAGCGACCTGACGCGGGAATCGGTCGTCGCCTACCCGTGCCGTGAGCTGCTGCTCACACCGGAGGTACGGGAGCGGGCCGCGGCCCTCGGCAGGGCGCACCCCGAGCTGCTCGACATGCTCGATCGGATCGCCTCCGGGCACGCGGTCGAGGGCATGGAGGCGCTCGCGCCGGCGCTGGTCGATGGGCTCGAGCTGCTCGTCGACGTCGTGCCGGCGAACACGCTCGTGCTCGTCTGCGACCCGGAGCTGGTCCGGACGCGCGCGATCGACCTCGAGGCCACGAGCCAGGAGTTCCTGGCTGCATCCTGGGCAGCCTCCGCCGGTGGCGGACAGGCGCCCATCGACCTCGGCGCCGCTGCGTACCAGTCGCTCGCCGAGGTGCGTCATCACGCCATCGGACGGGGCCTGTCGTGGTGGTCGCTGTCGCCGTACGCGGCGGGGCCGGACGAGGAGCACCGACCGCTCGAGTCGGAGGACGGCGGTCTGGTCGACCTGTCGTCGATCCAAGTCTCCGGGGTCGACTCGCGCACGGTGCCGGCGCAGGCCGTCGAGGGCTGGCACGGTGACACGGAGGCGGCGGTCGAGGACCTACGGGAGGCCGCGGCGGCCGGGCTCCAGGTGGTGCTCACGGCCGAAGGCCACGGTCTGGCGAACCGTTTGTTCGAGGTGCTCGGCGAGCACGGGGTGACCGCGACCGTCGTCGCCGACCTCGTCGACGCGCCCCAGCCGGGACTCGTCACCATCACGACTGCCGCGTTCGCGCACGGACTGCGCCTGGACTCAGTCGGGCTGCGCCTCTACACCGCGTCCGACTTGGCCGGTCAACAGCCCGCTGACAAGTCCGGACGCCGACTCCCGAGCCGTCGCAAGAAGCAGATCGACCCCCTCGAGCTGACCGCCGGCGACCCCATCGTCCACGAGCACCACGGCGTCGGCCGCTACGTCGAGCTGGTCCAGCGGACGGTCGCGGGGGCGACGCGTGAGTACCTCGTGATCGAGTACGCGCCGAGCAAGCGCAACCAGCCGAACGACCGCCTGTACGTGCCGATGGACCAGCTGGACCTCGTGACCCGCTACGTCGGCGGCGAGGCGCCCGGGCTGGACAAGATGGGCGGCGCCGACTGGAACAAGCGCAAGTCGCGGGCCCGCAAGGCCGTACGTCAGATCGCGGCGGATCTCATCAAGCTGTACGCGGCGCGGCAGGCCTCGCGGGGCCACGCGTTCGCGGCGGACACGCCCTGGCAGCGCGAGCTCGAGGACGCGTTCACCTACGTCGAGACCCCTGACCAGCTGGCCTGCATCGACGAGGTCAAGCGCGACATGGAGCGGATCGTGCCGATGGACCGGCTGATCTGCGGCGACGTGGGGTACGGCAAGACGGAGATCGCCGTACGAGCGGCGTTCAAGGCCGTGCAGGACGGCAAGCAGGTTGCGGTGCTGGTGCCCACGACGCTGCTCGTGCAGCAGCACACGGCGACGTTCGCGGATCGCTACGCGAGCTTCCCGGTGACGGTCGCCGCGCTGTCGCGGTTCCAGACCGATGCCGAGGCGAAGGCGGTCCTCGAGGGGGTGGCCAGCGGCAAGGTCGACGTCGTCGTCGGCACGCACCGGCTGCTCTCCAAGGAGGTCCAGTTCCACGACCTCGGGCTCGTGGTCGTCGACGAGGAGCAGCGGTTCGGCGTCGAGCACAAGGAGCAACTCAAGAAGCTCCGGCTCGACGTGGACGTGCTGTCGATGAGCGCCACCCCGATCCCTCGTACGCTCGAGATGGCCATCACCGGCATCCGCGAGATGAGCGTCATCACGACCCCTCCCGAGGAGCGGCACCCGGTGCTGACGTTCGCGGGGGCGTACGACGAGAAGCAGGTCGTCGCGGCGATCAGACGCGAACTGGCGCGCGAGGGCCAGGTCTTCTTCATCCACAACCGGGTCCAGTCCATCGACAAGATGGCCAAGCGGGTGGCCGAACTGGTGCCCGAGGCACGGGTCGCGGCGGCGCACGGCCAGATGTCCGAGCGGGAGCTCGAGCAGGTCATGGTCGACTTCTGGGAGCGGCGCGCGGACGTCCTGGTGAGCACGACGATCGTCGAGGCGGGTCTCGACATCTCGACGGCGAACACGCTGCTCATCGAACGGGCCGACCTGCTGGGGCTGTCACAGCTCCACCAGCTGCGTGGGCGGGTCGGTCGAGGGCGGGACCGCGGCTACGCGTACCTCTTCTATCCCCCCGAGAAGGCGCTCACCGAGAACGCCCATGGACGCCTGGCGACGATGGCGGCCCACACCGACCTCGGCTCCGGCATGCAGATCGCGATGAAGGACCTCGAGATCCGTGGCGCCGGCAACCTGCTCGGCGGCGAGCAGTCGGGTCACATCGCCGACGTCGGCTTCGACCTGTACCTGCGGCTGGTCGGCGAGGCCGTCGAGGAGTTCCGCGGTGACGCGCCCGAGCCCGAGCCCGAGATGCGGATCGAGCTGCCGATCGAGGCGCACCTGCCGACGGACTACGTGGAGTCCGAACGGTTGCGGCTGGAGATGTACAAGCGGCTGGCCGAGGTGCGTACGGCCGAGGACCTCGCGGCGGTCACGGCGGAGCTGCAGGACCGGTACGGCGATCCGCCCGAGCCCGTACAGGCGTTGCTGGCCGTCGCGGCGTTCCGGTTGCTGTGCCGCGAGCATGGCGTGACCGAGGTCGTGAGCATGCCGAGCACTGTCCGGGTGGCGCCCGCGGGGCTGCTCGACTCCAAGCAGCTGCGGCTCGCCCGGATGTACCCCGGCACGATCATGAAGGACACGCACATCCTCGTCCCGCGTCCGACGACCGGCGGTATCCCGCGGCAACCGGTGACCGGACTCGGGCTCGTCGAGTGGGCGAGCCAACTCGTGACGAACGTGTACGAGAGGACCCACGCCCCATCGCTAGGCTGAACCCCATCTGTCGGAAGGAATCCCCCGTGACTCGTCTGCGTGGAGCGCTCGCTGCGCTCGTCCTCGCCGCGTCCGTACTGCTCACCGGGTGCGCTCAGGCCGCACCCTCGACGACCGCTCTCGTGGGTGGTCACGTCATCGCGGAGAGCACGATCGATCAGGCCACGCAGGACTTCCTCAAGGTGGCCGACGGCGACTGGGCGTCGACGCGGGCGGCGGTGGCCCGTCAGTACGTGCTCGGCTACGCGGCCAGGATCATCGCCGCGGATCGCGGGATCGCGTTGACGACGAGCAAGGCCGACGACAAGCTCACGAAGTACCCGCAGCTCGCCGAGCTGATCGCGCTCGGTGACGACCTCAAGGACATCCGTGGTGCGATGACCGACGAGCAGCTCTCGGCGGCCTTGAGCGCGTTGGACGTCACGCTGAACCCGCGGTACGGCACGTGGGCCGCCTACTCGGATCTCACCGCCTCCGTCGCGCCGACCGGGTCGCTGTCGGAGATCGCCTCGTCCTGACATGACGACGGGCCCTGACCAGGAGGACCAGCTGCGGCGGTTCGTGGCCGTGATGCACGCGCTCCGCACGGGGTGTCCCTGGGACGCGAAGCAGACTCACACGTCGCTGTTGCACTACCTCGTCGAGGAGACCGCCGAGGTCGTCGACGCGGTAGAGACCGGCACCGACGACGATCTTCGCGAGGAGCTGGGCGACCTGCTGCTGCAGATCGCGTTCCACGCTGAGATCGCCTCCGAGCGCGGGTCGTTCACGATCGACGAGGTCGCCCGCGGGATCAGCGACAAGCTCGTCGCCCGGCACCCGCACGTGTTCGCCGGCGAGGACGCCCCCGACGACCTGAACGCGGTATGGGAGCAGCGCAAGAAGGCGGAGAAGAACCGTACGAGCTCACTCGACGGCATCCCGCAGAGCCTTCCCGTGCTGGCGCGGGCCAACAAGGTGGTCTCCCGGGCGCGTAGCCACGGGGTGCCGCTCGGACTTCCCGTGGACCCCCTCGAGGAGTCCCAGGTCGGCGCGGAGCTGTTGGCTGTCGTGGCGCGGGCGCAGGCGGGCGGCGTGGACCCTGAGCACGCTCTCCGGATCGCGTTGCGTGAGCTGGAGTCCTCGATCCGCGAGGCGGGCCGGTAGGCACCTCGGGTCCCGTCCGTACCTGCGTCACCCGCGCGGTCGGCATCTGACGGCACGTCGTTTCTGCTCGTCGGTGCGCGATTCCCCGTGCCACCTCGCACGCCGTACGTCGACGTCGTACGCCCCACATCGAC
>JAPUEI010000003.1 GCA_027492675.1 Propionibacteriaceae bacterium | reverse complement strand
TGGGCTACTGGGTGAACCTCGACGAGGCGTACTGGACGATGTCGCCCGAGTTCGTGCAGTCGGTCTGGTGGGCACTCAAGCAGATCCACGGCAAGGGGCTGCTCGTCGAGGACTACCGGGTCGCGCCGTACTGCCCGCGCTGCGGCACCACGCTGAGCGACCACGAGCTGGCGCAGGGGTACGAGGACGTGACCGAGCCGTCGGTCTACGTCAGGTTCCCGCTGACCTCGGGCCCGCTGGCCGGCAAGGCCTCTTTGCTCATCTGGACCACCACGCCGTGGACGCTCGTGAGCAACACGGCGGCGGCCGTGGGGCCGGACGTCACCTATGTCGTCGCCACCAAGAACGAGCCTGGAGGCGAGTCGCTCGTCGTCGCCGAGGCGCTGGCGGAGAAGGTGCTCGGAGACGGCTGGCTGCTCGGGCAGACGTTCCGCGGCTCCGAGATGGAGTTCTGGTCGTACGACCGTCCCCTGAAGCTCGTCGACTTCCCCGAGGTCGTGGGTGGCCTCGGCCAGACCCACCAGGTGCTGCTGGCTGACTTCGTCACCACCGATGACGGCACAGGCGTGGTCCACGAAGCGCCAGCGTTCGGTGAGGTCGACATGGAGCTCTGCCGCAGCTACGGGCTGCCCCTGGTGAACCCCGTCAACCCGGACGGCACGTTCGACGAGTCGCTCGATCTCGTGGGCGGGATGTTCTTCAAGACCGCTGATCAGGCGGTCATCGACGACCTCACGGCACGCGGCCTGATGTTCCACGTCCAGCCGTACACCCACTCCTACCCGCACTGCTGGCGATGCCACACACCGCTGCTCTACTACGCCCAGCCGTCCTGGTACATCCGCACCACGCAGATCAAGGACGCGCTGCTGCGGGAGAACGAGGCCACCAACTGGTACCCCGACTCCATCAAGCACGGCCGGTACGGCGACTGGCTGAACAACAACATCGACTGGGCCCTGTCGCGCAGCCGGTACTGGGGCACGCCGCTGCCCATCTGGCGTTGTCAGCACGACCACCAGGTCTGCGTCGGCTCGCTCGCTGAGCTGTCCGAGCTGGCGCACCAGGACCTGTCGGTGCTCGACCCGCACCGCCCGTACGTGGACGACGTGACGTTCGCTTGCCGGACCTGCGGCGAGCCGTCGACGCGCGTCAAGGAGGTCATCGACGCCTGGTTCGACTCCGGCTCGATGCCATTCGCGCAGTGGGGCTACCCGTACGTCGAGGGCTCGGTCGAGACGTTCGAGGCGGCGTTCCCGGCCGACTTCATCTGCGAGGCCATTGACCAGACGCGCGGCTGGTTCTACTCGCTGATGGCCGTCGCGACGCTGGCGTTCGACCAGAGCTCGTACTCCAACGTCCTGTGCCTGGGCCACATCCTCGCCGAGGACGGCCGCAAGATGAGCAAGCACCTGGGCAACATCCTCGAGCCGATCCAGCTCATGGACACCCATGGTGCGGACGCCGTGCGCTGGTTCATGGCCGCGGGCGGTTCGCCATGGGCCGCGCGTCGCGTGGGCGCCTCGACGATCACGGAGATCACGCGAAAGGTGCTCCTGACGTACTGGAACACGGTCGCGTTCCAGGCCCTGTACGCACGGACCAACGGCTGGACGCCCGGCGACGGTCCCGTTCCGGCGCGGCGGCACGTGCTCGACCGGTGGCTGCTCAGCGTGGCCAACGAGCTCGTGCGCGACGTGACGAACGACCTGGAGAACTTCGACACGCTCGCGGCCGGCACGAGGCTGCAGGCGTTCACCGACGACCTGTCCAACTGGTACGTCCGGCGGTCGCGTCGCCGCTTCTGGGACGGCGACGCCTCGGCGCTGCAGACGCTGCACGAGGTGCTCGACACGATCACCCGCCTGATGGCGCCGCTCGTGCCGTTCATCACCGAGCGCGTCTGGCAGGACCTCGTGGTCGCGACCGATCCGGCCGCGCCCGCGTCCGTACACCTCGCCTCCTGGCCGACGGTCGACGAGTCGCTGATCGATGCCGAGCTCGTACGGGAGATGGGCCTGGCCCGTCGCGTCGTCGAACTGGGTCGCGCGGCGCGCAGCGAGGCGAAGGTGAAGACGCGGCAGCCGCTGCGTCGGGCGCTGCTCGCGTCCAGCACCTTGTCGCAGCTGAACGACGAGATCGTGGGCGAGATCACCGCCGAGCTCAACGTGCGCGCGCTGGAGTCGTTCGCGACGGCGGGCGACCTGGTCGACTACTCGGCGAAGGGCAACTTCCGGGCGCTCGGCAAGCGGTTCGGCAAGCAGACGCCGCTGGTCGCGCAGGCGGTCGCCGATGCGGACGCCGCCGCGCTGGCCCACGCGTTGCGCACCGACGGCAAGGCCACGGTCGCGTTCGAGGGTGGCACCGAGGTGACGGCCGAGGAGGTCATCGTCTCCGAGCGTCCGCGCGAGGGCTGGTCGGTCGTCAACGAGCAGGGCGAGACCGTGGCCCTGGACCTCGAGCTGACTCCCGAGCTCGTACGGGCAGGGCTCGTGCGCGACGTCGTACGCGTCGTGCAGGAGGCCCGCAAGAACGCCGGGCTCGAGGTCTCGGACCGCATCACGCTCACGTGGGCGGGGTCGGGCGAGGCCGCCGAGGCGCTCCGCGAGGACGCCTCATCGGTCGCCGACGAGGTGCTCGCGACGTCAGTCGTCGAGGCCGAGACCGCCGGTGACGGCTGGGTCGCCGACGACGACCTAGGCCTGTCGTTCCGGGTGGTGAAGGCCTGACGGGCTGATCAGTCCGTCGCGGCCGGCAGCCGCACGGTGATCGCACACCCGCCCTCGGCGGGCGCGACCTCGACGGTGCCGTGGTGGGCCTGGACGACCGCTCGGACGATCGCCAAGCCGATCCCCGCTCCTGACGAGCCGGCTCTGGCGCCTGGGGTCCGGGCCTGGTCGCGGCGCCACCCGAGGTCGAACATCCGGGTGAACTCGTCGGCCGTGAGGCCGCCGCAGCTGTCGCGCACCGTGATCTCGACCTGGCCTGGGCCGTCCGTGATCGCCAGGGCGATCCGGCCGCCGGGCTCGCTGTACTGGACGGCGTTGACGAGCAGGTTCGTCAGCATGCGGGTCAGGAAGCGCGCGTCGCCGATGACCACCGGCTGACCCGACGCGGTCGCCTCGACCGTGATCCCGCGCGCGGCGGCCAGCGACGAGACCGTCGGATGAATCTCGTCGGCCAGCACGTCGAGCGCGACCGGCTCGTGCGCCAACGTCGTACCGGTGTGAAGCCGGCTCAGCGCCAACATGTCGTCGACCATCTCGGTCGTCCGCGTCGCCTCGGCGCCGATGTGTCGCAGGTACATCGCCGGGTCGGGGGCAAGGCCGTCCTCAAGTGCCTCGCTCATGGCCCGGATGCCCGCCAGCGGTGTACGGAGGTCGTGGGAGAGCCAGGAGATCAGCTCCAGCCTGGAGTTCTCGAGCTCGCGGCGCCGGGCCGCCTCGGCGATCTCTCGCGCTGCTTTCTCCGAGATCGAGCGGATCCGCATCGCCAGCACCACGCCCATCCCGAGCGCGACCGGCAGCGTCGCGGCGGTGATCCACCACAACGTCGTACGCGTGTCGTCGGCGATCACCATCTGCTGGGTGCCGGTGGCGACGCCAGCGAGCATGCCCGCCAGGCCGACTACGGGCGTCAGCACGGCGGCGAGGCGGGGGAACCTAGCGGCGAGCGCCATCACCGCCAGGCCGAGAACCACTCCGACCACCACGGTCACGAGCATCGACAGAAGGAGAGGTGTCATGTCGTCGGGTCCCAGCGATACCCGCGGCCCCACACGGTGACGAGCCGGGTGGGCTTCTGCGGAGTGCGTTCGACCTTCTCGCGCAGGCGACGTACGTGGACGGTCACCGTGGACGGGTCGCCCACGTCCCACCCCCAGACCGCTGCGAGCAGGGCGTCCCGGGACATGACGCGGGACTGGTTCGCCAGGAAGTACGCGAGGAGGTCGAACTCCCGCATCGTCAACGGGAGTGATCGGCCGCCGAGCTCGGCCTTCCGCGCCACCGGGTCGAGCACGAGGTCCCCGTCGGCCAGGCTGCCCTCACCCGTGGCCGGGGTGGCGTCGGGTGCCCCACGCCTGAGCACCGACCGCACGCGCAGCACGAGCTCCCGGGGGCTGAAGGGCTTCGTCAGGTAGTCGTCCGCGCCCACCTCGAGCCCGCGGATCCGGTCGTCCTCGGAGGCCAGCGCCGTCAGCATGATCACCGGCGCGACGACCCCGCGACCGCGCAGTCGCCGCAGCACCTCGATCCCGTCCAGCCCGGGCAGCATCAGGTCGAGCACGATCAGGTCCGGCGTCGTGGCGG
>JAPUEI010000002.1 GCA_027492675.1 Propionibacteriaceae bacterium | reverse complement strand
TCTAGGTCTGATCTCTCCCCGAGCGGCTCACCGCTCGGGGAGAGTCTGTTTACCCCTCGGGGAGAGGTCTGGTACCTGTCGGGGAGAGGCCTGGTACCTGTCGGGGAGAGGTCTGGTACCTGTCGGGAGAGGTCTCGTACCCCTTCGGGAGAGGTCTGGTGCCTGTCGGGGAGAGGTCTCGTACCCCTTCGGGAGAGGTCTGGTGCCCGTCGGGGAGAGGTCTCGTACCCCTCCGGGAGAGGTCACGTACCCCTCCGGGGGAGGTCTCGTGGCCTGCGAACCCTAGATCCGACGGCGGGCCGCGCCACGGTCGGCGGACTGCGCCAGCGACGCGTAGATCTTGAGCGACTGGGACACCACGCGCTCACGGTTGGCCGGCTGCCACCCGAGTGCGTCGCGCTGGGCGCGCCTCTCGGCGAGCACCTCGTCGGACACCAGGAGCTGGATCCGGCGCTCCGGGATGGAGATCTCGATCTCGTCGCCGTCCTCCACCAGGCCGATGAGGCCGCCCGCGGCCGCCTCGGGCGAGATGTGTCCAAGAGACAGACCACTCGAGCCGCCGGAGAACCGACCGTCGGTGATCAGGGCGCACTTGGGGCCGAGGCCGACAGCCTTGAGGTACGAGGTCGGGTACAGCATCTCCTGCATCCCCGGCCCACCCTTCGGACCCTCGTACCGCACGACCACGACGTCACCGGCGACGATTCTGCCGCCCAGGATCGCGTCGACAGCCTGCTCCTGCGACTCGGACACCTTCGCGGTGCCGCGGAACGTCCACTGGTCCTCGGGCACGCCGGCCGTCTTGACGATGCAGCCGTCGGGAGCGAGGTTGCCGCGCAGGATCGCCAGGCCTCCGTCGACGGTGTACGGGGTAGTGGTGGCGCGGATGCAGCCGGCCGCCGAGTCGGTGTCGAGGGAGGCCCACCGCTTGGTCGAGGAGAACGCCTCCGTCGTACGGACCCCGCCGGGTGCAGCGTGGAACAGCTCGAGGGCCTCGGCCGTCGCCGTACCGCCACGCACATCCCACGCGCCCAGCCAGGCGTCGAGGTTCGGCGAGTGCACGGCGTGGACGCTGCGGTCGAGCAGCCCACCGCGGTCGAGCTCGCCCAGGATCGCGGGCATGCCGCCGGCGCGGTGGACGTCCTCCATGTAGTACGCGTGGGAGTTCGGCGCGACCTTGCAGATGCAGGGGGTCTCGCGCGACAGCCCGTCGATGTCGGTCTGATCGAAGTCGACCTCGGCCTCCTCGGCGGCGGCCAGCAGGTGAAGCACCGTGTTCGTCGACCCGCCCATGGCGATGTCGAGCCGCATGGCGTTGGCGAACGCGGACTTCGTGGCGATGGAGCGGGGCAGTACGGACGCGTCGTCGTTCTCGTACCACTTCTTGGCGATCTCGACGACGAGCCGGCCGGCCTCGAGGAAGAGGTCCTTGCGGGCCGCCGAGGTGGCGAGGGTGGAGCCATTGCCCGGCAGCCCGAGCCCGAGCGCCTCGACCAGGCAGTTCATGGAGTTGGCCGTGAACATGCCCGAACACGAGCCGCACGTCGGACAGGCGTTCGCCTCGACGAGCTCGATCTGCTCGTCGGAGACCGCGGGATCGGCCGCCTGCACCATCGCATCGATGAGGTCCAGGCCGGTGTTGTCGACGCCGGCGATCGTCGCGCGGCCGGCCTCCATCGGGCCGCCGGAGACGAACACGGTGGGGATGTTGAGGCGCAGCGCGGCGATCAGCATGCCGGGCGTGATCTTGTCGCAGTTGGAGATGCAGACCAGGGCGTCGGCGGTGTGCGCGTTGACCATGTACTCGACCGAGTCGGCGATCACCTCGCGGCTCGGCAGCGAGTACAGCATCCCGCCGTGTCCCATCGCGATGCCGTCGTCGACCGCGATCGTGTTGAACTCCTTGCCGACGCCGCCCGCCTCGGCGATCGCGCCGGCCACGAGCTGGCCCATGTCCTTGAGGTGTACGTGCCCGGGGACGAACTGAGTGAACGAGTTCGCGATGGCGACGATCGGCTTGCCGAAATCGCTGTCGGTCATGCCGGTCGCGCGCCACAACGCGCGGGCACCGGCCATGTTGCGACCGTGGGTGGTCGTACGGGAACGCAGAACGGGCATGGATTCCTCCTGAGATGACGGGGTCCAGGGTAATCCGCAACGACTCCCCCGGAACCGCTAACCACCAGGTGTCGGAGGGCTCCGTCGAGACATCCCAATGCTCGTTGGACTTGATCACCTCTGTAGGGTCTGGGAACCTACAGGCATCGAGAGGGGCTTGGGGATGACTCGCAGGGTACGGCGGATAGCAGTGGCCATCATGGCCGTGTGGCTGGGGCTGACGGGGTGGGTGGTGCCGACGCGCGCACAGGCGGTCGAGTTGACCGTGCCTTTCGGCAACATGATGTGGAACGGAACCGGCTATCTCTACGCGAACGCCGGCGAGACGGTACATCTTGATCTCCGAGGTCGCGGCGGCGTGTACACGGCCACCCAGGCCGATGGAACCCCGGTGTCGTTCCTGCACGCGGATGGGACCAATGCCGGCACGACCTGCTCCGCACCGTGCCTGGCCGACGTCTCGCCGACCGTGAGCGGTGTCTGGCGGCTGACCGCCGCGACATCAGAGCCGTTCAACGCGGTGAACACCTATCTCCAGACGGTTGACGTCCAGGCGGCGGACGGCACCGTGATCCCGGGACGATTCTGGTTCGACACGCTCGTCGGTTCGCAGTACCGATACGCGCGCACCGATGTCACTTTGTACGTGCTGTCGCCGTACGGGACTCAGTGGAGGGTCACCCTGAGTCAACTGGCCGGATATGGCTCGATCTTCCAGTTCTCCAACCTGGGAGTCACGACGGTCGGCACCTGCACGTCAGCGTACGTCTCGGTCCCCGTCGCTGGCTCGACGCGCGAGCCGGTGGGCAGTCTGGATGGCGCCAACTACGACACCGGCGCGGGCTGCGCGAACCTCGTCACCTACCGGATCTTCGCGGAAGCGCCTGACCCGGGCATGCCGACGACGGCCGCGACATGGGCGGACGGTCGAACCACCAACACGTGGGTCAACCCGGCCTACGTTGCGCCCACGATCCAGAACGTCACGTACGCAGCCGCAGGAACCGCGAGCCACGCCGGTACGATCGCCGCCACTCTTCAGGGACAGCCAGGATTGGTCACTCTCGGGCTGGACATCGATCACGACGGCGCGCTCACAAGCCCGCAGGACGTGGTCTTCCCTGCTCATCCGACCGCGTCGGGCCAGACGATCACGGAGAACTGGGACGGCAAGGACGGCACAGGGGCACTCGTGCCGGTGTCGTCGACCGTGCCCATCCTCGCCTCGTACAAGGGCCAGGATGAGGTTCACTTCACGCTGAGCGACGCCGAAGGGCTCTTCGGAGGCCTCGTCGTGCAGCAGCTCGTCGGAGCTCAGACGGGCAACACACTGGTTTCCTGGGACGACTCGCACCTTCAGGTTCGCACGGGCGACGTGGCGGTGCCGAGCCCTCTGGCGGCGACTGATGTCGACTCGTCTGCCGGCGTGCGCGGATACGCTCGGGCACTCTCCGGACTCATCTACGGCTGGGGCGACACCAGGCTGCTCGACACGTGGTCGTACAGCAAGGTGCCTGTGGTCGGCAACGGTGTCATCCCGGCGCGGCGACCAGAACTGTCGGTGACGAAGTCGGCGTCAGTGGCGACTGCGGCACCGGGCGGCACAGTGCAGTACGACGTCACGGTGACGAACACGGGAACCGCCGACCTCGTACCTTCGGACGCTGCCATCATCACGGACACGATCGTGGGTGGCGCATCCGAGGTCGCGGCCGTGACCGACGTGACGGTGAGCACGGGTGCAGCCACCTACCCGTCACCGATCAGGTGGACGATCGGCTCGCTTCCTGTTGGCGCGTCGGCACACCTGACGTACACGGTGACACTGACGACGGCGACGTCTAGCGTCGATCGTTCGGTTCTCAACTGGGCCTTCTTGGGGACGACCACCCCGGAGAACTGCGCGGCGCCCGGCTGCGCAGTCGCGGCCGTCGTCATCCCGCACTCGACGACGGCGACGCCGACCCCGACTGCGTCCACCACACCACCTACGCCCACGGCCACGGCGACGCCTACCCCGCCGCTGGCATCAACGGGCGCCCCGGACATGGCGCCCCTGGCTCTCGTCAGCTGCGTCACCCTCGTCGCGGGAGCGCTCCTGGTGACTCGGCGGCGTAGGCCTCAGCACGGCTGATAGCGACGCGACTCAGTCGGGCAGGTCTCCCACCAGGGCGGCGCGACGGGCGTTGCGTAACGAACCGGTGAGGTAGAACCCGAGGCCGACCCAGACCAGGGCGAGGCCGACCCAGTACAGGCTCGGCACCTGCTGGCCGAGCA
>JAPUEI010000001.1 GCA_027492675.1 Propionibacteriaceae bacterium | reverse complement strand
GCTACTTCTGCGACCCCAACGGCTTCCGCTGGGAGATCGCCGTCAACCCCACCCCACTGGGCGAGAGCCTGCTGTAGCGAGTCGGGTCACCGATCGGGCGGACGTACTGATCGTCCGGTCACTCGGTCCGGTCGGCCGTCGTGCCTGCAACGTTGCCTGAGCGTGGGAAGAGGTCAGCGACTTCGACCTCGAGGGTTCTCGCGAACTTCGTGATCACGTCGAGGGTGGGGTTCCGAACCCCTCGCTCCACGCCGCTGACGTAGGTTCGAGCCAGGTCGGCCCGGTGGGCGAACTCCTCCTGTGACCAGCCGCGAGCAGTGCGCAGTACGCGCAACTGTGCCCCGAAGGTGACGCGTTGCGGCAGGAGGGGCATGGCCCCACGGTTCCGCTATGCTGCCGATAAGTCCACGGACTATAAGTCACATCCACGCCAGCATCAGCAGTCGGGTTCCGGCGGGACCACATCGTCGTGGTGGATAGGCCGCGCACACCCCGGGAGGTAGCAGACATGAAGCGGACGGGCCGAGCACCCTGGCGGTCAGCATGGCTGTGAAGGTCGAGCAGAATCTTGCCGTCTTCGGTGAGAGCGGCAGTGGGAAGACGGTGCTCCTGTCGTCCTTCTACGGCGCTACGCAGGAAGCCGCCTTCCGTAGCAAGAGCCTGTACCAGGTGGTCGCCGAGGACACCGGGCAGGCGACACGGCTGCGCCAGAACTACCTCAAGATGAAGAACGCCGCGCAGGTGCCCGATCAGACTGTCTTCACCGCGACCAGCTACTCCTTCGCACTCAAGCCGACCCGCGGGGACGGCACCCGCAAGCAGCCGTTCAGCTCCGTGCGCCTGGTCTGGCACGACTATCCGGGAGAGTGGTTCGAGCAGGATCCGAGCAGTGAGTCGGAGGCCACCCGTCGGGTGGAGACCTTCACCAAGTTGATGACGTCGGATGTCGCGTTGATCCTCGTCGACGGCCAGAGACTGCTCGACCACACGGGTGAGGAGGAGAAGTACTTCAAGTCGCTCCTGTGGAGCATCCGCGGCGGGCTGGAAAAGCTCAAGGACGACATCCTTCCCGAGGGGAAACCTCTCAACGAGTTCCCGCGGATCTGGGTTCTGGCGCTGTCCAAGGCCGACCTGCTACCCGACCTCGACGTGCACAAGTTCCAGGATCTCGTCATCGAGAAGGCAGCCGGCGACCTGGCTGCCCTGCTCGACACCCTCAAGGGGTTCGTCGAAGTGCCCGAGGCGATGTCGATCGGCGAGGACTTCCTGCTGCTCTCCTCGGCGAAGTTCGAGCCCGGCCGGATCGCGGTCGACCAGCGGGTCGGCCTCGACCTGATTCTCCCGGTGGCCTCGATGCTCCCCCTGGAACGAGTCGCCCAGTGGGCCGAGCAGCTCAACATCCCACTGCGGGTGTTGGGCGGACTGGTCGACCACGCCGAGATCTTCGCGAAGGTGCTGACCGGGGCCGGGGCGGCGGTGGTCGGCAAGTTCCTGAACCTGGTCCCGAAGGTCGGGCCGATCCTCGGGACGGTCGCAGCGCCGGCGCTGGCAGAACTGGTCAAGCTGGGAACGTCCAAGCTGCAGGAGGTCCACGACCAGGCGCTGGAAGACAAGGACTACCTCACCGCCATCCTGACCGGGTTCCGGCTCGATCTGGATCAGGGCGTGAAGAACAGTCACCTCGTGAAGAACCCCTGGTGAACCTGATCTGGGCCACCCGCGGCCGGACGTGGGGGTTCCGCTTCCTGCTCGACGGCGGGTACCCGGACCCACTACCGGTGCACGAGGAGGCGTTCGCCGGCCTGGAGGACGAGCGGGAAGCCTGTCGACGGTTGGGCGAGCGAGTGGCCCTGCGGTTCCCCGACCCGCTGCTGCGGACGGACCAGGCTGGGCGCGTCATCCCCCACTACTTCGTCGCGTGGGGACCGGTCGCCGACGGCGTCGCGTCCGTCGAGGACGGCCTCCAGAAGATCTGGCCGCTGATCGCCGGAATCTACGACCAAGCCTGGGAGGCCAAGCTGCCGCCGTCCGCCGAGGCGATCAGATCGGCCCTCGCCGAACGTCCTGCTCAGACCTGACCGTCTCATCCACCCGCCGGGAAGACCCCCGGCACCGGCGCGGCAGGATCACACCCAGGCGCGGAAGGTCTCTGAGAGCGACTGCGTGGGGTGGCCGATCAGGCGGGCGAGATCGCCATTGCTCAACGCGAGCGCGTTCTCACGGATGCTCGTGTTCATGGCGCTCACGAAGTCGGCGGTGCCGTCGTCCAGGCCTACGGCGAGCAGGTGCTCGCGCTCCTGCTCGGTGGTGACGGCCTGGTAGCGCACCGGCGTGCCGAGCACCTCCTGGGCGGCCTGGGCGAACTCGGCGTAGTTCCACGGGGTGTCGCCGGAAAGTTCGTAGGCGGCCCCTTCGTGTCCGGGCTCAGTGAGCACCACCGCGGCCGCTTCGGCGTAGTCACTGCGCGGTGCGGTCGCGACCCGTCCGTCTCCGACGCTGTTGACGATGACCCCGGTCTCTCGCGCCAGGGCGAAGTCCCCCGCGTAGTTCTCGGTGTACCAGCCGTTGCGCAGGAAGGTCGCGGGGATGCCGGACGCCGCGATCAGGTCCTCGGTGGCCCGGTGGTCGACCGCGAGGCCGAGCGGGGAGGTCGGCGCCTGCAGGATGGAGGTGTACGCGAGGTGGCCGACGCCGGCCTCGGCTGCGGCATCGATCACGGCGCGGTGCTGGGCCACGCGGGCCCCGGGGTCGCTGGCCGAGATGAGCAGCACCTTCTGCACTCCCGCCAATGCCGCGGGCAGTTCCGCCGGGTCGGCCAGGTCGACGCGCGCGGTGCGCAGTCCGCGGGCGGCCAGCCCCGCCAGGCGTTCCTCGTTGCGTCCCAGGGCGAGGATGTCGCCGGGGTCGGCGCCCCGCGCGATGAGATGGTCGATGACGAGACCGCCGAGGTGGCCGGTGGCGCCGAAGATCGCAATGGTCATGTGCTTCTGCCTCATTTCATGAGCCGGGTGCGGGGATACGCCCCGGCCTCCCGTTCAACCGCGAGAGCCACCTGCCGCATTCCGGACGAGCCGTGCGGATGCGTGAATGTCACGCGGACCAGCTGCCAACTCCGGAGGAGGCCCTCACGGTGGAATCCGCAGGCCTCGTGGTGATGAGGGGGATCAGTGGGTCCGCCGAGGCATGTCGGTAATACGCTCCCATTCAACCAAGCCATGCCCCAGCACAGCACTCATGTGACACGGAGAATCGCGCCAGAATCGCGCCACGAATCGCGCCAGGGTCACCGTCTGGCTACACGTCGGGGTTGAAGTGGTGGAGGACGGCCCCGATCAGGTTGGCGTCGTTGCGGTAGCGGCAGGGACGCAGTTCGGGACGGGGCACCTGGATCTGCAAGCCGTCGAAGACGCGGTCGACGTGGTCGCGCAGGGTGTCGATGAACCGGGGCTGGGCGCTGATCCCGCCGCCGATCGCGAATGCCTCGACATCGAGGATCAGCTGGGTGTTGTGGATGAAGACGGCCAGCCGCGAGCAGAACTCGTCCATGACTGCCAGAGCGATCGGGTCGCCTTCCTCGCAGCGTGCGAAGACCGTCGGGACGTCGATGTGCTCCGGCGCGAGGCCGGCTCGCGAGGCGTAACCCGTAGCCAGCGCGGTCGCCCCGTTGAGCCGGGCCAGCAGCGGCGCGCCCGGCGTCAGGTCGACCCGCGTCGGGCTGGCGTTGCCGGAGTGGAAGTGGGAGCCGCGGTACACCCGGCGGTTGATCAGCACCGCACCCCCGATGCCGGTGCCCATCACGAGCGCCATCGCGTTCTCGCAATCGACGAGGCACCCGCTATCCGCTTCCGCCAGCAGCGCGCAGTTGGCGTCGTTCTCGATCGACACCGGGACGCCGCACCGCGCGCCGAGCGACTCGATCATGTTCGTGCCCCCGTTGAACCGCAGCGCACCCCCGGAGAACATGTACCCGCTACGCGGATCGAGCTCACCGCAGGAACTCATCGCCACGGCGTCGATCCCGTCGAACCGGTCGAAGATTCCGCCGATGGCGTCGACGAAGCTCGCATGGGTATCGAAACTGGTAGGCACCAGCCCCTTCTCCCGCAGCGTCAGGCTCTCGTCCGTCAGGGCGTACTTGACCCCCGATCCGCCCACGTCGACCGCCAGCACCTGCACGGGAGTCATCGCCACAGCCGGATGCTACCTCCGGCAGGAGGGCGCGACCAGGGCGCAGGTGGGCATGGCCCAGCTCGGAATAACACGGTTGTAGTTATCCCCACTGTGGATAAGGGCTGTGGATAACTCAGGCGAGCAGCTCCTTCAGGTCGGGGACGTGGGCGGCCAGGCGGCGCAGCGCGCGGTGACAGCGCTGACGCAGGGTGGCCGGGGTGATGCCCA